>NZ_BCRO01000102.1 GCF_001552635.1 Actinomadura hibisca NBRC 15177 | reverse complement strand
GCCCCCGGCACCGGCGACGGCCGCCGCACGACCCGCCGCCGCGCCCGTCGCGGCCGCGCCCGCCACCGAGCCGGTCGGCGGCCCGCAGCTGGCCGGCAAGGGCACGATCGTCAACGGCGCGCCGGGCGTCCCCGCCGCCCCCAAGATCAAGGCCGCGTCCTACCTGATCGCCGACGGCGACACCGGCGCGGTGCTCGCCGCCAAGGACCCGCACGGCCAGTACCTGCCCGCCAGCACCCTCAAGACGCTCACCACCGTCGCGCTGGTGTCCAAGCTCGACCCCAACCGCCTGGTGCGGCCGAGCCAGGGCGCCTGCGACGTCGAGGGCACCAAGGTCGGCATGACGCCGAAGATGCAGTACAAGGTGTCCGACCTGTTCTACGCGCTGATGATGATGTCGGCCAACGACGCCGCCGTCACCCTCGCCGAGGCCAACGGCGGCATGAAGAAGACGCTCGCCGACATGAACGCCGAGGCTCAGCGGCTGAACGCCCGCGACACCCTGGCCGGATCGCCCAACGGCCTGGACGTCGACCTCGGCCTGAACGTCAAGACCCAGCACACCTCGTCCTACGACCTGGCGCTGATCCTGCGCGAGGGCCTGAAGAACCCCGACTTCCGCAAGTACGTGGAGACCATCGACCACCACTTCCCCGCGCCCCCCACCAAGAAGGAGCGCAAGAAGGGGAAGAAGACCGGCGGCTACCCCATCCACACCCACAACCGGATGTTGCCGGGCCAGGCGCACGCCTACCAGGGCATGATCGGCGGCAAGAACGGCTACACCGTCGCGGCCAGCCAGACCTACGTGGCCGCCGCCAAGCGCGGCGACAAGACCATCGTCATCGCGCTGATGAAGGCCGACAAGCCGCCGTCGCCGTACGCGGCCAAGCTGCTGGACTGGGGGTTCGCCGCGCAGGGCAAGGTCAAGCCGGTCGGCGAGCTGGTGCCGCCGGGCGACGCCCAGCCGAAGGCCGCCGACGACGGCCGCCCCAACAGCCTGCTGCCCCGCGCGCTGACCAGCCCCGACGAGTCCGACCAGAGCTGGCTGCTGATCGGCGGCGGCGCGCTGGGCGTGGCGCTGGCGGCCGCGGTGCTGACGTTCGTGCTGCGCCGTCGCCGGCACACCGGCTCCTGACGGCCGGTAAGGCTTCCCTCACTGGCCTCGTCCCGGCGGGCGGGCTTACCCTCGCGGTGGCGCCCGGTCACCGCGCGCCGCCGCTGGACGGCGGACCGGCGCGCCGCAGGAGGAAGCACCGTGTCCGAACTCCGAGCGCACGAGCATCCGAACGTCGCCCTGCTCCGGGACGGGTACACCGCGTTCGCCAAGGGCGACGTCGGGCTGATCCGCGAACTGCTGTCCGACGACGTGGTGCACCGCGTCCCCGGCCGGGGCCCGCTGTGCGGCGTCTACACCACCGCCGAGGAGGTCCTCGGCTTCTACGTGAAGCTGTTCGAGCTGTCGGACGGCACCTTCCGCACCGAGCCGTACGCCGTCATGGCCGGGGACGACCACGGCGTCGCGCTCGTGCACACCTACGCCGAACGCCCCGGCCGGGTGCTGGCGGGCCGCGCGGTGGACGTGTTCCGCTTCGAGGGCGGCCGTATCGCCGAGATCCGCACTATCGCCGAGGACCAGTACGCCGACGACGCCTTCTGGTCCTGATCAGCCGACCGCGGTCACTCCCCCGCCGTCCGGGCGGGCGCTGACGGTCCGCGCGTCCTCGGCCGCCGGTCCCGTCGCGCCGTTGTCGGCCTTCATGACGACCCGGCGCGTGGCGGTCCAGGCGGCCGCGTACAGGATGAACCGCGACAGGATGTTGATCCACACCATCAGCCCGACCAGCACCGCGAACGAGGCGTACACCGGGTTGCTGGTGGTGCGCGCCAGCAGCAGCGTGGCGATCTGCTTGAGGATCTCGAAGCCGACCGCGCCCACCAGCGCGCCCCGGATGATGCGCCGCCAGGGCGCGCGGGTGCCCGAGAGCCGCGAGAACAGCACCAGGAAGATCAGCGTGTCGAACACGATCGCGACCGTCAGCGACAACAGCCGCAACACGGTGCCCGCGCCGGTGACGTGGTCCAGCCCCAGCCAGCCCAGCACGGCGTTGGTGGCCTGCCCGGTGACGGTGGTGGCCGCCGAGCTGCAGATCAGCATGGCGCCCAGGAACACCAGCACCGCGGCGTCCCAGACCTTCATCAGCAGGAAGTTGACGCCCTCGGCGACCGGCTCGAACCCCCAGATGTCGCGCAACGACTCGCGCAGCACCGCGACCCAGCCGAGCCCGGTCAGCAGCAGACCGGCGGTGCCGATGAGCCCGGCGGCGGCCTTGGACTGCGCGATCTTCTCGATCTGGAGCTGCGCCGACAACCCGGGCAGCAGCGAGTTGATGGCGTCCACGAAGTACTCGCGGGCCTGGTCGCTGACCCCGACCAGGTAGCCGAGCAGCGCGTACGCGAGCGCGAGCAGCGGGAAGAACGACAGGAACCCGTAGGAGGTGAGCGCCGCCGCCAGCCGGTCGCCCCGGCGGTCCTGGTACCGCTCGTAGGCGCGGGCGAGGTGGTCGAACCACTTCCACCGGGCGCGCGCGGCACGCAACAGGCCCTTGGCGGCCTCGGTCGCCGCCTCCACGCGCCGCCCCACGGCGTCGATCACCTTAGCCATGCACGGAGCGTACCGTCACTGGAACTCTCGGCTTTCCTTCTCGGATCGTCGGCGGGGTTCGACCACGCTGGTCCTCGTGGACGGCCCGTCCCTGACGGTCCTGGCGGGCCTGGACACCGGACCGGATGGCCTGCTGGGCGGTACGGGTCCTACCCCTCCCTCACCAGGTGAATCCCGGCGCGTTCGAGAGCCCGGCCGCCGAGCCTTCAGACCTTGCGATCGACGCCCGATCACCACCGCGGCGGCATGATGAATATGGCGTCAGTCGGAGTGGTCGTTGCCGAAGGCGAAGTCGCGTTGGGGGCGCCATACGCCGTCGCAGCCGTGCTCGTACAGCGAGAAGCCCCACACCTCGAACTCGGCGCGGTAGTCGGCCAGTTCCTTGAAGGCCCGGTCCATCGCCTCTTCGGGCAGGTGGTGGGCGACGGTGACGTGCGGGTGGTACGGGAACGACAGCTCGCGTTCCAGCGGGCCCGACACCACCTTGGCGTGGAGGCGCTCGCAGCCGCTGATGCCCTCGGCCAGGGCGATGAACACCACCGGCGACACCGGGCGGAACGTGGCGGTGCCCCGCAACCTGATCCAGAAGCCCCGTTCCGACCGGGCGACCGCACGCAGATGGTCCTCGATGTCCGGCAGGGACGCCGCCGGGACCTCGGTGGGCGGCAGCAGCGTGATGTGCGTGGGGATCGCGTTGGCCAGCGGGTCGCCGAACGACTCGCGCATCGCCTGGAGCGCGTCGCCGTACGGGTCGGGAATGGGGATGGCCACCCCGATCATGCGTGTGACGGGGTGGCCGGGAGCGGCGCCGGATAGGTCAGTCGCCACGTCCCACGAATCCCACCCGATCGCGCACGATCTCCATGGTCCGGGCGGCGACCGCCCCGGCCCGCTCGGCGCCGTGCCGCAGGATCGCGTCCAGGTGCCGTTCGTCGCCCAGCAGCTTCTCGGTGCGCTCCCGGACGGGCGTGAAGGTGTCCAGGACGACCTGGGCCAGGTCCTTCTTGAACTGGCCGTAGCCGCTGCCCGCGTAGCGGGTCTCCAGGTCCGGGATGGGGGTGCCCTCCAGCGCCGAGAAGACGCGCAGCAGGTTGGTGACGCCCGCCTTGTTCTGCTCGTCGTAGCGGACCTCGGTGCCGGTATCGGTGACCGCGCGCATGATCTTCTTGCGCATCGGGCCGGGCTCCTCCAGCACGTCGATGATGCCCTGCGGCGAGGAGGCCGACTTGCTCATCTTGGCGGTCGGCTCCTGGAGATCGGTGATCTTGGCGGCGGCCGCGGGGATGAAGGCGTCGGGGGCCACGAAGGTGTCGCCGAAGCGGTGGTTGAAGCGCTGCGCGAGGTCGCGGGTCAGCTCCAGGTGCTGGCGCTGGTCCTCGCCGACCGGGACGTGGAACACCGGCGCGTTCTCGCCCGGCTCGGGCGTGTAGAGCAGGATGTCGGCGGCCTGCAGGATCGGGTAGGTGAACAGGCCGACGCTGGCGGCCGACGCGCCCTGCTTGGCGGACTTGTCCTTGAACTGCGTCATCCGGCTGGCCTCGCCGAACCCGGTGATGCAGCTCAGCACCCAGGCCAGCTCGGCGTGTTCGGGGACGTGGCTCTGCACGAACAGCGTGGAACGCTCCGGGTCCACGCCCATGGCGAGGAGCTGGGCGGCCGACACGCGGGTGCGGCGGCGCAGCGCGGCCGGGTCGTGCTCCACGGTGATCGCGTGGAGGTCGACCACGCAGTAGAAGGCGTCGTGCGTGTCCTGGAGCGCGACCCACTGCCGCAGCGCGCCCAGGTAGTTGCCGAGGTGGAAGGAGTCGGCGGTGGGCTGGATGCCCGACAGGACGCGGGGCGTTCCGGCGGCGGCGGTTTCGGTCGCTTGGGACATGTGCACGTACCGATTCTCTCAGGCGCTGTTCGTAACGGGTCCGTCCGGGGCGGGCGGGCCCTCTTGCGGTGGGACGTCCCCGCGGGCGGCGGTGTTCGGGCTTGCCTTGGGCGGGGTGACGCGCACGCGGGCGACCCGGCGGCCGTCCATGCGGGCGACCGCCAGGCGGCGTCCGGCGATCTCCACGCGGTCGCCCTCGGCGGGCACGCGGCCGAGGACGGCCATGATGTGGCCGGCGACGGTCTCGTAGGGCCCGGCGGGCAGCCGGAGGCCGGTGGCGGCGGCGAACTCGTCAAGGTTGAGCAGGCCGTCCACCTCCACGACCCCGTCGTGCAGGCGCCGCGCCTGCGCGTCCTGCACATCATATTCGTCGCGGATGTCGCCGATCAGTTCCTCGACCAGGTCCTCCAGCGTGACGATCCCGGCCGTGCCGCCGTACTCATCCATGACGATGGCGAGGTGCACACCCTCCCGCCGCATCTCCGACAGGACGGGGAGGACGCGCTGGGAGGCGGGCAGGTACTTGGCGGGACGAACCAGCTCGCCGACGGGCAGGGAGCGGTCGGCGACCTCGGGGACGAGCAGGTCACGCAGGTGGACGAAGCCGATCACCTCGTCATGGGAGTCGCGGAACACCGGGAAGCGGGAATGGGGGCTGGCGGCGGCGAGACGGGCGGCACTGCTCAGCGGCAGCTCGGCGTCGAGGAAGACGACCTCGGTGCGGGGCACCAGGACCTCGCGCAGGGGCCGCTCCCCGGCCGCGAACACCTCACCGATCAGGGCACGCTCGTCGTCGGTGAGCTGGGTGTTCTCGGCGACGAGGGCACGGACGCGCTCGGCCGACGGCTCCTCGCGCACGGCCTGCGGATCGCAGCCGGACAGCCGCGCCACGAGATCGGCGGTGCGGGTGAGAGCGCGGATGAGGAGCCGCGCGAACCTGCCGGGCTCGCCGGTATCGCCACTGTGCTCCATCCGCCGCCCTCTTCACTCGGGGACCGTCCCCAACGCCTTCCCGTCCCCGAGCCCCCGCAAGCCTGTGAACGGTTCCCTGAGGAACCGTTCGTCCGCTTCTTAGGATGGACGGTATGGGCACGCCGAACCTCGCGGAACGCCTCCGGTCCGTACGCAAGCGGCGAGGTTTTACCCAGCAGGAACTCGCCGCCCTCTCCGGCGTCTCCGTGTCATTGATCCGCAAGCTTGAGCAGGAAGAGCGGAACGACACCCGCTTGGAAACACTGCACAAGCTCGCCAGAGCGCTGCACGTCCCCACGTCCGACCTGCTGGTCGGACGTGAGCAGGAGGAGACCTTTTCCGAAGACTGGAGCCCGGTGCGCGACGCCCTGCTCCAGAAGGACGCTCTTTCCGGGGCCCTGGAGGAGCCGCCGACTCTCCAAGGGGTTCGGCGAGCGCTGGGAGAAGCGATGCCCCTGTTCTCCAGGGATCACTACTCGGAACTGGTACGGGTCCTGCCGCCGCTCGTGCGCGAGGCGGACGCCTTGGGCGAGGAAGGCCGGTCGATCCGCTCCCGGGTTCTGCACCACGCTGGATGGCTGCTCACGCAGACACGCCAGCTGGACGCGGCGGAGCTGGCGCTACGCCGCGCGCTGGACGAGGCCACGGATCACCTGGACGGTGCCGCGGTGGTGAACACCTGGTGCTGGCTGCTGATTCGCCAGGGTGACCTGCGTGGAGCGCTGGACCTCGCCGCCGAGTGGGCGGACGAGGTGGAGCCCCGGATGTCGCGGGCCACCATGGCGGAACTGTCCGTATGGGGCTGGCTGCTGATCCGGCGGAGCGCGGCGGCGGTACGGGACAACCAGCCGGGAGAGGCCGAGGACGCGATCCGGCTGGCCCGTACAGCGGCGGTCGCCATGAACGCGGAGTACACGCCGGAAGGGGACTTCCTGCGTTCGTTCGGGCCACTGACGGTCGCGATGAAGCGCGCCGAGAACGCCATGGTCCAGGATCGCCCCGACCAGGTCATCACGCTGGCGGAGAAGATCCCCTCCCGGGACCTCCGTCCCACCTCCAACAACCGCAACCGCCACCTGCTCGACGTGGCGAAGGCCAGGACACAGCTACGCCAGTACCCAGAGGCGTTCGAGATCTTGCAGGACGTCCGGCGGGACGCGCCCGAATGGATCACGAACCAGCGCTACGCCAAGGACATCCTCGGTGCGATCACGGCCAAGCGGCGCAAGCTGACCCCGGAGATGCGAGAACTGGCCGATTTTCTTGACCTACAGCTCTGAACTGCGAATACACCCCTCTGAGGCACTTCCGAAGGGTGCTCCTGCCAAAAGGACTCCCGACGGTCAGACCATCTGGTTGCACTCGCCGAGCCCCTGAGAAACCACCCGGCCGGTCCTTACGCTGGACGGTATGAGTACGCCGAGCCTGGCGGAACGCCTCCGGTCCGTACGCAAGCGACGTGGGTTCTCGCAGAAGGAGCTCGCGCAGTCATCAGACGTCTCCCTGTCCCTGATCCGCAAACTTGAGCAGGGCGAACGCGAGGACACCCGGCTGGAGACCTTGCGCAAGCTGGCCAAGGCGCTTGAGATCTCGACCTCGGACCTCATCGTCCGGCCCGCGCAGGAAGAGGTGACGGCGGACCGCTGGGCTCCGGTGCGGGACGCGCTCCTCCGGAAGAACGGCCAGCCTGAAGAGACCCCTACCCCGCAAGGGGTGCTCAGCGCGGTGGAGGCGGCGGAACCTCTGTTCACGGAGAACCGGTACGCCGAGCTGGGCGCGCTGCTTCCCTCCCTCCTTCGGGACGCCGAAGCCCTGGGTCGGCCGGGGCGGCGGGTTCGGTCACGGGTCCTGCACCTCGCCGGACTGCTTCTGGTCTCGACCCGCCAGTTCGACGCGGCCGAGATCGCGTTGCGGCGGGCGCTGGACGACGCGCCGGGCAGGCTGGAAGAGGCGGCGATCCTCAACACCCGGTGTTGGCTGCTGATGCGGCGCGGAGACCTGGCGGGGACGCTCGACCTGGCCGCCCGTTCCGCCGACGAGATCGAGCCCCGGATCTCCCGCGCGACGCCAGAGGAACTGGCGGCGTGGGGCGGGCTGCTGCTGCGGGTCTCCACGGCCGCATCCCGCAACAACGAGCCGGGCGAGGCGTCGGACGCGCTGAGGTTCGCCCAGGCCGCCGCCGTCACCCTAGGAGACGAGTGGGCGCCGCCTTCCGATCCCTTGCGGACGTTCGGCCCCATCGCCGTGGCCACGCGCCAGGCCGAGAACTACATGATCGAGGACAGGCCGGACCGGGTGCTGGTTCTCTCGCAAAGAATCCCTAGGACGGGCTTCCGGGCCAGAGCCTCCAGCCGCAACCGGCACCGCTTGGACGTGGCCAAGGCGCACATCCAGCTCAAGCAGCACACCGAGGCGTTGGAGATCCTCCAGGAGATCCGTGCGATCAGCCCGGAGTGGATCGTCAACCAGCGCATGGCCCGCGACATCCTCGGCAAGACCGTGGCCAGGCGACGGACGCTCACGCCAGAGATGCGGGAACTCGCCGATTTCCTTGGCCTACAGCCCTGACCTGCGCACACAGACCGGGGCTCTGGGCCTAATTGCCCAGATCAGGCAATCTGCTCGTCCCGCTTCACGCGGGCAACGAGCTCAGCGAAGCTCTCAGCCGAGAGCGACAAGTGGCCGGCCTCGGGAGCCTTCGAGTCCCGCACACCGACGAGGTCACTCAGTCGGGCGAGCTCAACACAGTTCTCCTGACCCGAGTTGGCGCTGCGGCTGGACTTACGCCATGTAGTCACTGTGGCCCTTCGATCAGTTCCTGCAGTCTGACGCGGGTGGCCTCCGGCGAGAGTGCCCGCCCGCTGGTGCGATCAAACGCAACGGTGAGTCTACGCAGGTCGGCTGTCTCCGTCACCAGTGTTCCACGAGCCGGGTTCTCGAGAAACCCCACCTCTCTTTGGGGGGTGCTGAAGAGATAGAAGTCCCCTTCAAGTCCTACTTGGAGACCTGCGTCGATGGGCACTAGGCGGAGCGTGACGTGAGGCAGCTCCCCCACCTGGAGAAGTCTTTCGATCTGTCCACGGCGCAGATGCCCGGGGACGATGAGCAGGGCTACTTCTGAGAGGAGGACGGAGACGTACGGTGGACCCTCGCGGGTGAGGACGGCCTGCCGTTCCATCCGCAGCGCCACCTGCCTTTCGACATCCGTCACGCCCGCCATGATGAACGCTTCGCGCGCGTATTCGGGGGTCTGGAGAAGGCCGGGGATGAAGGCCACGCCGTTGATCCGGGCTACGTGCGCCATCGCCTCATACTCGACTACAGCGAGGAACTCCGCCGGGGCTTGCATGGTGTTGGCGTAGTGGTGAAGGGCTTCGAGCAGCCCTCCCGTCCTCCACTCGGAGTCGAGGATGCGGAGAGCTTCGACGGGCGGATGGTTCCTTTCGGCCTCCCAATTCGAGACCGTCTTGTGGTCGGCTTGGACCAGACCGCCAACCGCAGCCTGGGAAAGACCGCGCTGCTTGCGGAGTATCCGCAGTTGGGAGGCTAGAAGAGACCAGAGCCCGGCCATCGGATCGACTGACTCAGCGGTGGTTGCCATTAACCCTCCGTGACCCTCGTTCCTCTCGCGAGACATGGCCAAGCTAACGCGGTGGGGTCACGCTTGTCTCAGGTACGAGAGAACGGGGACGGCGATGAGCTTCGACAAACCACGACACGCGGCGGGCATGGTCGATCAGCCCTTGCCGTCCGGCCAGCGCAGGGCCTTCCTGGAGGTCCTGCGGCAGGTGATCGGAGAAGACCGGCCGGGGTTGCGGGCGGAACTGGCGGTGCGGGCGGGCTGCCTGGCGCTGTTCGTCGTCAACGCCGACAACATCACCTACCGGGCCGACGTGGGCTGCGACTTCGACCGCGTCGAAGGCTGGTCGTTCACCTGGGCCGCCGACGGCCGCACGATCAGCCCCGTCGCCGATCCGCGTGGGGCGGCCGAAGCCATCGCTCATGCTCTCCGCGTCCATGCAAAAGAGCAGGCATGACCACGGCCTCGCAGACCTCGTTGCGGCTGGCGGCCGAGGTCGTCAAGGCCGCCTACGAGGAAGCCCTTCGACGGCACGGGATGTTGCCCAGCACCATCACTCTGATCAGCAGTTATGCCGAAGACAACCTCACCGCCTTGCATGAGGAGCCCGACGAGGCTGCTCCGGGCGGTGGATAGCTCCTCCGGCCGGGCGGTGCGGGTGCGGGGTCCAAGGCGCACCCTTCACCCGCCACTGTTCCCCCGGTGGCCTCGCAGGGAGAGGCCCGCCCGGCCGGAGGCTTTCACGGAAGGATCGAAACCGATGGGCAAGCACCGGAAGGGTGCGGACTGCTCCGCCTGTGACGGTAAGGGCGGCAAGTGGGTGTCGGACGACGGCAACCGGGTCTGGAGGCCGTGCGCGCTGTGCAACGGGACGGGGAAGCAGTGAACGTCCGCGAAGCTTTTGCGAGCGTGCCGCGGGAGCCGTTCATCCCGGACGAGATCTTCGTGCGGGACGCGTCCGGCGGGCTCGTGCCGTTGCACCGCCGTGACGACCCCGAGGAATGGCGGCGGCGGGTGGCGGCGGACGCGCCGGTCGTGACGCGGGTCGCGCCCGATCCAGCCCTTCCAGCGGAACTGTGCGACCCGGCGATGGGCAGAGGGATGGAGTCGACCAGTTCCAGCAGCGCCCCCTCCGTCATGATCCGGATGATCGAGGCTCTGGCGGTGCGGCCGGGGGTGCGGGTGCTGGAGATCGGTACGGGGACCGGGTACAACGCCGCCGTCCTCGCCGCGCTGGCCGGGCCGGACAACGTCGTCAGCGTCGAAAGCGATCCCGTGGCCGCGAGCCGTGCCCGTTCGGCCCTCGCCGCCGTCGGCGCGTCGGTGACCGTGGTCGTCGGGGACGGGGAACTGGGCTGCTTGGGCGAGGCTCCCTATGACCGGCTCATCGCCACGGCCTCCGCGCACACCATCCCCTACGCATGGGTGGAGCAGACGCGGCCCGGCGGGATCATCGTGGTGCCACTAGCCCCGACCGTTCATCCGGACTGGCCCTTGGCGGTGCTCCACGTCCATGACGACGGCACGGCCCAAGGACGGTGCGTGACTTCATCACCGTTCATGCCACTGCATAGCCAGCAGACGGCCGCCCAGGACATCCGGCAGGCCGAGCAGCGCTGGGAAAGGGCAGGACGTCCCGCGCTCACCCGCTACGGACTTACTGTCACGCCCGGCGGCCAAAGTGTCTGGGTGGATTCGCCGGACTCCCCTATCCACTCCTGAGGGCGAATTGGCTTCCTCTGCTGCCTTCACGTCTTGGTTCCGTGCTTCCGGATAGCCTGGGCGGACCCCGCCGTCCCTACATGGAGGTCCGTTCGTGAAGCTGCTCGTCACCGGAGGTGCCGGCTACATCGGCAGCGTCGTCTCGGCTCAGTTGCTGGACGCCGGGCACGAGGTGGTCGTGCTGGACGACCTGTCCACCGGGCACGAGGACGCGGTGCCGGCCGGGGCCCAGCTGGTACAGGGGACGCTGCGCGACGCCGCGTTCGGCGTCCTGGACGGGGCCGGGTTCGACGCCGTGCTGCACTTCGCCGCCAAGTCCCTGGTGGGCGAGTCCGTAGAGAAGCCCGGCCTGTACTGGGACAAGAACCTCGGCGAGTCGCTGGCTCTGCTGGACGCCATGCGCCGGGCCGGGGTGGACCGGATCGTCTTCTCGTCCACCGCCGCCACCTACGGCGAGCCGGAGTCCACGCCGATCCTGGAGACCGACCCCACGCGTCCGACCAACCCCTACGGCGCGTCCAAGCTGGCCATTGACGCGACGCTGACCGAGTTCGCGCGCCTGTACGGGATCGGCGCGGTCTCGCTGCGCTACTTCAACGTCGCCGGTTCGCACGGCGCGCAGGGCGAGCGGCACGCCGTGGAGACCCACCTGATCCCCAACGTCCTCAAGGTCGCGCTGGGCGAGCGCGAGTCCGTGCAGATGTTCGGCGAGGACTACCCGACCGCCGACGGCACCTGCGTCCGCGACTACGTGCACGTGATCGACCTCGGCAACGCCCACCTGCTCGCGCTGGACGCCTGCGAGCCCGGCCGCCACCAGATCTTCAACCTCGGCAGCGGCTCCGGCTACTCGGTCCGCGAGGTCATCGAGGTGTGCCGCGAGGTCACCGGCCACCCGATCCCGGCGGTGGTCAGCCCGCGCCGTCCCGGCGACCCGGCGGTGCTGATCGCCTCCTCGGAGAAGATCCAGTCGCAGCTTGGCTGGAAGCCGGAGCGGGACCTGCGCACGATGGTCTCCGACGCGTGGGCCTTCATCCAGCGGTGAGTGCCGGCGCTGCTTTCCACGAGGCGTACCAGCGGCCTCCCGAGGTCGTCTGGCACGCCCCTGGGCGGGTCAATCTGATCGGTGAGCACACCGACTACAACGACGGGCTGGTGTTGCCGTTCGCGTTGCCGCTCGGTGTGCAGGTCGCGGCGGCGCGGCGGGACGACGGGCTGTTGGAGGTCCGCTCGTTGCAGGCTGCCGGTGTGCCCGTCACGGTGCCGGTGGCGGGTGGTCCTATTCCGGCTGAGCAGAGCTGGGCCGCCTATCCGGCCGGGGCTGCGTGGGTGTTGCGCGAGTTCGGTGTGGGTGGCGCTTCGCTGTTGATCGACGCGGATCTGCCGCAGGGGGCTGGGCTGTCGTCGTCGGCTGCTCTGGTTTGCGCCACCTTGCTCGCCTTGTGCGATCTGTATGGCGTTGAGATCGAGCGGCCGGAGCTGGCGAAGTTGGCGCGGCGTGTCGAGAACGAGCATGTGGGTGTGCCGTCGGGGCTGATGGATCCCTCGGCGTCGCTGCTCGCCACGGCCGGGCATGCGCTGCTGCTGGACTGCCGGAGCGGGTTGTCGGGCAAGGTGCCTTTCGCGCCTGAGGACGCCGGGATGACGTTGCTTGCGGTGGATACCCGTGTCTCGCATGCGCTCGCGGGTGGCGAATACGCCGAGCGGCGTGCTGAGTGTGAGCGGGCTGCGGGTCTGCTGGGTGTCGAAGCGCTCCGTGATGTGAAGGATCTCGCCGGGGCGCTTGGATCGTTGCGCGATCCCGTGCTGCGGCGGCGGGTCCAGCATGTGGTTACTGAGAATCATCGTGTTGAGGCTGCGGCCGGGCTGCTGCGCGCGGGCGCGGTCGCGGAGATGGGTGCGATGCTCGTGGCGTCGCACATGTCGTTGCGCGACCAGTTCCAGGTGTCCTGGCCGCAGGCCGACGCGGCGGTCGAGGCCGCCATGCGGGCCGGGGCGCGCGGTGGACGGATGGTCGGCGGCGGCTTCGGTGGCTCGGTCATCGTGCTGGCGGCGACGGAGCGGGCCGATCGTGTCCGGGAGTCGATCGCGGCGGCGTTCGAGGGGCAGGGCTGGGAGGCTCCTGTTTTCCTGGAGGCGGCTCCCGCGAACGGGGCGCATCGGCTGCCAGCCTGACGGCGCTTGGCCTCCCCGGAGGCCAAGCGTCAGCGCAACTTCACCTGGGCCGTCGCCACGTTGTTCTCCGGGCTCCGCTCCCCCTGCGCCGACGCCGCGCTGACGGCGAAGTCCTGCGCGCGGGCGCGCAACGCGGGCTCGTGCCACACCACCGTGGCCTTCACCTTGCGCTGAGCCCCCTGCTTCAGGGTGCCCAGGTTGCACCGCAAGTACTGGTCGGCTCCTTGCTGACGCAGCACACGGCAGCGGTCCGCTGGGGCCGTGTGCAGGAGCGCCTTGTGCGCGCCCAGGTGCAGCACCACCTTGTCGGCGGTGCGCGGGCCCTTGTTCAGTATCGTCGCGGTCACGTTCATGGGCGCGCCGCGCATCGCCTTCGCCGGGGCCTTCAGGCGGACCGCCAGGTCCGTGCCCGGGGTCACCGGCAGCGCCACGGTGGCGGTGTCGTTGGTCGGGACGGGGTCGGTCGCCGTGGAGCGGGCCGTCGCCGTCACGCGCAGTGTGCCCGTCGCGTTCGGCTTCACTATCCCCAGGATGTGGATAGAGCGCGCGCGGCCGTCCGGGAGGCTGGGAAGCTGGCAGCGCAGCAGGCGGGTCTGCTCGGCGCAGGTGGTCTCGCCGGTCTCGACGATGGCCAGGCCGCGCGGAATCCGCATCGTCGCCGTCGGCTTCGGGGCGGTCATCGGGCCCGAGTTCCACACCGTGACCGTGAAGCCCACCACGTCGCCCAGGTTCGCCCGTTTCTGCGACGCCGTCACCGCCACGCCCAGATCGGCGGCGGACGGCTCGTGGGCGCGCCCCGGGGCCGCCGTCGTGAGCAAAGCCGCGCAAACGCAGCCGTGGGCGACCAGTACCCGGCGCATGGAAAGCATCAACCCCGTCGTGCGCGGGCGGCGCGACCGCCGCCCCTCATCCCCGTGTGCGCAACGGATTCTATTGAGCACACGGGGTGAGCAGCGGTCGCCGACACGCGTCAGGCCGACGATTGCCGGATCTCGTCGCGCAGGCCAGCAGCCGTTTCGGCGGGCCCGGTCTCGCCCAGGGCGGTGAAGCCTTCCACGGCCGTCTCCACGTGCTCCAACGCTTCCTGGTGGCGGTCCAGCGCGGCCAGGATGCGCGCCTGGTCGTAGGACACCAGCGCCGTCAGCCAGGTGCGGCCCTCCGGGTTGTCGGCGGGCAGCGCGGCCAGGGTGGCGCGGGACGACTCGACGGTCACCACGGCCTCGTCCGGCTGGCCGCTCCACAGCAGGCACATCGCCGCCCGCCGCCGGTTCTGCACGACGGCGTAGGAGTTGCCCGCCCGCTCGGACGCGCCGGCGGCCTCCAGGAACCGTTCGGCCGCCTGCGCGTCCATGTCCAGGCCCGTCAGCACCTCGGCCGACCGTTCCAGCATCTCGGCCGCCACGGCGGGTTCGGCGTCCTCGGCCAGGGACGCGAAGGTCTCGGCGGCCTCCGCCTCGCCCAAGCCCTGCTGCGCGTGCGCCAGGATCAGGCGGCAGCGGTGCACGTCGGCGGGGTCCTCCAGGCCGGGCAGCGCCTCCTCGGCGGTCTCGGCGGCCTCCAGGTGACGGCCGGACGCCTGGTACGCGGCGGCCAGATCCACGCGCGCCAGCACGGCCGGTCCGGGCAGGCCCGCGGCGGTGAACCCGGCGACGGCCTCCACCAGGTCGGGCACGGCGTCGGCGGCGCGTTCGGAGCCCAGCAGCAGCGTGCCGCGCTCCAGGTGCGCGCCCGAGCGCAGCGGCGTCCCGGCGGGCGCGTGGGCGACGGCCTCGTCCAGCGCGTCCAGAGCCTCCTTGAGGAAGGCGGCGTCCTCGCTGTGCGCGGCCAGGTGGTTCAGCACGCGGCTGAGCAGCAGGGCCGCCTGGGCCTGCTCAAAGCCGCCCTGACCTGAGGCGCGGAGCGCCTCCAGCGAGCGGCGCAACGCGGCGGTGCCGCCGTCCATGTCGCCGGTCTCCAGCAACACCTGGCCGCGCAGGAGTTCGACCTCACCCGCCTCCCAGTCGCCGTCGGGCCGGATGGCGTCCAGCACGGGCAGGGCGTCGGCGGCCTGGCCCCGGTGCAGGTGGGCGCTCGCCAGCCGCATCCGCATCCCTGTGGAGGAGCCGCGTTGGGCCGGGTGGGCGTCGTCGTAGGCCACGGCGGCGGTGAGTTCGGCGAGGCCCTTCTCTTCTTCGCCTTGGGCGAAGTGCGCCGCGCCCATGCGGGAGAGCGTGCGGTGCTGGAGTTCGGCCTCGCCCAGTTCGCCGAACCGGGTGAACGCCTCCTGCCACGCTTCCAGGGCGCTTTCGTGGTCGTTCTGCAGGGCGTGCTCGACGCCCCGGGCGTCCAGCCGTCGTGCTGCTTGCAGGGCGGTGGGCTCGACGGTCTCGGCCAGCTCGTCGAAGCGTCGCCAGGCCGCCAGGGCGCGCGGCACGTCGTCGGACGCGCGGCGCTTGTCGGCCGCGTCCAGCAGCGCGTCCAGGTCGTTCTCGGCAGCGAGGTCCGGGACCGGCGGCGCGGCGGGGACCGGGGCGGGGGTCGGGCGGCGGTCGTAGGCGGTCAGCGGGAGGTGGTCCAGGAGTTGGTCCGCCGCGAAGGTCGTCCGGATCAGGTCGCCCTGGTAGGAGGTGCCGTTGCGGGCGTCGAAGCGTGCCGCCAGCCGTTCGGCCAGCTCCGCCAGCTCCGCGCGCAGTTCCGGTACCGGCACCTCGGCGGCCGGACGGTCCGCGGTCGCCGGGCGGCGCACCGTCGCCGAGCCGTGCCCCGCCTCCTCGACCCGCCGCAGCACCAGCGCCGCGGCCGCCGCGAAGCACATCGCCGTGTACGGGCTCGGGGCGCGGTCCAGCCAGCCCAGATGCCGCTGGAGGATCTCCAGACCGCGCGCGTGGTTGCCGGTGCGCGCGCAGAACTCCAGGTGCTCGCCGATCTCGTGCAGGTCGGCGAGCTGGGCGCGGTGCAGCCGGTAGGCGCGCCGGTGCGCGTCGCGGGCCTGCTCGGGGCGGCCGGTGCGCAGGTACACCTCCAGCAGCGCCGTCAGGATGCCGTGCGGCTGCTCGGTGCAGTTGAGCTGGGCGTCCAGCACGGGCGCGGCGATCTCGAACGCCTCCTCGTACCGGCCGCGCAACTTCAGGTGCTCCACCATGCCGGTCGGGTCGCAGCCCGCGCAGTCCGACAGGTCGTCGCGCGGCGCGGCCACCCACTTGGCGTACCAGTGGTCGGCGGCGTCGAGGTCGCCCACGTGCCGCGCCACGATGTTGCGGTAGTGGTACACCGCCTGGAGGCTGTGGCCCCCGGCGAGATAGCGGCGCTCCATGTCGTCCAGCACCGCGTGGGTGCGGTCGAGCGGGATCTCCGGGAACGCCGTGAGCGCGCTCACCGTCGCCTTCATCTGCCACAGCAGGCTGAGGCCCTGGTCGAAGCGCGCCGGGTCGCGGTCGTGGTCGGCCAGCGTGCGGCTGAAGGTCGCGAACGCCTTGGCGGGCTCGCCGCCGTACCGGTAGGCGTTGGTCAGCTCCATCCGCACCCGGAACGCCAGGTGCTCGTCCCCGGCCGCCTCCGCGCGGCGCAGCGCGTCCTCCACCAGGACGGTGCGGGCCTCCCCGTAGGGCAGCTCGCCCGCCTGGGACATCAGGGCGTAGACGTCGTCGGTGCTCACGGGGTGGCCTCCGGGTCGTGCACGGCCCATTCCAGGAGGCCGAGGAAGGAGCGGTTCAGGACGGCGGTGTCGGCGGGGCGCAGGGGGTGGTGGCCCAGCAGCAGCGCCTGCCCGTACAGCGCCTGCACGGCCAGCTCGACCAGGCCGTCCTCGGTGAGGCCGGTGATGCGGCGGGCCAGCGGGTTGCGGTGGTTGAGGACGAGTTGCGGGCGGTCGCTGGCGGCGGCGCTGTCGAGCGCGCCCAGGACGTCGGCCCACAGGTCGTCGGCGGCCTCGCGGGCCTGGTCCAGCTCCTGCCGGTGCTGCGCGGCGCGGCTGGTCAGGTAGAGCGCGGGCAGCGACGCCGGGTCGAAGTCGCGGACCACGACCTCGCAGCCGAGCCGCTCGACGGCGCGTTGCGCGGCCGCCAGGAACGGCCGCATCCCCAGCTCCGCCCCGGGGTCGAGCACGCCGAAGTGGGTGGTCAGCTCGGCGGCGTCCAGGCGGGTCAGCCGGATGTCGGGGTCGATGTCGGGCAGCCGCTCGATGATGTCGGCGTCGTGGACGTAACCGCCGTTGACCAGGCCGACGCCCTGCGCGCCCGCGACGGCCGACAGGCGGCGGAACTCGTCCACGCTGGGGGTGAAGCGGGCCTCGCCGTGGCGGCGGCGGAACTCGGCCAGGGTCATCGGCCCGGCGGAGGTCTCGAAGTCGAGCCAGCGGTCCACGATGCGCAACATGTCGTCGTCCTGGAGCGCCATCGCCTTGACGCCGAGCTGGTGCAGGCTCAGGAAGCCGCGCAGCTTGGCGGGGTCGGTCTCCGACAGGCGCACCAGCCACTGGCGGATGCGCTCGCCGAGGGCCTGGCGGGTGGCGTCCAGCAGCTCGTCCTCGTAGAGGGCCTCGCGGCTGGCGGTGGGGCGCAGCTCCCCGGCGTCGACGACACAGCGGACGAAGAACGCCCACTCGGGCAGCAGGCCCTCCACGCTCTCGGCCAGCAACATCCGCTTGAGGTAGACGCGGTGCGCGGCGCGGGAGCTCGGCGACACGGCCTGCGGGAGGACGAACGCCACGCCGGTCAGGCCCGCCTCGGGCACGTCCAGGTCGATGACGTCGTAGGGCTCGAAGCCGTAGAGGCTCTTGCAGTAGGCGTCCAGGGCGCGGCGGCGGCGGGCGGGATCGGGGTGGGCGGTCTGCCAGGGCGGGCCGTCGCCGGTGACCGGGACGCCGTCCACGGTCAGCTCGACGGGCAGCAGCGAGCCGTAGGCGGCGGCGAGGTCGGCGACCACGGGCGGGCTGAGCAGCTCGGCCGCGCCCTGGCGTGGCCGCAGCGTGACGGTGGTGCCGGGCTCGTCGCGCTCCCCCGGCTCGACGCGGTAGCTGCCGCCGGACAGGCCCGTCCAGCGCACGGCGGGGCCGCCCTTGGCCGAGCGCGTGACGACCTCGATCTCGTCGGCGACCAGGAAGGCCGACAGCAGGCCGATGCCGAACTGGCCGAGGAAGTCGTGGCGCGCGAAGCCCAGCTCGTCGCGCTTGGAGGAACGGCCGATGGTGGCCAGCAACTGGTGGACCTCGTCCTCGGTGAGGCCGATGCCGTCGTCGTGCACGCGCAGCGCGCCGCCGCCGGTCTCGATCCGCACCCGGCCGCCGCCGCCGCGGGCGGTGATCGCGTCCACCGCGTTCTGCAGCAGCTCCCGCAGGTACACCCGCGGACTGGCGTACAGGTGGCGGCTGAGCAGGTCCACCACCCCGCGCAGATCGACTTGGAACGCCTGCTCGGCCACCCTCGTGCCTCCCCGTTCGACGACTCGGGGCAGCCTATCCGGGCAGTTCCGGCAAAGCAGCCGACTTACCGGCCGACCCGCCGCGCCGGGCCGACCGATCCACATAACCTATATCCCTACCAGTTTAGTTGCCGGGCGGGGTGGAATCCGGCCATTGAAGAGCGCGTCGTCGCAGATGGCAACGGGCCGCCGCCCCGAGGGGACGGCGGCCCGCGCGGCGTCGCCGGACTAGCCTCTCGGCGTCCGGCGCGCCGGACGTTCGCCGGGCTTCATCCGGCTACTTGCTCTGGCGTTCCATCCAGCCGACCAGCTTCGCCAGCATCTGGTTGGTCTCGATCTGCCCGGCCTTGAGGGCGTTGACGTCGCTCTTGAGCGTGTCCACGTCGCCCTTGAGCACGCCGACGTTGCTCTTGAGCGTGCTGACGTCGCTCTTGAGCGTGCTGACGTCGCTCTTGAGCGTGCTGACGTCGCTCTTGAGCACGCCGACGTCCACGGCCATGCGGTCGAACTTCCTCTCCAGCCGGCCGAACCGCTCTGCACTGCGCTGCTCGTACCACAGCTGGCGCTGGTCGCTCTCGTTCATGCGCTGCTCCAAGACCGCCACGCGGGCGGTCAAGCTCAGTTCAGCTCCCACGGATGTTGCTCCTGTGTTCGAAGTTACCTGTCCGAAGGGCCTGCTGGATGCAGAGAGTCGTTTGAGGTCTCCTCGCCCAACCCGCCTTGCCAGGACGGGAACGAGCGTGCGGCACACAGGTCCGCGAGCGTGTTCTGACGCCACGCGCCATTCACCACTGGACGACTCCGGGAGCAATCATCCCGAGCGTCACACTCCGTGTCAACGTGATCACAAAGATGCGGGAACGGGACGAGCCCCGGCCCTTGGCGGGCCGGGGCTCGTCGCGAGCAGGGTCAGGTTCAGATGAGGCCCAGCTTGCGGACCGCGTCGCGCTCCTCGGCCAGCTCGTTCACCGACGCGTCGATGCGGGCGCGCGAGAAGTCGTCGATCTCCAGGCCCTGGACGATCTCCCACTTCCCGCCGGAGGTGGTGACGGGGAAGGACGAGATCAGGCCCTCCGGCACGCCGTAGGAGCCGTCCGACACCACGGCCATCGAGGTCCAGTCGCCCTCGGCGGTGCCGTTCACCCAGGTGTGCACGTGGTCGATCGCGGCGGAGGCGGCGGAGGCGGCCGAGGACGCGCCCCGGGCCTCGATGATCGCGGCGCCGCGCTTGGCCACGGTCGGGATGAAGTCGTTCTCCAGCCACTGCTGGTCGTCCACCGTCGCGGCGGCGCTCTTGCCCGCGATCTCGGCGCGGAAGATGTCGGGGTACTGGGTCGCCGAGTGGTTGCCCCAGATCGTCAGCTTCCTGATGTCGGAGACCGACACGCCGGCCTTCTTCGACAGCTGCGCCAGCGCGCGGTTGTGGTCCAGGCGCGTCATGGCGGTGAAGCGCTCGGCCGGGACGTCCGGAGCGTGCTGCTGGGCGATCAGGGCGTTGGTGTTGGCCGGGTTGCCGACCACCAGCACCTTGATGTCGTCGGCGGCGCCGGCGTTGATGGCCTCGCCCTGCGGCTTGAAGATGCCGCCGTTGGCCTCCAGCAGGTCGCCGCGCTCCATGCCCTTGGTGCGCGGGCGCGCGCCGACCAGCAGGGCGACGTTGGCGCCCGCGAACGCCTTGGTGGCGTCGTCGAAGATGTCGACGCCGTCCAGCAGCGGGAACGCGCAGTCGTCCAGCTCCATGGCGGTGCCCTCGGCGGCCTTGACGGCCTGCGGAATCTCCAGCAGCCGCAGGCGCACGGGTACGTCCGCGCCGAGAAGCTGCCCGGAGGCGATGCGGAACAGCAGCGCGTAGCCGATCTGGCCCGCGGCGCCGGTGACGGTGACGGTGACTGGGGTGCGCGTCATAGCCTTCTTCATCTCCTGTGACCTGACGGGGCGCGATCGGCCTCATCCGGAAAACCCGCCCGACCGCCGAGCTCGAATGTCTCGGCGTCGAGATATTCCGCCTGCCAGGCTATCGCGCTCACGGCGTCGCGCCTTCGCCAGGTGCGGCCTTCGGCATGGCTGTTTCCTCACAAACGGCGAGGGCCGCCACGGAATCCCGTGGCGGCCCTCCGACGAGACCGTCCCTACACCGGACTGCCTCGCGCTACTTTCAGACGTTCAGGCTCGCCAGAGCCTCGTTGAACGTGGTCGACGGGCGCATGACCGCCGCCGCCTTCTCCGGGTCGGGACGGTAGTAGCCGCCCAGGTCCACCGGGGAGCCCTGCACGGCCAGCAGCTCGTCCACGATCGTCTGCTCCCGCTCGGCCAGGGCCGCCGCCAGCGGGCCGAACGCCGCCGCCATGTCGGCGTCGTCGTTCTGCGCGGCCAGCTCCTGCGCCCAGTACAGGGCCAGGTAGAAGTGGCTGCCGCGGTTGTCGATGCCGCCCAGGCGGCGGGTCGGCGACTTGTTCTCGTTGAGGAACGTCGCGGTGGCACGGTCCAGCGTGTCGGCCAGCAGTTGCGCCCGCGCGTTCCCGGCCGCCCGCGCCAGGTGCTCGAAGCTCGCCGCCAGCGCGAAGAACTCGCCCAGGCTGTCCCAGCGCAGGTAGTTCTCCTTGACGAGCTGCTGCACGTGCTTGGGGGCCGAGCCGCCCGCGCCCGTCTCGAACAGGCCGCCGCCCGCCATCAGCGGGACGATCGACAACATCTTGGCGCTGGTGCCCAGCTCCAGGATCGGGAACAGGTCGGTCAGGTAGTCGCGCAGCACGTTGCCGGTGACCGAGATGGTGTTCTCGCCGCGCCGGATGCGCTCCAGGGAGAGCTTCGCGGCCTCCTCCGGCGCCTTGATCTCGATGCTCAGGCCCGCGGTGTCGTGCTCGCCGAGGTACTTCTCGACCTTCTCGATCAGCACCGCGTCGTGCGCGCGGTCGGCGTCCAGCCAGAACACCGCCGGGTCGCCGCTGAGGCGGGCCCGGGTGACGGCCAGCTTGACCCAGTCGCGGATCGGCTCGTCCTTGGTCTGGCACATCCGGAAGATGTCGCCGGCCGCGACCGGCTGCTCCAGGACGGTCGCGCCGCCCGCGTCCACGACCCGCACGGTGCCGGCGGCGGGCACCTCGAAGGTCTTGTCGTGGCTGCCGTACTCCTCGGCCTTCTGCGCCATCAGGCCGACGTTGGGCACCGAGCCCATGGTCGCCGGGTCGTAGGCGCCGTTGGCGCGGCAGTCGTCGATGACGGCCTGGTAGACGCCCGAGTAGCTGGAGTCGGGGATGACCGCGAGGGTGTCGTGCTCCTGCCCGTCGGGGCCCCACATGTGCCCGGAGGTGCGGATCATCGCGGGCATGGAGGCGTCCACGATGACGTCGCTGGGCACGTGCAGGTTGGTGATGCCGCGGTCGGAGTCGACCATGGCCAGCTCCGGCCCCTCGGCCAGCTCCGCCTCGAACGACGCCTTGATCTCGGCGCCCTCGGGCAGCCGGTCCAGGCCGTTGAGG
Organism: Actinomadura hibisca NBRC 15177; assembly: GCF_001552635.1. Lineage (GTDB taxonomy): Bacteria > Actinomycetota > Actinomycetes > Streptosporangiales > Streptosporangiaceae > Spirillospora > Spirillospora hibisca. The sequence continues at coordinate 7,479 of NZ_BCRO01000102.1, read as the reverse complement.
ATCGCGCCGAGGCCGTCGTTGGCCGACAGCCCGGCCTTGGCCAGCGTCTCGCCGTACTTGCCGAAGGTCTGCGGGAAGAAGGCGCGCACCACGTGACCGAAGATCACCGGGTCGGAGACCTTCATCATCGTGGCCTTGAGGTGCACCGAGAACAGCACGCCCTCGTCCTTGGCGCGGGCGATCTGCGCGGTCAGGAACTCGCGCAGCTCGGCTACTCGCATCACCGAGGCGTCCAGTACCTCCCCGGCGAGCACGGGTACCGACTCGCGCAGCGTGGTGACGTCGCCCTCGCCGTCCACCAGCTCGATGCGCAGCGAACCGTCGGCGGCGGCGACGGCGGACTTCTCGCTGGTGCGGAAGTCACCGGAGCCCATGGCCGCCACGTTGGTCTTGGAGTCGGCCGACCACGCGCCCATGCGGTGCGGGTGGTTGCGGGCGTACTGCTTGACGGCGGCCGGGGCGCGCCGGTCGGAGTTGCCCTGCCGCAGCACCGGGTTGACGGCGCTGCCCTTGACCTTGTCGTAGCGGGCGCGGACCTCGCGCTCTTCGTCGGTCGCGGGCTCGTCGGGGTAGTCCGGCAGCGCGTAACCCTGCTGCTGCAGCTCGGTGATCGCCGCCTTGAGCTGCGGGACCGAGGCCGAGACGTTCGGCAGCTTGATGATGTTGGCGCCCGGCGTCTCGGCCAGCCCGCCCAGCTCCGCGAGGGCGTCGCCGACGCGCTGCTCCTCGGTCAGGTGCTCGGGGAAGGAGGCGATGATCCGTCCGGCGAGGGAGATGTCCCGGGTCTCCACCGTCACCCCGGCGGTCGAGGCGTAGGCCTCGATCACCGGCAGGAACGAGTAGGTCGCCAGGAGCGGGGCCTCATCGGTGTGCGTGTAGATAATCGTCGCGTCGGTCAACCGGACACTCCCTTACATCTGCGGCGTCATTGCTCGATATCAAGATATCTGGTGTCCGACCCCGGCCCCACCTCGGCGCGGGGCCCCTCGCCGGCGGCACGGCGGCCTCGCGCTACTTGCTGGGGACGACCCAGGCGGCGACGGCGATGGCGACGGCGAACCCGGCCATCGTCGCGACGTCCAGCCACTTCTTGCGCGTCTCCAGCATCCCGACCTGGCTCGGCGGCAGCACCAGGCGCGCCAGCGCGCCGAACAGCACCGCGGCCGCCATCAGGCCCGATCCCTTGCGGAAGTAGTCGAGCGCGCACAACACCAGGCCGCCGGCGACGCCGGCCAGCACGATCAGGTAGGGAAGCTGCCCCAGCCAGTGCGGCGCGGCACCGCGGCCTCGGGGCGCCCGGCGCCGTCGCCGGTGCAGTTCAGTGCTCATGATCTATGCTCACGGCCTCGCTCCGCTTGCGGTCTCCGCCTCCACGGTAGTGGACGGCGAAAGCAGCGAGACCCGGACGGGAGGGACAGAGCGGACAGCCGAGAGCCCTGAAACCCCTTCCCCCACTGGGCTACTCGCCGGTAAGCGTGTGTGGCCCGCGACCCGCCCGGGTAACCCGTCGGACAGGGGTCGCTAACTAGCTGGGAGGACTGCCGTGGAGGGGCCGTTCATGCGGATCGAGGACAGCGGGCTGGTGATGCCGTTGCGCCCCGACGTCACGACGGTCGGTCGAGGGAGAGGAGTGGACATCCGTCTCGACGACCCGAGTGTGTCCCGTTTGCACGCAGAGATCGTTCGGCGCGGCCCGTACGTGTACGTCGTGGACATGGGGTTGTCCCGCAACGGGACCCGTGTCAACGGCCGGCCGATCGCCCGCCGTGTCCTGGAGGACGGTGACGTCGTGAGCTTCGGCACGGCGCGCTGCCGGATGGGGGGAATCCCCCGCGAGGAGGTCGATCCCGACGTCGAGCTGCGGCGCGCCGTGGCTCCCGAGCTGACCCGGCGCGAGGTCGACGTGCTGACCTCGCTGTGCCGGCCCGCCCTGTCGGACGAGGCGTTCGTGGCCCCCGCCACGGCCCGCGAGATCGCCGGTGATCTCGTGGTGACCGAGGCGGCGGTCAAGCAGCACCTGCTGCGCCTCTACCAGAAGTTCCGCATCCCGGAGGGCGCCAACCGCCGTACCCGCCTGGCCAACGAGGTCATCGCGATGGGCCTGGTCCGGCCGCTGCCGCCGGTCCACGTCCCGCAGCAGAGCAGCCGGCCGTCGGTGGACGGCCGCGCCACCCAGGAGATGCGCCGCACGCCGGGCGCCAACCACGCCGCGCCGGGGCACGTGACCCGTCCGGCGGCGGCGGGGCGCCGGGCGAGCTGACGGTGTGATCCCGCCGCGTCCCCGAACGGCAGCGCGAACGGGGGCGCGGCGGGATCCGGCCAACGCGGGCCGGGTCGTGCCCGTCCCGCGCGGCCGTCGTCAGACTCCGGCGGCCTTCTCGGCGGCCTCGACGACGTTGGCCAGCAACATCGCCCGCGTCATGGGGCCCACGCCGCCGGGGTTGGGCGCGACCCACCCGGCGACCTCGGCCACATCGGCGGCCACGTCGCCGGCCAGCTTGCCGTCCACGCGCGACACGCCGACGTCCAGCACGGCCGCGCCGGGCTTGACCATGTCGGCGGTGATCAGGCCAGGCACCCCGGCGGCGGCCACGACGATGTCGGCGTTGCGGACGTGCGCGGCCAGGTCGCGGGTGCCGGTGTGGCACAGGGTGACGGTCGCGTTCTCGCTGCGCCGGGTGAGCAGCAGGCCGAGCGGGCGGCCGACGGTGATGCCGCGCCCGATCACGGTGACCTCGGCGCCCTTCAGCGGCACGTCGTAGCGGCGCAGCAGCGCCACGATGCCCTTGGGGGTGCAGGGCAGCGGGGCCTCCTCCATGAGCACGAGGCGGCCGAGGTTGATGGGGTGCAGGCCGTCGGCGTCCTTGAGGGGGTCGATCAGCTCCAGCACGCGCTGCTCGTCCAGGCCGCGGGGCAGCGGGAGCTGCACGATGTAGCCGGTGCACTCGTCGTTGGCGTTGAGGTCGGCGACCGCGCGCTCGACGTCCTGCTGCGTGGCGTCGGCGGGCAGGTCGTGCCGGAAGCTCTGGATGCCGACCTCGTCGCTGTCGCGGTGCTTCATCTTGACGTAGGCGTGGCTGCCGGGGTCGTCGCCGACCAGGACGGTGCCGAGGCCGACGCGCACGCCCTTGCCGCGCAACACCTCGACCCGCGCCTTGAGATCGGCCCGGATCTCGGCGGCGGTCGCCTTCCCGTCCAGGATCTGTGCCGTCATCGGTACCTCCGCGCTGTTGTTCACCGGGGACGAGCCCGCGGCTCGGTTCCCGGCCACCCAGGCGCGCGGCGTGCCGGACTGCTTCGCTCCCCGGTGGTCGGTCCCACCTTGACCGCGCCAGTCGCGTCGGGCCCATGCTAGCGGGCGGGCGCGGGACGGCCGTGAAGTGGTTTCCGGGAAGCGCGCTTAAGTGGCCCTGTCAGCAGGCCACTTGGGCTTCCTAGGCTGGTCGGCATGACCGACGCCTGGTTCGACCGCCCCGTCCTGACCGGCCGTCACGTGCGGCTGGAGCCGCTGTCCGCCGAGCACGCCGAGGGGTTGTTCGCGGCGGGCAAGGACCCGGGCGTGTGGACGTGGCTGAACGAGCCCCAGCCCGGCGACGTCGCCGGTATGCGGGCCCAGATCGACGCCGCGCTGGCCGCCTGCGAGCTGCGCGAACGGCTGCCGTGGGCGCAGATCGACGTGGCGACCGGCGAGGTGGCGGGCACGACGTCCTACTACGCGATCACCCCGGAGCATCGGGGGGTGGCGATCGGCCACACGTGGCTGGGGACGCGCTGGCACCGCACCGGCCTCAACACCGAGGCCAAGCTGCTGCTGTTGGGACGGGCGTTCGACGGGCTGGGCGCGATCCGCGTGGAGTGGCACACCCACGTGCGCAACGAGCGGTCGCGGCAGGCGATCCAGCGGCTGGGCACCACCTTCGAGGGGGTGCTCCGCAACCACCGGATCCGGGCGGACGGGAGCCTGCGCGACACCGCGACCTACTCGATGATCGACTTGGAGTGGCCGGAGGCACGCGCGGCGCTGCGCGCACGGCTGCGCTGAACTACTCCTGGTCGGCGCGACCGCGCCAGGCGATGATCCGGTCGGTCCCGTGCCAGCCGACCTGCGCGGCCAGCACCGCCGCCAGCACGGCGGCGGCCAGGCCGATGATCTGACGTGCCTCGGTGAACAGCGTCATCGTCTGCACGATCGAGCTCAGCAGCAGGGTGACCAGCGGTTCCATGGAGCCTCCGTACGCCTAGGCGGTGCTCGCGCACCGCAGGGGCGGGCGCAGGGAATGGGAGTCGGGCGGCGATTGCCTGGAGTCAAGGCGAGACCAAAAGACCTTGACCTCGCCGAGGCTACCAACGCCTAAACGTAAAACCGCCCAAGATTTACAAAACCACCCGTTCGGGCTACTTACTCCCTGGGCACGGACGAGCCCGGCCCCGCAGGCGGCGGGACCGGGCTCGGCGGCGTTCGGATGATCAGTGGAAGAAGTGCCGCACCCCGGTGAAGTACAGGGCGATCCCGGCCTTCTCGGCGGCGGCGATGACCTTGTCGTCGTTCACCGACCCGCCCGGCTCGACGATGGCGCGCACGCCCGCCTCCGTCAGCACCTCCAGGCCGTCGGGGAAGGGGAAGAAGGCGTCGGAGGCGCCCACCGACGCCGGCGCCCGCTCGGTCCCGGCGCGGGTGACCGCGAGGCGGGCCGAGTCGACCCGGTTGACCTGGCCCATGCCGACGCCGGTGGTGCCGCCGTCGTGGGCCAGCAGGATCGCGTTGGACTTGACCGAGCGGCACGCCTTCCAGGCGAACGCCAGGTCGCGCAGGGTGGCCTCGTCGGCGGCGGTGCCGGTCTTCAGCTCCCAGGTGGCCGGGTCGTCGCCGGGGGCGTCCACGCGGTCGACGGTCTGGAGCAGCAGGCCGCCGTCCACGCGGCGGAACTCCACCTCGCCCGCAGGGCCCTCGGGGCAGCGCAGCAGCCGGATGTTCTTCTTCTGGGTGAGGATCTCCAGCGCCGCGTCCTCGAAGTCCGGCGCGACCAGGACCTCGGTGAACACCTCGGCGACCTGGCGGGCCATCTCGGCGGTGACCGGGCGGTTGACGGCGATCACGCCGCCGAACGCCGACACCGGGTCGCAGGCGTGCGCCTTGCGGTGCGCGGCGGCCACGTCGTCGCCGACCGCGATGCCGCACGGGTTGGCGTGCTTGATGATCGCGACGGCGGGCTCGGCGAAGTCGTGGGCGGCGCGGCGGGCGGCGTCGGCGTCCACGTAGTTGTTGTAGGACATCTCCTTGCCGTGGAGCTGCTCGGCCCCGGCCAGGCCGCCGCCCGTGCCGTCGGTGTAGAGGGCGGCGCGCTGGTGCGGGTTCTCGCCGTAGCGCAGCACGTTCGAGCGCTCCCAGGTGGCGCCCAGGAAGTCGGGCCACTGGGCGTCGGCGGCGACCTCGTCGGGCGCATAGGTCCCGGCGTACCAGGACGCCACGGCCACGTCGTAGGACGCGGTGTGCGCGAACGCCTGCGCGGCCAGCCGCCGCCGCTCGTCCAGCGTGAACCCGCCCTCGCGGACGGCGTCCAGCACCTGCCCGTAGGCGGCCGGGGACACCACGACCGCGACGCTGGCGTGGTTCTTGGCGGCGGCGCGGACCATGGTGGGGCCGCCGATGTCGATCTGCTCGACGCACTCGTCCGGCTTGGCCCCGGAGGCGACGGTGTCGGCGAACGGGTACAGGTTCACCACCGCGAGGTCGAACGGCTCCACGCCCAGGTCGTCGAGCTGCTGGAGGTGGTCGTCCTTGCGCCGGTCGGCCAGCAGCCCGGCGTGCACCTTGGGGTGCAGGGTCTTGACCCGGCCGTCCAGGCACTCGGGGAATCCGGTGAGCTTCTCCACCTTCATCACCGGCACCCCGGCGGCGGCGATGCGGCCCGCCGTGGACCCGGTGGAGACGATCTCCACCCCGGCCTCGTGCAGGCCCCTGGCCAGCTCCTCCAGGCCCGTCTTGTCGTACACGCTGATCAGCGCGCGCTTAATCGACACCCGACTCACCGGTCGAGCTCCCCTCATCGTCTGCGGACGTGTTGCACGTGCGGCACTTCATGGAGACCCGCCTGCCTCGGGCGGTCCAGCCATCGCGGGCCAGGCGTCCCACGACGTCGACCAGGAGCCGGCGCTCCACCTGCTTGATGCGCTCGTGCAGGGAGTCTTCGTCGTCATGCCAGCCCACGGTGACCGTTTCCTGGGCGATGACGGGTCCGGTGTCCACGCCTTCGTCGACGAAGTGCACGGTACAGCCCGTCACCTTCACGCCGTACGCCAGGGCGTCCCGCACGGCGTGCGCGCCCGGGAAGGACGGCAGCAGCGCCGGGTGGGTGTTGACGGTACGGCCGCCGAACCGCGCCAGGAACCGCGGTCCGAGGATCTTCATGAACCCCGCCGACACCACCAGGTCGGGCTCGTGCGCGGCGACGGCCCCGGTGAGCGCGGCGTCCCAGGCGTCCCGGTCGGGGAAGTCGCCCACGCGCACGGTGAAGGCGGGCAGTCCGGCCTCCTCGGCGCGGGCCGTTCCGGCGATCTCGCCGCGGTCGGCGCCGACGGCCACCACTTTCGCCCCGTAGGCTGGATCTGCGCACGCGTCGAGCAGCGCTTGTAGGTTGGTCCCCGCGCCGGAGACGAGGACGACGAGCCGGGCGGACACCATGACTCCCTGGTAACGGTGGGGTGTAGGGGTTGGGCCGCGGCGTCTGGCGCCTGGCGGCAGGACGAAGCCTATCCGGCCTGCTCGTCGCACCCGACCGAGACCGTGCGGACGGCACGGCACGGCGGGCGCGCAGCACGGCGCATGACAGCCGACCCGGCGCACGAGGCCGGGCCGACACCGCAGGAGGAGCCACGTGAGCGAGCAGCCGGGCCAGGGCGAGGGCGGCAGCGGAGCCCGACCGGACGTCCCCAACGGCGTGGGCGCCCCCGAGCGCCCGCCGGCCTACCAGCAGCCGGTCCCGCCGCCGGGCCCGGCCGGGCCCGACGCCTCCGACGGCGCGGGGCGGCGGTCGTTGTGGCTCGGCGTCGGCGGCCTGGTGGTCTCCCTGTTCTTCTGGCCGCTGGGGCTGGTGCTGGACATCGCCGCCGTCGTGATCGGCACCAAGGCGCGGCGGAAGGCGGCGGCGGTGCGCGGCCGGGCCCCGGGCGCGACGGCGGGCATCGTGACCGGCGCGATCGGCACGCTGCTGGGCGCGCTGGCGCTGATCATGGCGGTGGTGATCCTGCCGGAGACCAACACCCGCACGCAGTGCCTGGACAAGGCCAACACCCTGTCCGAGGAGAAGGTCTGCGACGAGACCTACATGCGGGACCTGGAGGAGAAGTTCGGCCTGCCCAAGGGCTCGATGGACCGCTACTCCGGGATGTTCTAGGGCCTGTCTCAAAGGCCTCAGCCGTCGCGCGAGTGCCTAACTGGCCCGGCGGGGCGAAGCCGAAGGCGAGTCCCGCCGGGCCAGA
>NZ_BCRO01000101.1 GCF_001552635.1 Actinomadura hibisca NBRC 15177 | reverse complement strand
GCCAGGCGAGCCCCCTGGGCCGGGGCTTTGAAACACTGCCTAGTCCTGGTGGGGCTCGTCCCGCAGGACGTAGATGGCGCCGCCGCGGTTCTCGGTGCGGCCGGCGTCGTCGCGCGGCGGGGCGGGCCTCGGCGGGGCCTCCGGCTTCTCCTCGACGATGGGGTCGGGCTCGATGACGGGCTCGGGTTCCAGCTCCAGTTCCAGTTCGGCGGGCGGAGCGGCCGGGACGTCGGCGCGCCTGCCCGCCCGCGCGGGTTTGCGTCGCGCCAGTAGCGGCTCGGACTCCTCGAACTCGACCGGGTCGGACACGTGCGGCGAGGGCTTGGCGGGCTTGCGCGGGGCCGGAGCCGGGGCCGGTGCGGCGGGCACGGGCGCGGCGAGCGGGACGGCGGCCTTCGGCTTCGGCTTGGCCTTCTCCGGCTTGGCCGCGGGCCGCCGCAGGATCGACCAGTTGGCGACCCAGGCCGCGATGGCCGCCGCGATGCCCACCTCCAGGGCCGCCATGAGCCCCACCTGCCACGCGGACGGCCCCATGGTCGCCATCCGCCCGCCGCCGAGCGGGCCGCCCGACAGGGCCGCCAGGACCGCCACCACGACCCCGGTGAGCGCCCCGGACAGGAACCCCCACAGCGGCGCGGCCTCGTAGACCGGGCTCGGCATGGCGCGGACGGTCAGCGCGCCGCCCACCGCGCCCGCCACGAACGGCGCGGCCAGCGCCAGCAGCGACAGGACGGGCGCGGGCCCCGGCTCGGGCAGGGCCGCCAGCGCAGGGAAGGTCGGCACCGCGTCCAGGATCACGCCGGTGGGCGACACGGAGGTGCCCGCCCCGACCGAGAAGCCGGGGCCGACCGCGTAGGCGGTGCCCCAGATCACGGCGTTCGGCAGGTAGGCGAGCTGGACGACGAGCAGCAGGATGCCGCCGACGACGCCGGGCGCGAGCATGTCGTAGAGGCGGTCGGCCTCCTTCAGGTGCAGGGCGAGCGAGCCGCCGACCAGCAGCGCGCCGGAGGCCAGCAGCACGGCGGTGGCACCGGCGACGCCGATCACCAGCGAGCGGGGCCGCTCGGGCAGCAGCTTGAGGAGCGCGCCCAGGCCCGTCCGGATGCGCTTCCCGCGCGCGGCCACCAGCGCCCGCGCCGCGCCCAGCCCGCCCGCGCCCATGGCGACGACGAAGCAGGCCAGCAGCGCCTGCCAGGCCGACGGCCGAACCGAGGGCGCGGCGGCGGCCACGGCGAGGGCCGCCGCGAGCAGCGCGTACGGGACGGCCAGCGCGACCGCGACGCGCGGCACCTCGGCCCGCACCCGCCCCTGCGCCCCGGCGGCGCGGATCACCCAGCCGCCGCCCCGGTATAGCAGCGCGGCGGGCAGCACGAGGAGCCCGAGCGGCAGCAGCCCGACCCGCCCGTTGGGCCCGGCGAACCCGGCGTGGTGGGAGACCAGCCAGAAGTTGACCACCGTGCGGAAGACGCCGGGCAGCCCCTGCCCGAGCGCGGTGCGGGGCGCGGCGATCCACCCGATCAGCGTGACGGTGGTGAGCACGGCGAGCCCGATGCCGATGCACCAGAGCGCGCCGACCAGCCCGGTGACCAGCAGCGGCCGGGGCGGCCCGGCGGGTGGCGCGTCGGCCTTCCCCCTGCCCGGGACGCCCTTGGACGCCCCCGCCCGGTCCGCGGTCGCTCGTTGTCCAGGGGTCACGTCGCTCACGGCGTCCATGCTGGCACCCCAGCCGCCCCCCAGCCCCCCGCCCGCCCGGCGTGTCGCCTTTGTCATGCCCCGACCTCACCCCGCCCCGGCCTGCCCCCTCAGGTGTTGGGGTGGACCAAACTGATCACGATGGTGCCCGCACCGACCAGCGAGTAGTAGACGGTCGCGTGGTCGTCGGAGATCGCGTAGGAGCCGTGATCGGGCGAATCGACGTACGGTTTGGCCTCCGGCGGGACGGGATCGTTCAGCAGCGACATGATCAGCGCGTTGGCCGCATCCCGGACGTTCGGCGGGAACCCCGCCACTTGCATGCGCACGCGGTAGGGGAAGATGAGCTGATCAGGCAAGCCGCTCGCCCCGCGCCATCTGCTCGCGGGTCAGGGCCTCGTAACCGGGCGGCAGCTCACCGCGCTCCACGTAGGGCGTGACGTACTCGACGTCGGCCTGGAGCTGCTGGATGATCTTCTCCCGCTTGAGCGCCTGGTACTCCTCGTAGTCGGCCTCGGGGAGCAGGACGGCGGCGTCGGTGCCATGTCGAGTGATCTTGATGTGCCGGCCGTGGACGGCGTCGGAGTGCAGCTTGCCCAGCCGCTGGCGGGCATCCTTGAGCGGGACGTTCTCCATGGGAAAAGTGTACACAGTTGACACTGTGTTGTCATGGAACGCGAAAGACGCCCGGGCCGTCGAGGCGGCTCGGGCGTCTTTCGGGGTGCTGCAGGGGGATCAGAGGTTCTTCATGATCTCCCGCATCAGGACGGCGGTCTCGCTCGGGGTCTTGCCCACGCGCACGCCGACCTTCTCCAGGGCCTCCTTCTTCGCCTGCGCCGTGCCGGCCGAGCCGGACACGATCGCGCCGGCGTGGCCCATCGTCTTGCCCTCGGGGGCGGTGAAGCCCGCGACGTAGCCGACGACCGGCTTGGTCACGTTGTCGGCGATGTAGGCCGCCGCGCGCTCCTCGGCGTCGCCGCCGATCTCGCCGATCATGACGATGGCGTCGGTCTCGGGGTCCTCCTGGAACGCCTTGAGGGCGTCGATGTGGGTGGTGCCGATGATCGGGTCACCGCCGATGCCCACGCAGGTGGAGAAGCCGATGTCGCGCAGCTCGTACATCATCTGGTACGTCAGCGTGCCCGACTTGGAGACCAGGCCGATGCGGCCGGGGGTCGTGATGTCGGCCGGGATGATGCCGGCGTTCGACTTGCCCGGGGAGGCGATGCCGGGGCAGTTCGGGCCGATGATCCGGGTCTTGCCGCCCTTGTCGACCGCGTAGGCCCAGAAGTAGGCGGTGTCGTGCACCGGGATGCCCTCGGTGATGACCACGCACAGCGGGATCTCGGCGTCGACGGCCTCGACCACGGCGTCCTTGGTGAACTTCGGCGGGACGAAGACCACCGACACGTCCGCGCCGGTCTTCTCCATGGCCTCCTTGACGGTGCCGAACACCGGGAGGGTGGTGCCGTCGAAGTCGACCTCGGTGCCGGCCTTGCGGGCGTTCACGCCGCCGACGACCTGCGCGCCGGAGGCGAGCATGCGGCGGGAGTGCTTCATGCCCTCCGAGCCGGTCATGCCCTGGACGATGATCTTGCTGTTCTCGGTGAGCCAGATAGCCATGCTCATGCACCTGCCGCGGCGAGTTCGGCGGCGCGCTTGGCCGCGTCGTCCATGGTGTCGACCTGCTCCACACCCGGGAGGGCGGCGTCGGTCAGGATCTGGCGGCCCAGCTCGGCGTTGTTGCCGTCCAGGCGCACCACCAGCGGGCGGTTCACGGTCTCGCCGCGCTCGCCCAGCAGCTTGTAGGCGGCGACGATGCCGTTGGCGACCGCGTCGCAGGCGGTGATGCCGCCGAAGACGTTGACGAACACCGACTTGACGTCGCCGTCCGACAGCACGATCTCCAGGCTGTTGGCCATCACCTCGGCGGACGCGCCGCCGCCGATGTCGAGGAAGTTGGCCGGCTTCTGGCCGTCGAACTCCTCGCCGGCGTAGGAGACCACGTCCAGGGTGGACATGACCAGGCCCGCGCCGTTGCCGATGATGCCGACGCTGCCGTCGAGCTTCACGTAGTTGAGGTCCTTGGCCTTGGCCGCCGCCTCCAGCGGGTCGGCCGACGCCTTGTCCTCCAGCTTGTCGTGCTCCTGGCGGAAGGAGGCGTTGTCGTCCAGCGACACCTTGCCGTCCAGCGCCTTGACCTCGCCGTCGGCGGTGAGGATCAGCGGGTTCACCTCGACCAGGGTGGCGTCCTCGTCGATGAACACCGCCCACAGCCGCTCGATCAGCTCGGCGGCGCCGTCCAGCGCCTCCTGCGGCAGGCGGCCCTGCTCGGCGATCGAGCGGGCGGTGGCCCGGTCGATGCCGTTCAGCGGGGAGACCGGCACCAGGGCGAGCCGGTCGTGCGGCACCTCCTCGATCTCCACGCCGCCCTCGACGGAGCAGATGGAGAGGAAGGTGCGGTTCGCGCGGTCGAGCAGGAAGGAGAAGTAGTACTCCTGCGCGATCGCCGAGCCCTCCTCGATCAGGACCTTGTGGACCGTGTGGCCCTTGATGTCCATGCCGAGGATCTGCCCGGCGAGGGTCTCGGCCTCGGCGGCGTCGTCGGCGAGCTTCACGCCGCCGGCCTTGCCGCGGCCGCCGGTCTTCACCTGGGCCTTGACGACGACCTTCTTGCTGCCCGCGGAGAACAGCTCCTCCGCGATGGCACGGGCTTCCTGGGGAGTATGGGCGACCTTGCCGGTGGGCACCGGTACCCCGTACTCGGCGAAGAGCTCCTTCGCCTGATGTTCGAACAGGTCCACGAGGGCGTCCTTAACGGATCGACAGCCAATGACCACGGGAGTGGTGGGTACACGGGTGCCCGTGCGGCCGCCACTCTGCGGTCCGCTCCGTCGACGCAGCCTAGTCCTCCCAGGTCCATGGTCATGCCGCCGGGGCCGCCCGGCTCCCGCTCCGACCATCGGCCGAGGTCGGCGGGCGGGCCGGTCACCCCCGCGCAGGAGGCCGCACCGGCCCCCGGAAGGATGTTCTGTTTGGTGACGTTTGATGTACTTGACCGGTACCTCAGGGTGAAGGTGGGGTGAGCGGGGAAAGAGGGGTCGCGTGGGCGGTTCGGGGGGTGTCGTTCGCAGGGTCCGGCGGGTCGCGGCGTTGTTGCTGGTGGCCGCGCTGGTGGCGACCTGCGGCGCGACGATGCCGGAGCGGGGCGGGCCCGCCTGGGCGAGCCCCGGGCTGGTCGGCGGCGGCGGGTGGCCGTTCGCCGGGACGCCGCTGCCCCCGGTGGACGCGCGGGGCGCCTCCTACCTGCCCGACAGCTCGGTGATCCGGCTGGCCGACGGCCGCATCCGGCTGATTCCGTTCGGCGGCGACGCCCCGATCACGGTGCCGGGCACCGACCCGCGGGTGAGCCAGGCGGTGCGGGCCGACGCGGCGTGGCTGGCGCGGGGCACGGTGCCCGGCGCGCTGGCCCCGTTTCCGGTGGATCCGCCGCCGCGCCCGCACGCGCAGGCGTCGCGCCCGCTGGACCCGGCGGTGACCACGCCGGAGCCGGGCCCGGTGAGCGGGCTGCCCGAGCGCCGTCCCTACCGCGACATGGCCGCGCGGGCGCTGCTGGACCTGCGGCTGCTGACCCGGCCGAACGGCGCGTCGCTGGCGTCCTGGTACGGGGCGTGGAAGTACTCCTGGCCGCGCGACTCGGCGTTCACGGCGGCGGCGTTCACCGTGACCGGGCACCGGCCCGAGGCGCGGCGGGTGCTCCGGTTCCTGGCGCGGGCCCAGCATGAGAACGGCATGTGGGCCGCCCGCTACAACCCCGACGGCACCGCCGTCGTCGACGGCCGCGCCCCGCAGCTCGACTCGCTGGGCTGGGTGTTGTGGGCGAGCTGGTTGTTCCGCGAGCAGGCCGCCGCCGACGCCGACGCGATGGACGAGCTGTGGCCGATGGTGCGCCGCGCCGCCGACCGGCTGGCCGGTTCGCTCGGCCCCTCGGGCCTGCCGCCCGCCTCCTCCGACTACTGGGAGCGCAGCCCGCGCAGCGAGCAGGCCCCGCATCTGCCGACGCTGGGCGTGGTGGGGCCGGTGCTGGCGGGGCTGCGGTCGGCGGCGGCGTTCGCGCGCGACACCGGCCACCAGGCCCAGGCGGCGCGCTGGCGGACGGCCGCGCACCGGCTGTCGGACGCGGTGGCGACCCGCTTCACCCCGCACGGCTACCCGCGCTCGCCGGTCGCGGGGGGCCGGATGGACACCTCGGTGACCTTCCTCGCGCCGCCGTTCGCGCCCGCCGACCCCGGCGTCAGCGCGGCGATCGCGCGGGCGGCGGAGCGGCAGGCGCTGCCCAACGGCGGGGTGCTGCCGGGCGAGCGCTGGTCGGGCAACAAGAAGGTGGCCTGGACGCCGGAGATGGCGCTGTTCGCGCTGGCGGCGGCGGCCTCCGGACGCCAGGACGAGGCGCGGACGCGGCTGGACTGGTTGTGCGACCACCGCACGTCGCTGGGCGTGCTGCCGGAGAAGGTGGACGAGAACGGCGAGCCGGCGGCGGTCGCGCCGCTGGGCTGGACGGCGTCGCTGGTGGTGCTCGGGCTGGCGGCGCTGGAGAAGCCGCTGCCCGTCCCGCAGGCGTAGGCGGGGCGCAGGGGCGGGACGTCGGCGTAGGCGGGCGTGGGCCGGGCCGTCGTCAGGCGAGGAACTGCTCGTAGCCCAGCTTGGCCACCATCGCGCTCACCACGCACAGCAGCACCACCCGCACGAAGCCCGCGCCCCTGCTGATCGCCATGCGCGCGCCGATCTGCGCGCCGACGATGTTGCAGGCCGCCATCGCCAGCCCGATCGCCCAGAGCACGTGCCCCTGGGAGGCGAACACCGCCAGCGCGCCCAGGTTGGTGCCGGTGTTGATGATCTTGGCGTTGGCGGAGGCGTTGACGAAGTCGCTGCCCAGCAGGGTGGTGAACGCGATGACCAGGAACGTCCCGGTGCCCGGCCCGACCAGCCCGTCGTAGAAGGCGATCACCAGGCCCGGCACCAGGATCGCGGCGGCGAGGCGGCGGCGCGTGCGCAGCACCAGCTTGGGCGTGCGGCCGAGGTCGGGCTTGAACACCACGATCCCCGCGACGGTCAGCAGCACCACCATGACCAGCGGCTTCAGCACCGCCGACGAGATCGCGGCGGCGCACAGCGCGCCGACGGCCGCGAAGCACACCGCCAGCGCCCCGGCGGGCAGCGCGACGCGCAGGTCCGGCTTGGCCTTGCGCAGGTAGGCGACGGCGGCCGACGAGGTGCCCGCGATCGAGCCCAGCTTGTTGGTGGCCAGCGCCGCCACCGCCTGGCCGGGGTGGACGAGCATGAGCGCGGGGAGCTGGATGAGGCCGCCGCCGCCCACCACCGCGTCCACCCAGCCGGCCGCGAGGGCGGCCGCCAACAACAGCACGACGTGTTCGGCCGCCAAGGGGGGCTCCCGGGGGGTGTAAGGATTAAAAGGAAATCGTGGATTACCTTACCCCGGGACGTTCCGGCCCGCCGCCGACTGTGCGTCCCCGACAGCCCGAAAGTCCGCCAGGCCAGGCGATTGCTACTTTTCCGCCGGTTGCCCGGCGACCACTCGCTCACAAACAGTGATGAACATGCCTCAAGTGGTGCTCATGGGAACGCTGGACACCAAGGGTCCGGAGTACGGCTGGCTCCGCGACCGGCTCCGCGCGCGGGGCGTGTCGGTGCTGCTGGTCGACACCGGGACGCTGGACGCGCCGCGCGTCGCCCCCGACATCCCCCGCGAGGAGGTCGCCCGCGCCGCCGGGACCGACCTCGCGACGCTGCGCGCGCACGGCGACCGGGGCGTGGCCGTCACCGCGATGGCGCACGGCGCGGCGGCCGTCCTCGCCCGGCTGCACGCGGCCGGGCGGCTGGACGGGGTGTTGTCGGTCGGCGGCAGCGGCAACTCGGCGATCTCCACCAGCGCGATGCGGGCGCTGCCGGTGGGGGTGCCCAAGCTGATGGTGTCCAGCATGGCCTGCGGCGACGTCGCCCCCTACGTCGGCGGCAAGGACCTGACGCTGATGTACAGCGTGGTCGACATCGCCGGGCTCAACCGCGTCTCGCTGCGCGTGCTGGCCAACGCCGCCGACGCGATCGCCGGGATGGCCGTCGGGTACGCGGCGGGCCGCCCGGCCCCGGCGGGCGACCGGCCGGTGGTCGGCGCGACGATGGCGGGCGTCACCACCCGGGGCGTGGACGCGGCCCGCGAGCGCCTGGCCGGGCTCGGCTACGAGGTGCTGGTGTTCCACGCCAGCGGCGCGGGCGGCCGCTCGCTGGAGGCGATGGCCGCCGGGGGCCTGCTGGCCGCCGTGCTGGACGCCACGCTGCTGGAGGTGTCCACCGGGCGGCTCGGCGGCGTCGGCGGGGCCGGGCCCGAGCGCCTGGAGGCGGCGGGCCGCGCGGGGGTGCCGCAGGTGGTGAGCCTGGGCGCGCTGGACATGGCCAAGTTCGGCCCGGCGGTGCCCGAGCGGCTGCGGCACCGGCACGTCCACGTGCACAACCCGTCGGTGACGGTGGTGCGGACCTCCCCCGCCGAGTGCGCCGCGATGGGCCGGGAGGTCGCGGCCAAGCTGCGCGCCGCGACCGGCCCGACGGCGCTGTTCGTGCCGCTGCGGGGGCTGTCGACGCTGAGTGTGGCGGGCGGGGTCTACCACGACCCGGAGGCCGACGCGGCGCTGTTCGAGGCCGTGCGGGCGGGGCTGGCGGGCTCGGCGGTGGAGCTGCACGAGCTGGACGCCGACGTGAACGACCCGGCGTTCGGCCGCGCGATGGCCGACCGCCTGCACGCCCTGGCCGGCGGCCCCGCCCGCGCCGCCTGCTGATCAGGCCCGCGCGGGCGCGGGCCGCCACTCGTCGGCCAGGATCGACCACGTCTGCATGTCCTGCCGCCGCCCGCCGACCGGGAACACCGAGCGCATCGTGCCCTCGTAGGTGAACCCGATGCGCTTGGCGGTGGCGATGCTGGCGGCGTTGTCCGCTGCGCAGCACCACTCCACCCGGACGATGCCGCGCTCGTGCACCGCCCAGTCGATCATGTGCCCGACCGCGCGGGTGACCAGCCCGCGCCCGCGCGCGGCCGGGTCCAGCCACACGCCGACTTCGCACACGCCGGCGGCGGTGTCGAAGATGCGGAACAGCACGCCCCCGGAGAGCACGCCGCCCACCCACACGCCGTAGATGCGCCCGGCGTCGGCGGCCTGCCGGTCGGCGTAGTTCTGGAGGAACGCCCGCGCGGCCTCCTCGTTCACGACGGTCCGCGCCCACGGGATCAGCGGCAGCAGCTCCGCGCGCATCCGGTCGGCGTGCGCGAGGAACTCGGCGGCGTTCCAGGGCTCCAGGGGACGCAGCTCGGCGTCGTCGGCCAACGGGAGGGAGAACACGGGGGACCTCCAAGGGTGCATAACGAACGTTTGGTACGTACCCTAGCCGCATGCCCGCCCGTGGAGATCACGACGCCCGCCGCCGCGACGTCTCGGCGGCCGTCTGGCGCGTGCTGGCCGCGCGCGGCTTCGACGGCCTGACGCTGCGCGCCGTCGCCGCCGAGATGGGCGCCTCCACCGGGCTGCTCACCCACTACTTCCCCAGCAAGAAGGCCCTGGTCATGCACGCCCTCGACATCGCCGAGGAGCGCACCATGAACCGCGAGCGCCGCGTCGCGCCCGCGCCCGGCCTGCCCGCCCTGCGCACCGCGCTGCTGGACGTGCTGCCGCTCACACCGGCCGGGGTCGCGATGAACCGCGTGTGGGTGAGCTCCTGGGACGGCGCGCTGGCCGACCCCGACCTGGCGGCGCGCGAGTCCGGCCGTTACGAGCGCTGGCGGGGGATGTTGCGCCCGCACGTGGAGAAGGCCCTTGAGCTGGGCGAACTCCCCGCCGACGCGGACGCCGACGATGTCACGGCCACGGCGGCGGCGTTCACGCACGGCCTGGTGGTGCAGGCCCTGTTCGACCCTGAGCGCTTCCCGCCGGAGCGGCAGACGGCCCTGCTGGACGCCTTCCTGACCGGTCTCGTCAGCCGACCGTCCCGGTGATCCGGATCGCGTCCCCGGTGTCCAGTCCCAGGCGGGCGGCCCAGGCGAGGGCCTGCTCCAAGGTGGTCTCCTCGCCCGCCAGGCAGGCGGCGGCGAGCGCGGGCGGGGCCTGGCCCGCGTCCAGCACGGCGGTCCACTGGGCCGCCGTGAGGGCCAGGTAGCGCAGGCCGGGCAGGTCGGCGAGCACATGCGGGTCGGCGACGTCGGCTCCGGACAGGTCCAGGCCGTACAGGTTCGGGACGTCGCGCAGCGGGGCGATGGAGACCGGGGCGGCCGAGGCCAGGTCGAGGGCCGTCAGGTCGCGGTGGCCGCGCAGCGGGGCCAGGTCGGCGTCGCCGGTCAGGGTGGCGCGCAGCGAGTTGACGGGCAGGTCGCGGACGGGGCCGAGGTCGGCGGTCGCGCAGCGGTTGAGGTGCAGGAGGCGGAGGTCGGGCGCGGCGCGGAGCGGGGCGAGGTCCACCGGGCTCGCGGCGTCGTTGACGTGGAGGGCCTGGAGGCGGGGCGGGATCTGGTCGGGGATCTCGCCGACGACGCGCTCGGGGCCGAAGCGGGACACGGGTTCCTGGAGGTACAGGTGGCCGTCGTGGATCTCGTGGTCGCCCTTGTCCAGTTGCTCCAGGTACAGGCCGAGCAGCGCGGTCACCGACTCGGCGACGTACTCCGGTCCCTGGTCGTAGTCTCGACCGACGCGGATGACCTGCCCGGGACGCCCGTTGCGCGCGGGCGCGAGGTCCACCGCCAGGTAGTTGCCGTCCTCGCCGCTGCCGAAGGGGATCCAGCCGGGGTGGCCGCCGCACCGCCGCACGGTCTCGGGCGGGTCGGCGTCGAAGACGACCCAGTCCCAGCCCAGCTCCCATCCGTGCCAGACCGGCTGGCGCTGGTCCTCGTGGATCGCGGCGGCGGTCTCCGCCGAGAGCCAGGTGTTGCCCGCCAGCAGGTAGCCGGGCGAGTAGTCGATGGCGTCGCCGTCGGCGATCTCGTAGAGGGCGCGCAGGTCGGCGGGCAGGGGCAGGCCGATGCGGCGCTCGGCCTCGGCGATCGACGGCGCGGGCGGCGGCAGCGGTTCGCGGCGTCCCAGGATCGCGGCGCGGCGCTCCAGGTACGCGCGGAAGCGGGCGGCCGCGAGGTCGGCGTCGCCTGCCGGGGCGGCGGTCGAGCCCGGCTGGTCGTCGCCGGGCTCCGGGAGCCGGGCGTCGGGGTCGAGGACGGCCTCGAAACCGCCGTCACGGCCTCGCAGGCTGGTGACCGCGTCGTGGAACGCGACCATCGTGAACTCCCCGGACGGCCGGACCGCGAACTCCAGGCTGGTGCGCTCCCAGCCCCGCTCGGCCCGCACGGCCTGCGCCACGGCCGTCAGCTCGCCGAACAGGCTCGGCACCGCGTGGGCCCACGCCGTCGCGCCCGGCACCGCGTAGGACCCGGCGACCGACACCCCGCCCTGGCCCGCCGTGCTGTCCAGCACCGCGCCGGTCCATCCGGCGGGCGCGCCCGCGACGATCTGCTCGGCGACCCGCCGCGCCTGCCCGTGCGTCATGACCCGCTCCCGTCGTCGGCGACGATCATGACAGGAGCGGGGGACGGACCGGGACGTTCCGCTACAACTTCTCGACCGACGCGTAGGGCAGCACCAGCGTCTTGACCCCGTAGTCGCCGCCGAAGTCGACGCTGATGGTGGTCCGGTTGTCCTTGGCGTCCACCGTCACGACGGTGCCCAGCCCGAACGAGTCGTGGGTGACCTTGTCGCCGGGCGACAGGTTCGGGATGGGGCGGTTGCCCGACGGGCGGCCGTTCGACCGGGCCGTGGGCCTGGCCAGCGCCGACGTCTTGGAACCCTCGCTCTCCCACTCCAGCAGGGGCTTCGGGATCTCGCCCAGGAACCGCGACGGCGGGTTGACCTGCGGCGCGCCCCACGACGAGCGCATCTCGGCGCGGCTCAGGTACAGGCGCTGGCGGGCCCGCGTGATGCCCACGTAGGCGAGGCGGCGCTCCTCCTCCAGCTCCTTGGGGTTGCTCATGGCGCGCAGGTGCGGGAAGACCCCGTCCTCCATGCCGGTGAGGAACACCACCGGGAACTCCAGGCCCTTGGCGGTGTGCAGGGTCATCAGCGTGACCACGCCCTGGTCGTCGGCCTCGGGCTGCTCGCCGGGCGGCACCGCGCCGCCGCTCTTGGCGCCGCCGGGGATCGAGTCGGCGTCGGCGACCAGCGCGACCTGCTCCAGGAAGTCGACCAGGCGACCCTCGGCGGACTCGCCGTCGAGGCGCTCCTCGAACTCGCGGGCGACCGCCTCGAACTCCTGGAGGTTCTCGATGCGGGTCTCGTCCTGCGGATCCTTGGACGCCTGGAGCTCGGCCATGTAGCCGCTCTTGACCAGGATCTGCTGCACGAGGTCGGCCGGGGCGAGGGTCTGGGCGGCCTCGCCCAGCTCGTCCAGCAGCGCCACGAACTCGCGCACCGCCTTGATCGAGCGGGTCGCCATGCCCGGCACGTCCTCGGGGCGGCGCAGCGCCTGCCAGAACGTGATCCGCTCGCGCGCGGCGTACGCCTCCACCACGGCCTCGGCGCGGTCGCCGATGCCGCGCTTGGGGACGTTCAGGATGCGGCGCAGCGAGACGGTGTCCTCGGGGTTGCCGAGCACGCGCAGGTAGGCCAGCAGGTCGCGGATCTCCTTGCGCTCGTAGAAGCGCACGCCGCCGACGACCTTGTAGGGCAGGCCGACGCGGATGAAGACCTCTTCGAAGACGCGCGACTGGGCGTTGGTGCGGTAGAAGATCGCGACGTCGCCGGGGCGGGCGTCGCCCGCGTCGGTGAGCTTGTCCACCTGGTCGGCGACGAAGGCGGCCTCGTAGTGCTCGTTCTCGGCGACATAGGCGACGATCTTGTGGCCGGCGCCCTGGTCGGACCAGAGCTTCTTGGGCTTGCGGTCGGCGTTGCGCTCGATGACCGCGTTGGCCGCCTCCAGGATCGTCTGGGTGGAGCGGTAGTTCTGCTCCAGCATGATCGTGGTGGCGTCGCCGTAGTCGCGCTCGAACTCCAGGATGTTGCGGATCGTCGCGCCCCGGAAGGCGTAGATCGACTGGTCGGCGTCGCCGACCACGCACAGCTCGGCCGGGCCGAGCCCCTCCACCGGGGCGGTCAGCTCGCGGACCAGCTGGTACTGGGCGTGGTTGGTGTCCTGGTACTCGTCCACCAGCACGTGCCGGAAGCGGCGCCGGTAGTGCTCGGCGGCCTCGGGGAAGATCTGGAGGAGGTTGACCGTCATCATGATCAGGTCGTCGAAGTCCATCGCGCCGGCCTGCTGGAGCCGCGCCTGGTACATCTCGTACGCCTGGGCGACCGTCTGCTCCATGTGGGTGGAGGCGCGCGACTTGAACGTCTCGTAGTCGATCAGCTCGTTCTTCAGGTTGGACACCTGGGCGCTGAACGACCTGGGCGGGTAGCGCTTGGGATCCAGGTCCAGCTCGCGGCAGACCAGCGCCATCAGCCGCTGCGCGTCGGCCTGGTCGTAGATCGAGAAGCTGGTGGGGAAGCCCAGCCGCTTGGCCTCGCGGCGCAGGATGCGCACGCACGCCGAGTGGAAGGTCATCACCCACATGGCGCGCGAGCGCGGGCCCACCAGGGCGTCCACCCGCTCCTTCATCTCGGCCGCGGCCTTGTTGGTGAAGGTGATGGCCAGGATCTGGCCGGGGTGCACGTCGCGCTCGCCCAGCAGGTGCGCGATGCGGTGGGTGAGCACGCGGGTCTTGCCCGAGCCGGCGCCGGCGACGATCAGCAGGGGCGAACCGGCGTGCACGACGGCGGCCCGCTGCTGCGGGTTGAGGCCGTCCAGCAAAGGGTGAGCTTCGGTCTTCGACATCACGTGCGAGTGTACGGCCCGGGGACGACGGATTCGGCCGGTACGGTCGGCGACGCCGTGCTCACCCCGGCGCGAGGGAACCCGCGCCGCGCCGGACATTCCATGGTCACCAGTCCGGAAGAGGCCAAAGGCCGCACGAACGCCTTGACGGGGCCCCGCGCCGGGCGGAGCGTAGGCCCCGCGGGGCGGCGCGTACCACGGCCCCCGGCCACTCTGAACTGGACGATCATCCGGATGCGCGCCCTGGCACGCCCGCCCGCGACCGCGTTGGGCCAGCAGAGGCCGACGCTCAGTGAGGGGAAGGTGGCGTCGATGACGATCCACCAGGAAGAGCTCCAGGAACAGCGGGAGGTCCCGCAGTCGCGGATGCGGGAGCTGCCGCCGATGCTCCGGATCGAGGGCGCGGAGGCCCCGCCCGCGCCCACCCCGGTGCCGGTCCCGGTCCCGCTGGTGACCGGGCACCGCTTCCTGATCTACAAGCAGGACCCGACGGTCACCCAGCTCGGCGTGCGGCTGGTGTTCGTGCCCACGACCGTGCTGAACGGGCCGACCGACGCGCGCGTCACGACGGTGCTGCCCACCGTCACGCCGGTGCCGCGCAACGCCAACGGCGACTTCGTGTTCACGGCCAACACGCCGCAGTTCGACTGCGCGATGGTGTTCGCGGTGGTGCGGCAGACGCTCGCGATGTACGAGCGGCACAACGGCGGCAACCCGATCCCGTTCGCCTGGAACGTGGGCGGCAACACCGACCGGATCAGCGTGTTCCCGCGCGCCGGGGCGGGCGCGAACGCGTTCTACAGCCGCACCGCCAAGGCGCTGAAGTTCCTGTCGTTCACGCCGCAGGGCCAGACGCAGGAGATCTTCACGTGCCGGTCGCTGGACATCGTCGCGCACGAGGCCGGGCACGCGGTCCTGGACGGCCTGAAGCCCGGCTGGCTGGCGGTGGGCAACCCGCCGCAGACCGGCGGCCTGCACGAGGCGTTCGGCGACCTGACCGCGATCTTCATGGCGCTGTCGCAGCCCGACCAGGCCGACGCGCTGGTGGCGCTGACCCGCGCCAACCTGCACGACCGGTCGTTCCTGCCCGCGCTGGCCGAGGAGTTCGGCCGCGGCCTCGGGCTCCAGTTCGGCCTGCGCAACGCCGACAACGACCTGAAGCTCAGCCAGGTCGGCAACGAGGTGCACGCCATCTCGCAGGTGTTCACCGGCGCGATCTACGACGTGCTGGCCGACGTCTACCAGTTCGAGATGGGCCGCCAGCGCCGCACCAAGGACCCGGCGCTGGTGCTGATCGAGGTCGCGCAGCGGTTGTGCAAGCTGCTGTTCGACGCGATCGTGGCGTCCCCGGCGACCGGCGCCAAGTACGTCGACGTGGCCAACAAGATGCTCCAGATCTCCGCGAGCCAGGGCGACCCGGCGGTGTACCGGACCTTCATCCGCAACCGCTTCGCGGTCCGCGAGATCACCACGGCGGCGACGCCGCTGACCGACCTGATGAGCGGGCGGATGAAGATGTCGGACGCCGACTACACCGGCAACGGCAAGAAGGACGTCACCGACGTCGAGACGGCCGACGAGCGCTCGGCGAGCCTGCGGGCCGAGCAGGACCGCTCGCGGTGCTGCGGCACGATGCAGATGCCCGAGTACCGGATGGTGGACGCCAAGAAGCTCGCCCGGCGCGGCGAGCTGACCGACGACGACATCCTGCACGACGAGCTGGAGGAACTGCGCCGGGCCTTCAACAAGTAGCCGAAAACTCCGCCGATTCCCGGTCGTGCCGCCCGCTTTCGGGAAACACGACCGGGAGACCGGCCGAGCGGAAGGCGGAGTTGACGTGCGCGTCAAGATCGAGAGCACCGGCGGGTTCGCCGGGCGGGAGATGATGGTCGCCAAGTACGACACCGACGACCTGCCGAAGGACCAGGCCGAACGGATCGAGGAGGCGGTGCGGACCCTGGCCGACGCGGACGCGTCCGGCGAACCGGGCGAGATCGGCGCGGACCTGCCGTCCTACCGGGTGACGATCGGCGACCCGGACGGGGACCCGAAGGTGTTCGAGGTGTGCGGGGAACCGGACGCGGACGTGAACGCGCCGCTGACGAGGCTGCTGCAGGGCCCGGTGGAACCGGAGGAACGTCCGGAGGACGAGGCGGCGGGGGGAGCGGCGGGGGGAGAGGAGTCGGCGCGGAGGAACGCGCCGCCGAGCCCATCGGGCTTGTAGGGCTGGGGCAGGTAGGGCTGCGGCAGGGGGCGCTGCCCCTCTCTGCGCCTTCGTCTGTGGTGGCTGGGGCGCTGTGATGGTTCGGGGGCGGGGTGGGGTTGTTGGTCGGGTGTGGTGAATCCGCGTGGGGCGGAGCTGGTGGGCATGTGCATCGACCCCGCGCGGGCGGGGGTTGGGTGCGGGGCGCGGGGCCGGGGTAGGTGATCGGGCGCGGGAAACCCGCTCGGGCTGGGGCTGCTGGGGTATCTGCACCAACCCCGTGCGGGTTGGGGTCGCTGGTCGGGTGGAGGGCGCGGGGCTGGAGTAGGTGGTCGGGTGCGGGAAACCCGCACGGGTTGGGGGTGCTGGGGTATCTGGATCAATCCCGTGCAGGCTGGGGTTGCTGGTCGGGTGGAGGGCACGGGGTTGAGGTAGGTGGTCGGCTGCGGAAAACCCGCGTGAGGTTGGGGTTGGTGGGCTTCTGTACCAAACCCGTGCGTGGTGGAGGTTGCTGGTCGCGTGCAGGAAACCCGCGCGGGATTGGGGTTGGTTGGTCTGGTGTAGACCCCCACTGATTGAGTCGGTGCAGATCTGCGGCGAAAGCGGCTGTGTTTCCTGGGGGG
>NZ_BCRO01000100.1 GCF_001552635.1 Actinomadura hibisca NBRC 15177 | reverse complement strand
GGGGGTCTACACGAGACCGCCCAGCTCAGCCCCGCGCGGGGTTGGTGCACGTGCCCAACCAGCTCAGCCCGCGCGGGGTTAGGGACAGGTGCTCAACAACCTCACCCCGTGCGGGTTTTCTGTACCTGACCACCAACCCCAACCCCGTGCTCCGCACCCAACCAACAACCCCAACCCGCGCGGGGTTGATCCAGATACCCAGCAGCCCCAGCCCGTGCAGGTTTTCCGCACCCGAGCACCTACCTCAACCCCGCGCCCCGCACCCAACCAACAACCCGAGCCCGCACAGGGTTGATCCACATGCCCACCAACCCCAGCCCGTGCGGGTTTTCTGCACCCGAGCACCTACCCCAACCCCGCGCCCCGCGCCTGGCCAGCGACCCTGGCCCCGCGCGGGTTGGTGCACATGCCCAACAACCCCAGCCCGCGCGGGTTGATACAGGTGCCCACCAGCCCCAGCCCCCCGCCCACTGCCCCCTCAGCGAGTGCGTGCAGCCTCCGCGCCCACCTCACCATCCACCACACCCCCGGATGCGCGCTTCTCAATCTCCGCGCGCATCCGGGACACGCGCTTGCGCTGGAAAATCTGGCTGACCAGCACGAATACGCCAAGCAGGGCCCAATAAACAGCCGAAGGCCAGCCCAGCCCCTTGGGGAACCCCGTGAAGTAGCCCACCACGCCACCCAGCACAGCCACGACCGGGGCGAACCAGACGCCGTGGGTCAGCCGCTTGAGTCGGTCATCAGCCCACACCAGGGCGACCCGGTCCAGTTGCGGGTCCTCAGGCGCGCGTCCCTTCCGCCCTGCCCGCCAGAGATCCGCCAGCTTGGTCTGGTCGAGCCCGGTCAGCTCGCGCTGCCGTCGCCGCTCCTCCCTCGTCCACAACACGGCCGCGGCCATGCCGACCACGAACACCACCACGCCGGGCAGCACATTCACGAGCCGCCCGAGAAGCAGCCCGCCGAAGATCCCCAGAGTGCCCACCGTGCCGTACGACCACGCCTTCGCCTCAGTCCGCATGGTGAAAGTGATCCCCGATGATCCCGCCGCATGCCCTTCTGACCGTTAACGGCCAACGACGATTCGCGCGAGGCACGGTCGGCGGTGGTCAGTGTTCGGCGATCTGGACCAGGTAGCCGACGAACCTCAGGTCGTCCCGGTCAGGGGAGCCGTCGTTCGTGCTGGTCAGCCTGGTCAGGACCGTGGTGCCCGCGACCGGCCAGTAGGTCCGGGTGTCGCCGCCCGGTCTGGGTGCGTAGCGGCAGTGCACGGCGGAGATCGACTTCACCTCGCCGCTGATGCGTGCGACCCGGTCGGTGTCGGTGTGGTGTTCCTCGGTTGCATTCACCTTGGCGGCGGTCTCCGCGCCCAGGACCGTGGTCAGCCAGGCGCGGTCCAGGTCGCCCAGCGTCCACGTCACCGTCGAGCCGACCGAGTAGGGGTCGCCGCAGCACTCCATTTGCCACGCGTCCATCCACACGGTCTTCTTCATGGCGGCAGTATCGCGTTTCGGTTGAGAGTGTCGGTTCCTCGATGGCACCTCGTCCTCGGTGGCACCTCGCTCACCCAAACCGTTCGCGCAAAGCCGGCAGCAACTCCGCCTTCGCCCAATCCCTGAAGTCCTGCTGCCGGTCCGCCCCCACCTGGCAGAACGACATGTGCGTGAAGCCCGCGTCAGCCCACTGCTGCACCGTCTCCAGGTAGTGGTTCACGTCGTTGCCGCACGGCACCGCCTCCGCCACGTCCTCCGGGCGGACCGTCTTCGTGCTCGCCTCGAAGTTGACCGGGCCCGGCAGTTCCGCCATCACCTTCCAGCCCGCCGTCCCGAACTTCCAGAGGCGGTGGGCGTTCTGTTTCGCCTCCTCGTAGTCGGTGCCGTACGAGACCGGGATCTGGCCGTAGACCGGCTTGCCCGCGCCGCCGTCCTTCTGGAAGAGCGAGACGACGTCGCCCACCGGCTGGTCGGAGATCAGCACGTCGGCGTACTGGGCGGCGAGGCGGCCCGCGCGGGAGCCGAAGGCCGCCATGCCGATGGGCACCGGCTCGTCGGGCAGGTCGTAGATCTTGGCGGAGTCGACGGTGAAGTGGCGGCCCCGGTAGTTCACGTAGTCGCCGCCGAACAGCTCCTTGATGATCTGCACGGCCTCGGCGAACATCTCGTGCCGCACGTCCACCGACGGCCAGCCCCGGCCGATGATGTGCTCGTTCAGGTTCTCGCCCGCGCCCAGCCCCAGCGTGAAGCGTCCCTCCGACAGCACCCCCACCGTGGCGGCCTTCTGCGCCACCACCGCCGGGTGGTAGCGCATGATCGGGCAGGTGACGAAGGTCATCAGCGGGATGCGGTCGGTGGCCTGGGCGAGCGCGCCCAGCACTGACCAGACGTAGGCCGAGTGGCCCAGCTCCTCCAGCCACGGGAAGTAGTGGTCGGAGATGACCGAGTAGTCGAACCCGATCTCCTCCGCCGCGACCAGGTCGGTGACGAGCTGGCGGGGCGGGGTCTGCTCGCAGAGCAGCGTGTATCCGAATTCCATATGGGCTGCCCTTCCCGGGGGCAGGGCCGGGGATAGCCAAGGGTGTGGGCCGGTTCGTCCGGTGAGGTAAAGACGCCACGAAATGGGAGTAATCGCCAAGGTTGTCGTGGTGGGGCGGGGTAGAGGTACCCCTGGCGACCGGTCTGGGGGATCGGCATGAGCGATATCGAGGACGTGCGGCGGACCGCCCTGCCCCTGACGGGCGAGGAGGATCTCGATCCGCTCCTAGAGCGGATCGGCGGGGCCCGGTGCGTGCTGCTGGGCGAGGCCAGCCACGGCACCCACGAGTACTACGCTTGGCGGGCCGCGATCACCAGGCGGCTGATCAGCGAGCACGGGTTCTCGTTCGTGGCCGTGGAGGGCGACTGGCCGGACTGCTGGCGCGTCGGCCGCAGCGTCGCGCTGGCCTCCGGCGCGCCTGGAGATCCCCGCCAGGCCTTGGACGCCTACCACCGCTGGCCGACCTGGATGTGGGCCAACGACGAGACCACCGAGTTCTGCCGCTGGTTGCGACGGCACAACGAGGACCTCCCCGAGCGGGAGCGCGTCGGCTTCTACGGCCTCGACGTCTACAGCCTGTGGGAATCGTTGCGCGCCGTCATCCTGCACCTGTCGGAGCACCGGCCCGAGTACCTGGAGACCGCGCTCGCCGCCTACCGCTGCTTCGAGCCACACGGCGAGGACCCGCAGGCGTACGCGCGCGAGATCGCCCTCGCCCCGGACGGCTGCCGCCAGGAGGTTCTCGACCTGCTCACCGACCTGCGCCGTGCTCCCCCGCCGGATAAGGCCAGCGGCCCCGTCGAGGAGCTGAACGCGCGGCAGAACGCCGAGGTCGCGGCGGGCGCCGAACGCTACTACCGCGCGATGATCGACGGCGGCCCGGAGTCGTGGAACGTCCGGGACGGCCACATGGCCGACACCCTCGACCGCCTGCTCGACTTCCACGGCGGCAAGGCCGTCGTGTGGGCGCACAACACGCACGTGGGCGACGCCCGCGCCACCGATATGGTCCGGGCCGGAATGACCAGCCTCGGGCGGCTCGCCCGGGAGCGGTACGGCACCGGCAACGTCGCCCTGGTCGGCTTCGCGGGCGGCTCCGGGACGGTGATCGCCGCGCCGCGCTGGGGCGCGACCATGGACGTCATGACCGTCCCGCCGCCGCGCGCCGGGTCGCTGGAGGCGCTGCTGACCGACGCCGCCCCGGACCGCGCGCTGTTCGTCCCGCCGTCCGGACGCGACTGCCCGTCCTGGCTCACCCGGACGCTGGGCCACCGCGCCATCGGCGTGGTGTACGACCCGGGCCGCGACCACCACCAGTTCGTGCCCACCAGGGTCGCCGAGCGCTACGACGCGCTGTGCTGGATCCGCGACACCTCCGCGCTCCGGCCCCTGCACCTGGAAGCGGCCCGCCGGGGCGAGCTGGAGACCCTGCCGACCGGCGTCTGACCAGGTCCGGGGCTTGCGGGCGGCGGTTCCGGGGTAACTCCCCTCGTGGATCTTCCAGCGTGCAGGGGGCACCATGGAGTACGAGGCAGAACGGGCCATGCCCGCCGGCAGCGGCACCGTGTTCGGCGTCGCCGCCGACGTGGCGACGATGGAGCGCTGGCTCCCCCGCGAGATCGACGTGCAGCGGATCGCCGACGACCTGGCCGAGGGCGAGGTCGGCGACGACGGCGCGGACGTCCTGATGCGCGCCGTCCCCGACCAGCTCCGCCTGGAGTGGGGGCTGCGCAGCCGTCCCGACTACACCGGCTGGATCCAGGTCATGGACCGCGCCGACGGCGCGAGCAGCGTCGTGGCGCACCTGTCCTTCCTCGGCGACCAGCCCCAGGCCAGCGGCGCAACGCGGACGCGCGAGGCCACGCAGCAGCTCCTGGAGCGGTCGCTCGACCGGCTGGCGGACGAGGTGGAGCGCCAAGCGTCGCAGTCCAAGGGCTGAGACGCCTTAATCGTCCACGCGGGCGAGCAGGTGGCGCGTCCAGGAGCCGAAGCCCAGGCGCTCGTACAGCCGCACCGCGTCATGGTTGGCCTCGACCACGCCGATCGTCCAGTACGTGGTGCCACGGCTGCGCAGTTCTTGTTTGCACGCCTCCAGAAGCGCCGAGCCGACGCCGCTTCCGCGCGCCTCCTCGGAGACCACCAGGGAGTGGACCTCGCCGTACGACTCGCCGAGATCGAAGGTGGGTCCGGCGGGCTGGACCTGGCAGAACGCGTAGCCCACCGGCTCGCCTCCGTCGGCGGGACGGGCCACGAACAGGAATCCGCTGCCCTCGTCGAGCCACTTCAGGTAGTCCTTGCGGCACATCGCCCAGGATTCCGCGCGGCCCCGCACCGGCCACTGCCCGCCGACCACGTCGCGATGGTGCTCGACCATCGCCAGCCAGAGCGACTCCAGCGCGCCGACGTCGTCCACCGTCCCGGCCGAGATCTCCATGTCCATGATCCGACGATAGGTCAGAGGAGCATCTGCTTGAGGGTGGCGGCCATCTGGCGGCGCTCGGCGGGCGGGACCACGTTCGGCGTCTTGCGGCCCGAGAACGACAGGGTGTAGCGGCCCACGCGCTTCACGTCCGCCGGGTCCTTGACGGAGAGCTGGTACGCGCGCGCCTTCTCGACGGTCACGAACTCCGCGATCGTCACCCGGTCGGTGGTGATGAGCTGACGGCAGCCGCGCTTCACGCACTTGGGGGTCGTGTCGCGCGGGTTGGGGAGGCGGTAGGTGGCGGTCAGCTGGGTCGCGAGTTGTTGCGCGGTCAGCTCCGGCGCGGGGGTGGGCGCGCTGGCGGGGGTGGGCGCCGCTGACGTCGTCGTGGTCGTTTTCGTGGAGTCGGTCGTGGCCTGACCTGCACGTTCGACCGCTATGCCCGCGCCGCCCAAGACCAGCGCCGCGCCCAGGACCGCGCCGCCTACTACGGCTGCTTTGGAGCGCTTGCGCTTGACGGGGGTCGGCTTGGGCCTGGGTGAGGTGGGGGTGAGGTGGACCGGCTCGGGACGCGTGGGCTCGGGACCTGCCGCCCCAGGGCGCGCGGATTCAGGGCGGGCCGACTCCGGACGGGCTGCCTCCGGGCTCACGGCCTCGGGGCGGGCCGTCTCAGGGCGCACGGGCTCGGGACGCCAAGATGCCCCGGGAGCGGACTGCTCGGCAAACGACCCGGAAGCGGGCCGTTCGAGAAGCGCGCCTGCCTCAGGCGCGGCGACCTCCGCCGCGCGCGCCCGCCCCGCGTTCTCCCTCAGCAGCCGCGCCAGCACCACGCCGCCCGCCGTGGCGGCCAGCAGCAGGCCCAGGCCGACCGGGTCACGACGCAAGGGCTTTCGTCCACCCCTACCCGGGACGCCCGCATTGACTGGCATGCCACATATTGAACCGCGTTCCCGGCCCGCCCGCTGCGCTCGCGCGCCAAGAGTCCGCCACCGTTTTCCCCGCACCCCTCTTGCGGCCCGCGCCCCCGCCTGATCCACCCGCCCCCACCCCCGCCGGTTGACCCGTCCCGAGGTGGGCAAAGTGCGCCCATGAGCGTGGTCGAACGGGTGGACGCCTACCAGCAGCGGCACACGTGGGCGGGCCTCCCGCTGGCGGTGGTCTACAAGTTCTTCGACGACCAGGGCGGCTACCTCACCGCGCTCATCACCTACTACGCCTTCGTCTCGCTCTTCCCGCTGCTCCTGCTGCTGGTCACCGTGCTCGGCTTCGCCCTCCAGGACGACCCCGGCCTCCAGCAGAGGGTCCTGGACTCCGCGCTCGCCCAGTTCCCCATCATCGGCGACCAGATCAAGAACAACATCCACTCCTTCAAGGGCAACACGTTCGCCCTGGTCACCGGTGTCCTCGGCAGCCTCTACGGCGGGCTCGGCGTCATCCAGGCCACCCAGAACGCGCTCAACAAGTTGTGGGGCGTGCCGCGCAACTCCCGGCCCAACCCGATCTTCTCCCGGGTGCGCAGCCTGGCGCTGCTGCTGGTCGGCGGGGGCGCGGTCCTCGCGCTGACGGTGTTCGCGTCGATCAGTTCGAGCCTGTTCGGCGGGGGCGCGTGGGCTGCCGCCTCGATCACGGGCGTCGTCGCCGTCAACGCCGTGCTGTTCACCGTCGCCTTCCGCGTGCTCACCGCCCGGGAGTTGTCGATCGCGCAGGTCCGGACCGGGGCGATCGCCGCCGCCGTCGCCTGGCAGGTCGTGCAGTGGGGTGGCAACCTCGTGCTGGGCCACATGCTCAAGGGCGCGACCGCCACCTACGGGCTGTTCGGCATCGTGCTGGGCATGCTGACGTGGATCTACCTGGGCGCGCTCACCTTCGTCATCTGCGCCGAGGTCAACGTCGTGCGCGACCGCGAGTTGTGGCCGCGCAGCCTGCTCACGCCGTTCACCGACAACGTCACGCTGACGGCCGGCGACCGCCGCTCCTACCGCTCCTACGCGCAGACCGAGCGGCACAAGGGTTTCCAGACCGTGGACGTCGAGTTCAACGAGCCCGGCGACACCCGCTGAAATCAACCCGGTAAAGGGCTGGCCGCCGACCCCACCTCGGCATACGTTCGTTGCGTGTGTTCCGCGTCACAGTGACAGTTCCACCCCCGCGACCGTCCCTGGGAGAACGAATGCCACGTATCCGCGTCGAGGTCGACGGCGTCCCGTACGAGGACGACGTCGAACCCCGGCTCCTGCTCGTGCACTACCTGCGCGACCGCCTGGGCAAGGTCGGCACCCCGGTCGGCTGCGACACCTCCAACTGCGGGGCCTGCACGGTCCTGCTGGACGGGCTGAGCGCCAAGAGCTGCTCGGTGCTCGCCGTCCAGGCCGACGGCCACGAGGTCACCACCGTCGAGGGACTCGGCACGGGGGCGCGCCCGCACCCCATGCAGCGGGCCTTCCATGAGGAGCACGCGCTCCAGTGCGGCTACTGCACCCCCGGCATGATCATGGCGGCGATCGACCTGCTGCGCGAGAACGCCGACCCGTCCGACGAGGAGATCCGCGACGGCCTGGAGGGCAACCTGTGCCGCTGCACCGGCTACCAGAACATCGTGCGCGCCGTCCGCGGCGCCGCCGGTGAGATGCGGCAGGGCGCGCCGGAGCGGGAGGTGTCCCCATGAGCGAGATCGCCCCCGAGGCCCTGGCCGAGAAGGCCGCCGAGGACGCGCCGGTCAGCTCCCCCGACCCGGCGCGCGAGATCGGCGCGCCGCGCCGCCGCAGCGAGGACGCCCGGCTGATCACCGGCCGCACCCGCTGGACCGACAACCTCCAGCCGCCCGGGACGCTGCACGTCGCGTTCCTGCGCAGCCCGCACGCGCACGCGCGCATCGTCTCGGTGGACGTCGAGCAGGCGCGCGCCCGGCCCGGCGTCGTCGCCGTGTTCTCCGGCGCCGACCTCGCCGAGGAGCAGGGCGGGTTGCCGTGCGCGTGGACGGTCACCGAGGACATGAAGACGCCGCTGCACCCGCCGATGGCGGTGGACGAGGTCCGGCACGTCGGCGAGCCGGTGGCGTGCGTGGTGGCGCGCGACCGGTACGCGGCCGTGGACGCGCTCGAAGAGATCGACATCGACTACGAGCCGCTGCCCGCCGTCGTGGACATGGAGCAGGCCGTCCGGGACGGGACCCCGCTCGTCCACGCCGACCTCGGCACCAACGAGAGCTACCGCTGGGTCTTCGAGAACGGCGACGTCGACGCGGCCCTGCGCGACGCGCCCGTCGTGCTGGAGCGCCGCTACGTCCAGCAGCGCCTGATCCCCACCGCGATGGAGCCCCGCGCGGTGTTGTGCGAGCCCGACGGCGAGGACTTCACGCTCACCTCCGCCACCCAGATCCCGCACATCCTGCGGCTGATGCTGGCGACGGTCACGCAGATCCCCGAGCACCGCATCCGCGTCGTCGCCCCCGACGTCGGCGGCGGGTTCGGCTCCAAGCTCCAGGTGTACGGCGAGGAGGTGCTCTGCCTGCTGCTGGCCCGCCGCCTCGGCCGCCCGGTCAAGTGGACCGAGTCCCGCAGCGAGGGCAACCAGGCCACCCACCACGGCCGCGACCAGATCCAGCGCCTCACCCTCGCCGCCGACCGCGACGGCCGCATCCGGGGTCTGAAAGTGGACCTGCTGGCCGACATGGGCGCCTACCTGATGCTGGTGACGCCGGGCGTCCCGCTGCTGGGCGCGTTCATGTTCAACGGCATCTACAAGATGGACGCCTACTCCTTCACCTGCACCGGCGTGTTCACCACCAAGACGCCCACCGACGCCTACCGGGGCGCGGGCCGCCCGGAGGCCACCTTCGGCATCGAGCGGCTGATGGACGAGCTGGCCGCCGAGCTGGACCTCGACCCGATCGAGGTGCGGCGGCGCAACTGGATCCGGCACGAGGAGTTCCCCTACGACACGATCGCGGGCCTCACCTACGACTCGGGCAACTACGAGGCCGCCACCGACCGCGCCCTCGCGCTGTTCGAGTACGACAAGCTGCGCGCCGAGCAGGCCGACCGGCGCGAGCGGCGCGACGGGGTGCAGCTCGGCATCGGCGTGTCCACCTTCACCGAGATGTGCGGGCTCGCGCCGTCGCGGGTGCTGGGCTCGTTGTCCTACGGCGCGGGCGGCTGGGAGCACGCGTCGGTGCGGGTGCTGCCGTCGGGCAAGGTCGAGGTGGTCACGGGCTCGTCGGCGCACGGGCAGGGCCACGAGACGGCGTGGGCGCAGATCGCCGCCGACCGGCTCGGTGTGCCGTTCGAGGACGTCAAGGTGCTGCACGGTGACACCGCCGTCTCCCCCAAGGGCATGGACACCTACGGTTCGCGGTCGCTGGCCGTCGGCGGCATCGCGCTGTACGGGGCGTGCGACAAGGTCGTGGACAAGGCCCGCAAGGTCGCCGCGCACCTGCTGGAGGCGGCCGAGGACGACCTCGAATTCGACGCGGGCCGGTTCAGCGTGCGCGGCGTGCGGGAGGCGGGCGCGACGTTGCAGGAGGTCGCGCTGGCCGCGTTCGCCGCGCACGACCTGCCCGACGGCGTCGAGCCCTCGCTCGACTCCGACGCCACCTACGACCCCGACAACTTCTCCTTCCCGCACGGCACCCACCTGTGCGCCGCCGAGGTCGACACCGAGACCGGCATGGTGAAGTTGCGCTCCTACGTCGCGGTGGACGACGTCGGCTCGGTCGTCAACCCGCTGATCGTGGAGGGGCAGGTGCACGGCGGCCTCGCGCAGGGCATCGCGCAGGCCCTCTACGAGGAGGCCGTCTACGACGCCGAGGGCAACCTGACCACCACCACGATGGCCGACTACCTGGTCCCGTCGGCCGCCGACCTGCCCGAGTTCGTCACCGACCGCACCGAGACGCCCGCGACGTCCAACCCGCTGGGCGTCAAGGGCGTCGGCGAGGCCGGGACGATCGCCTCCACGCCCGCCGTGGTCAACGCGATCGTGGACGCGCTGCGCCACCTCGGCGTGGACGACGTGCCGATGCCGTGCACGCCCGAACGCGTGTGGCGGGCGCTGCGCGAGGCGTTCGACGAGAATCCCGAACCGTCCACTGGCACCGCCCCCGGCGCGGGCGGCGGCCTCGGCTCCGCAGGAGGCGCGCAGTGATCCCGGCCTCGTTCGAGTACGTGCGCGCGCTGTCGGTCGAAGAGGCCGTCACCGCGCTGTCGGCCGCCGGAGAGGACGCGAAGGTGCTGGCCGGAGGGCAGAGCCTGATGCCGCTGCTGCGGTTGCGGCTCGCCTACCCCGACCCGCTGGTGGACGTCGGGCGGATCGAGGAGCTGCGCGAGATCCGCGACACCGGCGACGCCCTGGTGATCGGCGCGCTGGCCACCCACCACCAGGTGTTGCGCGACCCGCTGGTCCGCGCGCACGCGCCGCTGATCGCGCAGGCCACCGCGACCGTCGCCGACCCGGCGGTGCGGCACCGCGGCACCTTCGGCGGATCGCTGGCGCACGCCGACCCGGCCGGGGACCTGCCCGCCGTGGCGGTGGCGCTGGACGCGGTGTTCCTGCTGCGCTCGGTGCGCGGCGAGCGGGAGATCCCGGCCGCCGACTTCTTCGTGGACTGGATGACCTCGGCGCTGGAGCCCGACGAGCTGCTCACCGGCATCCGGGTGCCCAAGCTCGGGCCGGGCTGGGGCGTGCACTACGAGAAGTTCCACCGCACGGCGCAGGCGTGGGCGATCGTGGGCGTGGCGTGCGCGGTGCGGCGCGAGCGCGGCGCGATCGAGGACGCCCGGGTGGCGCTGACGAACATGGGGCCGACGCCGGTGCGCGCGCACGCCGTCGAGCGGTTCATCGAGGGCCGGTCGGTGTCGGGCGACGCGTTCCGCGCGGCGTCCGAGCACGCGGCCGAGGGCACGTCACCGCCCGCCGACCTGCACGGTTCGTCTGAATACCGGGCGCATCTGGCCAGGGTGCTGACCGCCCGCGCGCTGACCGCGGCCGCCGCGGTCTGACCGGAACGTGATCATGCGGCCGGACCCGTTCGCCCCCGGGACCGGCCGCATGATCACCCGGACGGCGGGCCGGCTCCGGCCGCGCGGTGAAGGGCCGGCCGCGTGGTCACCCGGCTGGGGCGTCAGCCCCGGCCGCGCGGGCAGAGGTCGCACCGCATGATCATTCCGTCGGGACGTCGGCTCCGGCCGCGCTGGTGAAGGGCCGGGCCGCGTCGTCATCCGGTCGGGGCGTCAGCCCCGGCCGCGCGGGTAGAGGGTCGCGCCGCAGCTTCGTAGCGGGGCCGTCTTGTTGCGGCGTGCCATCCGGGCCTCGTTCGTGCGCGCCCACGCCCGCGTCCGCTCCAGCGCCTCCTGGCTCGGCACCATGTCGCGGCGCACGTAGTCGCGGGTGCCGAAGATCGGGACGTAGTCGCGCTGGAAGCGCGGGTCGGCCCGCATCACCCGATCCTGCTTCCACCGCACGTACAGCCGGATCAGCTCGGGCCGCACGTCGGTCAGCAGGTAGTCGATGGTGCCGGGCAGCGTGTGCCGGTGGTAGTTGCGGGCGATCGTGATGTCGGTCAGCCCGGCGAGGTCCACCGCCTTCAGCCGCGAGGTCATCAGCGTCCCGCCGAGGTCGGCCAGCGCGACCGTCCCGGACCCGATGCCCAGCATGTCGGCGTAGGTCTCCTGGGTGCGGCTGCGCTGCTCGACGACGTGGCACAACGACAACACGGGCTGCTCGGAGCGCGTCACCATGTGCGCCCACGCCGTGGCCCCCGACATCGCCGCCCCGAACACCGCCATCGCGACCAGCGCCACGCGGGTGCGGCGACCGGCCAGCCGCAGGCCCTCCACCAGCACCACGCCCGCCAGCAGCGAGCCCGCCACCCACACCGGCGTCGCGAACCGGAAGTACAACATCCAGTCCCAGCTCAGCACGCCGTAGTCGAGCAGGCCGACCAGCAGCACCCCGCCGATGACGACGACGCCGCCGCGCACCGCCGCGTCCGCCCGCGACAGCAGCAGCCCGACCAGCAGCGCCAGCGTCAGCACCGTCAGCCACCCGGCGTACTCGACCAGCTCCCCGACGCGCGACAGCGCGATCAGGTCCGGGACGTGCTGCTCCTTGCCGAGCGCGGGCGCGGGCACCAGCAGCCCGAACGTCGTGTAGCGCCAGGCCAGGAACACCACCATCGGCGCGCCGAGCACCACCGCGTACACCATCAGGGCGCGCAGCGCGTCCCGCCACCGCGACCAGCGGAAGGTCGCCACGAGCAGCACCGGGTACGCGACGGCGAAGATCGCGCCGTCCGGCCGGGTCAGCACCAGGGCCAGCACCGCCGCCGCGCTCAGGGCGGCGGTCCGCATCGCGGCCGGGCGCTCGCGCGAGTAGGCGATGACCAGCACGGCCGTCAGCGCCGCCACGCCCAGCCCGTACAGGCCGTTCTCCAGCCCCGAGAAGGCGTAGTTGACGAACGACGGGTTGAGCGCCAGCGCGACGCCCGCCACCAGCGTCACCACCGACGGGTACCGCGTCACCGCCCGCGCCGCCAGGTAGAAGCAGACGAAGATGCCCAGGCAGCACACGAAGGCCGCCGCCTTGGGGAACGCCACGTAGTCCGGGACGCCGAACCACGTCCCCCGGTCGAACAGCCCCAGGAACCGGCCCACCAGCATGACCGCCAGCCACAACGGGTTGGAGTAGC
Organism: Actinomadura hibisca NBRC 15177; assembly: GCF_001552635.1. Classification (GTDB taxonomy): domain Bacteria; phylum Actinomycetota; class Actinomycetes; order Streptosporangiales; family Streptosporangiaceae; genus Spirillospora; species Spirillospora hibisca. The sequence continues at coordinate 35,333 of NZ_BCRO01000100.1, read as the reverse complement.
CCTCCACCGGCGCCATGCCGGGCTGCGACACCACGCCGTGCCCTTCGGCGATGTTGCGGGCGTAGGCGAAGGTGAGGCCGGCGTCGTCCACGATCCAGCGCCCGTAGCGTTCGACGTGGGCGGCCAGCACCGCCGCGCTCACGGCGACCGCGGCGGCCGGGGCGGCCCAGCGCGGCGTCCGGCGGCGGCGGGCGGACGCCTGCGGAGCCGGGAGCGGCGCGCCCGTCTCGGGACGCAGAACAGCCTGTGTCACGGTTCCTCGTTTCGGTCAGATGTTCAGGCGGCGGAAGACCGGGCGCGGCAGGTGGCGCAGGCCCGCCATGACGTAGCGGAGCGCGCCGGGGGCCCACACGGTGTGCGCGCCGGTGCGCAGGCCGCGCTGGACCGCCTCGGCGACGGCTTCGGGCGTCGTCGCCAGCGGCGCGGCGGGCAGCCCGGCCGTCATCTTGGTGTGCACGAATCCCGGCCGCACGACCAGCACCTGCGCGCCCGACCCGTGCAGCGCGTCGCCCAATCCCTGCGCGAAGGCGTCCAGCCCGGCCTTGGACGAGCCGTAGACGAAGTTGGACCGGCGGGCCCGCTCGGCCGCGACCGACGACAGCACCACCAGCGACCCGTGCCCCTGCCTGCGCAGCGCGGCGGCGGCCACCAGCCCCGCCGACACCGCGCCCACGTAGTTGACGTGCGCGACGCGGGCGGCGTCCACCGGGTGGGCCTCGTCGTGCGCCTGGTCGCCGAGCGTGCCGAACGCCAGCAGCGTGCAGTCGATGTCGGCGGCGGCGTACACCTCGCCGAGCACCTTCTCGTGGCCGTCCACGTCGGCGGCGTCGAACTCCAGCGTCTCGACGGTCACGCCGGGGGCGCGGAGCCCTTCGGCGGCGCGTTCCAGCGCCTCCGGGGAGCGGCCCGCCAGGATGACGCGGCGCGTCCGGTCGGCGATCAGGGCGCGCGCGGTGGCCAGCGCGATGTCGGAGGCCCCGCCGAGGACCAGCAGGGACTGCGGTGCGCCGAGCGCGTTCTTCATAGGGCGAGCCTCCGGGCCAGATCCGAGACGAAGACCCCGTCGGGGTCGAGCGTGGAACGCGCCTGGCGGAACTCCGCCAGGCGCGGGTACATGTGCGGGACGAGGTCGGGCGCCATCCGCGAGTCCTTGGCGAGGTAGACGCGGCCGCCCGCCTCGGCCACCTGGCGGTCGAAGCCGTCGAGCAGCGCGGCGAGGCCGGGCGTCGCGGCGGGGAAGTCCAGCGCCAGCGTCCAGCCCTCGATCGGGAACGACAGGTGGCCGGGGTCGCCCGGTCCGAACCGCTTGAGCACCGTCAGGAACGACGGCGCTCCGGCGGCGCTGATGCTCTCCACGATGCGGCGCAGCGTGCGCTCGGCCCCGAACGGGACGACGAACTGGTACTGGAGGAACCCGGCGGGCCCGTACATACGGTTCCAGTCGCGCACCCCGTCCAGCGGGTGGAAGAAACCGGCGATCGTCTTGAGGTGGCCGTCCTTGCGGCGCGGGGCCTTGCGGTACCAGGTCTCGTTGAACAGCGCGATGCTGTGCCGCCCCAGCAGGCCGCCGGGCAGCGCGGACGGCACGCCGCCCAGCGTGCGCGGCCGGAAGCGCAGCGGGTCGCGGGCCGGGCGGGCGGGCAGGTCGGCGAGCGCGGCGTGCTCGCCGCACTCCAGCACCGAGCGGCCCAGCGACGCGCCGGTGGCCAGGCAGTCCAGCCAGGCCACCGAGTAGCGCCGGGAGGCGTCGCCGTCGGCCATCCGCGCCATCACGTCGTCGAGGTCGGCGCAGCGGGCGACGTCCACCTTCATCCACGCCGTCTCGACGGGGATCAGCCGCAGCACGGCCGACAGCACGATCCCGGTGAGCCCCATGCCGCCCGCGGTGGCCCAGAACGTCTCCGGGTCCGACTCTGGGGAGACCTGCCGGACGGTCCCGTCGGCCTGGAGCAGCTCGAAGCGCTCGACGTGCTGGGCGAAGGCGCCGTCGGCGTGGTGGTTCTTGCCGTGGATGTCGGAGCCGATGGCCCCGCCAATGGTCACGTGCCGGGTGCCGGGGGTGACGGGCACGAACCAGCCGAACGGCAACACCAGTTCCATCAGCCGGTGCAGGCTCAGCCCGGCCTGGCAGGTGACCAGGCCGCGTTCCAGATCGAGGTCCAGGACGCGGTCGAGGCCGGTCATGTCGATGACGGTGCCGCCCGCGTTCTGGGCGGGGTCGCCGTAGCTGCGGCCGAGGCCGCGTGCGATGACGCCTCTGTCGGTGCGGCCGATGAGCCGTTCGTGCACCTCGGCGGGGTTGCGGGGCGCGGCCACCCGGGCGGTGGTGGGGCTGGTGCGGCCCCAGCCGGTGAGCGCGCGCGTGCGGACGTCAGACATGCATCGCTCCCAGGGCGACCAGGGTCAGCCAGCACAGGCCGAGCAGCGGCAGCGCGGGCGTGCCGAGGACGGCGTCCTCGGGCTTGCCTGCCCGGCCGCTGTCGATCACGTAGGCGTAGCTGAGCATCGACAACGTGAACGGGGCGATGCTGAGCTGCTGCCACGGCACCTCCAGACCGCCCGCCGGGGGCGTCTCGGAGGCCCACAGGCAGTAGGCGGTCAGCGTCACCGCCGCCGCCGTGCCCCACACGAACCGCAGGTAGGAGGCGGAGTACCCGGCCAGCGAACGGCGCGAGCCGGTCTCCTGCCCGACCACGACCAGCTCCGAGTAGCGCTTGCCCGCCACCACGAACAACGACCCGAACCCGGCCACCAGCAGGAACCAGCGGGAGATCGGCAGCCCGGCGGCCACGCCCCCGGCCAGCGCGCGCAGCAGGAACCCGCTGGCCACCACTGCCAGGTCCACCACGACGATGTGCTTGAGCCGCAGGCAGTAGGCCACGTTGACCAGCAGGTAGCCGCCGACGATGACGGCGGTGGCCGCGTTGGTCGCGAGGGCGGCCAGCGCCACGGCCGCGACGGCGCACACCGCGCCTGCCGTCCAGGCGAGCGGGGTGGGGACGGTCCCGGCCGCGATGGGACGCGTCCGCTTGTCGGGGTGCCGGCGGTCGGCCTCCACGTCGAGCAGGTCGTTGAGGAAGTAGACGGCCGAGGCCGCCAGGCAGAACGCGGCGAACGCCGCACCGGCCGCGAGCAGGATGCCCGGCTCCATCCGGGCCGCCGCCAGCGGGACCGCGAGGACCAGGGCGTTCTTCGTCCATTGGCGGGGCCGCGCGGTGCGCACCAGGCCGGTGAGCGGCGCGGTGCGGCGGCGGGGCGGGGGCGGCGGGGACGTCCGGGCCGCCTCCTGGACCAGACCGCCGAGGGTCATCGGACGCCCTGCCGGTGAGGTTCTGTCGTGACCATGCGCCCCACCACACCGACGGCCACGCCGGTCGGCGTGTGGGCCGCCGTAGTAGCCGCAGGGTCGGTCATCGCGCGAGCCGTCGCGGCGATCGCGGGGCCGGTCATCGCACGGGCCGCCGCGCCGACGGCTGCGCCGAGTGCTGCGCCGGTGAGCACGTCCGACGGGTAGTGCGCCCCGAGCACGACGCGGGACGCGCAGGTCAGCGCGGCCGTCGGCGCCGTCAGCCGGCTCGGCAGCAGCCCGCCGAACGCGATGACGGCGGCGGTCGAGGAGGTGGCGTGCGCGCTGGGGAAGCTGCGCGCGCTGAAGGTCCGGGTGAGCGCGGGCAGGCCGGGCAGGTCCGGGCGCGGGCGCGGGACGACGCGCTTGACCGCGACGGCGGCCGCGTGCGCGGCGGCGACGGTGGCCGTGGCGGCGAGCCAGCGGCCACGGCGGCGGTGGTCCAGGACCGCGCCCGCCGCACCGGCGACCAGCCACAATCCGGCGTGCTCGGCGCTGTGCGACAACACCCGGCCCGCCTGGACGACGCCCGTCCCGTTGACGCGCTCGCGCACGCGGCGGCAGAGGCGCAGGTCGGCCTCGTGCACCGCGGCCAGCCCGTCGGACCAGGCTCGTGCGAACAGCGAACTCCCCGAAGCCGCCACTTCCCACCTCCACTCGCCACCTAGGCAACGAACAGTAGTGACACGCATCCATGGAGTGACGTTCGCGCCGGAGGCTTTACCGAGGTCGTGCCTTGGGGTGAACCAGACCGGGTACGCGTGCGCGCGCCCGGCCCGGCCGCCGGGAGCCGGGGGTGCCTGGCGGCGGGCCCGGGGGTGGCCGTAGGGTCGCCGCAAGCCCCCGGATGACAAGGACCTGACGATGGAGCTGGATCACGAGTTCACCGTGCCCGTGCCGGTGGACCGGGCCTGGTCGGTGCTGCTGGACGTGGAGCGCGTGGCGTCGTGCATGCCGGGCGCCACGCTCGACTCGGTGGACGGCGAGGAGTACGCGGGCCGGATGAAGGTGAAGGTCGGCGCGATGACCATCACCTACCGGGGCACCGCGCGCATCGTCGCGGCCGACGCCGCCGCGCGCACCGTGACCATCGAGGCCGCCGCCAAGGAGGCGCGCGGCGCGGGCACGGCCGCCGCGACCGTGCGGGCGCTGCTGCACGACGAGGGCGACCGCACCCGCGTCACCGTGCGCACCACGCTGAACGTGACCGGGCGGCCCGCCCAGTTCGGCCGCAACATCCTGGCCGAGGTGGGGGCCAAGCTGATCTCCCGCTTCGCCAAGGCGCTGGCGGCGGAGCTGGAGGCCCCGGGCGAGGAGCCGACGGAGCCGAACATCGTGCAGCAGGCGGCCGTCGCCGAACAGCGCTCCGCCGAGCCGGAGTTCGTGCAGCCGCTGATCGTGGACCAGCAGGGCGCGGAACAGGCCGCCGAGGCGCAGGCCGTGCAGCCGCAGACCGCGGAGCAGGCGGCCGAGGCGGAGACCGTGCAGCCGCAGGCTGTCGAAGCCGAAGTCGTGGAGCCTCAGCAGGTTGTCGATCAGCAGGGCGCGGAGCAGGCCGCCGAGCGCGCCGCCGACGCGTCGCAGGTCGTGGACCAGCAAGGTGCCGAGCAGGCCGCCGAAAGTGCCGCGGCCTCGGCGGAGACGCCCGTCGCGCCCGTCGCGGCCGTTCCGCAGCAGCGGCCCGCCAGCCCCGTCGAGTCCACCTCCGACGACACCCCGCCCGACCCCATCCGGATCGTCGAGCCCATCCAGCCCGCCGAGCCCGCGCCCGTCACCGCCGAGGCCGTGCGGCCCGCCGAGCCGCTGCGGCCGGTGACCCCGATCCGGCCCCGCGACGACTCCGACGACGCCATCGACCTCCTGGAGATCGCCGGTCCGTCGCTGGCCAAGCGCGCCGTCCCCGCCCTGGGCGCCCTGGTCGCGCTGCTGCTGGTGTTCCGGTACCTGGTGCGGCGTCGCCGCTGAGCACCGCCGTCCGCTCGTGGCGGCGCGGCGCGAACGCCAGCGCCGCCGCGAGCGCCGCGAACGGCATCGCGGGCAGCACGTACCGGTAGTCGAAGTCCGCCGTCGCCGCCGGTACCCCCAGCAACGCCCACGCCACCAGCCACGGCAGCAGCGCCATGCGCCGCGCGCCCCGGTCCGGCCACAGCAGCCCGGCCGCCCCGACCAGCAGCACCGCCCCCAGCACCGTGCCCGGCAGGAACACGTGCTCCTGGTAGGCGCGCATCCAGCCCGCGTACGGCTCCACCACCTTCCGCGGCCCCGCCGATCCCGTGTACGCGCGGGCGACGCGCGCCTGCTCCTTGTTCAGCTTCGCCGTCCGCTCCGGGAACTCGTACTTCTGGAACGTCCACGGCGACGGGTACACCGTCCGCTCCCACGCGAACGCCCGCGCCACGTCCCGTCCGACGACCCGCAGGTAGTCCCCCGGCTGCTCCCTGATCGCCGCGAAGGCGAACTCCCCCGCCAGGTCGTTGCCCGCCGCCTTGCCCCCGCGCATCTCCGCGAACGGCGACCGGTCCGTCCACAACGCCGCGTACGCGGGCGACACGTCCTCGGGCGGCGGCTTCGGGCACAGGCGCGCCAGCTCCGGACGCGGCTTGATCAGCGCGCAGTCCGCGAAGTCCGCCGTGCGCCCGTACAGGAACACCTTCTCGGTGTTGGTCAGCGCGACCCGCTCGTGCGCCGCGTGGAACCACCCGACGTACAACCCCAGCGGCACCAGGTACGCCCCCGTCAGCGCCACACCCGGCACCACCATCGCCCGTTTGCCATGCCGCCGCAGCAACAACCACGCCAGCACGAGCAGCAGCAGCGGCCACCCCACCGACCGCGTCACCGCCGCCAGCCCCAGCAGCCCGCCGGACGACGCCGCCGTCCGCCAGCCGACCTCCGTCCGCCACAGCAGCACCACGACCGCCGCGACCAGCAAGAACATGAACAGCGCGTCCGACAGCCCCAGGTGCTCCAGCTCGATCTGGTAGGCGTCGAACAGCACCGGCGCAGCCACCGACGTCCCCAGCGCGCCCGGCAGCCAGGCCCGCGACGGCCATGCCGCCCGCACATGCCGCCACACCAGCGCGTACACCATCAGCGCGACCCCCAGGCCGAGCAGGTGTTGCACCGTGACCACCACGATGAAGCTGTGGAACGGCTTCAACACCGCCAGCAGCACCGAGTACCCGCTAGGCCGTGTCCCCGACGGCGCAAGCCGCACCGCCGACCGCAGGTACCCCACCGAGTCCCCGAACCACAGGATCGTCGGATAGCCCAGCACCGCCAGCACGCGCAGCGCCAGCGCGACCGTCACCGCGCCCGCCATCGCCCAGTGCGTCCGCAGGAGACGAGTCAGCCGCCGCACCGGGCACCTCCGGTGATTTCAGGCCAAAGGGGTTGCCCGTCTCCTACCCGCCTCCGCCGGTTCATTCGCCGGGGCCGGGCCCCCGTCGGGGACGCCGGACCGGGCGGCGGCCAAGTCCGGGTCAACGATCCGGTCATGATCGGCGGCGCTGGTGGTCCCCGCCCGCGCCATCGCGTCGGCTAGGGGCGTGGACACCGTCGAGATTGAGCGCGTCGTCGAGATCGAGAACGGCAACTGGTGGCACCGCGAGCGCCGCGCGCTGCTCACCCGGGAACTGCGGCGGCTCGGCGATCCCGGCCACGCCGTGGACATCGGGGCCGGGGGCGGCGGCGTGTCCCGGCTGCTGATGGACCAGGGCTGGGAGGTCACCGCCGTGGACGGCTCGGCGACGGCGGTGGAGTTGTGCGCGGCGCGCGGCGTGGCCGCGTGCCGGGCCGACGCGCGGTGGTTGCCGCTGCCGTCGGAGGAGTACGACCTCGCGCTCGCGCTGGGCGTGCTCGCCCACGTCGACGACGACGGCCAGGCCGCCGCCGAGATCGCGCGGGTGTTGCGGCCGGGCGGCGCGGCGCTGGTGTCGGTGCCCGCCGACATGGCGTTGTGGTCGGCGCACGACGTGGCGCTGTCGCGGGTGCGCCGCTACTCGCGCGCCGCGCTCGCCGAGGTGCTCGCCGGTGCGGGACTGCTGGTGGAGCGGGTGTGGAGCTGGAACGTCCTGGTGCGGCCGATCGTGCGGTGGATGCGGCACCGGCGCGCGCACTGCGAGGACCTCGGGACGCCGCCGGTCGCCGTGGACCGGCTCCTGGCCTTCGCCACCGCCGTCGAGCAGCGTTTGCCGGTGCGGTCGTGGCCGGGCGTGACGCTGTTCGCGTGGGCGCACCGCCCGGACTGACCCGAGCGGCGCGCCCGCGCCGTCACTGTCCCGGCGGCAGGTGCGCGTACAGCGGGACGTCCGGCAGCAGCCGGACGCGCCGCCAGCCGCGCGGGAAGTCGCCGGGCCGCTCCTCCAGCGCGACGACCGCGACCTTGCGCCCGGCCTTCGTCTCCGCCGCCAGCCGTTTGCCCACCGCCTTGGCGGCGGCCCCCTTGGGCAGCACGCCCGGGTAGACGCCCCAGGCGCTGCACCGCGTCAGGTAGCCCAGCTCCGGAGCCTCGTACCCGTAGACGAAGCACGGCGAGCCGACGCCGAGCGCGCGCAACCGCGCGGCGGCCTCGGCGACCGGACGGCGCTGCCGCTCGATCCTGTCCGCGAACACCGCCGCGATCGCCGCCTGCCCCGCCAGGTGCGCGAACACGAGCGCCCCCACGACCGCGACGCGGCCGGGCCGGTCCCCGCGCCCCGCCAGCCACCACAACCCGGCGGCCACCGGCAGCGCCAGCAGCGCCTCGCTCGGCAGCAGGTAGCGCGGGTTGGCGTGGCCGGTCAGGAACAGGTACGGCACCGCCACCACGACGGCGGTGCCGATCGCCAGCACCATCACCGGAGCAAGCCCCGCGCGCCGCGCCGCCCACAAGCCGAGCAGCGCCAGCGGCGGCAGCACGCACGCCAGCAGCACGGCCGCGACGGTGTAGCCGCCGCAGTCGGGCTCGCCGTCCCGGCATACCAGGGCCGTGCTGCCGAAGCTCTCCACGTGCCGCAGCAGCAGGAAGTGCAGGCCGCCGCCGTTGACCTGGTCGATCAGCTCCAGCCGGTGGGCCGGGCCGCCGAACCGGGCGTAGGCGTCGTAGAGCCAGTGGCCCCAGCCGACCGCCGACCCGGCGGCCACGGCCGCGAGCGGCGCGACCCGCCGCCAGCGCCGGTACACCAGCGCCGCCGCGAACAGCGGCAGCGCGGTCCACGGCGCGTCCATCGGGCGCAGCAGCGACATCACCGCGAACGCCGCGACCAGCCCCGCCAGCGCCGCCGCCTTGCGGGCGCGCCGGTCGGCGGTCGCCGCGAGCGGGAACAGCGCGACCGCCGCGACCGTGCATCCGGCGGTGTAGACGTTCGGCATCGCCTGGCCGCCGTAGAAGACCGTCAGCCACAGGCCGCCGTACAGCGCCGCCGCCAGCGGGACGACGCGGCCGCCGCGCAGCGCCAGCCACGGCAGGAACGCCAGGAACAGGCACACCGCCGACAACACCGCCAGGTACAGGCGGATCGCGGTCACCGACGCGGTGAGCAGCGTGACCGGCGCGACCAGCAGGCCCATCCCGATCGAGCGCGGCGCGGTGAGCACCGACGGCGGGACGCCGGGCGCGTACTGGCTGACGTACATGCTCTCGTCCCAGGCGAACGTGATGTCCAGCGGAACGAGCAGGATTTGCACGCCGAGGTAGGCCAGCGCGACGCCCGCCAGCGCCCACATCGGCCGCCGGTCCGCCCGTCCGGGCACGTTCCCGCCGGGTGCGGCCGCCGCCCGGCGCGCGGCGGGCATGGTCCGCGTCGCGCTCATGACCGCCTCCGCGCGAACACCCAGCGGTCCAGCGCCACGAAGCGCAGCACGGTGACCAGCAGCGCCGCCGCGACCAGCGTGGCGATCTCCCCGGCGCGGCCCAGCGCGGGCGGCGCCATGAGCACCGCGCCGGAGGTGACGAGGTAGGTCAGCACCAGCAGCGCGACGGCGCGCAGGTGCGGAACGGTGCGCGGGCCGTCGTGGTGGAAGGTCCACCGCCGGTTGGCCTCGGTGTTGGCGACCGCGCACAGCAGCAGGGCCGCGAGGTTCGCCGCCGCCGGGTCCCAGGCCGTGCGCAGCAGCGCGTACAGGCCCGCGTGCACGCCGGTGGACAGCCCCCCGATCACGGCGAAGCTGGCGAACCGGGCCAGCGTCGCGCCCCGCTGCGGGGCCACGACCGCGTCGGGATGGGCCGGGCGTAGCTCGGGCCGGGGCGGTAGGTCGGCCCGCGCCGCGCCGGACGCCATCGCGCGGGCGGTCCGCACCATGCCCTTGAGGTTGTGCGCCGAGGTCCCGGCCACGCGGACGCGCGAGTCGGTGTCCTCGATCCAGTCCACCGGTACTTCGTGGATGCGCAGCCCGTTGTGCTCGGCGAGCAGCAGCAGTTCGGTGTCGAAGAACCAGCCGTCGTCGCCGACCCGGTCCAGCAGCGGCCGGACCGTCTCGGCGCGCGCGGCCTTGAACCCGCACGCCGCGTCGCTGAACCGCGCGCCGAACCCGGCGCGCAGCAGCCCGTTGTAGCAGCGCGACACCGCCTCGCGCCGCAGGCCCCGGCGGATGCGGGCCCCGTTGCCGAGCCGGGTGCCGATCGCCAGCTCGGAATGGCCGCTGGCCAGCGGCGCGATCAGCGGCAGCAGCGCGCCCAGGCCGGTGGACAGGTCCACGTCCATGTAGGCGACGATGTCGGCCGGGCTGTCGGCCCAGGCCGCCTTGACGGCCGCGCCCTTGCCGCGCACGCCGAGCCGCCGCGCGTGCACGCCGTCCAGGTCCCGGGACAGCTCGGTGGCGATCTCCCAGGTGCGGTCGGTGCTGCCGTTGTCGACGATGGTCAGCCGCCAGGGCAGCGGAAAGGAGTCGCGTAGGAAGTCGTGCAGCGTCCGGACACATCCCGACAATGCCCGCTCCTCGTTCAGAACGGGGATCGCGATGTCCACCGACGCCATCTGGGATGCTACGGAGCGCGGTTCGGGAACGACCGCCGTCCGCATTTCTTCCGAAGTCACCTGCACGCTACACATCCTTGCGTCGGAGGTTCTACGCGACCGTCGCCCGATGTTTCCTTGCGCATTTCTTTGCCGTTCCCGGGCGAACCGTTAAAGGCGGCGGACGCGTGCCATCAGCGAGACGCCCGGAAGTGACTTGACGGGCAGGTGCCGCTCGACCGCCACGATCGACCGCAACACCGCGTTCGTCAGCGGCGACAGCTCCTCCAGGTCGCAGCCGGTGGCCTTGCGGCGGCGCACCCGCACCACCGGGCGCAGCAGCACGTTCCAGCTCCACATCTCCTCCACCCGCAGCCCGGCCCCCTCCAGGACCTCGCGCAGGGAGGCGCGGGTGTAGCGGCGCACGTGCCCGAGCGCCACGTCGTGCGCCGACCACAGCGCCATGTCGCACGGCACGGTGACGAACCCGGCGCCGCCCGAGCGCAACACCCGCGCCATCTCGGCCGCGGCGGCGCGGTCGTCGTGGACGTGCTCCAGCACGTCCAGGGCCATGGCGAAGTCGACCGAACCCGAGGGAAGCGGCAGGTCACAGGCATCACCCTGGCACGCGTCCACGCCGCGCGAACGGGCGAAGTCCACGGCCGTCTCCGACATGTCGACCGCGACGGCCTCCCAGCCGTGCTCCAGCAGCACCCGCGTGTTCCCGCCCCCGGCCGCGCCGATGTCCACGGCCCGGCCCGGCGCGCCGAGCCGCCGCAACTGCTCGGCGATGATGCGGCGGCGCTCCTGGTACCACCAGTTCTGCTCCTCGACCGCGACGACGCGCTCGATCTCCAGCGTCTGCATAGCCCCGTCCTCAGTGTGTGTTGGTTGCGGTCCGCGCGCGGTGGCAGGACGCGCGGGATCAGCCCGCCAGCAGCCGGTCGACGGCCCGGCGCGCGGCGTCGCCGCCGCGGTGCGGGCAGAAGCGCGCGCTGAACTCCTGATAGGCGCGCGCGTGGGATTCACGTATCGTGTCGGCGTCGCGCACGGCGTCGATCAATTCCGCCGAAGTGCGCAACAACGGCCCGGGGGCGTCCTTTTCGAAATCGAAACAGAAGCCGCGGACGTCGTCACGATAACGTTCCAGGTCGTAGGTGAAGAAGAGCATCGGCCGGAGCGTCATGGCGAAGTCGAACAGCACCGACGAATAATCGGTGACGAGAATGTCGCTGATCAGGAGGAGTTCCGCGATGTCCGGATAGGCGGTGACGTCGATGACGAAAGCGCCGTCCGCGCCCGCCACGGTCTCCCCCACGTTGAAGTGGCCGCGCACCAGCAGCACGTGGTCGTCGCCGAGGGCGCGCCGGGCGGCGTCGAGGTCGATCCGCAGGTCCATCAGGTAGCCGTGGGACGCCCGCTGGTCGTCGCGCCAGGTCGGCGCGTAGAGCACCACGCGCTTGCCCGCGGGGACGCCGAGCCGCTCGCGGACCCGGCGCGCGCGGTCCTGCGGCAGGGTGGCCAGCAGGTCGTTGCGCGGGTAGCCGGTCTCCAGCACCTCGCCCTCGTAGCGGAACGCGCGCTGCAGGACGGGGGTGCTGAACGGGTTGGGCGACAGCAGCGCGTCCCACTTCGCGACGTCCTCGCCGAACCGGCGCAGGTAGTCGCGGGCCCCGTTGAAGCGGGGCGTGGCGATGTCGAACCCGATGCGCTTGAGCGGCGTGCCGTGCCAGGTCTGGAGGTAGAACTGGCCGGGCCGCTTCACCAGCCACTCCGGCTGCGGGTCGTTGCTGACCAGGTAGCGCGCCTGGGCCAGCGCGCGGTAGTGGGCGCGGCTGTCGTACAGGACGGCCTCGACGCCTTCCGGCGGGCGGCACCGGCCGTCGTGGCTGACCCAGAGGCACTCGATGTCGGGACGCCGGCGGCGCAGCTCTTCGTAGATGGCGCGGGGACTGTCGGAGAACTGGCGGCCCTTGAAGCTGTCGAACACCGCCAGCTCGCGCAGCGGCGCGGACCGGTAGCGGGGGTAGTCGTCGCGCTGCAACAACGCTTGCGGGTACCTGCCGCGCTCGTCGTCAGCCAGAGCGGCGGCCACCGCCAGCCGGAAGGCGCCCTGCTGGGACAGTTCGGGCGTGAAGCGGAGCAGTCCGGCCTCGCGCGGCTTGGGGAACGCCGCCACCACCTCGCGCGCGGCCCGGACGGGGGTCCCGGCGACGTCCTCGGCGAGCCAGGCACCGGCGGTGAGCGGGACGTCCTCGCCCAGCACGGGCAGGGCGGCCGGGTCGAACTCGAAGCGGAGGCCGTCGGGCGTACGCCGTCCCGGAATCTCGCGGCGGTCGCCGCTCTGCCGCAGCCGCAGGACGAGAACGGGCGCTGCACTCTCGGCCGCGCCCTCGGTCGCACTCTCGGCCGTGCCCACGACCGTGCCCACGACCGTGTCCTCAGCCGCGCGTTCGGCCGCGTCTTCGGCCACGTTCTCAACCGCGTCTTCAGCCGTGGCTTCGGCCGCGCCCCCGTCAGGGCCCTCGGCCGACAGCACCAGCTGGCCGTCCTCCCAGGCCGCGCCCGTCAGCACCAGCCCGTCCGGGCGCACCTCCACGCGCAGGTTGCCGCGCGTGCTCCGCCCGACGACCAGCAGCCCGCCGTCCATCCGGTGCCGCAGCTCGGGGACGTCGGACACCATCATCCGGAACGGCTTGCCCTGCCCCTCGGCCTCCAGCAGCACCGACCACCGGGCCTCAGCTTCGAGAAGATCCGGAGCGTTGGCGAACGGCGGTGCCGTCAGCGGCAGCCGCGCGGTGAACAGGACGCCCGTCCCCTCGGCCTGCTTCGTCCTGGCCGGGAAGCGCGCCACCGTGCGGTCGTTGTCATCGCTGAACAGCAGCTCGACGGGCCGCCCGGCCGGGCACGCCGCCGACCCCGTCAGCACCAGCTCCCCGCTTACGACCTCGGCCCCGGTCACCTCGACCTGCGGCGTCTTGACCTGCACGCCGAACCGGTCGTCGGGCAGCGGCACGGGCCGGATCCACACCCCGTCGGCGGGCCGCGACGCCTCCGGCCAGCGGTGCGCGCCGTGCGCGGGGAAGCCGAGCTGCCCGGCGCGGCGCAGGCCCCGGGTGCGGACCTCCGCGTGCAGCTCCCAGGTCGCCGTCCGCCACCGCTTGTCGGTGCGCAGCGCCGCCGCCGGGACCTCCACCTCGAAGCCCGACCAGTCGTACCCGGCGGTGGCGTACCGGGCGGCGGCCGTCACGTCGGGCCGGTGCGTGCGCCGCACCGGCAGCCGCACCACCGTGCCGGTGCGGGCGTCGCGCAGCCACACCTTGATCTGGGCCGCGCCGGGCGAGGACATGTCGAGCCGCCCGATGTAGGCGTGCCCCTCCAGCACCAGCGTCCCGTCGCGCCAGCGCGTCCGGTCCACCCGGCCCCACAGCGCCAGCTCGTCGGTAACGTCGTAGACCGCGTCGGGCACGTCCCGCCCGTAGAACGGGTAGCGCGCGTACCAGCGGGGCCGCAGCGCGCCCTTGCGGACGGCCTGCCCGAACGGCATCCGCCGCCGCTGGAACAGCAGCACCTCCAGCAGGTCGTCCATGCGGCCGTGCCGGATGAGGTGGTACTTCAGCCGCTTGAGCGCGTCGATCTCGGCCAGCAGCGCGTCGTCCACGTGCTCCAGGAACGCGGTGACGGCCACGCGCAGCCGCTCGCGGTAGGCCGCGTCGGCCTCGTCGGCCACGTTCACGAACAGCGCCAGGTCCGAGCCCAGCGCCGAGGTCAGGTAGCGGCGGCGCAGCTCGGGGTCGCGGCCCCGGAAGAACCCGGCGACCCGCGTGACCGAGCCGATGCGGTCCTCCATGTTGCCCGCCTCGGTGCGGCGCTGGGTGATGGAGCGGCAGTCGCCCTCGCGCTCGCGCCAGTGGTAGACGGTCTCGCGCAGCAGGTCCACGCTCCCGGCGAGCACGTGCGCGGGGACGGTCACCGGCGCGTCCTCGTACAGGCCGGGCGGGAACAGGAAGCCGTGCTCGGTCCAGAACGCGCGCCGGTACAGCTTGTTCCAGGCGGTCCGGTCGCCCAGCAGGTCGGGGCGGCGGGACACGTGGGTGCGCTCCTCCGGCGCCGTGAAGATCTTGCGGTGCATCGGGGAGGGGTGCAGGCCGAGCGAGTTCAGCCGCCGCACCGCGCCGCAGGCGATGTCGGAGCCGGTGCGCTCCAGCGAGCCGGCCAGCAGCTCGTAGGCGTTGGGCGGCACCACGTCGTCGCTGTCCACGAACGCCAGGTAGTCGCCGGTGGCCAGCGCCGCCCCGGCGTTGCGGGCCGGGCCGAGGCCCTGGTTGTCCTGCTGGACGAGCCGGAACCGCTCGTCGCGGTGCGCGAACGTCTTGGCGACGACGGCGCTGCCGTCCGGCGAGCCGTCGTCCACCATGATCACTTCGAGGTCGCGGTGCGTCTGCGCGGCCAGCGACTCCAGGCACTCGGCGAGGTACCGCTCGACGTTGTGGAAGGGGACGACGATGCTGATCACGGGTGCCAAGGCGGGGCTCCTCCAACTGGTCGCGGGATGGGGGCGGCGGGGCTGCGGCGCGGCGGCGCGCGGCCGGTCAGCCGCCCGGCGATCCGCGGCGGACCGCCATGACGAGGCCGTTCGGTAGGTCGGCCCGCGCGAAGGCGGGCGACGCGAACTGCCCAGGGGTGAACCGCACCCGGGTCGGGTGGCCGTAGGCCGTCCACTCCCAGTGCGGGCCCTTCCGCCTGAGGACGAAGGCGTCGATGCCCCCGAACGGGGTGCGCGCCGACGCGGCGGCGAAGCGGGCCGGGTCGCTGACCCGCGCGAGCTTCTTCAGCGCGCGGACGCGGGAGTACCAGTGCGTAGTGCTGCCCGAGGCGCTGCGGTCCACCCCGACGTAGCCGGGCCACGGCATGACGGCGAACAGCCGCTCGTCGACCGACAACGTGACCGGCCGCGCGCCCGGCCCCAGCACCGACCTGACCTGTTCGGCCACGGGACCGGCCGGGAACCAGCCCGCCCGCAGCCCCTCGGGCGCGAACGGCGAGTAGTTGCCGTCCGGGAGGGGCTCGGTGAAGGCGCGGGTGGCACTGTTGGGCGTCAGGGTCGCGGAGATCTGGAACTCCTCGCCCGCGCCACCGGACGGCGGCGCGCCGGGTAGCCACGTCCGCCACATCTCCACGCCGGTCCAGGCCACCAGCACCGCCAGCGCGAGCACGGGCAGCCCGGCGGGCGCGGACGCCTGGAGGCGGCGCGCGACGACGGGCGCGGCGCGCGTCACGGTCAGGACGCCCGCGCACGCCAACACGACTTGGATGAGGCCGTCGGTGTAGTGCAGGACCTTGGTGTGCCCGTTCAGCACGTAGCCCGCCAAGAACACCAGCCGGTACAGGTAGGCGCTGGCCAGCAGCACCAGCAGCGTCTCGGCCCAGCGCTCGCGCCGCCGGTACCAGACCAGGCCGGCGAGCCCGGCCAGTTCCAGCGCGCCCAGCGGCGTCGCGGCCAGGAACGGCATGGGGTGGTCGAGCATCCGCGTGCTGTTGAACACGTCGGTCATCTGGAGCCCGCGCGTGGCCATGATGGCCAGGTACGGGCCGAGGTACCACGAGGCGGCGACGGCGGCGGTGAGCACGAGGCCCAGCAGGTGCAGCGCGTAGCGGCGGCGGTCCGGCGACCGTCGCCAGGCCAGCACGGCGAGGGTGACGATGCCGAGCGCCGCGAACATCAGGTAGCCCTGGTACAGCAGCACCATCAGGCCGCCGAGCAGGCCCGCGACGGCCCAGTGCAGCCGGTCGCGGCGCGCGGGGGCGGCGACGGCGGCCAGCGTCCACGGCACGACGACCATCAGCGCGAAGACCTCGAACGCCTTGTCCGGCCGGGGGAACACCACCAGCGAGACGACGGCCAGCGCCAGCGCGACCGGCGCGGCCACCGACCGCCGCCACAACACGAAGCACACCACGACCGCGAGCGAGCAGGCGATCGCCTCGGCCGCGCCGAACAGCCGCCACGCCGGGACGTCCAGCAGGACCCCGGCGCGGCCGATCAGCCACGGGTACAGCGGCGGGTACTCCGACGGCGCGGCCTGCACGATGCCGTCGCTGCTGTGCATGGTCACCGTGTGCCGCATGGCCAGCGCCGACAGCCGGCCCTTGTCGCCGCGCAGCCCGGCGTAGCCGTAGGCCGCGCCGGTGAGGCCGACGCGCATGGTGAACGCCGTCCACACCGCGAAGAGCCCGGCCGCGACACCACAGACCACCGCAACCGCCCGGCCACCGCCGCCCCGGCGCATCGCCGTCGCCGTGATCGCCGTCGCCAGCAGCAGCGCCGCCCCCACCACGATGGGGATCATCGCCGTGCGCAGCCGGAACGGGTCGGCCCCGAGCGCGCCCGGCGCCCAGAGCGCCACCGGCAGCAGCGCCGCGTACACGGCCACGGCCGCCGCCGTCGCGCCCGGCCGGGGTGCCCGCCACCGCGTGCGCGCGGTGGGCTTCCCGGTCGCGGACGGCGCGTCGGCGGCGGCCGTCGCGGAGGTCGCTGTGTCCAGCATCGCCGGTCGTTACCGGGAGGCGACCGGGGGCCGCCCGGCCGTCTCCTGCGGTCCGGTGGAGCGCGGCGCGGGCACGACCGGCGCGGAGCGGCCGGTCCCGGCGGGCGCGCCGCCGCTCTTGGTCTCGTGGTAGTCGGCCTCGACGTTGACGGCCCAGATGTCGTGCTCCGCGCCCTCCACCAGGTTCTCCACGGTCAGCATGGCCGTGAGCATCGAGTGGTCCTGGTTGTTGTAGCGGTGCATGCCGTTGCGGCCGACCGGGTGCACGTCGGGCCACTCGGCGGCCAGGTAGGCGCGCAGCGTCTCGACGTTGGCGGCGTAGTCGGCGTCGTAGACCGGGTACGCCTTGGGCATCCGGACCACGTGCCCGGCCTCGACGGCGTCGGCGTCCACCAGGCCGAGCCGGTCCAGCTCGCGGCGGCCGAGCTCGACCAGGTCGGCGTCCTCGGCGCTCCACAGGTCGTCGCCCTCGTTGACGAAGTACTCCAGGCCGAGGCAGGTGCGCCCGTCCTTGACCAGGTACGGCGACCAGGACCCGAAGTTCTGCACCCGGCCGAGGCGCACCTCGGGCGAGTGGATGTAGATCCAGTTGTCGGGGAAGGAGTACTTCTCCGGCACCACCAGCGCCACCGTCAGGAAGTCGCGGTAGGCGAGGCCGCGCGCGGCCGCCAGCACCTCCGGCGGGGCCTGCGGCGTCAGCGCGTCGATCAGCGCGGCCATCGGCATGGACGAGATGAGCTGGCGGCAGGCGACGGTGCGCTCGGCGCCGTCGGCGGAGCGGGTGGTCAGCTCCAGGCCGCCGTCGGCGGCGCGGGAGATGCGCTCGACGCGGGTGCCGAGGCGCACCTCCGACCCGGTGTCCTGGAGCTTCTCGGCGCACGCCTCCCACATCATCCCGGGCCCGTACTTGGGGTAGCGGAACTCCTCGATGAGGCTGGTGATGTCCTTCTGGTTCCGCTTGGGCATCAGCGCGTTGACGATGGCCTTGGCCAGCGACAGGTTCTTGATGCGCTGGGCGGCCCAGTCGGCCTGGATGGAGGCGGCGGGCACCCCCCACACCTTCTCGGTGTAGGTCTTGAAGAAGATCCGGTAGAGCCGCCAGCCGAACCGCGCGGCGACCCAGCCCTCGAAGGTGGTCTGGTCCTTGGGCGGGCGGAGGCGCGCCCAGGCGTAGGAGCCCAGGCAGCGCAGCGCCTCCGGCACGCCGAGGTTGGACAGCGCGTTCTGGGCGCGTAGCGGGTAGTCGAAGAACTTGCGGTCGTAGTAGATGCGGCTCATGCGCGGGCGCAGCAGGAAGTCGTCCGGGCCGAGGATCTCGTTCCAGAAGTCCTCCACCCGCTGGACCTTGGTGAAGAAGCGGTGGCCGCCGATGTCGAAGCGCCAGCCGTCGCGCAGCACCGTCTGGGAGATGCCGCCGACCACCTGGTCGGCCTCCAGGACCAGGCAGCGCCGGTCGCGGCGGGCCAGCTCGAACGCGGCGGTCAGGCCGGCCGGCCCGCCGCCCACGGCAGCGAACTCGACCTGCTCCGCCTCAGGGCCAACCACCATCTACTGCTCCGATCGAAGTTCTCGCATGAACGTGCGAAATTCAGAAAGTAACGACTCGCTGACGGCGCGTGCGTGCGCGCCGAATTCGTTTGCCGAAGGATGGGCGCGTGCTTGACGGCAAATGGACGCTCGCTGGAGCCGTCCTTGCCCTGGCGCGGGAACGCCGGCTAGGAGAGCCCGCCAAATACCTGGTCCACGACGCGGGCGGTGGCCTTTCCGTCGTCCAGCGCGCAGTGCAGCCGGGCGAATTCGGCGTAGGCGTCGGCGTGCTCGGCGGCGACCTCGTCGATGCGCGCGATGGCGTCCACGACCTGCTCGCCGGTCCGTAGCAGCGGGCCGGGGGCGAGCTTCTCGAAGTCGAAGTAGAAGCCGCGCAGCTCGTCCCGGTAGTTCTCCAGGTCGTAGGTGAAGAAGAGCATCGGGCGGCCGGTGATGGCGAAGTCGAACATGACCGACGAGTAGTCGGTGACGAGGATGTCGCTGATCAGGAGCAGTTCCTGCATCTCCGGATAGAGCGACACGTCGAAGACGAAACCCTCGCCGCTGCCGGGCAGGCGGTCCACGATGTTGGGGTGGCGGCGGACCATCAGGACGTGGTCGTCGCCGAGTTCGGCGCGCATGCGCTCCAGGTCCAGGCGCAGGTCCAGGCGGTAGCGGCCACGGCCGTAGAAACGGTCGTCGCGCCAGGTCGGCGCGTACAGCACGACCTTCTTGCCCGCCGGGACGCCGATGCGCTCGCGGACGGCCTCGGCGACCTTGTCGCGGTCGTCGGCGTGGAAGATGTCGTTGCGCGGGTAGCCGGTCTCCAGGACGTCGCCCTCGTACCCGAACGCCTTCTTGAGGATCGGCGTGCACCAGGGACTCGGCGAGACCAGGCGGTCCCACTGCCCGATCTCGGTGCGCAGCCGCTCGTGGTAGTCGCGGGCGGCGAAGCGCACCTTCTCGATGTCGAACCCGATGCGCTTGAGGGTCGCGCCGTGCCAGGTCTGCACGACGCGCTGCCCCTTGCGGCGGCGGAACCACATCGGCAGGTGGCTGTTGGTGACCACGTACGCCGAGCGGGCCAGCGCCTCGTAGTAGGCGCGGCTGCCCCGGCGCACCACGGTCAGCCCCTCGGGCGGCGCGGCCTGCCCATCGGCGACGACCCACAGCAGGTCCAGGTCGGTGCCGCGGCGGCGCAGCTCCTCCAGGATGGCGCGCGGGCTGTCGGAGTACTGGCGGCCGAAGTAGCTCTCGAACACCGCCTGCCGCAACATCGGCTCGTCGCGCAGCGCCGGGTAGACCTCGCCGGTCAGCCGGTTCTGCCGCTGCCGGCCGGTCTCCTCGGCGGGCAGGTCGCCGAGCACGCGCAGCCGCAGCGCCAGGTCGGGCCCGGCGGACAGCGCGAGGCGGCGGCCGTCGCGCAGCACCTCCTCCAGCGGGGGCGGCGCGGCGGCCTGGACGGGCGCGTCGCGGGTGCCGTCGTCGCAGACCAGCCGCACGTACATGCGGTAGGTGCCCTTGGGCAGCGGCAGCGCGCCCGCCAGCGACTCCACCCGGCACGGGTCGAACTCGACGGCGAAGCAGCCGTCGTGGTGCTCCAGCGGGAACAGGTGCTCCCCGACGCGCCCGTCGGCCTTGACGACCAGCCCGGCGGCCAGCTCGGCGCGCACCGGCAGGCCGCCCGCGATCCGCAGGCCGCCGGGGGTGTGGTCGACGGTGTCGGCGAGCGGCCGCACGGGCCGGGCCACCAGCTCCAGGTGGCCGGTGGCCGAGCGCAGCGCGACGATCTCGCGGCCGTCGGCGCCGTGCCGGACCGGCAGCGCGGGCGCGGGCAGGATCAGCGGCGTCGCGGTGCCGTCCGCGCCGACCAGCTCGATCCGCCAGGCGGTGGTGTCGCCGAACGCGGCGGCCTCCGGGCCGTCCTCGGCGAACACCGGCGCGGGCGCCGACGGCAGCAGCTCGGCCAGCGGCAGCCGGGTGGTGAAGCCCGCGCCCTCGGGGCCGCGGGTCAGCGGGTGCAGCTGCGGCGCGCAGCCGGGCAGCCGGGTGATGCGCAGGTGGCTGCCCCACAGCAGCCTGGCCGGGGCCGAGCACGACAACTCCAGCGTCCCGCCGGTCGGCTCCATCCCGGTGACGATCACCGCGTCGTCGCCGGTGCGCACCACCAGGTCGCCGCCCGCCGCCCACTCCGGGCGCACCCACACGCCGCCGACCTGGCGGGCCTCCAGGCGGCGCGCGGCCGCCGACGGCGAGCGCAGATCCACGCGGCGGAAGATGCCGCGGTTCAGCATCCACAACTCCACGCGCCAGGCGGTGCCCTTCCCGGCGAGCCGGCGCGGGTCCACGATGATCCGGTAGCCGCTCCAGTCGTGGCCGGACGCGGCGGACGCGGCCGCCGGCGTGGCGGCGCGGTCGAAGGTCGCCACCCGCACCGGCACCCGCTCGCCGGTCTCGCGGCACACCAGCCAGGCCATCATCCGCTGCTGCCAGCGGCGGCGCGGCGTCAGCCAGCGCAGCCGCGCCGAGCCCTCCACCACCAGGCGCTCGCCGTCCCAGGCGACCGACTCGGCCTTCTGCCGGACCTCCAGCTCCTCGCCGAGCCGGTAGACGTGGTCGGGCACGCCCGGCTGCGCGTCGCCGAAGAACGGGTAGGCGGCGTAGTAGCGCACCCCGCGCCGGATCACGCCCGCGCGGGCCATCTCGCGGCTCTTCTCGAAGGTCAGCGTCTCCAGCAGCTCGGGCATCAGGCGGCGGCCGACCAGGTGCCACTTGAGCCGGTCGATGACCTTCAGGCCCGCGACGGTCTCGGGGTCGCACTCGGCGAGGTAGGTGTTGGCCTGGTCGAGGAAGCGCGCCCGGTAGTCCTCGTCGCCCTCGTCCAGGACCTGGAGGAACAGGCGCAGGTCGTCGGCCAGCACCGCCTGGTCCCAGCGGCGCTTCTGGTCGGTCAGGCCCTGGTCGGACAGGAACCGGGCGACGGTGCGGACCGCCTGCACGCGGTGCTCCAGCGCGCCCTCGCGGGTGCGGTTCTGGGTGATGGAGCGGTCCTCGTCGGGGCGGACGCGCCACAGGTAGACCGGGGCCTCCAGCACGTCCACGGCCGAGGCCAGGAAGTGCGCGGAGATCGCGATGAGGATGTCCTCGTGCAGCACGCCCTCGGGGAACTCGAAGCCCTGCTCGTCCCAGAACGAGCGCCGCCACAACTTGTTGGTGACCAGCCGGTCCACCAGCAGCTCGTCGCGGCGGGTGACGTGGGTGGCGTGCACGGTCTCGGCGAACGCGCGGCGGTGCATCGGGGACTGGCGGACCCCGGCGGCGTCGAAGCGCTGCACGTTCCCGGCGGCGAAGTCCGAGCCCGTCTCCTCCAGCGCGGTCAGCAGGTACTCCAGCGCGTGGGGCGGCAGCAGGTCGTCGGAGTCGACGAACGCCAGGTACTCCCCGCACGCCTCGGCGACGCCGGCGTTGCGGGCCGCGCCCAGGCCCGCGTTGTCCTGGCGGATCAGCCGGAAGCGGTCGTCGCGCTCGGCGAACTTGGCGGCGACGCGGCCGCTGCCGTCGGTGGAGCCGTCGTCGACCATGACGACCTCGATGCCGGCCAGGGACTGCGCGGCCAGCGACCGCAGGCAGGCGTCGAGGTAGGGCTCGACGTTGTAGACCGGCACGACGACGCTGATCATGGGAGACAAGGAGCGCTCCTGCTGCTGGAGGACGGGGGCCGGGTGCGGAACCGGCGCCCCGCCAGCATGGTTACGCAGAGCATTCGCATGACTGCGCATCGCGAATGCTGGACCGTCCGCTGACCCAGTCTTGACCTACGCGGGCTGGCGCACGTTGACGTCGCTCTCGGCGACGGCGGCGCGGATGGTGTCGGCGAGCGCGCGGAACTCGTCGGCGCGCGGGGAGGTGGCGCGGTAGCCCAGGCCGATGCGCCGGAAGGGGGCGGGCGCGGCGAAGCGGTGCTCGCTGAGGCCGGGGGCGCGGCGCGTCTCGACGGGCAGCGCGGTCTCGGGGACCAGCGTGACGCCGAGGCCGCCGGACACGAGCTGGACGAGGGTGGAGAGGCTGGTGGCGTAGGTCGCGGCGGCGGCGCGGGCCCCGGCCTCGCGGCAGACGTCCAGGGCCTGGTCGCGGAGGCAGTGGCCCTCGTTGAGCAGGATCACATCCAGCTCGTTGAGCACCTGGCGCTGCACCGGCCCGTCCAGGCGCGAGGAGGCGGGGGCCACCAGGACGAAGTCCTCCTCGTAGAGCGTGAGTTCAGTCACGCCATGGGCGGGCGCGGGCAGCGCGAGCACCACCACGTCGAGGCGTCCGGCGAGCAGCTCGGCGACGATCGTCTCGGTCTGCTCCTCGTGCACCGACAGTTCGAGATCGGGGAACCCGGCGGCCAGCCGGGGCAGCACCGGCGGCAGCAGGTACGGCGCCACCGTGGGGATGACGCCGAGCCGCAGCGGCCCCACCAGCGGCCCGCGCACCGCGTGCACCTCGTCCACGAGTCGGTCCAGGTCGGCGAGGATGTGCTGGGCGCGGCGGGCGACGCGCTCCCCCGCCGCGGTGAGGAGCACCCGGCGTGTCGTACGCTCCACCAGCCGGGTGTTCAAACTCTCCTCAAGAGCCGCCACGGCGCCGGACAAGGCGGGCTGGCTCATGCGCAGCGCGGCGGCGGCGTCCCGGAAGTGCAGGTGCTCGGCCAGTGCGGCGAAGGCGCGCAACTGGGCCACCGTGGGTCTGCTGATAGCAAACTCCTATCACGTTGACGCGATAGATCGATTTCTCTTTTCACGATACCTGAGGCACTCTGAGTGACGCCGGTGGACGGGCGCGGCCCGCCCTCCCGGCCCCACCCACTCGACCCACCCTGTTCAGGTGGGTGACACACGCGAAAAACCAAGGAGCCTGCGTGCTTACTGTCGGTGACCAGTTCCCCGAGTACGAGCTGACCGCCTGCGTGTCCCTGGACGCTGACAACGCGTTCGAGACGATCAACCACAAGTCCTACGAGGGCAAGTGGCGCGTCGTGTTCTTCTGGCCCAAGGACTTCACCTTCGTGTGTCCGACCGAGATCGCCGAGTTCGGCCGTCTCAACGAGGAGTTCGCCGACCGCGACGCGCAGGTCCTGGGCGCCTCGGTCGACAACGAGTTCGTGCACTACGCCTGGCGCAAGGACCACCCGGACCTGCGCGAGCTGCCGTTCCCGATGCTCTCGGACCTGAACCGCGAGCTCGCCGGCGCCCTGGGCATCCTGACCGAGGACGGCGTCGCCCAGCGCGCCACCTTCATCGTGGACCAGAACAACGAGATCCAGTTCACGATGGTGACCGCGGGCTCGGTCGGCCGGAACGTCAAGGAGGTCCTGCGGGTCCTCGACGCCCTGCAGTCCGACGAGCTGTGCCCGTGCAACTGGAACAAGGGCGAGGACACCCTCGACGCCGGCAAGCTGATGGCGGGTGCCTGACAGAGCCCCGGCCCAGGGGCGCTCGCCTGGCGGCTCGCACCCCTGACCGTGTCTTGGCGAGTGCCGCATCGCTTCGCGATCTGGATCGGCGGGACTCGCCTCCGGCATCGCCCCGCCGATCCAGTCAGTCACTCGCGTGACGGCTGAGGTCCTCGCGTCGAGGACCGCGCGCCTTCACCCCGTAACACCCCGACGGCCGGCCGCCGTGTCGCGCGGCCGGCCGTTCGTTTGAAAGGACCCAGGAACCATGAGCGTTGACGCGCTGAAGTCGTCCCTTCCGGACTACGCCAAGGACACCAAGCTCAACCTGGGCTCGGTGACCTCCACCTCCCAGCTCAGCGAGCAGCAGCTCTGGGGCACCGTGCTGGCCACCGCGCTGGCCAGCCGCAACCCGGTCGTCATCCGGGAACTGGCCGAGGAGGCGGGCGACTACCTGTCGGCCGAGGCGTTCGACGCCGCCAAGGGCGCCGCCTCGATCATGGCCATGAACAACGTCTACTACCGCTCCACGCACCTGCTGAGCGACGACACCTACGGCACCCTGCGCGCGGGCCTGCGGATGAACATCATCGGCAAGCCGGGCGTGGACAAGGTCGACTTCGAGCTGTGGTGCCTCGCCGTCTCGGCCATCAACGGCTGCGGCCAGTGCCTGGACTCGCACGAGCGGGTGCTGCGCGAGGCGGGCATGCCGCGCGAGCAGATCCAGGAGGCGATCAAGATCGCCGCCGTGGTGCACGCCGCCGCGCTGACCCTGGAGGGCGAGGCCGCCCTGGCCCCCGCCACGGTCTGACCCCCCGAACCCCGAAAGGCCCGGACGCCCGCCGTCCGGGCCTTTCGCGTCCCCTGCCAAAGCCACCGGAAGTGCCCTAGCATCCACGGTCAAGCGCGCCCGCCGCCGACCCGAGAGGTGCTCGTGGAACCCGACGCCATCGACCCTTCCCGTCCGGCACCGGCCCGGATCTACGACTACTTCCTGGGCGGCAAGGACAACTTCGAGTCCGACCGCGCGGTGGCCGAGCAGCTCATCGCCCTGGACCCCGAGGTGGTGCGGGCCGTCCGCGAGAACCGCCGCTTCCTCGGCGCGGCCGTGCGCCACCTGGTGCGCGAGGAGGGCGTCCGCCAGTTCCTGGACATCGGCGCGGGCCTGCCCACGCAGGACAACGTGCACCAGGTGGCCCACCGCGACGCCCCGGACGCCCGCGTCGTCTACGTGGACAACGACCCGATGGTGCTGACCCACGGCCGGGCCCTGCTGGACGGCGGCAACACGACGATCGTGCAGGCGGACCTGCGCGACGCCGCCGGGATCCTGGACCACCCCGAGGTGCAGAAACTGATCGACTTCACCGAGCCGGTGGCGATCCTGCTGGTGGCGGTCCTGCACTTCATCCGGGACGAGGAGGACCCGGCGTCCCTGGTGGCGACGCTGCGCGACGCCCTCCCGCCGGGCGGCTTCCTGGTGCTGACCCACGGCACGGCCGACGGCGTGGACGGCAAGCTGAAAGCGGCGACCGAGGCGTACCGACCGGCCAGCTCCCAGCTGTCCCTGCGCTCCCGCGACGAGGTGGAACCGTTCTTCGGCGACCTGGAACTGCTGGCCCCGGGCCTGACCTGGATCCAGGACTGGTGGCCCCCGACCCCGATCACCTCGACCGAGCAAAAGGGCCTCTACGCAGCGGTAGCCCGCAAGAACCCCTGATCCACCTGCACAAACACACTTTCGATTCCCTTCTCCGGACACGTAGCGCGAGAATGGGTAACGTTCGGCGACATGTCCGGACGTCGTCATGACGCGCTGAACGACCTGGTGCGCACCGCTCCCCACCTGACAGTGATGACGATCTTGCCTATCTGGTTGCCCGCCTCCATATAGCGGTGGGCCTCGGCGGTCTCGGCCAGGTCGAAGGTGCGGTCCACCACGGGCTGGAAGGCTCCGCTGCTCAGGCCCGAGTTGACGAACGCCGCGGCGCGGCGCAGGCGCTCGGGGTCCCGGGTCGTCTCGTGGATCGTGTAGGTGCGCATGTTCAGCGCGGGCATCCCGAGCTCGAAGCCCGGGTACGGGGTCGGCAGGCCGCTCACCATCCCGTACAGGAACAGCGTCCCGCCGGGCGCGACGGCCTTCGCCAGGTCCAGCACGCCGGGGCCCGCCACGCTGTCGAAGACGAACTCGGCACCCCGGCCCGCCGTCAGGTCCAGTACGCGCGACGCGACGTCCTCCTCGTCGGTGACGATCACCTCGGCCGCCCCCGCCTTGAGCAGCGCGTCCTTCTTCGCGCGGGTCCGCGTGGTGGCGATGGGCACCGCGCCCACGCGGCGCGCGATCTGGATCGCGGCGAGGCCCACGCTGCTGGAGGCCGCCGTCAGCACCACCGTGTCCCCGGCGGACATGCCGCCGACCTCCACCAGCGCCCCGTATGCCGTCACGTACGGCATCCACACCGCCGCGCCCTCGACCGCGCCGACCCCCTCGGGACGGTGCACGACCGCGGCGGCGGGGACGATCGCGCGCTCCGCGTAGACCCCGTAGTCGTTCATCGAGAAGCTGGGCACCACGCTGATCCGCTGCCCTGCCTCGAAGCCCGTGACGTCCGCGCCCACGGCCTCGACCACGCCCGCCGCCTCGGTCCCGAGCCGTGCGGGGAACCGCCGCACCGGCTCGATGTAGTTGCCGCTGCGGAACAACGTCTCGGCCCGGTTGAGCCCGATCGCCTCCACCCGGATCGCCAGCTCACCGGGGCCGGGCTCGCCGACCTCCACGTCCTCCAGCCGCAACACTTCCGGGCCGCCGTGCTCGTGGAACCGCACCGTCCTGGCCATCGCACATCTCCTTCGCGTCAGTGGCGCTCACCGCCGCGCCCAGCCAAACCCATAAGTACGATCATTGTCAAACTTCGATGCTCGTCGTACGATAAGGCACCATGGCAACGACACGGCGCACCGCGCAGGACCGCGTCCCGCCCCACCCCGACCTCGGCACGGTCACCCTCCAGCAGGTGCTCGAAGCCCTGGTCGACCCGGTGCGGCGCCTGATCGTCGGCGAGCTGCACGCCGCGCGCGAGGACCTCCCCTGCGGCGCGATCGACCTGCCGGTCGGCAAGTCCACCGCCACCCACCACTTCCACGTGCTGCGCGAGGCCGGGCTCATCCGCCAGTACTACGCCGGCACCTCCCGCATGAACGCGCTGCGCCGGGAGGAGGTCGACGAGGCCTTCCCCGGCCTGCTGGAGGCCCTGGTGATCGGGCCCCGGCGCCGGGCGGGCCGACCCGTCGCCTGAAACGCCGAGGGCCCGGCCGGACGTGGCGTCCGGCCGGGCCCTCGCTCCCCGTCAGGGGCGGGTCACTCCCACTCGATGGTGCCCGGGGGCTTGCTCGTGATGTCCACGGTCACGCGGTTGATCTCGCGCACCTCGTTGGTGATGCGGGTGGAGATCTTCTGGAGCACCTCGTAGGGCAGCCGGGCCCAGTCCGCGGTCATGGCGTCCTCGCTGGTCACCGGGCGCAACACCACCGGGTGGCCGTAGGTGCGGCCGTCGCCCTGCACGCCCACCGAGCGCACGTCGGCGAGCAGCACCACCGGGAACTGCCAGATCTCGCGGTCCAGCCCGGCGCGGGTCAGCTCCTCGCGGGCGATCGCGTCGGCCTCGCGCAGGATGTCCAGGCGCTCGCGGTCGACCGCGCCGATGATCCGGATGCCGAGGCCGGGGCCCGGGAACGGCTGGCGCCACACGATCTCGGCGGGCAGGCCGAGCTGCTCGCCGAGCGCGCGCACCTCGTCCTTGAACAACGCGCGCAGCGGCTCGACCAGCTGGAACTGGAGGTCGTCGGGCAGGCCGCCGACGTTGTGGTGCGACTTGATGTTGGCCGCGCCGGTGCCGCCGCCCGACTCCACCACGTCCGGGTACAGCGTGCCCTGGACCAGGAACTCCACCGGCTCGGGGGCGTCCGCGCCGACGATCTCGCGCGCGGCCTCCTCGAAGACCCGGATGAACTCGCGGCCGATGATCTTCCGCTTCTCCTCGGGGTCGGTGACCCCGGCGAGCGCGGCCAGGAAGCGCTCCTGGGCGTCCACCACGTGCAGGTTGACGCCGGTGGCGGCGACGAAGTCCTTCTCCACCTGCTCGGCCTCGCCCTTGCGCAGCAGGCCGTGGTCGACGAACACGCAGGTCAGCTGGTCGCCGATGGCGCGCTGCACCAGCGCGGCGGCCACCGCCGAGTCGACGCCGCCCGACAGGCCGCAGATCGCGCGCTTGCCGCCGACGCGGTCGCGGACCGCGTCGATCTGCTCCTCGGCGATGTTGACCATGGTCCAGCCGGGGCGGCAGCCCGCGCCCTCGTACAGGAAGCGGCGCAGCACCTCCAGCCCGTGCTCGGTGTGCAGCACCTCGGGGTGGAACTGCACGCCGTAGAAGCCGCGCTCGCGGTCCTCCATGCCGGCGACCGGCGTCACGTCGGTGCTCGCGGTGACGGTGAAGCCCGCCGGGGCCTGGCTCACGAAGTCGCGGTGCGACATCCACACCGCCTGCTCGCCGGGCAGGCCCTCGAACAACATGCCGGGGTCGGTCACCGCGATGGTCGCGCCGCCGTACTCGGCCACGTCGGAGTTGGCCACGGTGCCGCCGAGCGCCTGCGCCATCACCTGGTGGCCGTAGCAGATGCCGAGCGTCGGCACTTTCAGGTCGAACAGGCCCTCGGGCGCGGCCGGGGCGCCCTCCTCGTACACCGAGGAGGGACCGCCCGACAGGATGATCGCCTTGGGCTTCTTCGCCAGCATCTCGGCCGCCGGCATGGTGGACGGCACGATCTCGCTGAACACATGGCACTCACGGACCCGTCGCGCGATCAGCTGCGCGTACTGCGCGCCGAAGTCGACGACGAGGACGGTGTCAAAATTCTGGTCTACGGCCACCAACAGCGCCTTTCGCAGGAGCACGACGGGATCAGGCGGAGGATTCCAGTCTACGGGCCCGCTGCCTGCGCCGATGCGGTCGCCCGTTATGACGGATGACACGCAGCGTTTCCGACCGGTAACGGTCGGCTCCCGTTTCGCCGGACCCCGCCCGTGGCGACCGGCCCCTCTGGTACCAGTTGGTGACGGTGCGTATCCCCTCCCCAAGGAGTGCCGTGAAGCTGCTGGCCGCCGCCGTCCTCGTCGCCGCCGCCTTGGTGCCGGCCGTCCCGCCCACCGCGCTGACCGGGGCTGCGGCGTCCGGCGGGGGCGGCTGCGCACCGGACGCGGCCCGCGTGCGGCCCGGCGCGCACGGCGTCCGCGAGCGCAACGAGCTGACGCCCGGGGCCGCGCAGGCGGTCGAGAACGAACTGTCGGCGCTGCTGGCCCGCCTGGGCTCGGCACCCGACGCGCGGGCGCGCGCACGCGCGGCCGGGGTGACGCAGCTCACCGTCCCGGTCTATGTGCACGTGCTGCACGACGGGAGCGAGGGCAACCTGCCCGAGGCGAAGATCCGGGAGCAGATCAACGTGCTGAACTCGGCGTACGGGGGCGGCTACGGGGGCTCGGACACGGGTGTCTCGTTCAGCCTGAAGGGCGTGACCCGCTCCGACAACGCCAACTGGTACCGCGACGCCGAGGCCTACGAGACCACCTACAAACCGAGGCTGCGCAAGGGCGGCGCGGGCACCCTCAACCTCTACACCGCCAGCCTGGGCGAGGAACTGCTGGGCTGGTCCACCTTCCCGTGGGAGTACAAGGCCCAGCCGAAGCTGGACGGCGTCGTCATCCACATCGGCAGCATGCCCGGCGGGTCGATCCCGAACTTCAACCGCGGTTTCAGCGCCACGCACGAGGTCGGCCACTGGCTCGGGCTCTTCCACACCTTCCAGGACGGCTGCGGCGGCCAGGGCGACCGCGTCTCCGACACCCCGCCCGAGCGCGACCCCACCAATGGCTGCCCGACCGGCAAGGACACCTGTGCGGGCGGCGATGCGGACCCCGTCCACAACTTCATGGACTACGGGTGGGACGCCTGCATGAACCAGTTCACCGCCGGTCAGGGCGACCGGATGCGCAAGGTGTGGGCGGCCTACCGGGGATGAGCGCGGCGGCCCATGACGTAGGTGGCCTTGACGGCGCGCTCGTCGCCGAGCATCGCCAGGGCGAACAGGCGTTCGTGGATGTCGCCCACGTTTTCGGTACGGCGCTTGAGGACGGGTGTGGCGGCGAAGTCCAGCACTACGAAATCGGCCTCAGCCCCGGAATGGAAGCCGCCGATACGATCCTCCAATTGCAGAGCCTCCGCTGCTCCTCGCGTCATCAGGTAGAAGCCCTGGAGGGCGGTGAGGTGGTCGCCCTGGAGAGCCGACACCTTGTAAGCCTCGTTCAAAGTAGCGAGCAGCGAGTACGAGGTTCCCGCCCCCACATCTGTGCCGAACGCTACACGCACACCCGCACGGCGAGCCCGCGCCAGGGGAAACAGGCCGCTGCCTAGGAAAAGGTTGGACGTGGGACAGAACGCTATGCCCGCGCCCTTGCTGCGTAGGACGTCCCAGTCTGCGGGGCCGTCGGTCCAGATGCAGTGCGCCCATACGCTGCGAGGCCCGACCATGCCGCACTGGTCGTAGACGTCCAGATACGAGCGCGGCTTGAGGTCGGCGAAGCGCTCTAGGGAGTGGTCGACCTCGTCGCGGGTCTCGGCCAGGTGGCTCTGCATCCAGAGGTCGTGCTCGCGGTAGAGGCGTCCGGCCATACGCAGCAGCTCCACTGTTGACGTGGGGCCGAAACGCGGCGTCATGGCGTAGAGCGCGCGGCCCTCGCCGTGCCAGCGTTCGATGAGCTCGCGGCAGTCGTCCTCGGCCTGCCCCACGCTCGGGTCGAGCAGTTCGTCCGGGGCACCGGTGTCCATCAGGACCTTGCCCGCGACCATGCGCAGGTCACGTTCCTTGGCGGCGGCGAAGAAAGCGTCGGTGGAGGTCTTGAAGGACGTGGTGTGGACGCAGGCGGTGGTGGTGCCTGCCGCCAGCATCATGTCCAGGAACGCGCTTGACGCTTCCCGCGCGTAGTCGACGTCCCGGAACTTCGCCTCGGCTGGATACACATAGTCCTTGAGCCAGGCCATGAGATCGCCGCCGGGGCTGGCGATGGCGTCGACCTGCCCCGAGTGGGCGTGCGCGTCGATGAAGCCCGGCAGGATCAGGTCGTCCCGGTAGTCCTGCACGGCGTTGACGCGCTGCTCGCCCGTCAGCTCGTCCCAGCGTGCGACACGTTCGACGTGGCCGCTCTCGTCCACGACGAGCGCGCCGTCCTCCACCAGGTGAACGTCCTGCTCCCCCGAGAACCACAGAACGGTTCCCCGATACACGGCCACGGTCAGCGCCTCCGGTAAGCGTCCAGCAACCCTTGGGCGTCCGCTTCGGGCAACCTGCGGACCGCCTCTCGGATGGTTACCCCGGAAATCGTGCCGATCCTCTCGGTGACCCACTTGTGAACCCAGGCGGGGTCCTTCTTGGACAACTCGCGCAGCACCCAGCCGAGGGCCTTGCGGATGAAGAACTCGCGCTCGCCGATCACCAGGTCCCCGTAACGGGAGATACGTCCCAGATCAGGCCGCCCGCTCCGGACGCCAGGCAAAAGAGCGAGCAGAGCCGTCCGCCGCACCCACATGCAGGAATCCCCGACCCACACATCGAGCACCTCACCCGAAGCCAGCTGACCCACGACCTTCTCGGCAAGCCCGTCCACGTAGACCCAGCTGGCGGAGTCGCGGACCAACCGCTCGACAAAACCGACATCTTTCGGCTCCAGCAATCGAACCCAGCGCACCAAAATCTCGATTGCGGCCATCCGCGCCTCATGCACGGCAAGGCCGCTTTCGGTCAGCGTCCACAGGGTTTCGGCAAGCGCCAGGGCATCGTCACGACTGCGCACCGCCGCCGTCCGCGCGACCTTCCGCACCTCGGGGACCGTCGTCCCCAGATGCACGAAATCGCTCTTGAGGTAGCGCTTCTCCCCTTCGGCACGACCGGGAACGGCCCGCCGCCGCATTTCCGCCACGATCCGGGCGGTCTCCTCCTCGACGTCCACGGAGCAACGCTACGCCCGCGTCCCCCGCGATCCGCCGTATCCCCGCATACGCAATTTGACGGTAGTTGCGGCCTTTCTAGTGACTTACCCATGTTTTAGCGGTTCTATAACCACGCCCCACCGGCCCCTCCGCTCCCCCTAGGAGACCCGTGAAACGAGCCCGCGTCATCGCCGTCGCCCTCGCCGCGTTCGCCTCCGTGACGGCCCACGCCCCCGCCACCGTGGCCGCCGCCCCCACCACCGACTGCGCCCCGCAGAACGCCCGCGTCCGCGCCGGAGCGCACGTGAAGGAGCGCAACCAGCCGAGCGCCGCCAAGGCGGCCGCGATGGAGAAGGACTTCCGCGGCAAGGTCCAGACCCTGAGCGCCAACCGGACCAACTGGACGAAGCCGCTGGTGATCCGGGTGCACTTCCAGGTCGTCCACAACGGCACCGAGGGCAACGTCCCGACCAGGCAGCTCCTCAAGCAGCTGCTGGTGATGAACCAGGGCTTCGCCAAGCAGCAGATCTACTTCGTGCCCGCCTCGGTCAAGCGGGTGAAGAACGCCGCCTGGTTCAGCGACCCGGAGGGCAACGAGCAGGCGATGAAGACGGCGCTGCGCAAGGGCGGCCGGGCCGACCTGAACTTCTACACCGCCGACCTGGGCGAGAGCCTGCTGGGCTGGGCGACGTTCCCGACGGACTACGCGGCCGACCCGAAGCTGGACGGCGTGGTGGTGCACTACCAGAGCCTGCCGGGCGGAGCGATCACGAACTACAACGAGGGCGACACGGGCACCCACGAGGTGGGCCACTGGATGGGCCTGTACCACACGTTCCAGGACGGCTGCGGAACCGCCGGCGACCGCGTGGCCGACACGCCGGAGGAGGAGAGCCCGGCACAGGGCTGCCCGACGGGCCGCGACACGTGCCCGGCCCCGGGCGCGGACCCGATCCACAACTTCATGGACTACAGCTACGACGCGTGCATGTACGAGTTCACGAAGGGCCAGGGCCAGCGAATGCGAGAAATGTGGGCGGCCTACCGAGCCTGACCCCACCCTCCGCATCCGACAGAGCGCCCCGCTGGGTGGCGGGGTGCTCTGTCACGTCCATGCCTTGGCAGGCGGCAGCAGCTCATCGCTGATTTGGGCAGAGCCCGTGTAGAGCAGGATGGCCTGCGGGATAATCCCAACATGGCCGTCTCTCTAGCGACGCCACCCACAGCTGAGGTTCTGCGGACGCGCTACCAAGCACGCTTGCCCGCGTCATTGGACGAGCTGGTCGGACCATCACACGGAACAGCGCACCTTCCGCTGCACATCGCATGGTCGGGGAGGACGGTCTTCGACCTGGAAAAGCCCAAGCAGCGGATGAGCGTCTACCGAACGGTTCTCGTCGAAGGCCAGCGCGACGACCTGATGGTCTTGCTGAACAAGGATCTGCTCACCGCCCAGTGGCCGTTCCTACGGAACTTGGTCAGCCGGACGATCCGTGAGGTATGGGAGTCCGCGTTCACTGAGTTGGCCGCAGTCCGCCCCGCCACCACCACATGAAACCGACCGACCTGCGCCGCCGGCTTCCCTTGACGGACAAGTACGGTCTGTCCTGGCGCTGGACGACGTCATCGACACCAAAGTGCGGGCACTGGCCGATCGCGGCGCGGCCCGTGATCTCATCGACGTGCACGCCGCCACCCGGTATCGCACGACCGCCGACTGGAGAACCCGGACCGCCGTCATGCCCGGGAGCCCTTTGACCTCCAGGAACTTCATGATCGCTTGGCCGGGGCGGACTGGTACGAGGACGAAGAGTTCATCGCCTACGGCCTCAAGGCCGCGGACGTAACGGCGCTGCGGGTGGCGGGCCTGGGAGTGGGGCAAAGATCTCGCTGCGCTCTGTCATGTCTGGCAGCTGGGCGGGATTTCCATGAGCGCGTAGACGGTCTTCCATCCGCCTGCGGAGCGGCGCTGTCCCCAGTGCAAGGCGAGCGCTTCCACCAGGAACAGGCCGCGTCCGGACTCGCCCTCTGCTCCCGGCTTCTGGAGGACGGCGGATTCCTGGTGCTCGTCGGACACCTCGATGACCAGCACCGTGGGCCACTTGAGCAGGGCGAACCCGATGAGGTGGCCCGGAACTTTGGCGACGGCGTTCGTCACCAGTTCGGAGACGACCAGCAGACTGTCGTCCACGATGGCGGCGAGTCCCCATTTGTGCAGGTGAGCCTCGGCCAGGTCGCGCAGCAGACCGACGGAGGAGGGGACCGCCAGGGCGGCGCGCTCCAGCTTCTCTTCGCGGAGGCGTTCGGGGGGACGGTGGTCTGGGCTGTGTGGGGGCATGACACGTCCTCGCGATGTACCGGGCATCCGTGCGGCAGAACGCTTGTCCGCGTCTTCACCCCGGGTATTGACGGAACGGAGAGTATGGATCTACGCGGCGAGACCGCAGCTATTTGTTACAACAAAAGGCCGTCACCATGTGAACATGATGAACGGCGGAACGTGACCCGTCAATAGCTTCAACAAAACCGCTGAGGAGTGAGCGCCTGTGGGGTCGGCTCGGTACCACGAGATCGCTGACAGCCTGCGCCGCCGGATCAGGGACGGGGAATGGGGACCCGGCGACACGCTGCCGCGCCATGTGGATCTCGCCGAGGAGTTCGGCGTCTCACGTAACGTCGTCGCACGGGCCATCGCCGCGCTGGAAGATGAGGGCCTGCTCTGGGCTGTGCCCCGACGTGGAACGATCGTCCGCCCCGACAAGCGGCGCGTCCTCATGCGCACCCACGTGGTACGCCGTAACACTCGGCATGAGATCGACGGTCGGCAGGTGGCGGGAGGCTACAGCTTCCCCGCCGCCCAGGGCGACGAGTTGTGGGTGCACCACACCGAACCGACGGTCGGGGAAGAACCCATGACCGACACCCGGCTGGCGCACATGCTCAACGTCAAGCCCGGCTCCCTGGTGCTGCGCCGACAGCGGGTGACGGGTCCGCCGAACGAGCCCCCGTTCCAGGTCAGCAACTCTTGGATTCATCCACGCGGCGTCGAGGCTGCACCGGAAGTGCGGGAACCGTATGGCACGGGACCGGGAGCTTGGCTCGACCGGCTAGAGGAGGCCGGGCACGGGCCGATCGAATGGCTGGAACGGCGTCGGGCCAGGATGCCCGAGGCGGAAGAGGCGGCTTTGCTCCAGATCCCGATCTCGCTGCCCGTCTGGGAGATCGTTCGGATTGGCTACTCGGGCGGAGATGAGAACGCCATCGAGGTCACCCAGGTCGTCATCCCGTCCGACCGGATGGAGGAAGTGTCCCGCCTCCAGCGCGACGACTCCGCCCGCTGGCCACACCACGGCGACGGCCCGGACGGACGGCCTGTGGCTCCCCTGGAGTGAGCGGTCGGCCCGGTTCGTGTCCGTCCCTGACCTGCAACTCCAGCCCCGTGCCCTGCACCTGACCAACGACCCCAGCCCGCGCCCGAACATGCCCACCGACCCCGGCCACCGGGGG
>NZ_BCRO01000099.1 GCF_001552635.1 Actinomadura hibisca NBRC 15177 | reverse complement strand
GTCGCCGGCGGGATGATGTCGGTTCGGATGGACAGGATGCAGCCGGTTGACTGCACGTCCGGGGCGGCCTCGCCGTCATGCGTGGACCACAGCAAGGCGTTCAGCCATCGGGAGGTTCGGGCCTCAGCGACCAAGTCGAGGAACCGGTCAATGTACACGATGGGGATTCGCCCCTTGCTGAGCAGCTCGTTCAGCTCATGCTCAGGAGCGCACCGGATGTACCGCGGATCGAGGGCGAGCAGTTCGTTGGTGATGGCGTTCTCGTCCTAGCTGGTTCCGTCGAGCGCCACACTGTCGAAGAGGGCCGCAGGACGCGACAGGACGTAGGTGCCAGTGCCCTGCCGGGCTTCGATCAGGCCCCAGTCTCGAAGCTGCCGGATGGCGTTGCGGAGGCTTGTACGCGAGACGCTGTAGGAGGCGGACAACCTTGGCTCGCTGGGGAGCAGAGCCCCCGGAGGGAACTCGCCGTTGAGGATGCGGTCCCGCAGATCTTCGGCGACCCGGACGTAAGCCGGACGCCAGTCCTGCCCTTCCTCGGCAGGCTTGCCCTGTCGGTTCACGCGGTCAACCGCCATGTAGCCCTGAACGTAGGTGACAGCCTCAATGAGGCGGTCCGCAGGAGCGATTGGTTCTTTCCAACTGGTGAAGAACCACAGCGCACCAC
Organism: Actinomadura hibisca NBRC 15177; assembly: GCF_001552635.1. GTDB lineage: Bacteria > Actinomycetota > Actinomycetes > Streptosporangiales > Streptosporangiaceae > Spirillospora > Spirillospora hibisca. Next base: position 47,386 of record NZ_BCRO01000099.1, on the reverse strand, counting down.
TGTCCTCAGGACGCGGTCGACAGGTGATGGTGTCAGAGCGGCACCGGCCCGCGTCCTCACAGCACGCGGACACGTCAGGGTTGCGAACGGTCAGCTCGCGCGAGCTCAGCTCGGCGGTGAACTGTGTGGCCAAGCGCGTCCCAAGCGCGGCCAACCTGGCGTGAGACGTCGGGTACTCGTTCACTGCCCGCCCTCCTTGCTTCGCTGCTGACGGGCCAGGGCTTTTGGGTGCGGGCTGATCTTCGGCCGGAGGCTCTCCGCCATGGCCAAGCGCTCGGCGAGGCGCGTTTGTGCGTCGCACAGAATCCACAGGACGTCCTCGCTCCGGGCGCTGACCTGAGTCAGCGCGCCCCAGAGCCGCTGGTAGTGGGTGAGGTCGGTCCGTCGCTCCGCGACGTAGCTGCCGTCTTCGTCCTGGCTGACGGCCCAACCGGGGGTGGGGGGGGATCGCTCGCATGGTGGCCATGCAGAACACTATAGAACTCTGTGGATGTCTAGAGACAGCCCTAGGAGTTTATACAGGTCAGGGCATGTCTAGGTTCATCTGCGTGGCAGATGACCGTGAGTACCCCATCGAGTGGGACACCACCCAGTACAAGTACGTCCAGATCGCCGACCACATCGAACAGCAGATCCAGGACGGCACCCTCACCGAGGGCGCGGCCCTACCAGCGATCCCGGTCCTGGCCGAGGAGTACGGCGTCGCCCGCATGACCATCATCCGCGCCGTCGAGATCCTGACCGAGCGGGGCTTGGTCACCGTCCTCCACGGTCGAGGCACCTTCGTCCGCCGACAACCTCAGGGCAAATAAAGGAACGCATCTGCTGATGCATCCGCAGGGAGCACCTTGCGGACGGGCATCTACCATCGGCGTATGGAGCAAGGTTTGTAAGGCCGTTTTCACAAAGAAGAGTGCAACTCGCCTCTCACTAAGCGCGGGTCCTACAACCTGCGCCTGCCTGCGTCTCGACCTGGCTGAACGGCGGGGTGCCAGCGACTCAGGTTGCTGAGTGGCCGGCCACAGTGTGGCGGTCCTGCTTCGGATCTACGCCAAGTGACTCGTAGGGCAGCACAGCGCCGCCAAACAGCGCATCCTCACAGCTCTACGGGTCTGAAGCTTCGGCACGTATTCGGCACAGACACCCGCCAGGGCCCGCATACAGCCGGGGACAGCCGGACATCGCCTAACACAAAATAAGCCGCCCACCTGCATGAATACAGGTGGGCGGCTCTTTCCTTGGTGGAGCTGAGGGGATTTGAACCCCTGACCCCCTCGATGCGAACGAGGTGCGCTACCGGACTGCGCTACAGCCCCAAGGACTCCGTTAGGTTAGCAAACATCGGGGGTGGTTCGCGCATCGAGGCGCGCCGATCATTCGCCGACCGCCCGGCGGTCGTCGGCGTACTGGTCGAACACCTCCTCCTCGGGGCGGGTCGCCAGTTCGATGATCTCGGCCTGGGGGGTCGGTTCGGCCGGGGTCTGGGCGGCCTTGCGGGCCGCCTCGCGGGCTCTGGCGCGTTCTTCGGCCGCGCGGGCCGCGTCCATGCCCACCGCCACGCGCAGCAGGGCCAGGTGGCCCGTCAGGAGCAGGGTCGGGGGGATCGTGATCCACCAGGGGGCCACGTTCGCGACGACGACGGTGATCGCGGTCAGCAGCAGCAGGGTCAGGCCCGCGGTGCGGCGGCGGCGGCGGGCGATCACCGCCGCGCGGGAGCGGGTGTTGCGACGGGGTGTGACCGGGATCTCGTCGGTGGGGTCCTCTTGTTCGTCGTCCAGGGGTTCCTCTTCTTCCTGGGTCGGTTCCTCGTCGGGGCCGCGCTTGTGGAGGAGGCGGGACAGGCCCGTGGTCTCGGTGTCGCGGCGCAGCCACATGGGTACGAGGACGATGGCCCACACCGCGACGATGGCGAGGTAGAGGACGGCGCTGCTCACCGGCTCACCGCCGGTGCCCAGGCACGGCGGACGGGCAGGCCGACTTTCGGCGCGCGCACGTGCATTGGGAGCAGGGTCACGCCCCGCACGGTACGAGTCGGTGTCAGAGGTTGACGAGCATAAGGGGCGGTGTGTCGCGAGATCGATCCTGCGGTTACTCTCCGTTTGCCAAGTCTTCTCGGTCGCAGGATTCTTACGAAGCGGGGGTGGCCGGAAGTCACCGTGCGGCCAAGTGTCACGGTCTCGGATACGCCTGGTTGCGGTTGGCCAGCCAGCGGGCCCGCAGGCCGCCGGGCACGTCCTCGACCGTCAGGGCGTAGCAGATGTGGTCGCGCCACGCCCCGTCGATGTGCAGGTGGCGGCGGCGCACCCCTTCTTCGCGGAAGCCCAGTTTCTCCACCACGCGGCGGCTCGCGGCGTTCTCCGGGCGGATGTTCGCCTCGACCCGGTGCAGGCCCACGGTGAAGAAGCAGTGGTCCACTGCCAGTGCCACGGCGGTGGGGATCACGCCCCGGCCCGCCGCCTGGCGGTCGATCCAGTAGCCGATCTGCGCCGAGCGCGCCGAGCCCCACACGATCGCGCCGATGGTGAGCTGCCCCGCGAAGCTCCCCTCCTGCGTCACCACCCAGGGCAGCGCGAGCCCTTGGCGGGCCTCGCGGCGCATCGTGTGGACCATGCTCAGGTACGGGCCCAGGCCGCTGCGGAACAGGGGCGTCTCGGGGTTGGTCGGCTCCCAGGGGCGGAGCCAGTCGGCGTTGCGGACCCGTAGCTCGCGCCAGACGGCGGCGTCACGGTGCCGCAGCGGGCGCAGCCCCACCGGGCCTTCGGTCAGGGTGACCGGCCATCCCCGCATGCGTTCCACAGCTCCATGATTCCCTGCTGTCCGGTCCGGACGCCATCAATTGTCGCCGACGAGTTCGCGGAACCGGAGGCCCGGTGCCGCAAAACCGGCTATAAGGGGTCAGCTTCCGGCGCGGAGCACGCCCAGGAGGCGGGTCACCTCGGCCGCGATGGCGGTGCGGCCCGGCGCGATGTACTTGCGCGGATCCACCAGGGCGGGGTCAGCTGTTAGAGCGCGGCGGACCTCGGCGGTGAACACCTTGTTGAGCTGCGTCGCGATGTTGATTTTGGTCATGCCGCGCTCCACGGCGGCGGTCAGCGTCGCGTCGGGGACGCCCGAGGAGCCGTGCAGCACCAGTGGGACGGCGACGGCGGCGTGCAGCTCCGCGATCAGGTCCAGGTCCAGCACGGCGTCCCGGGTCAGCATCGCGTGCGAGCTGCCCACGGCCACCGCCAGCGCGTCGATCCCGGTTGCTTCCGTGTAGGCGACGGCTTCGGCTGGCTTGGTCCGGACGCCGGGGGCATGTACTCCGTCCTTGCCTCCTACTTCACCCAGTTCCGCCTCCACCCATACGTCGCGGGCGTGGCACCAGGCTGCGATCTCTGCGGTGGCCGCGACGTTGTCGGCGTAGGGCAACGTTGAAGCGTCGAACATCACCGAGCTCACGCCCAGCTCCACCGCCTCGCGCACCAAGTCGGTGGAGGTGGCGTGGTCCAGGTGCACCGCGACGGGGACCGACGCGGCGCGCGCGACGGCCAGGGCGCCGGCGATGATCGGGGCCGCCGCGCCGTGGTACCGCACGCAGTTCTCGCTGATCTGCAGGATGACGGGCGCGCCCGCGGCCTCCGCGCCCGCCACGATCGCGGCGGCGTGTTCGAGCTGGATGACGTTGAACGATCCCGCGCCGCGCCGGGCGGCCATGGCGGGGGCGACGATCTCGCCGGTCGTCACGAGGGGCATGGGACTCCTTGCACGGTGATCTCGGGGAGGAGGGCGCGGTACAGCCCGGCGTCGATCTCGCCGGCGACCGGGGCGGCGACGGCGGCGGCCGACAGCGCCACGGCCTCGCGCAGCAGGTCGGGCCAGGGTGCGCCCCAGGACCGGGCGGCGGCCGCGACGGCGGCGTCGCCCGCTCCGGTGGGGTTGCCGGACAGCGGAGGTGGCGCGGCGCGCCAAGCGCCGTCGGGGGTGACGGCGAGCATCCCGGCGGGGCCGAGGGACACCAGGGCGGCTTCGGCTCCGGCGGTCAGCAGGGCGCGGGCGCCGATGATCGGGTCGGTGTGGCCGGTGGCGCGGGTCAGTTCGTCGGCGTTGGGCTTGATCAGGGCGGGTCGTCCGGCGACGCCCCGGGTGAGCGCGTCGCCGTCGGCGTCCAGGATCACCGGGACGGTCGCGGCGGCGGCCAGCTCGGCGTAGGCGTCGGGCGGCACGCCTGGTGGCAGGCTGCCCGACAGCACGACGATGGTGGCGGACGGCAGCAGGGCGCGGTAATGCGCCCGGAATGTCGCCCACTCGGTGGCGGTCACCTGCGGGCCTGGCTCGTTGAAGACCGTTACTTCGTTGGTAGAGGTCGCGACGGCGGCCAAGGTGCGGCGCGAGGCGTCTTGCACGGCGCTGAAGTCGTGCGGGGTGCCGGTGCGATCGAGGTCGGCGCGGATCTGCGCGCCCGTGTCACCGCCGAGCAGGCCCGTCGCCAGGACGGGCGCGCCCAGCGCGGCGGCCACGCGGGCGACGTTGACGCCCTTGCCCCCGGCACGTTCGCGCACGGCGGCGACGCGGTTGCTGCCGCCCCAGATCACGGCGTCGGTCTCGTAGGTGACGTCCAGCGCGGCGTTCAGCGTCACGGTGAGGATCACTGCCAGCGGCCGCCCTTCATCACCCGGGCGACGGCGAGATCGTCGTCCAGCACGACCAGGTCGGCGTCCTTGCCGGGCTCCAGCGACCCGATCCGCCCGTCCAGCCCCAGCGTGCGGGCGGGGACGAGCGAGGCGGCCTCGGCGACCCGTTCGACGGGCAGGCCCACGTCCAGAACCGCGCGGCGGAACGCGTCGGCCATCGTGATCGTGCTGCCCGCGATGGACGAGCCGCCCGCCAGCACCGCGCGCCCGTCGCGGACGTGCACCTCCATCACGCCGAGCCGGTAGTCGCCGTCGCCCATCCCGGTCGCGGCCATCGCGTCGGTGATCAGCGCGACCCGGCCCGGCGCGGCGCCGAACACCAGCCGCACGACCTCGGCCGCCACGTGCACCCCGTCGTTGATCAGCTCCAGGGTGACGCGCGGGTCGGTGAGCGCGGCGGTGACCGGACCGCCCTCGCGGTGGTGCAGCGGCCGCATCCCGTTGAACAGGTGCGTGGCCACGCGCGCGCCCGCGTCGAACCCGGCGGCGGTGGCGGCGGCGCTCGCGTCGGTGTGCCCGAGCGCGGCGATCACGCCGTGCGCGGTGGCCGCGCGGATGAGGTCTGTCGCGCCCGGCAGCTCCGGCGCGACGGTGATCATGCGGACGTGCCCGTGCCCCAGCGCGACCAGCCGCTCGAACTCGGTGACGTCGGGATCGCGCAGCAGCGCCGGATCGTGCGCGCCGCACCGTCCGGCCGCCAGGTAGGGGCCCTCCAGGTGGACGCCCGCGACGATCCCGTCCGCGGCGGCCTCGGCGAGCCCGGCGACGGCGGTGCGCAGCTCGGCGGCGTCGCCGGTCACCAGGCTCGCCATCGTGGTGGTCGTGCCGTGCGCGAGGTGGAACGCGGCGACGCAGCGCGCGTCCTCGGGACGGCCGCTCTGGTACGAGACGCCCGCCGCGCCGTGCACGTGGAGATCGACGAACCCGGGCACGACGTACCGCCCGCCCAGGTCCACGACCTCCTCCCCCGGCTCCGCCCGGACGTCCACGCCGGTGATGCGCCCGTCCGCGACGCGCAACGCGCCCCGACGGACGCCGCCGGGCAGGACGAGACGGGCGTCGGCCAGCAGCGTCATGCCCCCGCGTCCAGGATCACCGAGCGGGTGAGGTTGCGCGGGGTGTCGGGGTCGGCCCCTTGGGCGCGGGCCAGCTTGACGGCCAGGCGCTGCACGCGGACCAGGTCGGCCAGCGGGTCCAGGTCCGACACGATCATGGTGCCGCCGACCCCCGCGACCTGCTCGGCGAGGCCCGCGGGCGGCTCCCCGAACGACCACACCACCCGGTTCGGCCCGGCGATGCTGATGGGGCCGTGCCGGTAGTCCATGGCCGGGTAGGACTCGGTCCACGCGCGGGCGGCCTCGCGCATCTTCAGCGCGGCCTCGTGCGCGAGGCCGACCGTCCAGCCCTGGCCGACGAACGTGAACTGCTCGGCGGTCAGCGCGGCGTCGGGCAGCGGCTCGGCCAGCGCGCGTTCGGCGTCGGCGATCGCGCCGGAGACGTCCTCCCCCAGGTGCGCGCGCAGCGCGATGAGCTGGGTGGTGGCGAAGCGCGTCTGCACGACCGACCGCTCGTCGGCGTAGTCCAGCACCGCGACCTCGTCGGCCGCCCGCATGATCGGCGTCGTCGGGTCGGCGGTGATCGCCGAGGTGGCCATGCGGCCGCGCACCCCGTCGAGCGCGGCCAGCACCTCGGTGGTGGTGCCGGAGCGGGTGAGCGTGAGCAGCCGGTCGTAGCCGCGCCCCAGCGGCGCTTCGGAGGCGGTGAACGCGTCGGTCTCGCCCTGCCCGGCGGCCTCGCGCAGCGCCGCGTAGGACTGCGCGATGAACCAGGACGTCCCGCACCCGACGACGGCGACCCGCTCGCCCGCGCGCGGCAGCGTGGCCGCCACCCCGGCCTCCGGGGCGGCGGCGCGGGTCCAGCACGCGGGCTGGCTGGCGATCTCCGCCGCGGTGTGGCCGCCGGTCTGCGGTGCGGTGCCCATGGACACCCTCCTCTGCTCAGCTCTGCTTGTTCTTGTCCGCTTTATAGCAATATGACGCAGAAAAGAGCAACAACATGCAGGCTAGAATCCGGGGATGACCAGGCGCGCGAAACCGCACCGACACGGGAGGGGGCCGACGTGACCCGGCACGAACGCTGGAACGCGCTGCTGGAACTGCTCGCGGACGCCGGCCGGCTCACCGTGGAGGAGGCGGCCGAGCGGATGAGGGTGTCGGCGGCCACGATCCGCCGCGACTTCGACCAGCTCGCCCAGCAGCAGATGCTGACCCGCACGCGCGGCGGCGCGGTGGCGCAGAGCGTCAGCTACGACCTGCCGCTGCGCTACAAGAGCGCCCGGAACGCCTCCGAGAAGCAGCGCATCGCGGCCGCCACCGCCGAGCTCGCCCGGCCCGGCTCGATCATCGCGCTGAACGGCGGCACCACCACCTCCGAGGTCGCGCGGGTGCTGGCCACCCGCGCCGACCTGCACGCCGAGGGCGCGGCCCCGGCCCTCACGATCGTCACCAACGCCCTGAACATCGGCAACGAGCTGGCGGTGCGCCCGCACGTGAAGATCGTGCTGACCGGCGGGGTGCCGCGCCCGCAGTCCTACGAGCTGACCGGGCCGCTGGCCACCGGGATCTTCGACCAGGTGACGCTGGACGTGGCGATCCTCGGCGTCAACGGGATCGCCGTCGAGCACGGCGCGACCTGCCACAACGAGGGCGAGGCCGACGTCAACCGGCTGATGGCCGAGCGCGCCGAGCAGGTGGTGGTGGTCGCCGACGGCTCCAAAGTCGGGCACCGCGCGTTCGCCCGGATCTGCGACACCGCGCGCATCGACGTGCTGGTCACCGACGGCACGGTGGAGCAGTCGGTGGTGGACGACTTCACGGAGGCGGGCGTCCGCGTCATCCGCGCCTGAGCCTTCCGCGCACCGACGCCGCGCGCGTGCGCGGCGGCGGTGCGCGTTCCTTACAGCAGGCCGCCCATGTCGGGCAGGCCGTCGTCGTCCTCGTCGGAGCGCACGTGGTCGCCGCCGCCGATCTGGTCGACGGCGTGGTGCAGCACCGTCCCGAGCACGCCCATGCCGTCGCGCACTCCGCCCGTCGAGCCCGGCAGGTTGACGATCAGCGTGCGGCCCGCGACCCCGGCCAGCCCGCGCGACAGGATCGCCGTCGGCACCACCTCGCGGCTCTGCTGCCGGATGGCCTCGGCGATGCCGGGGATCTCGCGCTCGATGACCTGCCGGGTCATCTCGGGGGTCTGGTCCATCGGGGTCAGGCCGGTGCCGCCGGAGGTGACGACGACGTCGTAGCCGCCGGCGACCGCGTCGCGCAGCACCTCGGCCACCGGGTCGCCGTCGGGGATCACGACCGGGCCGTGCACGTCGCAGCCGAGGTTCTCCAGCAGCTCCACCAGGACCGGACCGGACCGGTCGGCGTACACCCCGGCCGCCGCCCGGTTCGACACCGTGACCGCCATCGCCCGAATCATCTGTCCTCCATCACCAGCACGCTCGCCTGCACCGACGCGCCCCTGCGGGCGCCCGGAGAACGCTATGCCAGCGGACCGGCGCGGGAGGGGGCATCTCCCGAAACATGACCGGGCGCAGACCGCCGCGCGGTCCGTCGCGCCCGGTTCAGCGGCGCCAGGAGCCCGTCTTGCCGCCGGTCTTCTCCTCCACCCGCACGTCGGTGATCACCGCGGCCGGGTCGATGGCCTTGACCATGTCGATCAGCGCCAGCGCCGCCACCGTCACCGAGGTCAGCGCCTCCATCTCCACGCCGGTCCGGTCGGCCGTGCGCGCCACCGCGGTGATCGCGACGCCGGCGTCCGCGACGGCCAGGTCCACCGTGACGCCGTGCAGCGCGATCGGATGGCACAGCGGCACCAGGTCCGGGGTGCGCTTGGCCCCCATGATCCCGGCGATCCGCGCCACCGACAGCGCGTCGCCCTTGGGCACCTCCCCGGCGCGCAGCGCGGCCACGCACCCGGCCGACAGCCGGACGAAGCCGGTCGCGGTGGCGGTGCGGGCCGTGACGTTCTTGGCGGACACGTCCACCATCCGGGCGGCCCCGGTCTCGTCCAGGTGGCTGAACCCGGTGAACTCCGAACCCATGGTCATGACGGCATCCTCAGGACTTCCACGTGCGAGCCGGCGGGCAGGGCCTCGGCGTCCTCGGGCAGCGCGATCAGCGCGTCGGCCGCCGACAACGATCCGAGCTGGTGGGAGCCCTGCCCCTCGGCGGGGCTGACGGTGTAGTGGCCGCGGTCGAACGACAGCCGCCCGCGCAGGTAGTGCCGCAGCCCGGCCGGGGACCTGACGTCCTCGGCGAGCACGGCCCGCACGGTCGGCAGCGACTCGGGCGGCAGGCCCTGCATGGCGCGCAGGGCCGGGCGGACGAAGACCTGGAAGGAGACGTAGGCGCTGACCGGGTTGCCGGGCAGCGTGAAGATCGGGACGCCCTGGAGCAGGCCGAAGCCCTGCGGCTTGCCCGGCCGCATCCGCACCTTGTGGAACGCGACGGTGCCCGCGCCGGTCAGCACCTCCTTGACCACGTCGCGCGCGCCCATCGACACCCCGCCCGAGGTGACGATCGCGTCGGCGCGCATGAGCTGGTCCTCCAGCGTCTCCAGCACCTTGGCGGGGTCGTCGTCCACCGTGGACTGCCGGTAGCCGACGCCGCCCGCCTCGATGACGGCGGCGGTCAGCATGAAGCTGTTGGAGTCCCAGATCTGGCCGGGCGCCAGCTGCGTGCCCGGTTCGCGCAGCTCGCTGCCGGTGGACAGCACCACCACGCGCGGCTTGGGCCGCACCGCGACCCGGGGCCGGCCGACGGCGGCCAGCATCCCGATCTGCGCCGCGCCGAGCCGCGTGCCCGGCGCGGCGACGACCTGGCCGGCGAGCACGTCCTCGCCGGCCCGCCGGATGTAGTTGCCGGGCGGCGCCGGGCGCACGATCCGCACGGTGGCGGTGCCGCCGTCGGTCCACTCCACCGGGATGACCGCGTCGGCCCCGGCCGGCACCGGCGCGCCCGTCATGATGCGCGCGCTCAGGCCGGGCCTGATCGCGGACACGCCCGAGTCGCCGGCGGCGATGTCGCCGATGACCGGCAGCTCGACCGGCGAGTCCTCCGACGCGCCCGCGACGTCGGCGGCCACGACCGCGTAGCCGTCCATGGCCGAGTTGTCGAACGGCGGCAGCGGCACGGGGGCCGCCACCGGTTCGGCCAGCACGGCGCCCTCGGCCTCCAGCAGTGCCAGGTCCAGGGGCGGCAGCACCGGGACGGCCGCCAGGATCTCCGCGAGGTGTTCATCGACCGTTCTCATGCCCACGGTCCCCTAGTCTGGCGTGCCGTCACGCGCCCTCGGTGGTCCCCACGCCGTCGTGGTCGGCCACGAATTCGCGCAGCCACGTCATGAACTCGGCCGACAGGTCCTCCCGCTCGGAGGCGAACTGCACCACCGTGCGCAGGTACTCCAGCTTGTTGCCGGTGTCGTAGCGGCGACCCCGGAACTTCACACCCCACACGCCGCCGCCCTGCTCGGCGGGGGTGTTGGCCAGCGTGAGCAGCGCGTCGGTGAGCTGGATCTCGCCGCCGCGGCCGGGCGGGGTCTTCTCCAGCACCTCGAAGATCGCCGGGTCGCACACGTAGCGCCCGATGATGATCCAGTTACTGGGCGCCTCGTCGACGGCGGGCTTCTCCACCAGGTCGGTGATCCTGACGACGTCGTCCTGACCGGTCTCCTCGATGGCGGCGCAACCGTAGGCCGACACCTGGTCCGGGGGCACCTCCATCAGCGCGACCACGCTGCCGCCGCGCTCGTCGCGCACCTGGATCATGCGCTTGAGCAGCTCGTCGCGGGCGTCGATCATGTCGTCGCCCAGCAGCACCGCGAACGGCTCCTCGCCCACGTGCTGGCGGGCGCAGTACACCGCGTGGCCGAGGCCGCGCGGCTCGCCCTGCCGGACGTAGTGCATGATCGCCAGGTCGGCCGACTCGCGGACGGCGGCCAGCCGCTCGGCGTCGCCCTTGGCGCTGAGCGCCTCCTCCAGCTCGTAGGCGCGGTCGAAGTGGTCCTCGATGGACCGCTTGTTCCGGCCGGTGATCATGAGGACGTCGGAGAGCCCGGCGTCGACCGCCTCCTCCACGACGTACTGGATCGCCGGCTTGTCGACGATCGGGAGCATTTCCTTGGGCGTCGCCTTGGTGGCGGGCAAGAATCGGGTACCGAGCCCGGCCGCAGGGACGACGGCCTTGAGTACGGGTACGTAGTCGGCCATGTAGAGACCCTAGTCATCTGGGAGGACCACAGCGTGCAGGACATCGCCTCCAAAGCCCGTCTCCGTGCCGAAGCCCTGGCCCGCCGGGCCGCCCTGGACGCCGGGGCGGCCGCCGCGGCGGGCCGGGCGGCGCGCGACGCGCTGCTGTCGGCGCCCGAGGTCGAGATGGCCGGGACGATCGCGGCCTACGTGTCGATCGGCACCGAGCCCGACACCCGTGGCCTGCTGTTCGCGCTGTGGAAGCGGGGCGCGTACGTGATCCTGCCGAAGCTGCTGCCGGACGGGGACCTGGACTGGGCGTCCTACGAGGGGCCCGACTCGCTGGCCCCCGGGCGGTTCGGCCTGCTGGAGCCGACCGAGCCCGCGCGGGGACCGGAAGCGGTCAGCCGGGCGGACGTGGTGCTGGTCCCGGCGGTGGCGATCGACCGGACGGGGATGCGGCTGGGGCGGGGCGGCGGTTCGTACGACCGGGCGTTGGCCAGGGTGGGTCCGGCGATCCTGACGGTGGGGCTGGTGCACGACGGGGAGCTGGTGGAGGAGCTGCCGGCCGAGCCGCACGACCGGCGGGTGCGGGCGGCGGTGACGCCGTCGGAGGGCTTGGTACGGTTCGCTTGATCGTTCCCCCGACCGGCCCCCCGCCTCCGGTTCGTCGCCTGCGGAGGTCTCGTGAGTCCCGTCGTTCGGAGTTTCTTCGGTGCGCTGAGCGCGGCCGTCCTGCTCGTCTCGTCTGCCGCGTGCTCGGGGGACGGGAAGGAGCCGGCGGAGGCCAAGCCACCGGCGGGTGCGCCGATCTCCAAGCTGGTGGGGGCGATGTCGCGGGTCGTGTCGTCCGATTCGACGCGGCGGTATGCGGCTTTCAGTGATCTGGAGCGGTTGCGGAGGCTGGCGGGTGGGCAACCGCTGGATCGGGACGCGCGGTTGTCGTCGTTGACGATCGGGCTGGGCGATCTGGGGGTGTACGGGGCGCGGATCGCGGAGCCGACCGGGATCGATGTGAATCGGGCGGACTATGGGATGCAGGTGGGCATCCCGCCGCTGACCGCCGGATGGTTGGCCGGCCCCTACACAGCCGCCAACATTAAGAAGAAGCTGGAGAAGCTAGGGCATAAGCGAGTGCCGCCCGGTGACCCGAACAAGCCGATCCTGGGTGGAGAGAACACCTGGGTCGCACAGGCCGACGGGAGGATCGACACGAACGATCCGTTGGCCAAGCTGGGTATCCCGCCCACGCACCCGCTCAATGCCGTCAAGGTGCATGAGGGGACCGGGATCACCTATGCGCGACGCTTCGACACGCTTGATTCCATCATCTTCGGAGGCGCGACGAGGAACACGTCTTTGGGCACCGACCCGGCCGTCCGCCCCGTCCTCAACTGCCTCGGCCTCCCCCTCGCCGCGCTGGTCACCAAGATGACCGGCAGCACCGACCAGATCGGCGTGGGCGTCACCGGCGACGCCGACGACCTCACCGAGGTCCTGTGCGTCAAGGTCTCCGGTGACGCCAACGCCGCCGCCCAGCAGCTCAAGCAGAGCCTGACCGGCCAATCCGCCACCGGCAGGCCCTGGTCGGAGCTGCTGCCCGGCGCGCAGGTCACGGCGACCTCCGACGGCGTCGTGCGGCTCGCGGCCAAACCCGGCGCGGCCGCCAAGCCCGGCCTGCTGTTCCAGGCAGTCCTGCGCAACGACCTCCCTCGCTGGACCGCCTGACAGCCACGCCCGCCAGGCCCGAAACCGTCCCCACTAGGGTGACAACGACGTTTCTGCGCGGAACCGGAGGTGGACGATGACGGCGAAGCCATGGCGGGTCCTGGCCCTGCTCCCGCTGGACGAGGAGCTGGTGCGCGGGCTGTTCGCGCAGTTCGGCGACGCCGTCGAGCTGGCCTTCCCGCCCACCCGCGACCGCGCGGGCCTGCACGCCGCGCTGGCCGACGCCGAGCTGGTCGTGGGCGACTTCACCGGGCAGCTCGGGCTGGACGCCGACGCCGTGGCCGCCGCGCCGAAGCTCGCGTTCGTCCAGATGCCCAGCGTCGGCACCGACAGCGTGGACGGTGCCGCGCTGGCCGCCGCGGGCGTCCCGCTGTCCAACACCGCCGGGGCCAACGCGCGGGCGGTCGCCGAGTGGGCGGTCGGCGCGGCGTTCGCCCTGTGCCGCCAGCTCACCTGGGGCGACCGGGCCGTCCGGGAGCGGGGCTGGCCGCAGGCCGAGCTGCTGGCGCGCGGCACCCGGGAGATCCACTCCCAGCGCGTCGGGATCGTCGGCTTCGGCGCGATCGGCGCGGAGGCGGCGCGATTGTTCGGGGCGCTGGGCTGCGAGGTGTCGTACTGGACGCGCCGCCGCCGCGCGGAGGCGGCGGCGACCTACCGCGAGCTGGACGACCTGCTCGCGCACTCCGACATCCTGGTGGTGGCCCTGCCGCTGACCGACGAGACGCGCGGGCTGCTCGGCCCCGAACGGCTGGCCCTGCTGCCCGACCGGGCGCTGCTGGTCAACGTGGCGCGCGGCGGCATCGTGCCCGACGACGCCGTCCTCGCCGCCTTGGAGTCGGGCCGGCTGGCCGGGGCCGCGCTGGACGTGTTCGACCAGGAGCCGCCGCCCGCCGACCACCCGCTGCGCGGCAACGAGAACGTCCTGCTGTCGCCGCACGTCGCGGGCGGCACCGGGCAGAGCCAGCTCACCATCGTGTCGATGGTCCTGGACAACGTCCGCGCGGTGGTCGAGGGCCGTCCGGCGGCCGACGTCGTCAACGGCGTGGACCCGCTGCCGAAGCGCCGCTGAGCAGGGCGGACGCCCCGGGGAGGCGTCCGTCCGGCACCACGAGGGATCACCGAAAATATGTGATCCGTCCCCGAATCTGTAGGATTCCTAAACGATCTATATCCACGGCCCCCTGGGGAGGGATGTGCAGCTCGAAACCTGGCTACTCCTCGGATCGACGCTCGTACTCTGCGCGATCGTCGCCGTCCGCCTGTCCCACCGGGCCGGCCTGCCCACGCTGCTCGCCTACATGGGCATCGGCCTGCTCATCGGCGAGTCGGGCTTCGGCCTCAAGTTCGACAACGCCCACCTCGCCGAGGTCCTGGGCCTGGCGGCCCTGGTCCTGATCCTGGCCGAGGGCGGCATCACCACCAACTGGCGGCACGTCAAGGGCTCGGTGCCCGCCGCGATCTCGGTGTCCACGGTCGGCACCCTGATCAGCATCGGCGTGGTCGCCGGGGCCGCCATGTGGTTGCTGGACATGGACTGGCAGCTCGCCTTCCTGCTGGCGGCCGTGCTCGCGCCCACCGATGCCGCCGCGGTGTTCTCGGTGTTGCGCCGCCTGCCGCTGCCGTCCCGGCTGACCGGCCTGCTGGAGGCCGAGTCGGGGTTCAACGACGCGCCCGTCGTCATCGTCGTGATGGCGCTCAGCGTCAAGCACGCCGCCGCTCCCAACCTGCTGGAGCTGTTCGGCGTCATGGTCTACGAGCTGGCCGCCGGGGCCCTGATCGGGATCGCGGTCGGCTGGCTGGGCGCGTGGGCGCTGCGGCACATGGCGCTGCCCGCCTCCGGCCTCTACCCGATCGCGGTGTTGTCGCTGACGGTCGGCGCGTACGGCGGGGCCGCCAAGCTGCATGCCAGCGGCTTCCTCGCGGTCTACGTCAGCGCGCTGGTGCTGGGCAACGCGCGCCTGCCGCACCGGCCCGCCACCCGCGGTTTCGCCGAGGGCATCGCCTGGCTGGCGCAGATCGGGCTGTTCGTGATGCTGGGACTGCTGGCCTCCCCGCTGGAGCTGCCCGCGCAGATCCTGCCCGCGCTGGTGATCGGGTTCATCCTGCTGCTGATCGCGCGGCCGCTGTCGGTGGTGCTGTCCACGCTGGGCTTCGGCCTGTCCTGGGGCGAGAAGGTCTTCGCCTCGTGGGCCGGGCTGCGCGGCGCGGTGCCGATCGTGCTGGCCACCATCCCCATGGTCAACCAGGTGCCGGGCGCGAACACGCTGTTCTCCATCGTCTTCACGATCGTGGTGCTGTTCACCCTGCTCCAGGGCCCGACGTTGCCGCTGGTGGCGCGCTGGTGCGGGCTCAAGAGCGACGAGCAGGCGCGCGAGCTGGACGTGGAGGCCGCGCCGCTGGAGGAGCTGCACGCCGACCTGCTGGAGGTGCGGGTGCCGCTCGACTCCCGGCTGAACGGCGTGGAGATCTTCGAGCTGCGGCTGCCGCAGGGCGCGTCGGTCACGCTGGTGGTGCGCGACGGGACCAGCTTCGTGCCCGGCGAGACCACCACGCTGCGGGCCGGCGACACCCTGCTGGTGGTGACGACCGCCGAGGTGCGGGAGGCGGCCGAGCGGCGGCTGCGCGCGGTGAGCCGGCGCGGCAAGCTGGCGGGCTGGTTCGGGGAGACCGGTGGCTGACCTGCCGGGACGCGCCGCCGCCGGGCCGGCCGGCGCCGGGAACAGGGCGGCGGTCCATCCTGTTGCATCCAGTCGGTACCATTAGCAGTCGTCTGAAGTGAGTGCCAGCCCGATCGCCGGGCTGAGTCAGCGAGGAGGAACCGTGCCGACGTATCAGTACGTTTGCACCGAGTGCGGCGAGCCTCTGGAGGTCGTGCAGAAGTTCAGCGACGACGCGCTGACCGAATGCCCGGCATGCCAGGGTCGCCTCCGCAAGGTCTTCTCCGCCGCGGGGATCATCTTCAAGGGCTCGGGCTTCTACCGCACCGACAGCCGCGGCTCGGGCAAGTCGTCCTCGACGGTGGGGGCCTCGTCCAACGGGTCGTCGAACACGTTCTCCGGCGGGTCGTCGGAATCGTCGTCCGCCCCGGCCAAGTCGGAATCGTCGTCGTCGAGCAGCGGCTCCGGCGACTCCGCCGCCAAGCCCTCCTCCTCGTCGTCCTCGTCGGAGAAGGTCGCCTGACCCTCCCCGGACACCGGGATCGTGCGCGGAACCGGAGGGACGTCACCGGACGTCCCTCCGGTTCTCGTCGTCTCCAGGGTCGCGCGGACGGCCTCGACCAGGGCCGCGTAGGGCGTCCGCCGCGCCCTCAGCGCGTTCGCCAGCCCTTCGAGCGGGACGCGGTGCGCTTGCAGGAGCCAGTCGTCGGCGCAGTGCGCGGCGTGCTCCAGCATCAGCGGTAGCGCGTCGGCCGCCATCCCCGGCTCGCATCCGGGCTCGCATCCGGCCGCGCGGTACAACTCGGCCAGCGCCTCCGGGCGGCACACCCCGCCGTAATACGTCAGATGGAGACCGCGGCCCCGGACCACCTCCCCGTACTCGACGGCCAGGCCGATGGGCGACGTGCGGTCCACATGGTCGAGGAAGCCGGTGAGCGACCGCCACACCGGGCCGTCCGGCAGGTCGGCGACGGCGGCGCGCAACATCGGCCGCCGGTCGTAGAACCGCTGGTCAGGAAACGCGAGCAGCAGTGAGACCGCCCGCCACGCCACGCCGCGCACCGCTCCCCCCGAGCCGCCGGGCCGCACCGACGAACCGTTCATTCCCGTCACGCCGGGCGTTCATGCGGTGACCGGACACACCGTCCGGCTACCTCCTGAGCGTTAGGACGCCGCCGCGCGCTGCCCCGGAAGAGGTAGTCCGGCGACCCTCTCGCGCCGGACGCGCGTTCGTACGGCCCGCCCCGACGATGACGCCATGAGCACAGAGACCTCACCCAGACCCTGGTCGTACCGGTTGGCCGCCACGATTGCGGGGCGACGCGGGAAGTGGGCCGTGCTGGCCCTGTGGATCGTCGCGGTGGCGCTACTCGGCCCGCTGGCCGGAAAGCTCGGCGGCGCCCAGGACAACGACGCCTCGGCGTGGCTTCCGGGCGCGGCCGAGTCCACGCGCGTCAACGCGCTGGAGGAACGGTTCCGCAAGGACGACTTCACGCTCGCGATCGTCGTCTACGAACGTTCGGGCGGAATCACCGCCGCCGACCGCGCCAAGGCCGCCGCCGACGCGGCCGCGTTCGCGAAGCTGCCTAACGTACGGCCGCCGCAGGGCCCGATTCCGGCCAAGGACGGCAAGGCGTTGCAGACCCTCGTGCCCGTGCACGAGGAGCACGCCTCCACGGCCGTCGACGCGGCCCGCGCGCAGATCACCCGGGGCCCGCCCGGCCTGGCCGCGCACGTGACCGGCCCGGCGGGCGGCAACGCCGACGCGGAGGAGGTCTTCAAGTCGCTGGACGGGCTGCTGCTGGCGTCGGCCGGCGTCGTGGTGATCGTCCTCCTGCTGCTGATCTACCGCAGCCCGGTGTTGTGGCTGATCCCGGTCCTCGGCGCGGTGTCGGCGCTGGGCCTGGCGCAGGCGGTGGTGTACCTGCTGGCCGAGCACGGCGGGCTGACGGTGAACGCGCAGAGCGCGGGCATCCTGACCGTCCTGGTGTTCGGCGTCGCCACCGACTACGCGCTGCTGCTGGTGGCGCGCTACCGCGAGGAGTTGCACCGGCACGCCGACCGGCACGAGGCCATGGCGTTCGCGCTGCACCGCGCCGGACCGGCGATCCTGGCGTCGGCCGCCACCGTCGCGGCCGGGCTGCTGTGCCTGCTGGCCGCCGACATGAACCCGACCCGCGGCCTCGGCCCGGTCGCCGCCGCCGGCGTGCTGACCGCGCTGGCCGCCATGACCACGCTGCTGCCCGCCCTCCTGGTGATCTTCGGCCGGTGGTTGTTCTGGCCGCTGGTGCCCCGCTACGACGCCCGCCACCTGGACCCGGCGGCGCTGGAGGCCGAGCACGGCGTGTGGGGCCGGATCGGCCGGCTGATCGCCCGCGCGCCGCGCGTGTTGTGGGCGCTGACGGCGGTGGGGCTGCTGGCGATGACGTTCGGGCTGGGCTCGCTGAAGAACGACGGGTTCACCGACGCGGGCCAGTTCGTGGACCGGCCGGACTCGGTGGTCGGCGCCCAGGTCCTGGCGCGGCACTTCCCCGCGGGCGAGGGCTCCCCCGCCGTGGTGATCTCCCGCGCGCCGCTGTCGCTGGAGAAGGTGCCCGGCGTGGCGTCGGTGAGCCGCCCCGAGAGCGCCGCCGGGCTGCTGAAGTACGAGGTGACGCTGCGCGACCCGGCCGACGGGATGGCGGCGCGGGCGACCATCGACCGGCTGCGCGACGCCGCGCACGCGGTCCCCGGGGCCGACGCCCGGGTGGGCGGCCCGACCGCGACCTCGCTGGACATCAAGCGGGCCTCCGACCGCGACAACAAGGTCATCATCCCGATCGTGCTGGGCGTGGTGCTGCTGATCCTGGTGGCGCTGCTGCGGTCGCTGGTCGCGCCGCTGCTGATGATGGCGACGGTGGTGCTGTCGTTCCTGGCCACGCTGGGGGCCAGCGCGCTGCTGTTCGAGCACGCCTTCGGCTTCGAGGGCTCGGACTCGGGGTTCCCGCTGCTGGCGTTCATCTTCCTGGTGGCGCTGGGCGTGGACTACAACATCTTCCTGATGCACCGGGTCCGCGAGGAGTCGCAGGCGCTGGGCACGCGGCGCGGCATCGTCCGGGGCGTCACCGTCACCGGCGGCGTGATCACCTCGGCCGGGCTGGTGCTGGCGGCGACCTTCGCGGTGCTGGCCACGCTGCCGATGGTGCCGCTGGTGCAGATGGGCTTCGTGGTCGCCTTCGGGGTGCTGCTGGACACGGTGATCGTGCGCTCGCTGCTGCTGCCGGCGCTGTGCTACGACCTGAACCACCGCATCTGGGCCCCGGGCCGGATGGCCCGCAAGCCCGCCCCCGCCAAGGAACCGCAGGTACTGGAGCCGGTCGGCTGAGCCGAACGGCCCGCGGCCCCCGCTTCCAGCCAGGGGCCACGGGCGTCACGATCAGCCGCCCGAGGAAGTTATCCACAGGTTGGGGCAGCCCCTCGCGGCCGCCCCGACCTGCTGGTTACTGTCGCCTCATGACCAACGACCCCCGGCCCTCCGCCGACATCGCCGTGATCGGCGGATCGGGCTTCTACTCCTTCCTGGACGACGCCACCGAGGTCGAGGTGCAGACCCCGTTCGGCCCGCCCAGCGACCCCATAACGATCGGCGAACTGCACGGCCGCCGGGTGGCGTTCGTGCCCCGGCACGGCCGCGACCACCGCTTCCCGCCGCACCGCATCCCCTACCGCGCCAACCTGTGGGCGCTGCGCGCGCTGGGCGTGCGGCAGGTCCTGGCCCCCAGCGCGGTCGGCTCGCTGGTCCCCGAGCACGGTCCGGGCACCCTGTGCGTCCCCGACCAGCTCGTCGACCGCACCTCCGGCCGCGCGCAGACCTTCTACGACGAGGGCGCGGCGGTGCACGTCCCGTTCGCCGACCCCTACTGCCCCGACGGCCGCCACGCCGCCGTCACCGCCGCGTCCGCCGCGGGCTGGCCGCCGGTGGACGGCGGCTCCCTGGTGGTCATCGAGGGTCCGCGCTTCTCGACCCGCGCCGAGTCCCGCTGGTTCGCCGCCCAGGGCTGGACGCTGGTGGGGATGACCGGCCATCCCGAGGCGGTCCTGGCCCGCGAGCTGGCCCTGTGCTACACGCCGCTGTGCCTGGTCACCGACCTCGACGCCGGCATCGAGACGGGCGAGGGCGTCACCATGCAGGAGGTGCTGCGGGTGTTCGCCGACAACGTCGACCGCCTGCGCACCGTGGTCGCCGATGTGATCAAGGCGCTGCCCGCCGACCGCGCCTGCCCCTGCCCGGCGGCCCTGGACGACATCGAGCCGCCGTTCGCCCTGCCATGACCAGGAGGCGGGCCAGGCGGGCCCTGGCGGCCCTCCTCGCCGCGACGGGCACCGCCCTGGCCCTGCTGTCCCTCCACTCCGTACCGCACGAAGGGAGACGCGTCCACATCGCGGCCCGGGACCTCCCCGCGGGCCGCACGCTGACCGCAACCGACATCTCAACAGTGGAACTGCCATCCTCCGCCGTGCCCGACGGCCTCGCCCGCGCCCCGCTGGCGGGCCGCACGGTCGCGGGCCCGATGCGGCGCGGCGAGCCGTTCACCGACGCGCGCCTGCTGGGCGAAGGTCTGCTGCGCGGCCACGCCCCGGGAACGGTGGCCGCCCCCGTCCGGATAGCCGACGCCGAAGCGGCACGCCTGCTGCGTCCGGGCGACCGCATCGACGTCTTGGCCGGCGCGCCCCCGGCCGACGACGCCCTGGCGCCCCCGCGCGCATCGGCCCGCCTGGTGGCGACGGCGATCCCGGTCCTGTCGGTCCCTCCTCCCCGAGAGGACCCGCACCCCGGCGGCGCCCTGATAGTGCTGGCCGCCGACCGTTCCCAGGCGCTGGCCCTGGCGGCGGCGGGCCCCGCCCTGACGATGACGATCACCGCGCATTGATCATTGATAACCTCGTCCCGTCACCGTTCGACAACAGATCGTCATCAGGCCGGGGGGTCCATGAACGGCTTCAAGAAGTTCCTGCTGCGCGGCAACCTGATCGAGCTCGCGGTCGCGGTCGTGATCGGCGCGGCGTTCACCGCGGTGGTCAACGCGCTGGTCACGGCGTTCATCGGCCCGCTGATCGCCCTGATCGGCGGGCAGCCGGACTTCGACGCCCTGGCCTTCACGGTCAACGGCACGAAGTTCCCCTACGGCGTCTTCCTGACCGCCCTGATCTCGTTCCTGATCACCGCGGCCGTCGTCTACTTCCTGGTCGTCGCCCCGGCCGGCAAGCTGGTGGCCCGCCTGGACCGCCACAAGGAGGCGACCGAGCGCGAGTGCCCGCAGTGCCTCAGCGACATCCCGGTCAAGGCGGGCCGGTGCCGGTACTGCACCCACGAGGTGGCCCCCGCCTGACCCGCCGAACGGATCTTCGTCACACCCGTTCATGACCCGCCGTCCGCCGGGTAAGGGGTGTTGCGCAAGCACACCCCCTACCCTCGGAGCGGCCCCATGGGCGGATTCAGAAAGTTCCTCATCCGCGGAAACCTGGTGGACCTGGCGGTGGCGTTCGTCGTCGGCGCGGCGTTCGCCACCCTGGTCAAGGACTTCGCGAACTCGTTCATCACCCCGCTGATCGCCCTGCTGGCCGGAAAGCCCGACTACACCAAGCTCTCACTCAAGATCTCCGACACGACCTTCCCCTACGGCGTGTTCGTGACCTCGGCGCTGACGTTCTTCCTGACGTCGCTGATCGTGTACTTCCTGGTGGTGCTGCCCACCAGCAAGCTGCTGGAGCGCCTGGACCGCCACAAGGAGGCGACCGAGCGCGAGTGCCCGCAGTGCCTCAGCGACATCCCGATCCGGGCGCGCCGCTGCCGCCACTGCACGAGCGAGGTGGTCCCGGCCACCGAGATCCCGCACTGAGCGGGCCTCAGTCGTTCTCGCTCTCGGTGCCGAACTCCCAGTGCCACGGCTCGAACGGATTGCTGTAGGCCCAGGCGGGGTGACGCCACCCGTACCTCTTGGAGTTGGCCTCCATCCAGTTGAACTGGACGGACCCGGAGGTCTGGACGCCACCGCACAGGTCGACGGCCTGCCCCTTGCCGTGGTTGCTGGTGCCCGGCACCGCGGCGAACCCGGGCCGCTGCGCGTAGACGCGGTGCTGCTCCGAAAGGCTTCGGTAGGAGTCGGTCACGCAGATGTTCCGCCCGAACTTGCGCTTATAAGCAGAGTTCAGTTTGTAGAAGCCCAGGGCCGCGTCAGCGCGGAGCTGCTCCCCCTTCTGCGGCAAGGGGCACAGGTACTTGGCGGGGATCAACCCGTTGGGGAACTTGCGGGCGTCCTGGGCCAGCGACTTGTCGCAGCCCATCTCCAGCCGCTTCTCCTGGCTGGCGCGCATCTTGTCGAGCATCGCGGTGAGATCCCGCGTCAGCTTGGCCGACTTGCTCTTCAGCCCGTCGATCTGCTGCTGGACCCGCGTCTGCTCCACCGCGTTGCGCGACTGCAACTCCTGCGCGGTGGCGACCAGCTTCTTGCGCCGCCCCTGCAGGTCATCGGCCCGCTTGACCAGCGCGTCCTGCCCGGCCGCGAGATGGCTGACATCGGCGGTGGACCGCAGCGCGTCCGACGGGCTGCCCCCACCGAAGATCGACATGCTGCCCGCCGCGCCCGGCTGCTGGTAGGTCATGTTGGCGAGCCGCGCCAGCGGCTCCCGGATGCGGTTCAGCTCGGCCTCGGCCACCGCGAGATCCTTCAGCGTGTCCCGCAGCCGATTCTGGGAACGCGCCAATTCGCGCTGGCGCCCTTCCATCTGCCGCGTCGCCTTCTCCAGGTCCGCACGGGCCTTGGCCGCCTCGCGGCGCAACGACTCCAGCGGGTCCGCACGCTCGGCGGCCCGCCCGGGGACCACGCCGACGATCGCCATCACCAGGAAGACCGCGGTCAGCACGCCCGACCGGGGGGTTGGCACGGTGGTTTTCCTCCTGATGCCCCAATGCTGAACAGCCGGAGGAACGCTACTACAGGTTCACCGATGCCCCGGCGTCACCGGGACCGATGCCCGTTCCGTTCACACCACCGCCGAAGAAACGGAATCTCCTGCCACGAGGGCGGACACGACCGCCGGTACTCCGACCGCGGCGGCTTGCGCGTCGGCGTGTCCCTGACCTTGGGCGAAGCGGGCTTGACGGTCCTGACCGGCGCCGGCTTCTCCTCCGGCTTGGGCGGCACGTACCTGCCATAGGTGGGGTTGCTCTCCACCGGCTTGGGCACCCGCGCCTGAGCGACCGGCGAAGGCCCCGCAGCGGGCTTCCGGACGGGCTCGTCATCACCCAACCCGAACGCGAGAGCCCCGACAAGAACCACGGGCACGACGGCACCACCGGCGACCAAGGCCACCTTGGCCCTGCCCCCGCCCCGCTCGCGCCCGCGATGCCGTCCCGTCACAGCCCCGAAGCGTACCGACCCCCACCCCGCCCGGCCTAGAGCCCCCACCACACCCATAAGAAGGAGCGCCCGACACCCCCGCTCCCCTACCCTGTAGGTGCGGTCCGCTACGCTCTAGCGTCGAGCACCGTCCCAGCCTCCGTAGCTCAGGGGATAGAGCACCGCTCTCCTAAAGCGGGTGTCGCAGGTTCGAATCCTGCCGGGGGCACCACCAGCATGGGTGTACCGGGGCCCTGATCACCACCGATCACGGCCCCGTCCGCCGCTACCCGGACGGCACGCTGCTGCGCGCGGATCGCAGCGGCCAAGAAGGGAACCCGACACAGCAACGCCGGCCCGCCAGTAGGCGCGAATCCCAGGCGCACCCCCTAGAACAACTACGGAAAGCCGCCGGATGCCGCCAGCGGCCAGCCTCGGCCTCCTACTCGTAGACCCTGGCGAACAGTTGCCCAGCGACCGGACCGCTCCCGCAGAGGGACTAGCGCAAACCGTTTGCGCTAGTCCCCCTTTTACGAACCACCCACACGCGCGAAGAGAACGAGAGATGAGTAGCGCAGACATGTCTGCGCTACGGTCCATCTCCGCTTGCGCGGAGAGAACGGTCGTCCGTTGCGGGTCGTCGCGCCCAACCTCGGACCACCTCCGCTTGCGCGGAGAGAACGTTTTCCGGCCTGCACCGATAGGAGGGCTTTGACGTTTTGTGACCTGCGTGCAGGCACCAAACACAGTGCGGTAATGCACGCAGCCTAGGGAACGGCAGGCCGTCCTGAAGAATCAATCGTGCGTTGGCCGGTGGTGAGGATGCGTATCTTTCTGAGCAGGTGACGCAGGTTCGAATCCTGTCGGGGGTACGACTCCAAAAAGGAGCTGGTCAGGGAAAGCGTCCCCGGCGTCGTCGGGGGTGTTCCTGTCCAGAGGGCCAAGGTCAGGGTCGGACACGACGTTGGTCGATCTGTTGCGGTCCTTCGCCCGGCTTCCGCGGCAGGAGCGCGGAAGCCCTGTCGATGCGTCAGGTTGTGATGACCCATACGTCGTCGAGCAGCGTGCCCTTGCCGGCGTGCATGAACTGGCCGACGGTCAGCCACTCTTCCTTGCCCTTGCGGCCGGTAGTGGTGTCCCAGGCGTCGGGATCCCACACCTTGAACTGCTCGGGGATCGCCTCGCCGCCTGAGATCTTGCCGCCGAACCCGTGCACCACCAGGTAGTGGCGGTAGAGCTCGCCTCCGTCGGGGTACCAGGGCAGGTTCCCGGGCTTGACCAGGACGATGGCGGGGCGGCCCCGCGACACCGAGTCGGCGATCCGCTTCAGCCCGCTCTCCCGGCCGCTCTGCGGGACGGAGATGAAGGTGTAGGGGAAGTCCCGCGAGACGTACCTGTTCAGCGTCGGCGGGATGTCGTGGTGCCAGGTCCCGGCGGCGGTGGTCTTGGACTGGTCGGCCAGCGTGTCCTGGGAGGGGGCCGAGATGCCCATCGTGGCCAGGAGCGTCTGCATGCTGGCCGGTCCGCAGTAGTTGGACTTCTCCTGGGCCTTGCCCGACAGCTTGGTGTCGACCGCCCGGATGGTCTGCATCCACGTCCCGGCGATGCCGAAGGTGGCGTCGGCCACCACGTAGGGCAGGCGCATGTCGCTCCAGCCCGTCCAGCAGGCGCGGCTGCCGTTGGTGGTCATCGTGGGACACGACTGGGCGGTGACGGGGCCGCCCCCGCCGTAGGCCATCCGGATATCGACCTGGAAGTTGGTGTAGGCGGTCGGGTTGATCAGGGCCAGGGCCCGGACACGCGTGCGCGCGGCGTTGTAGTCCAGACAGACTTGGTAGGACACGCCGTTGTGCTGCTTGGTGTTGGAACAGGTCCGGGCACCCACCCGAGAGGGATAGGCCCCCCACGTACCGGCATGCGCGGCGGGCGCGACCACCAGCGTCACCGTTCCCACCAGCAACGCGAGCAGCGCCGCGAAGGGGCGACGCGCCCCGATCTGACGTCTCACTCTGCATTCCGCCTCTCGATTGAAGATCAACAGAGTTAAACAGCAGAACGTCCCGCATGGAGGGCTTTCGGAAATATCGGATGGACGGCGACAGTCCGCACGAGACCACCGCGGCCGACTGCGAAACCCGATCTCACCAGCGCAACTAGGCGACGAAGCAGCCGCGGTCTTGGGTGAGCCCGGCCAGATACGCCGTCCCGTCAGCAGAGCTACGGACTTTCAATCCGGGGGTGCGACCTGCTGCCAGTCGGTTCGCTGAGGCTCGGTCACAACCAACGACGTTCGGTGCCATATTCCTGCGCAGTGGTGGCTGGCTAGAGGGGTTGGCCGTGTACCTGGTGGCCCGATAGGAAGGTTGCTTCTATTTTGAGGGCGGCGATTTCTTCTGGTGGTGTTTCCAGGGGGTTTGCTGACAGGATTGTCAGGTCGGCGTATTTGCCTGGAGTCAGGGAGCCTATGATGTCTTCTGCTTGTAGTTGCCAGGCTGCGTCTATGGTTTGGGCTTTTAGGGCTTGGGTGACACTTAGGCGTTCGGAGGGGCCGTAGTGGTTGCCTGCTCGGGATAGGCGGGTTGCGGCTACCGAGATGTTGTGCAGGGGTGCTAGGGGCGTTACTGGTGAGTCGTTATGCAGGGAGACTCGCATGCCGGTTTGCAGGGCCGTTGCGACTGGGGACCAGCGGGCGGCTATTTCGGGGCCGAACAGGTCGTTGGCTATGACCTCGCCCCAGTAGTAGATGTGGTCCGGGAACAGGCTGCACGTGATGCCCAGGGCGTGGGCTCGGGTGAATTGTTCCGGGCGCATCGCGCTTACGTGTTCCATTCGCAGGCGGGGATGGCGGCCTGGTGGGAGTTGGTTTTTCAGCATTGCCGACCAGGCGGACAGGACCAGTTCGGCTGCTTCGTCGCCGTTGGCGTGGCAGGCCAGCTGCCAGCCTGCGGTGAAGTAGGCGCGGGACAGGTCCAGTAGTTCCTGGTGGGTGTAGTTGGGGGTGTCTCGGTGGCCTGGCGGGATGCCTAGGGATTGGGTCGCGGGGGTGTCCAGGTAGGGGAACGTGGCCGCCAGGTTGCCGGTCCAGGGGGAGCCGTCGGCCCAGATCTTCACGCCTATCTGGCGGATCAGGTCGTCGCCCGTGTTGGGGGCTACGTCGCTGGTCAGGGTGGGGTTCGATACCTCGTAGAGGCGTAGGCGGGTTGTTATTGCGCCTGTCTTGCGGGCGTGGGCCAGGAGGGGGCGGGAGGTTGGGGTGAACGCCATCTCGCTCATCGTCGTCACGCCTTGGGCGTTGACTCTCGCGCTCTGGGCGGCCAGGGCCGCGGTGGCCGATTCGGGGGTGATGGCGGTGCGCAGGGGGGCCGTGAGCAGGGCTATGGCGGAGGGTTCCAGGGCCACGCCTGTCAGGTCGCCGTTGGGGTGGCGGAGGAGGCGGCCGCCGGGTGGGTCGGGGGTGTCTCGCGACAGGCCCGCTTGGCACATGGCGGTCGTGTTGAAGTATGCCGAATGGCCTGAGTTGTGCAGGATGACCAGCGGGGTGTGGGGTGCCAGGTCGTCCAGCCAGGGGCGGGTGGGTTCGGGCAGGCCCTTCTGGATGAGGGCGTCCCAGCCGTTGCAGTAGGTGCCGGTGAGGCCGTTGTCGATGATTGCTTGGCGGATCTTGGCCAGTACTTCTGCGGCGGTGGGGGTTATGGCTGGGCGAATGTCTACCAGTGCGCCTGCTTGTACTGTTGCGTCGCCTAGGAAGTGACCGTGGGCTTCTATTAGGCCGGGGATTACGCAGCTTGTTCCGGTGTTTATTAGGTGGGTTTTTGGGCCTTGGAGGGGGGTTATTTCGGTGCTGGTTCCTACTGCGATTATTCGGCCGTTGGAGATTGCCAGGGCTTCGACTTGGGGGGTTGCCGGGTCCATTGTTAGGAGGTTGCCCCTGATTATTGTTTCGGCTTTCATGCCAGGTAGAGCAGGGCGGCCGAGGTCAGGGCGGTGGTGCCGATCTGGATCGACGGTTCGGCGTCGGGTGCGAAGCGGGCGGTGTGGTTGCCGTGCAGGGTCGCCAGCTTCTCCTCGGGGGTCTCGCCGGGGGCCGCTTCCCACGTGTCCCATGCGGTGCCGCCGAAGAACCAGAAGTTCGTGGGGACGGCCGTTCCGTTGTTGTGCTCCGGGAAGCCGAAGATTGAGAAGTCTTCGCTGCCCATCAGGGGGCCGTGCTCGATTACCGCCTCGGCACTGAACAGTTCGGCGTGCACGGCTGATACTGCTGCGTCGGTGGCCGCGTCGTTCTCTGTGAGGGGGAAGTCGCAGGACAGCGTCAGTTCTGGTGGGCGCGGGCAGGCTGAGGCTGCGCACTCTGCTTCGGCTACGCGTTGGATTGCGGCCAGGATTCGGGTTCGGGCTGCTGCTGACTGGGTGCGGATGTTGAGCGAGAGCAGGGCCTCGTCGGGGATCACGTTGGCCTGGGTCCCGGCCCGCATCATGCCGGTGGTGACGACGGCCGCCTCGCGTGGGGCGGTCTCCCGCGACACGATCGTCTGGAGGCGGGTCACCAGGTGGGCGGCGGCGACGATCGGGTCCACACAGACCTCGGGGGACGAGCCGTGCCCGCCGCGGCCGAAGATCCGCACGTCGACGGTGGTCGCCGCCGACATCAGTAGGCCCGGTTTGTGCAGGATCGTTCCAACGGGGGTCGGGCCCACGTGCTGGCCTAGTGCCACGTCGGCCCGTGGGAGTGTTTTGAACGCCGGGTCCCGCACCATGGCCAAGGCCCCTTCGCCCAGTTCCTCGGCGGGCTGCGCCACCACCAGCAGCGTGCCCGACCAGGCGTCGCGCGCCCGGGACAGGGCCTCGACGGTCGCCATCAGGCAGGTCACGTGCACGTCGTGGCCGCAGGCGTGCATCATGCCGGGCACCGTGCTGGCGTAGGGCAGGCCGGTCGCCTCGGTGATGGGCAGGGCGTCCATGTCGGCGCGCAGCAGCACCACCGCGCCGTCGCCGTTGCGCAGCACGCCGAGCACGCCCGTGCCGCCGACGCCCTCGGTCACCTCCAGGCCCGCGGCGCGCAGCCGGTCGGCGATCCGGGCGGCGGTGCGGTGCTCCTTCCAGGAGTGCTCGGGGTGGGCGTGCAGGTCCCGGTAGAAGTCCACCAGGTCCGCGGAGCGCGCCGCGAAGTCGGCGAGGACGTCGCGGGTGGCGTCGGCGGTTCGGCTGCTCAACTGGCCTCCTTGGGCAGGGACGGCGCGCTGGCCAGCAGGCGCCGGGTGTAGGGGTCGGCGGGCGCGCGGTAGATCCGGTCGCGGTCGCCGTGCTCGACGAGGCGTCCGTGGTGCATGACCGCGACCGCGTCGCTGACGTGCCGCACCACCGCCAGGTCGTGGGAGATGAACAACATCGTCAGATCCAGCCGCGCGCGCAGGTCGGCCAGCAGGTTCAGCACCTCGGCCTGCACCGAGCAGTCCAGCGCGGAGGTGATCTCGTCGGCGACTATCACCTCGGGCTCGGCGACCAGGGCGCGGGCGATCGCGATGCGCTGGCGCTGGCCGCCGGAGAACTGGTGCGGGTGGCGGCGGGCGGCGTCGCCGTCCAGCCCGACGGCCTCCAGCCCGCGGGTGATCGCGGCGGCGTGCGCGCGGACGTCGGCGCGGCGCGGGTCGGCGGCCTCGGCCAGCGCCCGGCCGACGGTCATCCGCGGGTCGAGCGAGGAGTAGGGGTCCTGGGAGATCATCTGGACGCGGCGGCGGACGGCGGTGAGCCGCTTGCCGCGCAGCCCCGAGATCTCCGTCCCGTCGAGCAGGACGCGTCCCGCGCGGGGGCGCACCAGCCCCACCATCGCCTTGGCCAGGGTGGACTTGCCCGAGCCGGACTCCCCGACCAGGCCCACGGTCGTGCCCTTCGGCACCGCCAGGGTGACGTCGTCCAGGACGGTGGCGGCGCGCCGCCCGTGCCCGAACACGACGGTGACGTTCTCGACGGCCAGCGTCATCGGTCGCCTCCTCGGCTCGCGGCGGTGGTCAGCGCGTGGCAGGCGGCTCGGTGGTCGGCGCCGAACACCGCCACCGGCGGCGGCGTGGTGGCGCAGTCCGGCAGTTCCTCGGTGCAGCGGCCCGCGAACGGGCATCCGGCGGGCCGCGCGTCCGGGGCGGGCGGGCGGCCGGGGATGGTGGCGAGCGGTTCGCCGTCGGCGGCGTCCAGGCGCGGGGTCGCGGCCAGCAGCGCGCGGGTGTAGGGGTGGCGGGCGCGGCCCGCGCTCAGGTCGGCGGCGGTCAGCTCCTCCACGATCCGCCCGCCGTACATGACCAGCACCCGGTGGCACAGCGTGCCGATCACGCCGATGTCGTGCGAGATGAACAACATCGCGGTGCCGTCCCGCTCGTTGATCTCCCGCAGCAGCGCCAGGACCTCGGCCTGCACGGTGACGTCGAGGGCGGTGGTGGGCTCGTCGGCCACCAGCAGGCGCGGCCCGGTGAGCAGCGCAGAGGCGATCATCGCGCGCTGGCGCATGCCGCCCGACAGCTCGTGCGGGTGCTGGCGCAGCCGGGCGGCCGGACGGGTGACGCGCACCGAATCGAGGGCGTCGGTCGCGCGCTTCCGGGCCTCGGCCTTCCCGACGCCGCGGTGGCGGCGCAACACTTCGGTGAGCTGGCCGCCGAGGCGCAGCGCGGGGTTGAACGAGGCCGACGGGTCCTGGTAGACGACGCCGATCTCGGTGGCCAGGCGGCGGGGTTCGGCGTCGGCGAGCAGGTCGAGGTCGTCCAGGCGCAGGGTGGCGGCCTGGACGTCGAGGCCGTCGGGCAGTAGTTGGGCCACAGCCATCGCGGTCAGGCTCTTGCCCGAGCCCGATTCGCCGACCACGCCGACGATCTCGCCGGGGCGGACGTGGAACGACACGCCCGCCACCAGGTCGGTGCCGTCGGGGAGGGAGACGCGTAGGTCGTCCACTACGAGCAGGGCGTCGGCTGGGGGTGGGGTGGGTTTTGCGGTTTTTGTGCGGCGGCGTGCGGCTCTTACTGCTGCGGCTCCGCGCGGGTCCAAGCCTGCGGCCAGGCCGTCTCCGATGAATCCGGCCAGCACGCCGGTCAGTGTGATGGCCACGGCGGGTCCCAGCGCCTCGGCCGGGTTGGTGTAGAGCGCTTCCAGGCCGGTGTTGAGCAGCGCGCCCCAGTCGTAGGACGGCGGCTGCACGCCCAGGCCGATGAACGACAACCCCGACAGCGCCGTCAGCGTCCCGGCGAACGCCACCGACAGCAGCACCAGCAGCGGTTCGGCGATGTTCGGCAGCAGGTGGCGCGTCAGCAACTTGTGCGGCGGCACGCCCAGCAGCCGGGCGGTGGCCACGAAGTCGCGGCCCGCGACCGAAGCCGCCAGATTCGCCGTCAGGCGGGCGAACGCCGGGGTCCAGGCGATGCCGATGCCGATCACGGCGGCGACCCGTCCCGCGCCCAGGATCGCCGCGACCACCAGCGCCAGGATCACCGCCGGGTAGGACACCATGACGTCGATGAGCCGCAGCCCGGCCTCCCGGACGCGCCGCCCGGCCACCCACACGGCGGTGCCGAGCAGCACGCCGAGGACCCCGGCGACGGCCGTGGCGGCGGCCGTCATCAGCAGGGTGAGGCGGGTCGCCACCAGCGTGCGGGCCAGCACGTCGCGGCCCAGCGCGTCGGTGCCCAGCCACTGGGCGGCCGACGCGCCCTCGCGGGCGGCGCCGGTGAGGCGGGTGGCGTCGTCGCCCCAGATCCACGGCGCGACGATCCCGAGCAGCACGATCAGGACCAGGCCCGCCGTTCCGGCGGCCAGCCCCTTCGACCAGCGGATCACGGGGCGTTCCTCCCGTTGAGGGTGCGCGGGTCGAGCAGCCCGAGCAGCAGGTCGACCAGCATGTTCAGCAGCGTGGCGAGCACGCCGAGGACCAGCACCGTGCCCTGGATGACCGGGTAGTCGCGGTTGAGGATCGCCTGGACGACGCGGCTGCCGAGGCCCGGCCAGTTGAAGACGCTCTCCACGATCACGGTGCCGCCCAGCAGCCCGGCCAGGGTGAGCCCGCCCATGGTGAGCGTGCCGGTGAGCAGGTTGGGCAGCGCGTGCCGGGCGTACAGCCGCAGCGGGGGCAGGCGGCGGCCGCGCGCGGTGCGCATGTAGTCCTGCTCCAGCACCCCGGCGGTCTCGCGGCGCACGATGCGCGCCAGCACGCACGTGGCGGGCAGCGCGATCGCCGCCACCGGCAGGATCAGCGCCGTCACCGAGGCCGCGCCCGCCGCGGGCAGCACCCCCAGCGTGATCGCGAAGACGAGCACCAGCAGCGTGCCGAGGACGTACTCGGGCGTCGCGCCAACCAGGCCCGTGACGAAGGTGAACGCCGCGTCCAACCGGCCGCGCCGCCCGCCGCGCGTCGCGATCGCCACGGCCATGCCGAGCGGCACCGCCAGCAGCAGCACCAGCACGATCGCCAGCAGGGCCAGCTCGGCGGTGAACGGCAGCCGCGAGCCGATCACCTGGGCGACCGGCTCGCGGGTCTGGAACGACTGGCCCAGGTCGCCGTGCAGCAGGCCGGTGGCGTAGGAGGTGAACTGCTCGGTCAGCGGGCGGTCGAGGCCGAGCTCGTGGCGCAGCTGCTCCACCTGGGCACCGGTGGCGGTGTCCCCGGCCAGGGCGCGGGCGGGGTCGCCCGGGATGAGCTGCATCATCAGGAACGTCACGACCACCAGCGCGGCCAGGGCGACGGCCAGCCCCGCCAGCCGCCGCAGCAGGAACCCGGCCCAGGGGTGCAGGCCGCGTCCGCGCGCCGCGGGGGCCTTGGGGCCGACCGCCGTTTCGCCGATCATCAGCTCTTGATCCGGAAGCTGGCGGGGTCGGCGGCACCGTTGACGACCACGCCGTCGGCGCCCTTGCCGAGGACGAACGCGACCGGCACCGTCGCCAGCGGCACCACGTCGTCGCGCTCCAGCAGCGCCTTCTGCGCCTTGGCCCATCCGGCGCACTGGGCGGCCTGGTCGGTGGTGCCCTCGGCCTCGGCGATGCCCGCGGTGAAGGCGTCGTTCTCGATGCCGCCGAAGTTGCGGCCCTCCGGCGGGACGGGGCCGGTCAGCAGGAGCGCGCCGCTGGTGAGCGTGCCGGGGAAGTTGAGGTGCGCCATGACGGTGAGGTCCCAGTCGCCCTTGTTGGCGAGCACGTCGGTGGCCCAGGTGGCGTTGTCGACGTTGCGGAGGCTCGCCTTGGCACCGGCGGCGCGCAGCGCCTCCTGGACGTAGGCGTTGCCCGCGCCGCCCGCGATGGCGTTGGTACCGGTGATCTTGAGGTTCACGCCTGCCAGGGTCTTCTTCGCGGCAGCCGTGTCCGGGCCGGTGACCGACGCGGCGTCGGTGTTGGCGCAGGGCGTGGTGCTGTCGCTCCAGCTCTTCATGACCTCGCCCTTGCCGCCGTAGACCTTGTTGAAGGCGGCCGGGTCGAGGGCCTGCGCGACGGCCTTGCGGATCTTGGGGTCGGCACCGGGGCGGCCGGAGCGCTCGTTGAACACCACGAACATGCGCAGCAGCGGCGCGGCCTTCAGTGTGTAGCCGCCGCTGCGGAAGCGGGCGGCGTCGGGACCGGTGAACGCGCCGTAGTCCACCGCGCCGGTGCTGAGCTGGTTGGCGAGCGTGCTCTCGTTGGAGACCAGCGAGATCTCCAGCGTCTTGGGCCGCTCGCCCTGCGGCTCCTGGGCGTACTGGGCGAAGGCGTTGAAACCGTCGCGCAGCTTGAAGGTGTAGCCGCGGCCGCGCTGCACGGTGGTGAGCGTGTAGCCGTTGGAGCCCGCGCCGGGGACCGGGCCCCGGGCGAGGGCCTGCGGGTCCTTGAGGCCGGGCGCGCAGACGACGCCCGCGTTGGGCAGCGCCAGGCCCGTCAGCAGGTCGGCCCAGGGGCGGCCGAGCTTGACGGTGACGGTGCCGGCCGCGTCGTCGGCGGTGAAGGTGGCGGGCGCTCCGGGGCCGAACGCCATCGCCACGCCCGATCCGGCGGTCTTGGGGTCGGCGAAGCGCCGTAGCGACGCGGCGACGTCGGTGGCGCTGAGCGGCTTGCCGTCCGAGCAGGTCAGGCCCTTGCGCAAGGTGAAGGTGGCGCTGGTGGGACTGCTCTCCCACTTCTCGGCCAGCCCGGGGGTGATCTTGTTGCCCGCGTCACGGTTCACGAGTGTGGCGTACTGGAGGCGCGCCAGCGTGTAGTCCGAGGCGGCGGTGCCCTTGGCGGGGTCGAAGGTGTTGGCGTCCGAGGTGAGCGCGACGCGGAAGGCGCGGTCGCCGGAGGCGCTCTCCGGGACGGACGAGGTGGTGCAGGCCGAGGCGAGGAGCGCCGCCGAGACCGCCGCGACGGCGGAGGCGGTGGTACGTGCACGGATCATGTGACTTCTCCTGGAGAGGGTCGTGCGGAGACGCCGGGACGCCGGGCGGGAGGCGATGCAGAACAGGATCGGGTCCGGGCCGAAAGATCCGCTAAATTGCACGAATACGTCGTGAACCCCCGATGGAACGCACGGAATCGTCAGATGGACGAACTGGACCTGGCCCTCGTCAACGCCCTGCAGCTGGACCCCCGCGCGCCGTGGAGCCGCCTGGCGGGGCCGCTCGGCGTGGACGCGGCGACGCTGTCGCGCCGCTGGTCCCGCCTCACCGCCGCCGGGAACGCCTGGGTGACCTGCGCCGCCGGCCCGTCCCAGCTCTCCTACGGGACGTTCGCGCTGGTCGAGGTGCGCTGCGCGCCCGGCACCCACGAGCGCGTCGCCGCCGAGCTGGCCGCCGACGCCTGCACGATCAGCGTCGAGCACACCACCGGCAACCGCGACCTGCTGCTGACCGTCATCACCTGGGACCTCGCCGAGTTCGGCGACTACGTCCTGCGCCGCCTGGGCCGCGTGGACGGCGTGGTGTCCACGCGCACCCACCTCGCCCACCACCTGCACCGCGAGGCCAGCCGCTGGCGCCTGGACTCCCTCGACCAGGGCCAGCGCCGCGGCCTGGAACGCCCCGGCGGCGGGGAGGGCGAGACCCGCCGGCTGCGCCACGACGAGATCGCGCTGATGCTGGCGCTGGCCCCCGACGGCCGCCGCTCCTCCACGGCCCTGGCCGAGGAGACCGGGATGCCGGAGGCGCGGGTGCGGCGGGTGATGGCCGGGATGTTGTCCAGCGGCCGGGTGGCGCTGCGCTGCGAGGCCGCGCACCGGCTGGCGGGGTGGCGGGTGACGGGGATGTTGTGGTTGTCGGTCCCGCCGCCGAGCCTGGACGCGGTGGCCGACGGCGTCGCGACGATGCGCGAGACGCGGCTGGTGTGCTCGGTCGCCGGGGAGGCGAACCTGATGGCCAACGTGTGGGTGCACGGCCTGAACGAGCTGGCGGCCTTCGAGGCGCGCGTCGTGTCGCAGCACCCCGGCGTGCGCGTGGTGGACCGGTCGGTGACCCTGCGCTGGGTGAAGCGCGTGGGCCGGATGCTGGACGCCGAGGGCCGCAGCCTCGCCTACGTCCCGATGGGCGCCTGGCGGGAGGGACGTCCCTGACCGCCGGGGAGCGCGACGCGCGTCGTGCAGGCGGGGTGGAGGGGGTGTTCAGGCGCCGGTGAGGTTCGGATTAGTTATGCGATAGATGAGAACTTCGGTCGGCAAAGGGGCGTACCGCACAGTAGGGTGCCTCTCGCGGAGGGAGATCTTGTGCCGAAACGGACTGAACGCCTGATCGCCATCGGCGCCGTCGCGGGGGTGGTCCTCGTCCCGTCGGTGCTGGTCATGCTGCCCATCGACGTGCCCAACCCCCTGGCCGCGCCGGGCCAGGACCCGGTCGGCGACCAAATCCCCATGGCGCAGCGCACGCCCGCCAAGTCGCCCACGCCCAAGCCGAGCACGTCCGGCGGCGCCGGGCCGCAGCAGGTCGGCGGGCGGCCGGTCGCCACCCCGTCCGAGCCCGCGCTCAAGGAGCTCAAGGGCGACCGGGGCAGCGGCAAGGAGGGCGACGAGGCGGGGACCCGCACGGGGCCCTACCGCACCGCCGAAACCGGCGCGAAGGTCGTCAAGGTCCAGAAGACCGCCACCCGGCAGTACGACGTGTCGGTGCAGTCCCCCGCGCTCGGCTCCACGCAGAAGGTCCGCATGCTCGTGCCGCCCTCGTGGCGCGCGGGCGCGCAGCGCACGTGGCCGGTCGTCTACGTCTTCCACGGCGGCAACGACAGCTACGTCTCCTGGACGCGCAGCACCGACATCGCCTCCCTCGCCGCGCGTTACGACGTCATCGTCGCGATGCCCGAGGGCTCCAACGGCTCCTACACCGACTGGTACAACGACGGCAAGGGCGGGATCCCCAAGTGGGAGACCTTCCACACCACCGAGGTGCGCCAGCTCCTGGAGCGCAACTTCCACGCCGGGTCGCAGCGGGCCGCCATGGGCATCTCGTCCGGCGCGCAGGGCGCGATGACCTACACGGGCCGCCACCCGGGCATGTTCAAGTACACCGCCGCCTACAGCGGCGTGTTGTCGATGTTGTCGCCCGGCATCCCGTCGCTGCTGATGTACGTCAACTCCGCGCGCGAGCCGAAGAAGATCTGGGGCGACCCCGCCCTGCACCGCAGCAACTGGGTCGCGCACGACCCCACGAGCCTGCTGGCCAAGATGCGCGGGACGCGGCTGCACGTCTCGGCGGGCAACGGCAAACCGGGACCTTTCGATCCTCCCGGGAAAGCCCCGTGGGACATCCGCTACCTTAGCGAGACCCAGGTCTGGCGAACCACGCAGGACTTCGTGGCCCGCGCCAAGGAACTGGGCGTCCCGGTGACGGCCGACATGTACGGCGAGGGCTCGCACACCTGGCCGTACTGGAAGCGCGAGATGCACAAGACCTGGCCGTCGATGATGAGGGCGATCGGGGCGGCGCCCGTCAAGTAGTCGGCCGAGCTGTTCCGGCGCGGAAGGTAGCCGAGGATGCGCCACAGCTTCAGTGTCGATCTGCGCGGGATCGTCGACCTGCTCGGCCGGCACCTGTACGCCAGCCCGCGCGCCTACCTGCGCGAGCTGCTGCAGAACGCGGTGGACGCCATCAGCGCGCACCCGCCGGAGCGGCCGCTGGTGCTGGTCGAGCCGCCGTCGGTCACCGGGGACGGGTCGCTCCGCGTCCACGACAACGGCGTCGGCCTCACCGAGGAGCAGGTGCACGAGCTGCTCGCCACGATCGGCCGCTCCTCCAAGCGCGACGAGCTGGGCTTCTCCCGGCAGCAGTTCCTCGGCCAGTTCGGCATCGGGCTGCTGGCGTGCTTCCTGGTCGCCGACGAGGTCGAGGTCGTCACGCGCAGCGCCGCCGTCGAGGGGGCGGCCACCGTGCGCTGGATCGGGCACGCGGCCGGGCACTACAGCGTCGAGGAGACCGCCGAGCGGTCCGAGCCCGGCACCACGGTCACGCTGCGGCCCCGGCGCGGCTCCGAGCACTGGCTGTCCGACGAGACCGTGCTGCGCCTGGCCGACCACTTCGGGTCGCTGCTGCCGGTGCCGGTGCGGGTCGGCGACCGGACGGTCTCGGGCGGGCCGCCCTGGCTCGCCGAGCACGCCGACCCCGTGGCGCGGCAGGACGCCCTGCTGGAGTACGCGGCGGGCACGCTCGACTTCCGGCCGTTCGACGTGATCGACCTGGACGTCCCGGCGGCGGGCCTCACCGGCGCCGCGTTCGTGCTCCCCACGCCCTCCAACGCGGGCGCGCGCGCAGCCCACCGCGTCTACCTCAAGCGCATGCTCCTCAGCGACCGGGCCGAACGCCTGCTGCCCGACTGGGCCTTCTTCGTGCGCTGCGTGGTGGACGCCTCCGAGCTGCGGCCCACCGCCGACCGCGAGCAGCTCTACGAGGACGACCTGCTCGCCGAGACCCGCGAGGCCCTCGGCCGCCAGCTCCGGGCCTGGCTGGTGAGGTTGTCGGCGACCGCGCCCACCCGGCTCGGCCGCTTCCTGGCCGTGCACCACCTGGGCGTCAAGGCCCTGGCCGCGCACGACGTGGAGATGTTGCGGCTGGTGGTGCAGTGGTTGCCGCTGGAGACCAGCGACGGGGAGATGACGCTCGCGGAGTTCCGGCGGCGGCACCGCGTCGTCCGCTACACCGCGGGCGTCGGCGAGTTCCGCAAGCTGGCCGGGGTCGCCGCCGCGCAGGGCGTTGGCCTGGTGAACGGCGGCTACGCCTACGACGCCGAGATCCTCAACCGGCTGCCGCTGATCGACCCCGAGGCCGAGGTGGTGCGGCTCGACCCCGCCGAGCTGGCCACCCACCTGGACGTGCTGGACCCCGGCACCGAACTGGGGTTGCGCGACTTCCTGCGGACGGCGTCGCAGGCGCTGCACCGGCTCGGCTGCGAGCCGGTCGTCCGCGCGTTCGAGCCGGTCACGCTGTCGGCGCTGTACCTGGAGGGGCGGGAGGCGGCCCGCCGCGCCGACCGGAACGCGGCGCTGGAGTCCGCCGAGGGCGCCTGGGCCGACATGCTGGGCGAGATCGGCGCGGAACCCGCCGCCCCGGCCGCGCTCCCCCAACTGCTGCTCAACTACAACAACCCGCTGGTGCGGCGAGTGACGGCCCTGGACGACCCGTTGCTGGTCAGGCTGGTTGTGGAGGCCCTGTACGGGCACGCTCTCCTGCAGGGACACCACCCGATGCGACCGGTCGACACCGCGGCGTTGAACCGATCTTTCCTGGGCCTCGTCGAATGGGCGGTGCACGACGTGGAGGAGAATTCATGATCCCCCGCCGGGCGGCGCGCCCGGCCGGGGAAGGGCCGTGACCCCACG
Source organism: Actinomadura hibisca NBRC 15177 (assembly GCF_001552635.1). Taxonomy (GTDB): domain Bacteria; phylum Actinomycetota; class Actinomycetes; order Streptosporangiales; family Streptosporangiaceae; genus Spirillospora; species Spirillospora hibisca. The sequence goes on along the minus strand of NZ_BCRO01000099.1, from coordinate 9,935 downwards.
CGGCCGACCGAACGAGGAGCGTCCATGACCCATACCCGGGCCGAGCTGACCGATCGGCTCGCCGAGGCCGCCGACCTGCCCACCGGAGAGGCGCAGGTCGAGGCGTTACGGGAGGTGGTGCGGCACGCCGAGGCGGCGGGGCTGGCCGAGCTGGAGATCGAGGCGCGGCTGGACATGGTCGACGCCATGATGCTGGCGGCCCGCGACCTGCGCGACCTGTCGGAGGTGCTCACCGCCTTCTCCCGCTGCGTCTCGCTCTACAGCGCGAGCCCCGACCTGTTCGACGAGGACGCGCTCGACTCGTTGTGGCGGCAGTTCGCCGCGCAGGGCATCGTGCTGGGCCTGCGGCCCGAGTACCCGCTGCACGTGGTGAACGGCCTGTTCGACGACATGGCGGCCCGCGCGCGCCCCGACCGCGACGACCTGCACGCGCTGTCGTCGGCGCGGCTGGTGCTGGCCGAGTGGAGCGGCGACGCCGAGCTCGGCGAACGTTGCCTGGCTGACCTGCGGAAGCTGGAGCCCGCCCCGGGCTACGTGTGCCCGGCGTGCCTGATGATGTACCAGGTCGCCTACCTGGCGGCGCTGGAGCGCGACGCCGAGGCGATCGCGGTCGCGCAGCCGCTGCTGACCGGCGAGGTCCCCTGCGACACCGGCGGCCAGCCCGCCGAGGCGCTGCACGTCCTCCAGCTCTGCTACCTGCGGACCGGCGCGCTGGAGGAGGCCCGCGACGCGCACCGGATCGCCTACCGGAGCCTGACCGACGCCAACGACGCCGACGTCGCGCGGCACCTGCGGTTCTGCGTGTTGTCGGGCAACCTCGACCGCGGCCTGGCCGTCCTCAACGCGCACCTGACCGTCCTGGAGGGCGAGCCGACCGTCGGCCCGGAACTGGAGCTGTCCGCGGCGGCCGCCGCGCTGTGCCGGGCGCTGGTGGAGGCGGGGCGCGGCGAGGAGGTGCTGCACTGGCCCGCCAATCCCGACTACGCCGACGACGAGGACGAGGAGTACACCTACCGCGAGCTGCACAAGGAGCTGTCGGGCGAGGCCATCGCGCTCGCCGAGCGCTACGACCGGCGCAACGGGCACGGCGTGGTCGGTGCCCGGATCAACACGATCCTGGAGGCGCGGCCGATCGTGGAGTCGCTGGCGCTGTCCCCGGTCGCCGCGCGCCGCGCGCAGCTCGCCCCGGTCGAGCAGCCCGACGGGACGGACGCCGCTCCCGGCGAGCATGAGTGGTACGCCGAGCACGCCGTCGCGGTCGAGCACGCGCGGCGCGGCGAGTCGCTGCTGGAGGAGGGCCGCGCGGACGAGGCGATCGCCCCGTTCGTCGAGGCCGCCGCGAAGTTCACCGTGCTGGGTGACACGCGGCTGGCCGCGCTGGCGCGCACCGACCTCGCCACCGCCTACCTCACCGTCGGCCGCCTGCTGGACGCGGCCGAGTGCGCGGAGGAGGCGCTGCCCACCATGCCGTCCGGAGCGGAGGCGGGGCACGACGGGATGCAGGCGCGCTGGGTGCTGGCCTGCGTGTACCCGCAGCTCGGCCAGCACGAGGACGGCCTGCGGATACTGGCGGAGATGCGCGCGCACGAGGACTCCCCCGGCGCGCTCGCCAAGCTGGAAGCGCAGACCGCCGAGATCCTCAGTCTGATGGACCGCGACGCCGAGGCCGCCGACGGGTTCGCCGAGGCCGCCCGCCGCTTCGGCGAGCACGGCGACCCCTACCTCCAGGCCGTCCACCTGCGCAAGAGCGGCCTGGCGCTGGGCTGGGCGGAGGACCTGCGCGGCGCGCTGGAGCGGCTGGAGGAGGCCCGCACGGTCCTCTCCGGCCTGTCCGCCGACGACGGCCGCCACGTCCGCGAGCACGCGCTGCTGCTCAGCGACACCGCCCGCGTGCTGGCCGACCAGGGGCAGGTGGACGAGGCGGTGACGCGCGCGCTGGAGTCGGCCGAGGAGTTCCGGTCGATCGGCGAGCAGGTCTCCGCCTGCCGGTCCGACCGGCTCGCCGGGCAGCTCCTCCAGCAGAGCGGCCGTCCGGACGAGGCCGAGCAGGCGTTCCGCCGCGCGCTGTCCGGCCCCGCCGACGACGCCGAGCGGCCCGGCACCGCCGCGCTCCTGGCCGCGCTGCTGGACGAGCGCGGGCGGCCGGAGGAGGCCACCCGGCTGCGCGCGGACTTCTTCGGCTGATCCTCCTGGCCGATCTTCGCCGGGCGGGCCCGGCGGGCTGTTCCGCCGGGCCCCCGGACGGGCAGGATGCGGGGGTGCCGGAGATCATGCATCCCGACGTGGTGTGCCAGCTCGGCGCCGGTCCCCGCTGGGACGCGGCGGCGGGCGTGCTGCGCTGGGCCGACCTGCACCGCGCCCGCCTCCACACCGCGCCGTGGGGCGGCCGGGCGCGGCGGCTGGAGGTCGGCAAGCGGCTGCCGCTGGCCTGGGCCCCGGCGCTCAGCGCGGTGCTGCCGGTCGGCGGGCCGCCGGGCGGGCTGCTGGCCGTCGCCGGGACGGGCCTCGCCCACCTGACGCCGCGCGGCGTCAAGCCGCTGCTGCCGCTGGTGCGGCCCGGCCGGACGCGGCTCACCGACGCCGCCTGCGACCCGGCGGGCCGCCTGTGGGTGGGCGCGATGGCCGCCGACGTCGCCCCCGGGGCCGGGCTGCTGCTGCGGATCGACGCGGGCGGCGCGACGCGGGTGCTGACCGGGCTGACCGCGCCGGGCGGGCTCGGCTGGAGCCCCGACGGCCGGGTGATGTACCTGGCCGAGGCGCGGCCCGGCCAGGTGACCGCCTACACCTTCGACGCGGCGGCGGGCGTGCCGTCGCGCCCGCGCGCGCTGGTGCGGCTCGACCCGCGCGAGGGCGTGCCGGACGGGCTGGCGGTGGACGCCGAGGGTTGCGTGTGGGTCGCGACGTGGACGGGCCGCCAGGTCCGCCGCTACGACCCGGACGGCCGGCTGATGGTGGCGCTGGACGTCCCGGCGGCGCGGGTGACGGGCTGCGCGTTCGCCGGTCCCGCGCTCGACGCCCTGGTGGTCACGACGGGTCGCGCGGGCGACGACCCGCCGCCGGACTCGGGGCGGCTGTTCGGTTTCGCGCCGGGCGTACGCGGCTTGCCGCCCCGCCCGTATCTGGGACCGTTGCCGCGCTCGTCATGACCGGGTCCGCTTTGTCGGTGGCAGACAAAGTGGCCTGGGAAATGCGCCGGTGGTTGTAGAGCGTCGCCTTCGGTGAGACCGCACAATCCTTGGCACGCCGTCCGCGAAAAACTCCCACCCCTCTCGCGGAGAACGGCCGAGAAAGGCGGGTCCTCCCCCGATGAAAAGGTCCCCGTTCACCTCCCTTCGCATGGCCGCCGCCACCGCCGCGCTGGCGGCCGGATTCGCGACGGCCCCGGCCGCGCACGCCGCCCCCGCCAATCCCTACGAGCGCGGCCCCGACCCGACCGAGGCCAGCGTCACCGCCGAGAAGGGTCCGTTCACCATCGAGCGCATCGACGTGCCGACCGGCAGCGGCACCGGCTTCAACCGGGGCACGATCTACGCCCCGACCGACACCTCGCAGGGCACGTTCGGGGCGATCGCGGTGTCCCCCGGCTTCGTGTCGCCGCAGGCGTGGATCGACTGGTACGGGCCGCGCCTCGCCTCGCAGGGCTTCGTCGTCATGACGCTGGAGACCCTGAACCTGATGGACGTGCCCGACTCCCGCGCGAACCAGTTGCTGGCCGCGCTCGACTACCTGACCGGCAAGAGCACCGTGAAGAACCGTATCGACCCGGCCCGGCTGGCGGTCATGGGCCACTCCATGGGCGGCGGCGCGACGCTGCGCGCGGCGGCGGAGCGGCCCGCGCTCCAGGCGGCGATCCCGCTGGCCCCCTGGCACACCGACCGGGACTGGCAGGGCGTCACCGTCCCCACCATGATCATGGGCGCGGACAACGACTTCATCGCCGGGGTCGGCGCGCACGCCGAGCCGTTCTACCGGAACCTGACGTCCGCGCCCGAGAAGGCGTACCTGGAACTGCGCAACGCCGGGCACATGTCGTTCAACACGCCCAACACCACCATCGCCAAGTACGGCATCTCGTGGATGAAACGATTCGTGGACGACGACACCCGCTACGACCGGTTCCTATGCCCCGCGCCGCGACCGGGCGCGGCCATCAACGAATACCGCGACACCTGCCCCAACGGATAGGCGGAAAAGGAACGGGCGCGACGCGCAAAGGCTCCAGCCGCCGCCGGGTGAGGGACCGCCACGACCATTCCAGCGGCCCGTACCGGAACCACCGCGACCACCAGCGCGCGAACATCACCTGCGCGCTGAGGATCACGAGGGTCAGCGCGGCGGCGTCGCGCCCGTCGTCCACGCCGTACAGGCGGTCGGCGAGCAGGATCAGCGGGGTGGCGGACACATAGCAGGTCAGGGCGAGCCGTCCCATCGGCTCCAGCACGGCGGTGAGGGCGGGTCGCGCGCCGGTGCGCAGCAGGAGCAGCAGGCCGGTGCCGTAGGCGGCGGCGGTGACGACCCCGGCGGTGCCGAACACGCGCTCGTCGGCGGGCCCGAGCTGCCAGACGTTCAGCGCCGCCGCCGCGACGGCCAGCACGGCGAACGCCTTCGCGAGCGTCCGCGTGGGCAGGCTGAACGCCTCCCGCCGCATCGCCGCCGCGCCCAGCAGGAACAGGCCGGGCACCAGGCTCCAGCCGCCGGACGTGAAGCCCATCGCGCCCGCCGTCATCAGCAGGCCCGCCGCCAGCACGGCCGACGCGCTCACGTAGGAGGCCGGGAGGAGGAAGGCCGCGCCGAGCACCGCGTAGGGCAGCAGTACCTCGCCTGGCTGCCCGAGCTGGTGCAGCACCCCGAACGGGACGAGTGTCATGAACCGCCACAGCAGGTCGGCCCGGCCCGCGCCGCGCAGGAACAACACCGCGCTCGTCCCGAACAGGAACGAGAAGATCGGGAAGAACCGGCCCTGGAGCAGGGTGTCGAACGCCGCGCCCGGCGAGGGCTGGCCGGTCATCTGCACGATGTTGACGGGCAGGATGCCGAACAGGGCGAAGCCGCGCAGCACGTCGATGTCGGTGATGCGTCCGCTGTGTTCCTTGCGTTCTTCCATGCCGTCCCCGAAATCAGGCGGTCGGCAGCTCGGCCAGGTGCTCTTCTGCCGTGCGTGCCGCGCCCCGCGCGGCCTCCGCCGCGAACACGTCCTCGTCGAGCCCGGTACGGACGCGGGCGGTCACGCGTTCGACGTCCGCCTGCTCGGACGGACCGGCCGGGATGCCCGCCGCGCGGCGGATCTCGGCGGCCCCGCCCAGCAGCCGGGCGGCATGGGCGTGGTCACCGGCGAGGCTGACCGCCCCGGCCAGCCCTTCGAGGGCGAACGCCTTGTCGCGCGGCGCGTCCAGCGTGATCGCGACGGCGAGGGCGTCGCGCTGGTAGGCGAGCGCGGTGGCGGCGTCGCCGCGCTCTTCGGCGATGTAGCCGAGCGCCACCTGGATCAGCGGCAGGAACAGCGGCGGCGGGGTGTCGTCGTTAGGCGGCGGCACCGATTTCAGCATCGCGCGCAGCCGGTCGTCGGCCTCGTCCAGGTCGCCCAGGCGGCGCGCCACCAGGCCGAGGCCCAGTTCGCCGAAGAACATCGCGCCCCGGTTGCCCTGCTCGGTGCCCTGCTCCAGCGCCTGCGCGAACAGGTCGCGGGCGGCCGGGAAGTCGCCGCGCAGCAGCGCGACCCAGCCCAGCCAGCCGAGCCCGACCGCCACGTGCGGCCACAACCGCAGCTCCTCGGCCATGCGGACGCCCTCGCGGCCCAGGCGTTCGGCGCGGCCGTAGTCGCCGACCAGCTCGGCGTGCCCGGCCAGCCACTCCGAAGCCTGGAGGCGGCCCCAGCGGTCGCCGAGTCGGGTGAAGATGCGGGTGGCGGCGTCGGCGTCGCGTTCGATGGCGGCGGGTTCGCCGCGCGCGTGCCCGTGGTGGGCGCGCATGGCGAGGGCGGCGGCGGTGCCCCACTCGTCGCCCAGGGCCTCGAACTCGGCCAGGGTCGGGGCCAGCAGCGCGGCGGCGTCGTCCACGTCGTCCAGCTCCGAGCCCGCGTAGACCAGGAACCAGCGGGCGCGGGCGCGGACCACCGGGTCGCCGGGGCCGTCCAGCGCCGCCAGGGCCTCGGCGCGGCGGGCGGGCCAGCCGGTGCCGTCGCCTTGGAGGACGACGAAGCACGCGCGGTAAGCGAGGGCGCGGGCGCGTTCGGGGGACGGCGCGGTGGTGAGGTCGAGCGCGGCGGTCAGCGCGCGCCGGGCCTCGCTCCAGCGGCCCCGCAGGAACCAGTACCAGGTCAGCGCGTTGGCCAGCCGCAGCGCGTCGGGGCCGGACGCGCCGTCGAGCGCGGCGCGCAGGTTGGCGGACTCGGCGTCCAGCAGGTCCAGCCAGTGCGCCTGGTCGTGCCCGTACAGGTGGGGTTCGGCGCGCTCGGCCAGCACGATGTAGTGCTCGCGGTGGCGCTGCCGGACGGCCGCCTCCTCGCCCGCGTCCTGGAGCCGGTCGGCGCAGTAGGCCGCCACCGACTCCAGCAGCCGGTAGCGGGGCGCGCGGCCCGGCCGCTCGGTCATCACGACCAGCGAGCGGTCCACCAGCCGGACCAGCAGGTCGAGCGCGTCCAGGCCGTCGCCGGTGACGTGCTCGGCGGCCTCCAGCGTGCAGCCGTCGGCGTGCGCGGCGAGGCGGCGCAGCACGGTGCGCTCGGCCGCCGAGAGCAGCTCCCAGCTCCAGTCGATCATCGCCAGCAGGGTCTGCTGGCGCGGCGGCGCGCCCCGGTGGCCGGTGGCCAGCAGCCGGAACCGGTCGTCCAGCCGGGAGACCAGGCCCGGCACGCCGAGCGCGCGCACGCGGGTGGCGGCCAGTTCGAGGGCGAGCGGGATGCCGTCCAGGCGGCGGCAGAGCACCGCGACGTCGGCGGCGTTGGCCTCGTCCAGCCGGAAGCCGCGCGCGGCGGCGGACGCGCGGGCGGTGAACAGCCGCACCGCGCTGGAGCGCGCCAGCTCGCCGGGATCGGGCGCGGCGTCGCGCTCGGGCACCGTCAGCGGCGGGACGCTCCACACCACCTCGCCGGGCAGGCCGAGCGGCTCGCGGCTGGTGGCGAGTACGCGCAGGTCGGGGGCGGCGGCCAGCAGCCGGTCGGTGATCTCGGCGACGGCGTCGACCACGTGCTCGCAGTTGTCCAGGAGCAGCAGCACACCGCGCCCGGCCAGCGCGGCGGCGAGGCGCTCCAGCGGGGCGCCGGGCTCGGCGGCGTCGCGCAGGTCCAGCGCGGTCATGATGCCGTCGATCAGCTCGGGCGCGGCGGCGTGGTCGAAGGCGGCCAGCTCCACCATCCGGACGCCGCCGGGGAAGCCTTCCGCCAGTTCGCCCGCCACCGCGATCGACAGCCGGGTCTTGCCGACGCCGCCGGGGCCGGTGAGGGTGACCAGGCGTTCGGTGCCGAACAGTCCGGCGATCTCGGCGACGGCGTCGGCGCGGCCGATCAGCTCGGTGGGCGGGACGGGCAGGTTGGTGCGCGGGCGGGGCTCGGGGGCGGGCGCGGCGGGCGCGTCCAGCGCGAGGTCTTGGGCGAGCACCGCCCGCTGGAGCGTGACCAGCTCGGCGCTCGGGTCGAGGCCCAGCTCGTCGGCGAGCCGGGAGCGCAGCTCCTCGAAGCTGTCGAGGGCCTCGCTCTGGCGGCCCGACCGGTAGAGGGCGCGCATGTGCGCGGCGCGCAGCCGCTCGCGCAGCGGGTGCGCGGCCAGCGCGTCGGCCAGCTCACCGACCAGCGCGCCGTGCTCGCCGAGCGTGAGCCGTACCTCGGCATGGTCTTCCAGGGCGGTGAGGCGCTGCTCCTCCAGCCGGGCGATCGCGGCGCGGGTGAACGGCTCGTCGGCGAAGTCGGCGAACGCGGGGCCACGCCACATCCGCAGCGCGGCGGCCAGCAGCCCAGCCTTCTCGGCGGACGCGGCGTCACGGGCCTGGCCGACCAGCTCGGCGAAGCGCAGGGCGTCCACCGGCGCGCGCTCTCCGGCTTGCAGCGAGTACCCGGCGGGCCGCGACTCCACCAGCGCGCGGGCGCCGGGTTCGGCGTCCTCCAGCACGCGGCGGAGCTGCGACACCTTCGCCGACAGGGCCCCGGCGGGGTTACCGGGCAGCGCCTCGCCCCACAGGTCGTCGATCAACCGGTCGGCGGGCACCGGGCGGCCCTCGTGCAGCAGCAGGTCGGCGAGCAGGGCCCGCACCTTGATGCCGGGCACGGCGACGGGCGCGCCGTCGTCGGTCCACACCGCCAGCGGACCCAGCACCCCGAAACGCATGAAATGCACGATAACGCCTTGTCAGCGCCCGGCTCAGCCCATCGCGGCGAGCGCCGGAAAGCGACCGTAAGAATCCCGTAAACCGCCTCCGGCACAGTAAGACCCATCAGGAAGGCGACGGGAAAGGAGGCGGGACCATGGCGGACACGCTGCGCCTGGCGGTCATCATCGCCAGCACCCGCGCCGGGCGCTTCGGACCGACGGTGGCCGACTGGTTCACCGCCCACGCCCGCCGCCGCCCCGGCCTCACCGTCGAGGTGCTGGACCTGGCCGAGGCCCGGCTGCCCGCCGAGCTGACCGACCTGGACGACCCGCTTCCTCGGGCGGTGCGGGACCTGGCGCCCCGGCTCGCCGCCGCCGACGCGTTCGCGGTGGTGACGCCGGAGTACAACCAGAGCTTCCCGGCCCCGCTCAAGACCTGCTTGGACTGGTTCTACGAGGAGTGGCGGGCCAAGCCGGTGGCGGTGGTCTCCTACGGCCGCGAGTCCGGCGGGGCGCTGGTGGCGGCGCAGCTGCGGCAGGTCTTCGCCGAGCTGCACGCGGTGACCGTCCGGGACGGCGTCACGCTGCCCCGCTACTGGGAGCTGTTCGCGGCCGACGGGTCCTGGCCGAAACCGGCCGCCGCCTGCAACACGGCCGTCGCGACGACGCTGGACCAGCTCACCTGGTGGGCCCGCGCCCTGCGCGAGGCCCGCACCGCACGCCCGTACACGTACTGACCTGCACGATCCGACACCCTGCGGAGGGCACCATGCGCAAGATCGTCAACTCGACCTACGTCTCGCTCGACGGCGTCATCGAGAACCCGCACCTGTGGACCACCCCCTACTTCGGCGAGGAGGCCGCCGCCTACGCCAGCGAGCTGCTGTTCGGCAGCGACGCGCTGATCGCCGGGCGGCTGACCTACGAGGGCTTCGCGGAGGCGTGGCCGAGCATGGAGGAGCAGACCGGCGAGTTCGGCGTGCGGATGAACAACCTGCCGAAGTACGTGGTCTCCACGACGCTGGAGAAGGCCGAGTGGGGCGAGACGACGATCATCAGCGAGGACGTGCCGGAGACCGTCGCCCGGATCAAGGAGGAGGGCGAGGGCACGATCCTCCAGTACGGCTTCGGGCAGTTGTCGCGGACGCTGGTGGAGCACGGGCTGCTGGACGAGCTGCGGTTGTGGATCCACCCGGTGATCGTGGGCACGGGCAAGGCCGAGGACCTGCTGACCTGCGACGGGTTCGGCGCGTCGTTCGAGCTGGCCGACACCACGACCTTCAGCAACGGCGTCATCATCGCGACCTACCGGCCGGCGGCCCCCGCGGCCTGACCGGCATGGGCTCACCGCATGCGAAGGCGCGCGCCGAACCGGCGCGCGCCTTCCGTGGTCTGGCTGGGGTTGCTGGTCGGGGGCAGGAAACCTGCGCGGGCTGGGGGGTGGTGGTCGCGTACACAAACCCGCGCGGGTTGAGGTTGATGGTCGAGTGCGGGGCGCGGGGCTGAGGTTGATGGGCCTGTGCGGAAAACCCGCGCGGGCTGGGGTTGCTGGAATCCCGGAGCAACCCCGCGCGGGGCTGGGGGTTGTTGCTTGGGTGCGGAAAACCCGCGCGGGGCTGGGGTTGGGTGGGCCCC
>NZ_BCRO01000098.1 GCF_001552635.1 Actinomadura hibisca NBRC 15177 | reverse complement strand
GACCTGGACCCCCGCTTTCGTGCGCGAGAGACGATGTCGGACAGTACCGCAATACCACCTAGTCAAACGATCACTGTTTATGCAGGTCAGTGGCTGTTCCAGGGTGGTACTGCTGCTGGTACTTCCTGGTACTACCTCAGTACCGGCGTCGCGCTCTCAGACGGCTGGTACTGGGGGTCGGTACTGCCTGGCAGTACCGGCGTTCTCCCAGCTCAACCCTCGTTTTCGACTGACACTGGTCGCCGCGCGGAACATACCCCGAAAAGCGCGCGGGGTGGGGGATGCATCTTTCCCTCATCCCGCTGTCATCTTCCGCGCCCCCACTGCACCTCTCTTGGGCAAGCCACCACGGCCGCGCAACGCCGCCCGAAAAGAGAGGCATCCCCCTCACCTCCGAGACCCGCCGAGCCCCTCTTCCCTGCAGAGGCGCACAACCTCCCGACCAACGCCCGCTCATCGACCGGAAGGAGGATCGCGATGACCCGCCACCTGGATCTAGCCCTGACGCTGGCCGCTCTTGGCTGGCACGTCTTCCCCCTCGCGCCCCGCGACAAGCGGCCCCTGGCCAACTGCCTGAGCTGCCGCGACAACCCCGAATGCTCGCGCGGCGACTACGCCGTCTGCCCCTGCCTGCCCGACGGGCAGTGGTGCCACGGCGTCCGCGCCGCTACCACCGACCCTGACCGCATCCGCACCTGGTGGCGGCGCCGCCCCGATGCCGTCCCTGCCATCGCTGCCGGCCCCTCCGGTCTGGTGCTCATCGACCTGGACGCCCATACCGAACGACTCCCCTCCGACCCCGCTGCCGAACTGCTACCCGGCATCCGTCTCATCGGTGATCAGGTCTCCGGCGACTTCACGGGGGTCCGAACCGGCCGCGACGTCCTCCTTCTGCTGGCCCGTCTACGCGGCGGTCCTCGCCCCTGGCCCACCGACCCCGGTTACCAGCCCGCCACCGTCACCACCCCCTCCGGCGGCCGCCACCTGTGGTACCGCGCCCCTCACGTTCCTGACGGGCGGCGGCTCCGCCAGGCCCTCGGCCAGCTCGGCTGGCAGATCGACATCAAGGCCGGCTGGAGCTACGGCATCGCCCCCGGCGCCACCACCGTCACCGGTCATTACCAGCGCACCGCAGGCGATCCCGCCCGCGTCGGCCGCATGCCCGAGTGGCTGGCCGAGGAAGTCCTGCGCGTCGCCATCGACCGTCCCGCGCCCCCGGCGGCTCCGGCACTCGCCGCGTCTTCGGGCAGCGGCTGCAGCCGATCCGCCGCCTACCTGGTCACCGTCATCGACAACGGCGCAGCCGAACTGGCCGCTCTCACCGACGGCCGCAAAAGTTCCTTGTCGGCCCTGGCCTACAAGACCGGCGGTCTCCTGGCTTGGTCCGGGCTCTCCCGGAGCAGCGTCGAAGACCGCCTCGTCACCGCCGGAACCGTCAGCGGCCTTCCCGAACGCCTCGCCCGCCGCATCGTTCACCGCGCCCTTACCAACGGCCTCGCCCGACCGCTTGCCGAACCCAAGGGGCAGGTGCGCCCAACGGTCAATTCCTACTGATTCCCCTGGTCAGCACTACAACGTGAGGAGAACGCATGATCTCTGTTCGCACCGTCGAGGTGGCACCGGCCTCGGACATCCAGCTGCACAGCATCCCCGCCGCCATGCGGATCCTGTCGCTGAGCCGCTCGGTCCTCTACGAGGAGATGAAGGCGGGGCGACTCCGCTGGGTCAAGCGCGGCCGTTCCCGTCTGATCCCTGCGACCGCCATCGCCGAGTACGTCGCGCTTCTGGAGGCCGAATCCGAGATCGCCTCGGCCTGCTGACCCTCGCCAAGTTAGACGGCCTCGACAGCCGTACCGCCAAGCACCCCGTCGAGGCCGCCACCCCTTCATCAAGGAGCGTAAGAAGGATGCCCCGATCGACCACGGCCAAGAGGCCGAACGCTGCAAAAGTCGTCCAGGTCCCGCCCGAAGGGTTCCTGACCTTGGCGGAGTTCTGCGCGTTGTTGAAGATCTCCCGCCAGACCTTCTATGACTGGCGGCAGAAGGGTGTGGCCCCGCGCTGTCACGTGCTGCCCAACCGCCAGATCCGCATCGAACTGAACGACTACAAGGCGTGGCTGGCCGGCCGGAAGGACGTGGCGTGACCCACGCGCGCAAGACCGGCCCCGGCTCCAGGAAGGAGCCGGGGCCCGGTCCCCGGACCGTCACCTACAACGTGCGGATCTTCGACAAGATCCAGGAAATCGACCGAGCCAAGGGCAAGCGCTCCTACCGGGTGCGCTGGAAGGTCGCCGGACGCCGGATGAGCCGGAATTTCACCAACAGCGCCTTAGCCATCAGCTTCCAGGCCAAGCTGCGCACCGCCGCGAACGAGGGTGAGCCGTTCGACGTCGAGTCCGGGCTCCCCCTGTCCCTGATTCCGAAGGAGGAGCCAGAGGAGGCCGCCCCGGTCCCCACCTGGTTCGAGTTCGCGATGTCCTATGCCGACATGAAATGGAAGGAGGTCGCGCCCAAGTCGCGCCGGGGGATCGCCGAAGCCCTGGGGACTGCGACGTTGGCTCTCGTGCAGTGGGAGGACAAGCCTCCCGTCCAGAGCGAGGTCTACCAGGCGCTGACGACCTGGGCCTTCACCGGAGAAGCTCGCAGCGCTGAGCCTCCCGGAGAACTGGCGAAGATCATCGAATGGGTGGCAGCCCACTCGGTGGACATCACCGACCTGAACGATCCCGACCTGCTGAGAGACGTGCTCCGGCGGCTCTCGCTGACGCTGGACGATGCGAAAGCAGCCGCCTCCACGTACTGGCGGAAGCGAGCGACCTTCTACAACGCCCTGTCCTACGCGGTGCAGAAGAAGCACTTCGACGCCAACCCCCTCCCGGCGGTTAGTTGGACGGCGCCCAAGGACACCGAAGTCGTCGAGCGCAACCAAGTCGTCAACGAAGTGCAGGGACACGCCCTGGTGGACGGAGTCGGCCGTCAAGGTTCGATGGGCCAACACCTCCAGGCGTTCTTCGGCGCCCTCTTCCTCGGTGCGCTACGACCGGGCGAAGCGGTCTTGCTGGACGAGGACGAGCTGGACCTTCCCGAAGACGAGGACGAGTGGGGCTGGCTCCATCTGGGGGACTCTTCTCCCGAGGTGGGCGGCCGCTGGACCGACAGCGGCGAGCGCGAGAGACGTGCCCTCAAACACCGCAGCGAGAAGGAGACCCGATCGGTTCCGGTCTGTCCACCGCTGTGCAAGCTGCTGCGCCGGCACCTCGCCCTGTTCGGAACCGCTCCCGACGGTCGGCTGTTTCGCGGGGAGAACGGCGGCATCCTGTCTGAGAGCGTCTACAACCGGGTCTGGCAGACCACTCGCGAGGACGTCCTGGCTCCTCACCAGGTCAAAGGCCCTTTGGTAAGGCGGCCTTACGACCTCCGGCACGCACGCCTGTCGATCTGGCTCAACGCCGGGGTCCATCCCCCGCAGGTCGCCGAATGGGCCGGCAACAGCGTCAAGGTCCTGCTGGCCGTCTACGCCAAGTGCCTAGCCGGTGGTGTCGCCCAAGCGCTGGCCAAGCTCGGCTGGGACCAAGGGGAGGATGCGAAAGAGCAGCTGCCCCTGGACTACGACGTCGAGTGGCCGATCTCGCTGGAGGAGACGACCTGGTTTGAACTGGCCCTGGGCTACGTCGATTGGAAGTGGGAGACGATCAAGCCCACAACGCGTAGGGGCGTCATCGAGACCCTCACCAAGGTGACGACGGCCGTACTCCCGCGCCAGGAGCCGTGGCCGACAACTCCCCAGCTGGGTCGGGCCTTGACCACCCACGCCTTCAACCGCGACCGCTGGAAGGACATCCCCGAAGCACAGGCCGAGATCATCGCCTGGATGGAAGAGCACTCTCCCCCGGTCGACTCGCTGGCGGACACGGAGACCCTCGGGAACATCCTGAAGTACCTCGGAACCCGCCTGGACGGCCAGCCCGCTCAACCGGCCGTCGCAGCCCGGCGGCGGTCCGTGCTGTTCAACGTCCTGGAATTCGCCGTCGCCAATAGGGTGCTCGCGAGCAACCCCCTACTGTTCCGATCATGGGACTCGCCTGATTCTGGGGCCCATATAGGTCCCGATCAGCCGTAGAACCCCGGTCTCAGCCATACACAGCCGGACATCAACACGAAAGGCCCCTCACCAGGTTTTCCCTGGTGAGGGGCCTTTTTTCGTGATGTGGCGGGTGCAGGGTTCGAACCTGCGTAGGCTAAGCCGACGGATTTACAGTCCGCTCCCATTGGCCACTCGGGCAACCCGCCTTGGTGGCGTCGCTCTCGCGACGGCACTGGAAAGAATAGCGGAACCCGGGAGTGGTCGTGACATCGGGTGCGGGCCGTCCGCAGGTCAGTCGTGGACGCGTAGGAGGATCGGCCACGTCTTGGGGCCCACGATGCCGTCGGCCGCCACGCCGCCCCATTTCTGGACGGCCTTGACCGCCTGCTCGGTGGTCGCGTCGAAGGTCCCCGTCATGCGCACCTCCTTGTGGGAGCGGGCGAGCAGCAGGCCCTGCAGGGATTCCACGTGCTCGCCCTTGTCGCCCCGGCCGAGCTGCGGGAGCTTCTTCATCATGGCCTCCTGCCAGGTCTCCGCGGGCGTCGTGCCGCCCGATCCGGTGTAGGCCGGGCGGCCGTACCCGGCGATCACGGTGTGGGCGCGGACGCGCCGCTTGACGGCGTCGCTCGTGTTGCCCTCGATCGTCTGGACGCGGCCGCCGCCCAGCGCCTTCTCGACGACCCCGACGTGGTCGATCGCGCCGACCGAGTTGCTCGTGCCCCAGTCGAAGAACACGATGTCGCCGGGCTTGGCGCGGTCGATCTCGGCGGCCGTGCCGGTGTGCCAGCGGCCGATCCTCTGGAAGTCCTGCGCGTGCCAGACGGTGTAGGCGCGGTCGCCGGACGGCAGCACGGCCTTGGCGTTGCCGCTGTTGCGCGCCCAGTAGGTGACGGCCATGTCGCACCAGGCGGCGTTCAGGAACTCCGAGCCGTGGCGGGACGCGTAGTCGCGGGTGATGTAGTTCGGGCGGCCCGTCAGGCCCAGGGACTTGCGGGCCTCGGCCAGCATCGCGGCGGCGGTGGCCATGTCACACCTCCTCCGCGCGGTAGACGCCGTCGGAGTCCGGCGGCCCGTACAGGGAGCGCAGCACGTGCTCCTCGTCCGGTTCGGTGGCGCGGTGCACGTCGGGATGGGCGTCCACCTTGTCCATGTTCGACAGCTCTTCAGCGTCGGCTGGTCTCACGGCTCCTCCGGAGAGTCGGTGTGCGGTAGACCGTAGCGTCATGAGATGGGGGCGTATGGTCACTTCGCACAGCTCGTAGCGGATGTTCAGCTTCCGGACCGCCCCTTGGTGCCCGGCAGGGCGCGATCAATGCGACCCATGCCGGATCGGTATGGCCGCCGTCCCATCTGCGGCTCCGCCGTTGTGTTGTCCGTCCTCGCTAACCTCGTGGCAGCAGAGAGAAGACCGACGAGGAAGTGTGGCGTGGCCGATTCCAGTTTTGACATCGTTTCCAAGCTCGACCGCCA
Organism: Actinomadura hibisca NBRC 15177; assembly: GCF_001552635.1. Lineage (GTDB taxonomy): Bacteria > Actinomycetota > Actinomycetes > Streptosporangiales > Streptosporangiaceae > Spirillospora > Spirillospora hibisca. The sequence goes on along the minus strand of NZ_BCRO01000098.1, from coordinate 42,617 downwards.
GGAGGTCGACAACGCCCTCAACCAGGCGATCAAGGAGGTGGGCACGCGCTTCGACTTCCGCAACGTGGACGCGGGGATCAAGTGGTCCGGGGAGACCATCGAGATCCAGGCCAACACCGAGGAGCGCGCCAACGCCGTCCTGGACGTGCTGAAGGACAAGCTGGTGAAGCGGCAGATCTCGCTCAAGGCGATCGACGCCGGCGAGCCGCGGTTGTCCGGCAAGGTCTACAAGCTGGGCGTGTCGCTCAAGGAGGGCATCTCCCAGGAGGACGCCAAGAAGATCAACAAGATCATCCGGGACGAGGGCCCCAAGGGGGTCAAGTCCCAGATCCAGGGCGAGGAGCTGCGCGTCAGCTCCAAGAAGCGCGACGACCTCCAGGAGGTCATCGCGCTGCTCAAGGGCAAGGACCTGGACCTCGCCCTCCAGTTCGTGAACTACCGGTAGGCCGGTGGTCACGCGGCCAGGGCGCCGGGGGGTTGGCGTCCCGGCCGCGTGACGAACCGTCGAGCGCGCCGCCACCTTCCCCCGCAGAAGGCGCCGGCGCGCTCTTGTCATCTATGACGCCGGGGGTGCGGGGTTGGTTCGCGCTTGTTTTCAGCCGGCTGCGGCGGGGCGCTCCGAGACGTCGAAATGTTCTAGTTCGCGGGCGAGTGTCGCCAGGTCCAAGCTCAGCACGCGGGCCAGCGAGGCCACCGTGAAGAAGGCCGGGACGGCGATCGCGCCGCGTTCGATCTTGCGGAGGGTCTCCAGGGAGATACCCGCCTCGGTCGCGACGGCGGCGGCGCTGCGCGGGCCGCGGGCGGCGCGCAGGATCTGGCCGAGGGCCTTGCCACGGTCGCGTTGTTCGGACGTCAGGGGTGTGCGGACCATGTTGCGTATTCTAATACTGGTATTAAAATACGCCTCATGGTGAACTACCGAACTCCCCGCGAGTGGGACGTGATGCGCGAGGCCGGCCGCGCCGTGGCGCTGACGCTGGCGGCGGTCCAGGAGGCCGCCGAGGCCGGGATCTCTTCGGCCGAGCTGGACGCGGTCGGGGTCCGCACGCTCAAGGAGCTGCACGCCCGGCCCTCCTTCCTGGGCTACCACCCGTCCTGGGCGCCTGTCCCGTACCCCGCCGTCGTCTGCATCTCGGTGAACGACGTGGTGGTGCACGGCATCCCCAGCAACACGGTGTTGCGCGACGGCGACGTCGTCTCGCTCGACTGCGGCGCGGAGATCGGCGGCTACCACGGCGACGCGGCGGTCACCTTCACCGTCGGGGCCGCCGACGACGAGGCCGCGCGCCTGATCGACACCACGCGGCGGGCGCTGGAGAAGGCGATCGAGGCCGCCGTCCCGGGCAACCGCATGGGCGACATCGGGCACGCGGTGGAGAGCGTCGCGCGGGCCGCCGGTTACGGCATTTTGGAGGGTGCTGGCGGGCACGGCATCGGCAACGCCATGCACGAAGATCCTTCGGTCCCGAACCGGGGACGGCCGGGGCGCGGCATGAAGCTCCGCGAGGGCCTCACCATCGCCATCGAGCCGATGTTCCACGAGGGCGGCGGCGATGAGACGCGGCTTTTGGCGGACGGCTGGTCGATCGCCACGGCCGACGGCAGCCGCGCCGCGCACTTCGAGCACAGCATCGCGATCACCCCGGACGGGCCCCGCGTCCTGACCCTGCCCTGACGGGGGGCCGGGCGGTCAGCGGCGGCCCGCCATCCGCTCCAGCCGCTCCACCCGCTCGGCCGTCGGCGGGTGGGTGGAGAACAGCTTGCCGATCCCGCCGCCCCGGAACGGGTTGGCGATCATCAGCGAGCTGGTGGAGGCCAGCTCCGGGTCCTGGGGCAGCGGCATCGCCTGCGTGCCCGCCTCGATCTTGCGCAGCGCCGAGGCCAGGGCGAGCGGGTCGCCGGTCAGCCGCGCGCCCGACTCGTCGGCCTGGAACTCGCGGGTGCGGCTGATCGCCATCTGCACCACCGCCGCCGCGATCGGGCCGAGGATCATCATCAGCAGCGCGCCCACCAGGCCGGGGCCCTCGTCGTCGTCGGAGCGGCCGACCGGCAGGAAGATCGCCAGATGCGACAGGTAGGTGATCACGGTGGCGATGGCGGCGGCCACCGAGGAGATGAGGATGTCGCGGTTGTAGACGTGCGACAGCTCGTGCCCCAGAACGGCGCGCAGCTCGCGCTCGTCCAGCATGCGCAGGATGCCCCGGGTGCAGCACACCGCCGCGTTGCGCGGGTTGCGGCCGGTGGCGAACGCGTTGGGCTGGAGCGTCTCCGACACGTACAGGCGCGGCATCGGCTGCCGCGCCGAGGTCGCCAGCTCCCGGACGATCCGGTACATCGCGGGCGCCTCGACCTCGCCGACCGGGTGCGCGCGCATCGAGCGCAGCGCGATCCGGTCGCTGAAGAAGTACGCCACGCCGTTGGTGCCCAGCGCGATGACCAGCGCGACGAACAACCCGGCGTTGCCGCCCAGCGCCCAGCCGACCGCGAGCATCAATGCCGACAGCGCAGCGATCAGTGCCGCCGTCTTGACGCCGTTGAACCGCACTTTCCGTCCGCCTCCCCGTTGCTGTCAGTCATCAGTCACAACGGTTTGACCTGGACGGATGTTCCAATTAGCTGGCGGCCGAGACCGTCTGCAGCACGATCTGCGGCGCGATCGACAACACCACCGAGCCCGCGAACGCCGCCGCCACGGCGGCCCGCACCGCCATCCCGGGAGCCGGTTCGGCGGGACGCCCCACAGGCGCGGCGAACAACTTCACCGCCCACACCAGGTAGTAGTACAGGCCGATCACGGTGTTGACCGCCATCACCACCGCCAGCCACGTCACGTCCCCGGCCAGCACGCCGCGGAACACCACGACCTTCGCGAACAGCCCCATCACACCCGGCGGCAGTCCCGCCAGGCAGATCAGGAAGAACGCCAGCGCGGCCGCCAGCGCGGGGTTGCTGCGCGCCAGGCCCCGGTAGTCGTCCAGGGTGTCCCAGCGCGGCGCGGCGGCGCGGTTCCGGAAGGCGATCACCACGGCGAACGCGCCCAGGTTCATCACCGCGTACAGCGCGACGTAGGCGGTGGTCGCCGCGACGGCCTCCGGCAGCCGGTGGTTCCCGACCGCCAGCGGCGCGAGCATGTAGCCCGACTGCGCCACCGACGACCAGGCCAGCAGCCGGATCGCGGTCCGCTGCCGCAGCGCTAGCAGGTTGCCCAGCGTCATCGTGACGGCGGCCAGCACCGCGACCAGCGGCCCCCACACGTGCCCGAACGCCGGGAAGCCCAGAGCCAGCACGATCGCCAGCCCCGCGAACCCGGCGGCCTTGGACACCACCGACAGGAACGCCGCGACCGGCAGCGGCGCGCCCTGGTAGACGTCGGGGGCCCAGAAGTGGAACGGCACCGCCGCCACCTTGAAGGCGAACCCGGCCAGCAGCAGCACGACCCCGGCCGCCACGACCGGCTCCATGCGGCCCGGCAGCGTCTCCAGCGACAGCGCGATGCGGTCCAGGTGCATCGCGCCGGTCGCGCCGTAGACCAGGCTGATCCCGAACAACATGACCGCCGCCGAGACCACCGAGACCAGGAACAACTTCAGCGCGGCCTCGGAGGCCAGGCCGTCGTAGCGGCGCAGCGCCACCAGCGCGAAGATCGGCAGCGAGAGCGTCTCCAGCGCCACCACCAGCAGCACCAGGTCGCGGGCGGCCACCAGCGTCACCGCGCCGATCACCGCGGCCAGCAGCAGGAAGTGGTACTCCCCCGCCGGGATGCGGGAGTCGACGATCTCGCGCAGCGACAGCAGCACCACCACCAGCGCGGCGGCGAGCACCACGCCCTGGAACAGCAGCGTGAAGTCGTCGGCGACGTAGGAGCACGAGCGCGGCCCGGTGCCGCGCAGGCTGGTGGGCAGGCAGAACGTCGCGCGCCGGTCGCCGAACGCCAGGACCGCCACCGCGATCAGCGCCGCGCCCAGCGCGCCGCCGCACAACACGCCCAGCACGCGGCGCGGCACCTCGAACGCGTCGGCCAGCAGCAGCCCGAGCGCGGCCACCGCCAGGATCAGCGGCGGCGCGATCGCCGCGTAGTCGATGCCCTGGATCATGGGCGTCAGCCACCTCCCAGCAGCGCGCGCACCGGTGCGGTGGTCACGTCCAGCAACGTCTTGGGCCACAACCCGACCAGCAGGGTCAGCACCACCAGCGGGATCCAGGCCGCGTACTCGTACCGGGAGACGGCCGCGACCGGCCCGGCGGTCAGGCGCGCGTCCGGCACCGGGCCGTGGGTGATCCTGGCGAGCATCCGCAGGAAGTAGGCGGCGGTGAGCACCGCGCCCAGCGCGCCGACCGCCATGAACACCACGAACGTCGTGCGCGGCAGGTCGGCGTGCGGCTTGTACGCGCCGAGCAGCGCCAGCATCTCGCCCCAGAAGCCCGCGAGGCCCGGCAGCCCGAGGCTCGCGACCGACGCGAACGTCAGGATCGAGGCCAGGCGGGGCGCGGAGGTGAGCATGCCGCCGCCCAGCTCGCGCAGGTCACCGGTGCCGTAACGGTCCTTGACGGCCCCGGCCAGGAAGAACAGCAGGCCGGTGATCAGGCCGTGCGCGATGTTGCCGAACAGCGCCGCGTTCACCCCGACCGGCGTCAGCGTCGCGATGCCCAGCAGCACGAAGCCCATGTGCCCGACCGACGAGTAGGCGATCATCCGCTTGAGGTCGGTCTGCGCCAGGCACGCCAGCGAGCCCCACACGATCCCGATCACCGCGAACAGGCCGAGCCACGGGGCCCAGAACGCCGCGCCGTCGGGGGCCAGCGGCAGCGCGACGCGCACCAGGCCGTAGGTGCCCATCTTCAGCAGCACCCCGGCCAGCAGCACCGACCCGACGGTGGGCGCGGCGGTGTGCGCGTCCGGCAGCCAGGTGTGCAGCGGCCACATCGGGGCCTTCACCGCGAAGCCCAGGCCCATCAGCACGAACGCGGTGACCTGCACGCCGTGGGTGAGGCCGGAGCCGTGCCGCGCGGCCAGCTCGGTCATGTCGAGGGTGCCCGCGTTGACGCCGACCAGCAACATCCCGGCCAGCAGCAGGCCCGAGCCCAGCAGCGTGTAGAGGATGAACTTGTAGGCGGCGGCGCGGCGGCCCGCCCCGCCCCAGATCGCGATCACCGCGTACATCGGGATCAGCACGACCTCGAAGAACACGAAGAACAGCACCAGGTCGAGCGCCACGAACGTGCCCAGCAGCCCGACTTCGAGGACCAGCAGCAGCGCCGTGAACAGGCGGACGCGGTCCCCGGCGGGCGGGTGCTTGGCCGTGTAGAGGAAGCAGAGGAAGGTCAGCAGCGCCGTCAGCAGGATCAGCGGCAGCGACACTCCGTCCGCGCCCAGGTGGAAGCGCAGCCCGATCGCCGGGGCCCAGGCCCGGTCGATCTCCAGCTGCATGCGCTCGGGCGCGCCGAAGTCGAACGCGGTGACGGCCGACAGCGCCACCAGCAGCGTCGCGCCCGAGACCGCGACGCCGAACCGCGCCACGGCCGCGTCGCCGGGCAGGAACCGCCCGGCCGGGACCAGCAGCGCCAGCGCCGCCAGCAGCGGGATCGCCGTCAACAGCAGGAAGATCACAGGAAGACCACCACCACGGCCGCGATGACGACGACACCGGCCAGCAGGCCGGTCAGGTAGGTCTGCGGGTTGCCGTTCTGCGGCGCCCGCAGCGCCCCGCCGAGCCGCCGCGCAGCCCCGGCGGCGCCGACGACCGCGGCGTCGATGCCCCGGGCGTCGGCGGCCACCACCAGGCGGGCCGCCGCGCGGACGGGACGGACGATCACCAGCGCGTACAGCTCGTCCACGTAGAACCCCCGCTCCAGCACCGGCCGGACGGGGCCGAGCACGCGGGCCGGGTCGCGCGCGGGGTCGCGGTTCCAGAGCAGGAACGCCGCGCCGCCGCCGAGCCCGGCGAGCGCCAGGGCGATCAGCGCCGAGCCGACGTGCGGGCGCAGTTCCTCCGCGCCGCCGCCGAAGAAGCCCATGATCGCGGCGGGGACGGCCAGCGCGGCGACGGTCCAGGTCATCAGCTTGGGGGCCTCGCGGGGCTCGAAGTCGCCGCGCTGCTCGCCGAAGAAGGTCATCAGCCACAGGCGGACGGCGTAGGCGGCGGTGAGCGCGACGGTGAGCAGCAGGCCGAGGTAGACCAGCCAGGCCGCCCAGCCGGGCAGCGGTGGGGCGACCCAGTTCACCTGGGTGAAGTTGGCTTCGGCGTACGCCTTGAGCGCGCCGCCGTGGAACTGGGTGATGCTGGGAGGCGGCGGCCCCGTCTCAGGGATCGGCGTGGCGGAGAACCAGCCCTGCGGCTCCGGGTCGCCGTGCAGCGCCGCGTGTTGCGCCGCCTCGATCACCGCGTCCTTGCTGAACCAGCCGCTCACCGGCGGCAGCCCCACCAGCGCCGCCAGTCCCACCGTCATCGACCAGAACGTCACCGGCATCGCCCGCCGCAACCCGCCGTACCGGCCCAGCAGGTTGCTGCCGGTCACCAGGATCACCGATCCGGCCGCCAGGAACAGCAGCGCCTTGAACGCGCCGTGCGTCAGCAGGTGGAAGATCGCGGCGGTGTCCGCGCCGACCGCCAGGCCCGCCGCCATCACCGCGAGCTGGCTGATGGTCGAGTAGGCCAGCACGCGCTTGATGTCGTCCTGCGCGAGCGCCGCCAGCGCCGACCCCACCATCGAGACGACCGCGAGCACGCCCAGCAGCGTCAGCACGCCCGAGCCGGTCACGAACACCCCGTACAGCCGCGCGACCACGAAGATGCCCGCCGCGACCATGGTGGCGGCGTGGATCAGCGCGCTGATCGGCGTCGGGCCCGCCATCGCGTCGGGCAGCCAGGTGTGCAGCGGGAACTGCGCGCTCTTGCCCGCGACCCCGGCCAGCAGCAGGAACGCCGCCGCCGTGACGGTCGCGTGCGGCATCTCGGAGAGCCGGGCCAACACGTCCTCGATCACGAACGACTTCGCGCCCACGCCCAGCGCCAGGATTCCCAGCAGGAACCCGACGTCGCCGAGCCGCGTCACCAGGAACGCCTTGACCGCCGCCCGCGAGTTCGCGCGGTCCTCCCAGTGGTGGCCGATCAGGAAGTAGGAGCAGACGCCCATGACCTCCCAGCCGACGTACAGCAGCAGGAGGTCGCCCGAGTAGACCACCAGCAACATCGCGGCGGTGAACAGCGAGATGAACGCCGCGTAGGAGGAGTAGCGCGGGTCCTTGGCCATGTAGGCGATCGAGTAGACCTGCACCGCCAGCGCGACGCAGCACACCATCAGCCCGACGACCGCCGCCAGGCCGTCCGCCTGGAGGCCGACGCGGATCGGCACCGACCCGGTCTCGATCAGCGTCAGCGTGCCGGTGCGCGCGCCCGGGGAGCGCCAGACGGTGAACGCGACGATCGCCGCGAACACCGCCGCGAGCGCCAACGGCAGGCACGCGAGCAGCGCGGGGCCGTTGCGCAGCGGCGAACGTTCGGCGGTGATCGCCGCGCGCCACCACGCCTGCTCGGTGGTCGCGGGGCCGCCGCCGGGCACGGGCTCCACCTTGCGCGGGCGCAGCAGCCGCGACAGGCGCGGGCCCAGCAGCATGCCCGCGAACGCGGCGGCGAACGGGAGCAGGATCGTCAGGGACGCCAGCACGATCACGAGGCGCCCTCCGCGACCCAGTCCGGGGTTGCCTCGCCGGGCGGGTCGAGGGCCTTGCCGGGGGCGCGGTCCTCGGCCAGGTCGCGCAGCCGGTCCACGTCGATCATCTGCCGGTTGCGGTAGACCAGCAGCACGATCGCCAGGCCCAGGCCGACCTCGGCGGCGGCGATCACGATGGTGAACAGCGTCAGCACCTGCCCGCCGTGCAGCCGGTCGCGCCAGAACACGTCGAAGGCGACCAGGTTCAGGTTGACGGCGTTCAGCATCAACTCGACCGCCATCAGCACGAGGATCGCGTTGCGGCGCGCCAGCACCCCGTACACCCCGACCGAGAACAGCAGGGCCGACACCACCGCCGGATAGAGCAGGTGCATCAGCGGTCCTCCTCACCGTCGCGGTGGACGTCCCGGTCGGCCTCATGGCCGGGCTCGGGCGGGCCGATGTCGGAGCGCGACAACACGATCGCGCCGACCAGCGCCGCCAGCAGCAGCACCGACAACACCTCGAACGGCAGCACCCACGTGCGGAACACCGCCGCGCCCAGCTCCTCGGCCGACCCGCCGCCCGCCTTCGGCGGCGCGGACACGCCCCGGAAGCCGAGCACCACCACCGTCACCAGCACCGCCGCCGTGCCGGCGGCGACGGCGAGCGCGGCCCACCGGTTGCCCGAGTCCAGCTCGGCCGCGCCGATCGGCGCGCGGGTCAGCATGATCCCGAACAGCAGCAGCACGACCACCGCGCCGACGTAGATCAGCACCTGCACCCACGCCACGAACTCGGCGGTCAGCACCAGGTAGCCGCCCGCCAGCGCGCCGAACGACACCACCAGCCACAACGCCGCGTGCACGATCTGCCGGGTGGTGACCACCAGCACGCCCGAGCCGACCGCGACCACGCCCAGCAGCGCGAAGACGATCTCCTGGCCGGTCACGCGCCGCTCCGGGGTTTGCGCGCGCCGCGCGCGGCGGCCTTCTCGGCGGCGGCGATCTCCTTGGGCGGCTCGGCGAGCGGGTCGTGGGCCTGCGGCGGCGGGACCGTCCACATCCACTCGCGCAGGCGGTCCTTCTCGTGGGTCAGCTCGTTGACGTCGTACTCGGCGTACTCGAACTCCGGCGACCAGAACAGCGCGTCGAACGGGCACACCTCGATGCAGATCCCGCAGTACATGCACAGGGCGAAGTCGATGGCGAAGCGGTCCAGCACATTGCGCGTGCGCGCGCGCCCGCCGCCCTCGGCGGGCAGCGTCTCCTTGTGGGAGTCGATGTAGATGCACCAGTCGGGACACTCGCGCGCGCAGAGCATGCAGACCGTGCAGTTCTCCTCGAACAGCGCGATCACACCCCGGCTGCGCGGTGGCAGCTCAGGCTGCACCTCGGGGTACTGGCGCGTGACCGAGCGCCGCGTCATCGTCCGCAACGTGACGGCCAGCCCCTTGGCCAGCCCGCCTCCTGGTAGCCGTCCCACCCGCCACATGATTCCTTACCGGAGCGCGCGGGGGAACGCGGAGGGGGCGGCGTTCGTCAAAGCAAGCGTGGGCACGCGGCTCGCCGGCGCCGTGACGGCCCCGTCCGGGAGGTCCCGTGAACGACGACTTGGACGACCCCTTCGGCCCCGACGCGAGCGGCCGCCCCGGCCCCGGCGGGCGCCCCCGCGCCACCGGACGACCGGGTGACGGCCCGCGTCCGGGCGAGGTCAGGCCGCCGCGGCCACCCCGTCCGCGGCACCGTCCGCCGCACCAGCCGCCCCACCAGCCGCCGCCGATGCCGCCGCCGGGATGGCGCGCGCCCTACCCGCTGCCGCCGCGCCCGCCGCACCCCGAGCTGCCGCCCGAGGAGCACGAGCCGCAGGGCATCCTGTGGGCTTTCGTGCCCTTTCTCACGTTGGGGCTCGGGACGCCGTTCTCGTTCCTGTACGCGGCGGTCCGGCGCGGCTCGTGGAACCTCGGCGCGACGGCGGCCGGGTACGGCGGCGCGCTGACGATGGTGTTCATGCTGCTGAACATGCCGGACCCGGTCCTGGCGATGCTGGGCGGCCTGATGATGACCACGTTGTGGATCGCCGGGACCGTGCACGCCTTCGCCGTCCGGCCGTCGGCGTTCCCGCGCGCGCCCGTCATGAACCAGGGCAACCGGCACGCGATCCGGGTGGCCCGGTACCGGCGGACGTTGCGCGAGGAGGCGCGGCAACTGGTGGCCGAGGACCCGGCGCTGGCGCACGAGCTGCGCATCGGCCGTCCCGACCTGCCGGGCGCCTTCGACGACGGCGGGCTGATCGACGTCAACCACGCGCCGCCGCAGGTGTTGTCCACGCTGCCCGGCATGACGCCCGACCTCGTCGAGCGGATCGGGCGGCGGCGGCGCGAGCACGGCGGGTTCATCTCGGCGGAGGAGCTGGCGGTGGACGTCGACCTGCCGCCGGACCGGCTGCCGAAGATCGCCGAGTACGCGGTGTTCCTGCCGTAGCGGTACTCAGGGCGTTCTGAGTACGGCGGCGGATGTGCCCGGCGCCGGGCGCGGCGAGGATTCCGGTATGCGCAATCCGAGCACCGACGCCGTCGCCCTGTCGGCCGCCTACGCCCTCGCGTGGACGGCGCTGGCCGTCGCCGCGACCGCCGCCTCCCGCAGGCTCAGCCGGCCACGACCTTCAGCACGCCCGTGAGCGCGAGCTGGGCCAGCGACAGCGGCACCAGCCACGCCCAGGCGAGCTTCTGGAGCTGGTCCTCGCGCATGCGCGGGTAGCTGACGCGCAGCCAGATCACCAGGAACGCGAGGACGAAGACCTTGAGCAGCGTCCAGAGCCAGCCCAGCTCGACGTCCAGGAACGGGCCCTTCCAGCCGCCCAGGAACAACACCGTGGTCAGCGCGCACAACACCACGATCCCGGCGTACTCGGCCAGGATGAACAGCGCGAACCGCAGGCCGCCGTACTCGGTGTACGGGCCGAAGATGATCTCGGAGTCGGCGACCGGCATGTCGAACGGCGGCCGCCGCAGCTCGGCGAGGCCCGCCACGAAGAACACCACCGCGCCGACCGCCTGCCAGGGCAGCCACCACCAGCGCCACTCCGCCACGATGCCGCCCAGCGACAACGTCCCGGCGGCCATCGCGACCGACGACGCCGCGAACACCATCGGCAGCTCGTACGACATGAGCTGCGCGGCGACGCGCATCCCGCCCAGCAGCGAGTACTTGTTGGCGCTGGCCCAGCCCGCCATGATCGCGCCGATCACGCCGACGCCCATCACCGCCAGCGCGAAGAACAACCCGACGCCGAGCTCCAGCGCGACCTGGCCGCCCGGCCCGACCGGGATCACCAGCAGCACCAGCAGGTACGGGATCAGCGCGACGGCCGGGGCGAGCTTGAACACGCGCCGGTCGGCCGCGGCGGGGACCACGTCCTCCTTCTGGGCGAACTTGACGCCGTCGGCGACCAGCTGGGCCCAGCCGTGGAAGCGCCCGGCGTACATGGGGCCGAGGCGGCCCTGCATGTGCGCCATGACCTTGTGCTCGATCTGGCCGACGACCAGCGGCAGCACGGCGAAGGCGGCGGCGACCAGCGCGAGCTTCAGGACGGTCTCAAGCATGGGGCCCCCAGTCGTCGGGCACGCCGGGCGGGCGGACGCGGCGGCGGCTCGGCGCGCCGTGCCCGGACTCGCCGGGCTCCTTGGCGCCGGGCCAGGGCTTGGCGACGCGGGAGGCGAGCACGAAGTCCTTGCGCAGCGGGTGGCCCTCGAAGCCGTCGGGCAGCAGCAGCGGGATGAGGTTGGGGTGGCCGTCGAAGACGACGCCGAACATCTCGAAGGTCTCGCGCTCGTGCCAGTCGGCACCGCGGTAGACGGCGGTGGCGGTGGCGAGGCGGGGCTCGTCGCGGGGCACGCGGGTGCGGACGAGCAGGTGGTGGCGGAGTTCCAGGGAGTAGAGGTGGGCGACGACGGCGAAGCCCTCCTCGACCTCGTCGACGCCGGTCAGCCAGTCGAAGTAGTCGCAGGCCAGCTCGTCGCGGGCGAAGGTGAGGGCCTCGACCCAGACCTCGGCGGGCACGCCGACGGCGAGGCCGCCGGTGGTCTCCTCGGTGGTGACCTCGTCGCCGAGGCGGGCGGTCCAGGCGTCGGTGAGCTCGGCGACGTTCACCGGCGGCCCCGTCCGCTTGCGTCGCCGTCGGTGTCGCCGTCCTCAGGGTCGTCGTCGGTGAGGCCGGGGATGATGGACGGGTCGTGCTCGCGCCCGCGCAGGGACGTGAGGGGGGCGGTGCGGTCGTCGGCACCGGCGAAGGGGCCGGCGGCGGGCGTGCCGGGGGCGGGGGCGTTCGGGGTCTCCGTGACGTGCGGCACGGGCGCGGTGGCGTCCTCTGCGGCAGGCGGCTCGGGGACGTCGGTGTTCTCCGTCACGTGCGGTTCCGGCGGCGTCAGCGGCGCAGGCGCTTCCTCCGCGGCGGGCGGCGCGGGGACGCCTTCGGGCTTGGTGTCGGGCGGAACCGGTGTCAACGGCGCGGTCTCGTCCTCGGGCGCGGCGGGCGGCGCGGGGACGTCCGTGTTCTTCGTCACACGCGGCTCGGGCGGCGCAGCCGTTTCCTGTGCGGCGGGCGGCACGGGGACGCCCTCGGGCTTGGTGTCCGGTGGAACCGGCGTCAACGGCGTCGTCGCGTCCTCGGGCGCGGGGGCGATCCCGGGCTCTGCCACGTGCGGTTCAGGCGGAGTGAGCGGCGTCGTCGCGTCGTCCGGTGCGGCGACGTCCGCCCTCGTCGCGGACGGGGCCGGCGGCGCGGTCGCGGTCTCCGGGGCGTCCGGGAGGAGGTGGATCTCCTGGGTCTCGGTGTCGTCGGCGGGCGGCGGGGGCTGGAGGGGGCGGCGCAGCACGGTGGCCGAAAGCGGTCGCGGGGCCGGGGCGGGCGCGACGGGTTCGCCGTCGCGCGTGTACCGGTCGCCCAGCGACTCGGCGGCGATCTTCTCCTGGAGCTTGATGATGCCGTGCAGCAGCGCCTCGGGGCGGGGCGGGCAGCCGGGCACGTACACGTCCACCGGGATGATCTGGTCGACGCCCTTGGTGACGCAGTACGAGTCCCAGTACGGGCCGCCGCAGTTGGAGCAGGCCCCGAACGAGATCACGTACTTGGGCTCGGGCATCTGCTCGTACAGCCGGCGCACCGCCGGGGCCATCTTGTCGCTGACGGTGCCCGACACCACCATCAGGTCGGCCTGGCGCGGGCCGGGCGCGAACGGGATCACGCCCAGCCGGATGAAGTCGTGCCTGCTCATCGAGGTCGCGATGAACTCGATCGCGCAGCAGGCCAGGCCGAAGTTGAACACCCACAACGAGTACCGGCGGCCCCAGTTGAGCACGAACTTGACCGGCTTGGGCGCCAGCCGCGACAGCGGCCCGACGCCGGGCGGGGGCAGATCCACGGTGCTCACACCGAGCATTCTTACAGTTCGATCAGACCCACGACAGAACGCCCTTCTTCCCGGCGTACGCCAGGCCCGTGGCCAGGAAGCCCAGGAAGACGAACATCTCCGCCAGCGTCGTCATCCCGTAGCCGGGCGCGGCGAACACCGTCGCCCACGGGAACAGGAACACCGCGTCCACGGCGAAGATCACGTACAGGTACGCGAACACGTAGTAGCGCACGTACGACTGCGCCCAGTGCGTGCCGACCGGGTCGACGCCGCACTCGTAGGTGGTCAGCTTCTCCGCGGTGGGCCGGGACGGGCGCAGCAGCCGGTTGGCCGCCAGGCCGCCGCCCACGATGCCGCCGCCCACCAGCAGCAACGCGACCACGACCAGGTAGCTGTCGAAGTAGTCCTGCACGGAGACCTCCCGGAGAGCGTTCCGTCAAGTATCCCCGAACCTTTCGCGGGCCCGCGGCCGGGCGTCCGCCGGGCCACGGGATCACAATGTCACCGCTTTGCTGCACACTAGAGAAGCATTTGAGGTCGATTGACCTGGAAGGACGTGACCGGATGAGCACCCCTCCGCCTCCCCCGGGCTGGGAACCCCCGGCCGGTCCCTCATGGCCCCCGCCGCCGCCCGCGCCCGGCGGTCCGCCGCTACCGGGACCGCCGCAGCAGGGGCCACAGCAGGGACCGCCGCCCGGTTACGGCGGGCCGGGCGCCCCGCCGTTCTACCCGCCGCCCCCGGGCGCGCCGCTCGGTCCGCCGCCCCGGAAGTCGGGGCCGGGCGCGCTGATCGCGGCGCTGATCGGCGGCGGCCTGGTGGTGGTCGTCCTGATCGCGATCGTGGTGTTCGCGGTCGCGGGCGGCGGCAAGTCGTCCGAGGAGCAGCTGAACTCGGCGGCCGGGGCGCTGGAACGCACCAAGGTCGTCGCCTACAAGGGCGTGGTCAGCGGCGGCACGCACACCCTGCAGGGCGACCTGAACGTCACCCGGGGCGGCCGCGCGACGGGCCAGGTCACCTGGAACTCCGACACGGTGACGCTGCTGGCGGCCGACGGCAAGCTGTTCGTGAAGGGCGACGCCTCCTACTGGCGGCGGCAGACGCTCTCGGTGAGCGAGCCGTACTTCCTCAGCGGCGGCCCGCAGTGGGGACGCCTCAGCTCCACCCGCCTCAACGTGGACTTCAAGGAGCTCGCCCCGAGCACGCTGGCGAGCAAGCTGCGGTCGGCGGCGCGGGCCAAGCTGAAGCCGACCAAGACGACGATCAAGGGCGTCAAGGCGCTGCGGTTCGGCGACCCGGCGGGCTTCTTCTACCTGTCGGACGCCGACGAGCCCGCGCTGCTGCGCTACGAGGCGTCCCAGCCGCGCATCGCGGTGGACGTGGACCCGCGGGACAAGGCGGCCGAGGAGACCGCGGCGCTGGGCGAGATGCGCGACCGCGTCGGCGAGCTGAAGGACTCCTTCGACAGCTCGGTGCAGCCGCGCATCGGCGAGTGGAGCAAGACGCCGTGCTCGACCAACAGCGACGGCTGCCGCGTCAGCGGGCGCGTGACGGCGCTGACCACCTCCGACCAGCCGCTGCAGGTGGAGGTGCGGTACACCCTGCGGAGCGGCAAGATCGGCACCACCGGCCGCGACCTGGGCAACTGCACCACCGGCATCACGCTGCGCGGCACCGCCGGCGTGTGGGCCGAGTGCCGGGTGACCGGCGGCGCCTGGTCGAGCTGGTCGCGCGGCAGCGAGCGCGACTACCGGCGGCAGGCCGAGTTCAAGGTCGGCGGCGCGTCGAGCACGGAGATCGAGGGCATGCGGAGCGGCCTCGACCAGGAGTGACACCTCCGGCGCACCGGTCGTGCGGGGTGCCGGCGATGCGCGTCGCGGCTGCGGCACCGCGCATCGTCCGGCACTCTATGTCTGGCATGGGCCGATTGTGCGCCCCGCGGAGCGCGGTGCACGGGCGGCCGCCGAGCGGAGGCTGAACGAGTGGGCACGGGGAGCGCCGAGTGAGCGTCGAGCAGAGCGGGCCGGCCGGGGACGCGCCGGTCGCGGGTGCGGCGGCTCAGGAAGGACCGGGGGGCGGACGGCCCGCGAACGCGCCGGGCGAGCCGGCCCCGGACGACGTACGCGTCGCGGGCACGTCGCGTCAGCCGTCGGGCCGTGGTCAGGGCGGTCAGGGCACGGCGAATCCGAACGTGGGCAGGCCCGTGGCGGGCGGGACGAACGGTGACGTCCCGGTCGCCGCTAGGACCGGTCGCCAGGAGGCGCGCGGCCCGGCCCACACGCCGCTCCCCGGAGAGCCGCGCGGCGTTCACGGTCCCGGGGATCCTGGTCGTCCCGGCGGACCTGGTGAACCCGGCGGACCCGGCGGGACTGGAGGGCCCGGGTTTGCTGGTGGTGGGGTGCCTGTTCGGCCTCAGCGGCGGGCTGTTCCCAAGGCCGCCGTCATTGCGGCGGCCGGGGTCCTTCTCGTCGGGGCCGCTGGAGGGGCCGTGCTGCTCGTGGGCGGGGACGACTCCTCCGGAGGCGAGCCGGGCAAGCCCGCGCCCTCCGCCTGGGCCCAGGAGGCCGGGCGGCAGCTCACCGCCAAGCCCGGGATGCGCTACGACGGCACCCTCACCCTCAACGGCAAGCCCGTCAACGCCACTCTCCAGGTCACCCGCAACGGCGTGGCCAGCGGCACCCTCACCGCCGGGGCCCTCAAGGCCGACCTCGTCACCGCGGGCGGCGTCACCTACGTCAGGGCCGGCACCGCCTTCTGGCGCGACCACGCCGGGGAGACCGGCCGCGCCGACGACTACACCGGCCGCTGGACCAAGGCCCCCGCCTCCCTGTTCGGCGTGGACGTCCGCGACCTCCTCGGCCCGAAGGCCATCGCCGCCGCGCTCCTCAAGGCCCCCGCCAAGCCGCCCGCCGAGAACGTCGCCGGGACGCCCGCCTACCGCGTGAAGACCCCCCGCGCCGACTACCTCGTCACCAACGCCCCGCCCTACCGGCTGCTCGCCGTCCAGACCGCCGGGCACGGCGACCCCCGGTTCGGCGCGACCGAGATCGCCGACCCCGGGCCGCTGTTCGCCGCCGTCCGGCCCCGCGTGGCGTCGCTGCCCGGCGCGGTGGACCCGGCGCTGCGGTTCGCGCCCGGCAAGCTCACCTTCGTCAACTGCAACGAGAACACCAGCGGCTGCACCGTCAGCGTCCCCGCCTCGCTCACCGAGCCCAAGGGTTCGGCGCCCGCCGGGGCCCGCGCCGTGCTGCGCGCCACCGTCACGTCGGGCGCGCAGGTGCTGGGCCAGTGCCGCGGCTCGGGCGCGGTGCCCGCCAACGGCCAGCTCGTGCTGCGCTGCACCGTCGTCGGCGGCGCGTGGAAGCGGTGGATGAAGCGGGCCCTGGACTCCCCCGGCCAGCACGCCTACCAGGCCAGCGCCCGCGTGCTGGGCGAGGCGGTGTCGGCGGCCGACGCCGCGCGCCTGCTGAAGGACCTGGACGCCGAGGGCGGCCCGCGTGCCGCCGCCAGGGCGTCAGTACCCGCTTCCGTACCCACGTCAGCCCGGCCCTGAGCACGGGGGGCGGTGCGGTCGGGGCACGTTCGGCATCGCTATGGTTCGGGGCGTGAACTCCGTGCCCCCGGGGAGCTTCGGCGCCCCTTGCGATCTGCTGCGGCTCGTCCGGCGTCTGCACGTCGACCTGTGCCGCATGGCCAGCTGCCTGTGTTCCCGGTGAACGCGGGGAGCGCGCGGCGCCGTACCGCCGGATAGGACCTGCCCGAATTGCAGGGAGACGCATCTTTCGTGCCCTGAGGTGATACCTGTTGGTGTTACGGGGCCACGACTCCCTGGAAGCGGGACGTCAGATGACGGGCGGAGCGGCGACGGCCGCGGCATCCCCCACCGCGGCGGGACCGGCGGTGAGACCTCAGGTCCGGTCGGGCGCGCGGCGCGGACCGGAACACGATCCTGCCCCCGCCGGTCTCCCGTTCCCCGAGAAGAGCATTCGTTCCCGGACATACCATGAAGGTAAGCCTAAGTAGCATCACGATCCTGGGTGCCTCCCCCAGGACGGGTGCTGCGCGTCGAGGAGGTCTTCCTCTGTGACCAAACAGGTCCAGCAACTCGACCGCGTCATCATCCGCTTCGCCGGTGACTCCGGTGACGGCATGCAGCTGACCGGCGATCGCTTCACCCAGGAGACGGCGTCGTTCGGCAACGACTTGTCGACGCTGCCCAACTTCCCCGCCGAGATCCGCGCCCCGGCCGGCACCCTGCCCGGCGTGTCCAGCTTCCAGCTGCACTTCGCCGACCACGACATCCTGACGCCCGGCGACGCGCCCAACGTGCTGGTCGCCATGAACCCGGCCGCGCTCAAGGCCAACCTCGGCGACCTGCCGCGCGGCGCGGACCTCATCGTCAACACCGACGAGTTCACCAAGCGCAACCTGGCCAAGGTCGGCTACGCGACCAGCCCGGTCGAGGACGAGTCGCTCAGCGAGTATCGGGTGCACGCGCTGCCGCTCACCTCGATGACCGTCAAGGCCCTGGAGGGCTTCGACATCTCCAAGAAGGACGCCGAGCGCGCGAAGAACATGTTCGCGCTGGGCCTGCTGTCGTGGTTGTACCACCGGCCGACCGAGGGCACGCTCGCGTTCCTGGAGAAGAAGTTCGCCAAGAAGCCCGAGATCATGAAGGCCAACATCGCGGCCTTCCAGGCGGGCTGGAGCTACGGCGAGACCACCGAGGCGTTCTCGGTCCAGTACGAGATCAAGCCGGCCGAGCACGCGCCGGGCCTGTACCGCAACATCACCGGCAACGTGGCGCTGGCCTACGGCGTCGTCGCGGCCGGGACGCAGAGCGGGCTGCCGGTCTACCTGGGCTCCTACCCGATCACCCCGGCCTCCGACATCCTGCACGAGCTGTCCAAGCACAAGCGGTTCGGGGTGCGCACCTTCCAGGCCGAGGACGAGATCGCGGCGGTCGGCGCGGCGCTCGGCGCGTCGTTCGGCGGCGCGCTCGGCGTCACCACCACCTCGGGTCCGGGCCTGGCGCTCAAGAGCGAGACCATCGGCTTGGCGGTGGCGACCGAGCTGCCGCTGCTGGTGATCGACGTGCAGCGCGCCGGGCCGTCCACCGGCCTGCCCACCAAGACCGAGCAGGCCGACCTGCTGCAGGCCATGCACGGCCGCAACGGCGAGGCCCCGGTCCCGGTGATCGCGCCGCGGTCGCCGTCGGACTGCTTCGACGCGGCGCTGGAGGCGGGCCGGATCGCGGTCGAGTACCGCACCCCGGTCATCCTGCTGTCGGACGGCTACCTGGCCAACGGCTCCGAGCCGTGGAAGCTGCCGGACGTGGCGGACCTGCCGACGATCGAGCCCGGCTTCGCCGAGGCCGGCCAGGAGGACTTCCAGCCGTTCAAGCGGGACCCCGACACCCTGGCGCGGCCGTGGGCCGTCCCGGGCACGCCGGGGCTGGAGCACCGCATCGGCGGCCTGGAGAAGGCCGACGGCTCGGGCAACATCTCCTACGACCCGGCCAACCACGACAAGATGGTGCGGCTGCGGCAGGCCAAGGTCGACGGCATCGCGCGCGACATCGAGGCGCTGGAGGTCGACGACCCGTCCGGCGCGGCCCGGGTGCTGGTCCTCGGCTGGGGCGGCACCTTCGGCGCGATCTCGGCGGGGGTGCGGCGGGTGCGCCGGGCCGGCCACCCGGTCGCGCAGGCCCACCTGCGCCACCTCAACCCGTTCCCGGCCAACACCGAGCAGGTGTTGCGCTCCTACGACCGGGTCATCGTGCCGGAGATCAACCTGGGCCAGCTCGCGCTGCTGCTGCGCGGCCGGTTCCTGGTGGACGTCATCGGCTACAACCAGGTCCGCGGCCTGCCGTTCAAGGCGGAGGAGCTGGCGGGCGTCATCCAGGATGTGATCGACGGTGAGTGAGATCGTGAACGGCCGCCGGGCCCTGTCGCTGGTCCCCAGGACCGACGCCAAGCAGACGCTGAAGGACTTCAAGACCGACCAGGAGGTGCGCTGGTGCCCCGGGTGCGGTGACTACGCGATCCTGGCGGCGGTCCAGTCGTTCCTGCCCGAGCTGGGGCTGCGCCGGGAGAACATCACGTTCGTCTCGGGCATCGGCTGCTCGTCGCGGTTCCCGTACTACATGAACACCTACGGGTTCCACTCGATCCACGGCCGCGCGCCCGCGATCGCGACGGGCCTCGCCACCTCGCGCCCGGACCTGTCGGTCTGGGTGGTGACCGGTGACGGCGACGCGTTGTCGATCGGCGGCAACCACCTGATCCACGCGCTGCGCCGCAACGTCAACCTGAAGATCCTGCTGTTCAACAACCGGATCTACGGGCTGACCAAGGGCCAGTACTCGCCCACCTCCGAGGTCGGCAAGATCACCAAGTCGACGCCGATGGGCTCGCTGGACGCGCCCTTCAACCCGATCTCCCTGGCGATCGGCGCGGAGGGCACCTTCGTGGCGCGCACCATCGACTCCGACCGCAAGCACCTGCAGTCGGTGCTGCGGGCGGCGGCGCAGCACGAGGGCACGGCGCTGGTGGAGATCTACCAGAACTGCAACATCTTCAACGACGGCGCGTTCGAGCCGCTGAAGGACGCCGCGGTCCGCGACGACATCACGATCCGGCTGGAGGACGGCGAGCCGATCGTGTTCGGCGCCGAGCGCGACAAGGCGCTGCGCCGCACCCGCACCGGCGCGTTCGAGGTCGTGAACGTGGCGGACGTGGACCCGGCGGAGATCGTGGTGCACGACGCGTCGGCCGCGGACCCGTCGCAGGCGTTCGCGCTGTCGCGGCTGGACTCCCCGGCGTTCGAGCACACCCCGATCGGCGTCTTCCGCAACGTGGACCGGCCGTCCTACGACGAGGAGATGCGCGCGCAGATGGACGAGGCCGTCGAGCGGCAGGGCCAGGGCGAGCTGGCCGCGCTGCTGGGCAGCGGCGACACCTGGCGCGTCGACTAGCCGGACCGGCGTCATCGCGGGAGGGCCCGGTTCCCGTTCAACGGGGCCGGGCCTTCGCGCGTCATATGGCTGGGGCGGGGTACGCACGGGACCGGTGTCCGGGTTCGGACGGTCCGACGATGCGGGACGCCGCGCCATGCTGCAAGACTGGAGATCATTCCGCCGGGGAGGTGACGATGCGGGTCGTTCCGCGCCGCAGCAAGGGTCGTCAAGGGACGCAGGAGGAGGAGCCGCCTGCCGTCCGGGAGACCGCCCACCGGCCCGGGAACGTTCCGCCCGCCGCGAAGGCGGGCCGCCGGGACCGGCCCCGCCCCGCCGAGAGGCCAGCGGAGACCACCGCGCCCGTGGCAACCGTGGAGCCTGCGGAGCCCGCAGAGGCCGCGGAGCCCAAGAAGCTCAGCCGTAAGGAACGGCGGCAGGCCAAGAAGCAGATCCTCCCGCCCGCCGAGGCCGCGCCCGCCAAGAAGCCGAGCCGCAAGGAGCGGCGGCGCGCCAAGAAGCAGGGCGACGCCGCCGCGACCAAGCCGCCGGAGACCAAGCCCTCGGAGCAGCCCGCCGCGCGGCCCGCCCTCCCCGACGACCCCGACCAGCGCCGCCGCGCCCGCGTCTCCCAGCGGCAGCGCACCGCCGCCGAGGTCAAGCGCAGCCGCGCCGCCCTGCGCGGCGACCGGACGCGGCAGACCCAGCGCGAGCGCGAGGCGCGCGAGCACCGGGCGGCGCTGCTGGTCATGGTCATCACGCTCGGGCTGCTGATCGCGGCGGTCGCGGTGACCGGCGGGATGATCGCCGCGTCCCGGCACGCCCAGCCGATCACGCTGGCCGCGCCGCTGCACGTCTACCCGGTCTCGCAGGTCACCGCGGGCCAGTGCCCGGCCGGGACGCCCGGCATCACCGGCCCGGCCGCGACCGGGCCGACCTGCTACCGGCTCGCGCAGGGCATCGCCATCCGCAAGGTCGCCGACCTGAGGGTGCAGAAGTCGGCCGACGGGCGCGGCCACGACGTCGCGGTCGCGCTGCGCAGCGCCGACCAGCGCGCCTTCGCCGACCTCACCCGGGCGACGGTGGGGCGGCAGGTCGCGTTCGTGGTGCGCGAGCAGCTGGTGACCGCGCCGCGCGTGGACACCCCGATCACCGACGGCAAGGTGGTCATCACCGGCCCGCCGACCAAGCCGGAGGCCGAGAAGATCCTCCGGGAACTGCGCGGCCGCTGACCGCGCGGCCGCCAGGACGATCCAGCAGGGCGACGGCTGACCGGGCAACTCGACGGGCTGCCACACCATCTCCCCGTCGCCACGCGATCACGCCGTCACGCCGTCAGGGCACGCGCGAGCCGGTCCGCAGCGAGCGGGAGCCAAGCTGCGCGGACGTTGCCCACCAGGTGGTCGCCGCCCGGCACCGACAGGTACTCCCCCTGCGGCGCGGCGGCCGCGAGCGGCGCGCCGTTCACCACGCCCGGGATCACGTCCGTGTCGCCGTCCACCACCAGCAGCGGTGCGGCGATCTCCGGCGCGAGGTCCGTCAGGTCGACGCGGTCGGCGAACGCCCGTGCCGCCGCGGCGTCCCCGGCTCGCAGCGTCAGCGTCTCCGTCACGAACGGCGGCAGCTCCGCCCAGCTCAGCCGGTACGGGCCGCTCACGGTCACGGCGGCGCGCACGCGCGGCTCGCGGGCGGCGGTGAGCGCGGCGTAGAACCCGCCGAGGCTGAGCCCGATCACCCCGACGCCCGACGCGTCGAGATCGGGACGGTCCCCGACCGCGTCCAGCGCCCGCCCCACGACACGGCCGTAGTCGGCGTCCGGCGCGGTCGTGGCGGCCAGCACGCCCTGCCCCGGGCCGTCGATCGCCAGCGTCGCCAGTCCCCGCCGCAGCAGCGCGTCAGCCACCGCCGTGAACTCCTCCTTCGAAGAGTCCATCCCCGGAACCACCACGACCAGCGCCGGCCGCGCCACCCCGGCCGGACGCCGCAACCACCCCGCGAAGCCGACTCCCTCGACACGTTCGGCGGACGGCTCCAGCAGCTTCAACGCCCGGCCCATCGCCTCGTCGGCCGCCGCCTCCGCCTCGCCCAGCACGCCCGGGACGGGCAGGATCGCCGCGAAGTGGAACCACAACGCCGCGTCCCGGTACGCCTCTCCCGCCGAGATCGCGGAGTCGGCGCGCTCGGCGTCGGCCAGGCGCTCGCGGCCGGTCCGCAGGAACGCCGCCGTCCACTCCCGCGCCGTGCCGATCCCGGCGGTCGCCCGCTCGTAGTGGAACGGGTCGATC
Organism: Actinomadura hibisca NBRC 15177; assembly: GCF_001552635.1. Classification (GTDB taxonomy): domain Bacteria; phylum Actinomycetota; class Actinomycetes; order Streptosporangiales; family Streptosporangiaceae; genus Spirillospora; species Spirillospora hibisca. The sequence goes on along the minus strand of NZ_BCRO01000098.1, from coordinate 20,316 downwards.
CCGGCGGCGGCCGTCCGCGAGCGGTTGCCCGCGATGATGTAGGACAGGTCCAGGTGCAAGGTCATCAGATGTTCTCCAAAGTCAGCACGGCGTTGCCGACGATGCGGCGCTCGCGCAGGTCGGTCAGGACGCGGGCGGTGCCGGCCCAGTCGGCGACGCGGCCGATCTCCGGGTGCAGGCGGCCGGACGCCACCAGCCCCACCAGCGTCGCGAGGTCGGGCCCGTACGGGCCGGGCGCGTCGGCGTAGTGGAAGTGCCGCAGCGTCGCCCCCTCCGGCCCGGCGAAGAAGTCGAAGAAGTCGAGCGTCACCGGTTCGCGGCTCGCCTGCCCGAACCAGATCAGGGTGCCGTGCGGGGCGAGCCGGGCCAGCGCGGCGGGCAACGACCGGCCGCCCACCGACTCCAGCACCACGTCGAACGGACCGGAGGCCGCCGCCGCGTCCGGCACCACGGCCGCCGCGCCCAGCTCCCTGAGCCGCCGCCCGCGCTCGGGCGTCGCCGACACCGCGGTGATCTCCGCGCCCGCCGCGGCGGCCAGCTCCACCACGTAGTGCCCGACGCCGCCGGACGCGCCGGTGATCAGCACCCGGCGGCCGGTCACGCTCCCGGCCGCGCGCAGCAGCCGCAGCGCGGTGATCCCGGCCAGCGGCAGCGCGGCGGCCGTCGTGAACGGCACGTACGGCGGCAGCGCGACGAGGTCGGCGGTCGTGGCCGCCGCGAGTTCGGCCCAGCCGCCGCCCGGCAGGTGCGCCACGACGCGTTCCCCGGCGCTCGGCCCGCTGCCGTCGGCGGCGGCCCGGACGACCGTCCCGGCGATGTCCTTGCCGGGCAGCCAGCCCTGCGGGTTCTCCAGCTTGAACGTCTCGCCCCGGTTGACCGAGAACGCCGCGACGCGGACCAGCGCCTGGTCCGGCTGGGGCACGGGCTCGTCGAGGTCGGCGAGGGCCACCGGCTCGTCGGCCCGCCCTGTTGCGATCAGCGCTTTCATGCCGATCAGCAAAACGCCTGCTCAGCGGGTGCGTCCAACAGCGATCAGGGGTTCTCGACAACCGCTGGTTGTCGGGCGGGGTGAGCGGCGTGGATCTCGGTCCGGCGCAGGTGCGAGCGTTCGCGGCGGCCGCCGGGCACCTGCGTTCCGGCCGCGCCGCCGGGACGCTGTTCCGCACCCGGCAGGCCCTGTCGAAACGGGTCGCGCGCCTGGAGGAGGGCCTCGGCGTGCGCCTGTCCGACCGCACCGTCCGGCCCACCGCCGCCGAGGCTCGACCACGATCCCCGGCGTCCCGACAGCGACACATGAGGAGGCCCCGGACCCGATGCGGGTCCGGGGCCTCCTGGCGGCGGTCAGCCCTGCGGGAGGGTCTCCCCCTGCGCGGCCTGGATCTCCAGCTCGACGCGGAGGCTCTCGCCGACGGTCGCGATCCCGGCCTCCAGGATCTGGTTGAACTTGATGGCGAAGTCGGTGCGGCGCAGCTCGGTCGTCGCGCGGAACGCCGCCCGCACCCCGCCCCACATGTCCGGGCCCGACCCGAGGTAGGTCAGGTCCAGATCCACCGGCCGGGTGACGCCGTTGAGGGTGAGGCTGCCGTGCACCGTCCAGCGGTCCGGGCCGCGCGCGGTCAGACCCTCGCCGACGTACTCGATCACCGGGTGCTCGGCGGCGTTGAGGAAGTCGGCCGAGCGCAGGTGCTCGTCGCGCACCGCGTTGCCGGTGTCGATGGAGGCGGCGTCGATGCGGGCGGTGACGCGGGAGCGCTCGACCGGGTCGGCGATCTCGACGCGCCCGCCGAACTCCCCGAAGCGGCCCCGCACGCTGGACAGCCCCATGTGCCGCGCGACCGCCCCGACGCCGGAGTGCGCCGGGTCGATCGTCCACGGGCCGGGCGGCGGCAGCTCGGTGCCGCCCGCGCGGGCCAGCACCAGCGTGCCGAGGTCGGCCGCGCCCGAGCCGGTCACCATCAGCGTGCGGGCGGCGGGCTCGTAGCCGACGGCGGTGACGATGGCGGTGTAGGTGCCCGGGGGCAGCGGGTCGGCGCGCACCGCGCCGTCGGCGGTGGCCTGCACGCGCGCCACCTGGCGTCCCTGCAGGTCGGTGACGGTGACGATGGCCTGCGGGACCGCCCAGCCGTCCTTGGTGCGGGCGGCGCCGCGCAGGCCGCGGTCGTCGTTGATGTCCATGGCGGTCACGCGTCCGGGTAGCCGAGGGTGATGTCGTGGCCGTCCTGCCCGCCACCGCCGCCCAGCGTCAGCGCGGTGGCGACCGGCGGGTAGCCGGAGGCCATGACGGTGTACTGGCCGCCGGTGAGGTCGCCGAACGCGTACTCGCCGTCGGGGCCGGTGATCGACATCGCGACCACGTTACCGGCCGCGTCCACGAGCGTGACGCGCGCGTCGGCGATGGGCCGCCCCGCCCCGTCGCGGATCGTGCCGCGCACCCGCGCGCCGGGCGGCAGCTCGACGTCCTGGCGGGTCTGGCCGTTGCCGGTGACCTCCACCTGGAGCGCGACCGGGCGGTGCGCGGCGGCGCTGACGGCGAGGGTGTAGCCGCCCACGGCGATGTCCTTGACCAGGTAGCCGCCGTCGGCCTCGGTGCGGACGGTGCCGACGACCTCGCCGCGCACGTCGGTGAGCACGACCATCGCGCCGTCGACCGGGACGCCGTCGGAACCGCGCACCGTGCCGGCGAGGCCCCCGTTGCCCGCCAGCAGCAGGTCGAAGTCCACGACCTTGTCGCCGACCACCAGCGTGGCGGCCTGCGGCTCGTGCCCGCCCGTCGCGGCGATCAGCACGTAGGTGCCGGGGCCGGGGGTGGGCAGCGCATACGCGCCGTCGTCCTGGGTGATGGCGCGGCCGAGCTGGTGCCCGGTCACGTCGATCAGGGTGAGCGCGGCGGCCGGGACGGGGCTGCCGTCGCCGGTGCGGACCACGCCGCGGATGGGCGCGCCGCCCTTGGGTGCCGGGGCGTACTCGCTGGAGGCGGCCGACGCCATGACGGGCTGCTCGGCCGGGGCGGGCGCGAGGCCGTTCGCGCCGGGGATCGGCGCAGACGCGACCGTCACCAGCTCTTGGTCGGCGCTGCGCGCGTGCCGCCCGCCCTCCTGAGCGGACACGGGCTTGGCCTCGGACGCGGGCGCGTCCGCCGTCGGCGAGCCCTGCGCCGGACCGGCGGTCGCGGCGCGCGCCGAGCCTCGCAGCGGCAGTTCCTTCAGGAACAGCACCGCCAGGAAGCCCAGGATCGCGATCGGGACGCCCACCATGAACACCGTCTCCAGCGCCTTGGTGAACGCCTCCAGCACCACGCCCTTGAACGGTTCGGGCAGGCGGTGGACCGCGTCGGGCGAGCCGAGGGACAGGCCCCCGCCGCCCGCCGGAGGACGGATGTGCGCGGCGGCCAGGCCGTCCTTCAGCTCGGCGGTGAGCCGGTTGGTGAGGATCGCGCCGAACGCGGCCACGCCCATCGCGCCGCCGAGGTTGCGGAAGAACGAGACGCCGGAGGTGGTGGCGGCCAGGTCCTTGAGGTCGGCGGCGTTCTGCGCGGCCAGGATCATGATCTGGAGCGTCAGGCCGAGGCCGAAGCCGAGCACCGCGACGTCCAGGCCGATGACCAGGTTGCTGGAGTCCACGTGCAGCCGCGACAGCAGGAACATCGCGACGGCCACGCACAGCAGGCCGATCACCGGGTAGACCTTCCAGCGGCCGGTGCGGGTGACGAGCTGGCCGGAGACGGTGGAGGTCACGAACATCGCCGCGACCATCGGCAGCGTCATCAGGCCCGAGGCCGTCGGGCTCATGCCCTTGACGATCTGGAGGTACTGCGGCAGGTAGATCATGCCGCCGAACATCGCGATGCCCATGCAGAGCGAGCCGATGCTCGTCAGCACGAAGGTGCGGTTGCGGAACAGCCGGGGCGGCAGGATCGGCTCGGAGGCGATTCGCTCGGCGACCACCGACAGGCCCAGCAGCACGACCGCGCCGCCGACCAGGCCGTAGGTCCAGACCGAGTTCCAGTCGAACTCCTTGCCGCCCAGCGACAGCGCCAGCATGAGCAGCGTCGCGCTGCCGGTGATGGTGAACGCGCCGAAGACGTCGATGCGGGTGTCCCGCTTGACCTTCGGCAGCTTGAGCACCTTCTGGATCACCAGGAAGGCGACGATCGCCAGCGGGATGCAGACGTAGAAGCACCAGCGCCAGCCGAGGCCGTCGGCGTCCACGATGAAGCCGCCGAGCAGCGGCCCGGCGACGGTCGCGACGCCGAACACCGCGCCCATGTAGCCGGAGTAGCGGCCGCGCTCGCGCGGCGGCACCACGTCGCCGAGGATGACCTGCGCGAGCGCCGACAGGCCGCCGACGCCGAGGCCCTGCACCGCGCGGGCGGCGATCAGCTCGCCGATGTTCTGCGACAGCCCGGCCCCCACCGAGGCCACCACGAACAGCAGCAGCGCGCTCTGGAACATGAGCTTGCGGCCGAAGATGTCCGACAGCTTGCCCCACAGCGGGGTCGAGGCGGTCATGGTCAGCAGCGAGGCGCTGGCCACCCAGGACAGCTGGTCCTGGCCGCCGAGGTCGCCCACGATCGTCGGCAGCGCCGTGCCGACCACCGAGGTCGAGATCATCGCGGTCAGCATCGCCATCATCAGACCGGAGAGGATCTCCAGGATCTGCCGGTGCGTGTAGCTGACCGGCGCCGATCCGGCGGTCGCCGCCGTACTCGGCGGAACCGCGTTCGCTTGCGCCACTGGGCCCCCATCGCGTCAATTACCTGTGTTTTGCATATATGCTATGTAGACACTTGTTTACTTGCAACTCGGCGGCGGCCGGCGGGTCGGGCGGCGGAAGGGGCGTGGGACGATCGTGCGGGTGGAGACACCGGTGAAGGGGCGCCCGCGGCGCGACCGCGAGGCCACCCGGCGGCGGCTGCTGGAGGCGGCCCGCGACCTGTTCGGCGAGCACGGCTACGACGGGGTGTCGGTCCGGATGATCGCCGCCGCGGCCGACGCCAACCTCGCGCTGGTGCACCGCTACTTCGGCAGCAAGGCGGCGCTGTTCGCCGAGGTGCTGGCCGACGAGTCGCCGCTGCTGCGGGTGATCGAGGGGCCGAGCGCGGTGCCGCTGCCCCGGCGGCTGGCCGAGCACTTCGTGCGGCAGGCGCAGCTCCGCGAGGTCAAGCCGCTGTCGCGCATGATCGACCGCTCGTACGGCAACGCCGAGGTGCAGGAGATCCTGCGCGGCCACGTCGAGCGGGTGCTGATCGGCCCGCTGGCCGCCCAGCTCGACGGTCCGGACGCGCGCTCGCGCGCGATGCTGGCCGCCACCCTGATCATGGGCGGCGGCCCGATCCGCCGCCTCGGCCTGCACGAACTGCGCACCGTCGCCCCGGAAGACCTGACGGACAGACTGACCGGCATGTTCGAAGCCGCACTGCTCTAATCGTGCTACGCCGGGGGATGTAGCCGCGGCGGGCCGGCTACGGCGGTGGGCGCAGGCATGATCGGCACAGGGGCGGAGCGGCCGCCGATCCCGCGCCACATAGGCTTCTGCCCATGAGGCTGGGGGGAGCCGGGCGGCTCCGCAAGCGGTGGGAACGGGCCGGGCGCGCCAAGCGCTGGACGGCCGCGGGCGGCGCGGTCGTCGTGCTGGCGGGCGGCGGCCTGCTGTGGGGCGCGGCGGCGGGCGGCGAGCCGTCCGTCACGGCGCTCCAGCAGCGGATCGACGTGCTGGACGGCCCCAAGGACGACCAGAAGGTCACCCTCGACACCACCTTCTACCGTCCCGTCGGCCGCGCCAAGGCCCCGGTGATCCTGCTGGGGCACGGGTTCGGCGGCACCAAGGACGAGGTGAAGGGCGACGCGGAGGCGCTGGCGCGCGCCGGGTACGGGGTGCTGGCGTGGTCGGCGCGGGGCTTCGGCAAGTCCACCGGCGAGATCGCGCTGAACTCGCCCGACTACGAGGTCAAGGACGTCCGCCAGCTCATCGACTGGCTCGCCAAGCGGCCCGAGGTGCAGCTCGACGGCCCCGGCGACCCGCGCCTCGGCATGACCGGCGAGTCCTACGGCGGCGCGATCGCGCTGCTCACCGCCGGGCACGACCGGCGCGTGGACGCCATCGCGCCGCGCATCACCTGGAACGACCTGCCGCAGGTGTTCTTCCCCGACGCGACCGGCGCGGGCCCCGCCAACGGCGTGTTCAAGAAGTTGTGGGCCGGGCTGTTCTTCACCAGCGAGTCCGGCGAGACCGCTTGCGGCCGGTTCCTGCCGTCGCTCTGCGACATGTACCAGCGCGTCGCCGAGAACGGGAAGCCCGACGCCGCCGCCATCGAGATCCTGCGGCGGTCGAGCCCGTCGGCGGTCGCCGGCCAGATCAAGGTGCCCGCGCTGATCGTGCAGGGCCAGTCCGACTCGTTGTTCCCGCTGGACCAGGGCGACGCCAACGCCCGCGCGATCGCCCGCAACGGCGCGCCGGTCTCGACCGTCTGGTACCAGGGCGGCCACGACGGCGGCGCGGAGGAGACGTCCCGGCTGCGCGGCCTGGTCCGCGACTTCTTCGACCAGCGGCTGGACAGCAAGGGCGGCGGCGACCCGGCGTTCACCGTGACGCGGGCGGGCGGCATCGACTCCTCCACCCAGCAGGTGACCGTCGAGCCCGCCACCGCCGGCGCCTACCCGGGCCTGAACGCGAACCCGCGCACGCTGCCCCTCTCCGGCCGCGAGCAGACGATCCACAACCCGGCGGGCGGCTCCCCCACGTCGATCTCGGCGCTGCCCGGCCTCGGCGCGCTCGGCAGCCTCGGCGACCTGGGCGGCGGCGCGCTGGGCGGCCAGTTCCCGGTGGACATGCCGGGCCAGGCCGCCACCTTCGACACCCGGCCGCTGAGCGAGCCGCTCCAGCTCACCGGCGCGGCCACCGTCCGGATCAAGGTGACCGGCGACGGCGACGTCCCGCTGTTCGCCAAGCTCTACGACGTCGGGCCGTCCGGGCAGGGCTCGCCCGCCCGCCGCATCGCCGCGCCGCTGCGCACCAAGGCGGGCGAGGCCACCGTGACGCTGCCCGCGATGGACTACCGGTTCGACCGGGGGCACCGGCTGCGGCTGGTGCTGACCACCACCGACATGGGCTTCGCGACACCCGCCAAGCCCGCCTCCTACAAGGTCGCGGCGGTGTCGGGGCTGACGGTCCCGACCGTCCCGGCGTTGCGCACGCAGGCCGCGCCGCTGCCCGCGTGGGTGTGGGCGCTGCCGCTGGCGGCGCTGGCCGTGGCGGCGGGCATCGTGCTGACAGGTCGCCGCCGCGACACGACACCGGAGTTCGATCCGGAACTGGCCGACGTCCCGCTCCAGATCACCGGCCTGACCAAGGCGTACAGCAACGGGCACCGCGCGGTGTCGGACCTGTCGTTCCGCGTCGAGAAGGGCCAGGTGCTCGGCCTGCTCGGGCCGAACGGCGCGGGCAAGACGACCTCGCTGCGCATGCTGATGGGCCTGATCCTCCCCGACGCGGGCGAGATCAGGATCTTCGGCCACCGGGTGACGCCGGGCGCGCCGGTGTTGTCGCGGCTGGGCTCGTTCGTCGAAGGCCCCGGCTTCCTGCCGCACCTGTCCGGCCGCGACAACCTCGACCTGTACTGGCGGGCCATCGGCCGCCGCCCCGACGAGGCGCACCTGGACGAGGCGCTGGAGATCGCCGGGCTGGGCGCGGCGCTGGAGCGGGCCGTGCGCACCTACTCCCAGGGCATGCGGCAGCGCCTCGCCATCGCGCAGGCCATGCTCGGCCTGCCCGACCTGCTGGTGCTGGACGAGCCGACCAACGGCCTGGACCCGCCGCAGATCCGCGAGATGCGCGAGGTGCTGGTCCGGTACGCCGCGGCGGGCCGCACCGTGATCGTCTCCAGCCACCTGCTGGCCGAGGTCGAGCAGTCGTGCACGCACGCGGTCGTCATGTCCCGCGGCCACCAGGTCGCGGCCGGGCCGGTGGCCGAGATCACCGGGGCCGGCCGCCGACTGGAGGACGCCTTCCTGGAGATCATCGGCGAGGGGACCCCATGACCGCGACCCTGAACGGCGACCGCGGCCGGGCCGCGCGCCCCGACGGCGGCGCGCCCGGCTACGACGTGCGCCGCACGCTGCCGCTGCGCGTGGAGGTCGTGCGGCAGTGGCGGCGGCGCCGGACGCTGGTGGCGTTCGCGATCCTGCTGGTGTTGCCCTGGGTGCTGGTCGCCGCGTTCAAGCTCGGCGGCGACCCGGAGCCGGACGGCTTCCCGAGCCTGGTGGACGTGGCGACGGCGAGCGCGATGAACTTCGCGCTGTTCGCGCTGTTCGTCTCGACGGGCTTCCTGCTGGTGGTGGCGGTCGCGCTGTTCTGCGGCGACACGGTGGCGAGCGAGGCGGGCTGGTCGTCGCTGCGCTACCTGCTGGCCGCCCCGGTCCCGCGCGCCCGGCTGCTGCGGCAGAAACTGATCGTCGCGCTCGGCTACGCGGCCGTCGCGGTGCTGGTGCTGCCGCTGATGTCGCTGCTGGCGGGCACGGTCGCGTTCGGCTGGGGCGAGGTGGAACTGCCGACCGGCGGCGAGGTCGCGGTCGGCACGGCGCTCGGCCGGATGGGGATCATCATCGGCTACGCCCTGGTGAGCCAGCTCGTGGTGGCGGCGCTGGCGTTCCTGCTGTCGGTCACCACCGACTCGCCGCTGGGCGCGGTGGGCGGCGCGGTCGGCCTGGTGATCGTCAGCAACATCCTGGACGCGGTGACGGCCCTGGGCTCATGGCGCGACTTCCTGCCCACGCACTGGATGTACTCGTGGATGGACGCGCTCCAGCCGCAGATCCAGTGGACGGGGATGGCGAAGGGCGCGGCGATCTCGGTGGCGTACGCGGCGATCCTGTTCGCGCTGGCGTTCCGCCGCTTCCGAAGCCGCGACGTCGTCTCCTGATCGGGACCCTCCGTGCCGTCGCCGCCACCCAAAGCAAGACCGGCTTCCCCAAATTCGGTCGAACGGGCCGAGGTTGTCGCATAAGCTCGCGGAACCTTGCGTTCGACCCCGGCGTCGAACGAAAAGAGGCGGACATCGGCTCGATCCCCGGGTTTGAACACCCGGTTCGACGGGGGAGATGATCACCATGGCACGGCAGCAGCTCATCAAGCGCCCGAAACCGCCACGTCAACCGAGCCCGATCGACCTCAGGACGCCTTCGGGACGCCTCCTGCCGTACTGACGGAGAACCACGACCCCACAGGGCCTTCGCGCGTCCACCCGACGCGCGGGGGCCCTGTCGTGTTCCCCCATAGGAAAAACCCCTACCGAAGCCGCGAAAGAAACCTCTCCCCCGACACCACAACACGCTCGACAAGCCCGAACCCGACAAGGGCACCCCCCTCATCGGTAGCGGTGACCCGAAACCCAAGCCGTCGCCCGTCAACCTCGATCAACTCAGCGACAACCCGAACCCGGGCTCCCACCAAACTGGCGGCCCGATGCTCCAACTCGACCCGAGTCCCGACCGAGGTCTCCCCCTCCCCCAACCGCCCCGCAAGGACCTGCAAGGTGACAGCCTCGGCAAACGCGAGCAACCGAGGCGTCCCAAGAACAGGGAGATCCCCACTCCCAACCCGCTCGGCGGTATCCGCCTCACCAACCGTGAACACGCGCTCCGCGCGCAACCCGACATCCATACCGCCCATCATGACGGCGGGGACGCGCCCATTAGCGTGAGTCCATGACCGAACCACTGGCGGACTTCCTGTACGAGATCGGCCTGCTCAAGCGCTACAAGCGGACCGGCTGGCTGGTGGCGGGCGTCACCGACCCGGAGAGCGTGGCCGACCACTCGTTCCGCACCGCGATCATCGCCGCCGTCCTGGCCGCGCAGGAAGGAGCGAACCCCGAACGCGCGGCCTTCCTGAGCCTCTTCCACGACACGCAGGAAACGCGCCTGACGGACCTGCCCTACCTGGCCAAGCCCTACGTGACCAAGACCCCCAACGAACAGGTGACCGCCGACCAGACACGCGCCCTGCCCGCCCCGATAGCGGCGCTCGTCACGAAAACCGTGACCGAATACGAGTCCCAGGAAACCCCAGAGTCCCGCTGCGCCCGAGACGCCGACAAACTGGAATGCCTGATCCAGGCGATCGAGTACCGAGACCAGGGCAACCGGAACACCCAGCCGTGGATAGACAGCTCGTTCGCCCAACTAAAAACCGAAACCGCAAAGCGCCTGGCCGAAGAGGCCCTGAACACCGGCTCCCTGGACTGGATCCACCAGGCCATGAACACCTGACCGACTTCGCCGGATCCACGTCCGTCTCATTCGTCGGCCTCACCGTGGCGCTGATCGGACAGTTCAGGCCCGTGCCACCGGTGCCGCAGAGTGATTCGACACCTTGTACGGGTACCGCTGGTGGGGGTTCTCGACTTCAACACATAGAGCAACGTGCACCGAAACGCCGCGACGGCCGCGAGGCTTGACGCAGTGATTGCGTCACAATATTATTGATTTTATGCTCTTCCCGACTCCTGACCTCACCGACCTCGATCGCCTCGTTCTAGAGGAGATCGAGCAGATGAGGACGGCCCTGCGCCTTCAGATACGCCAGGTGCCAACAAAATGGGCAGACGGTCTCCGTAAATACCTGACCGCGGATGCAGTGGCGGCTTCGAACTCCATCGAGGGATTCCAGGTGCCCACGGTCGATGTCGTCGACCTGATGGACGGGGAACGCGATGTCGATATATCGGAAGCCGACCGCGACGAGACCCTTGCCTATCAGCACATGATGACCTACATCCAGACACTCCACGATGTGGCAGATTTCGCTTACAGCAAAGGCTTCCTGAACGCGCTCCACTGGATGCTACAGGGGCACCGTCACACCGTCTCCAAACCTGCCGGCCAGTGGCGGCGCGGTCCGGTATATGTCACCGACCCCAGAGACCGAAGCATCGCCGCTTACACTGCGCCTGACGCCGAAGAAGTGCCGGAACTGATGGATGAACTGGTGGCATGGTTGACAGACGATGGCTCTCATCCCCTGGTCAGAGCGGCCATGGCCCACCTGCATCTCGTTTCGATCCATCCCTGGAGCGATGGCAACGGCCGTATGTCACGCTCACTCCAGACGCTCGTCATTGCCCGTGAAGGCGTCTTGGCGCCGGAATTCTCCTCGATCGAGGCATGGCTGGGGCGACCAGGGAACACTTGGGAGTACTACCGCGAACTGAACGCCAGAGGCACCGAATACGAGCCTGACCAGGACGTCTCCAGCTGGATCAGATTCAACTTGACCGCCTATCATCAACAAGCGCAAACGGTCAGGAACAGGCTCGACAGAACCAACAGGGTCTTGGGCGTTCTCACGGACTTCGCGATAGCAGAAGACCGCGACGAGCGTTGGGTCTCCGCGCTCCACGAAGTAGCCATGACTGGACGCGTACGACGCCTGCGCTACGAACAGGCCGAAGGGTTGAGCGTCCAACAAGCGCAACGAGATCTTCGTGATCTCACAAGCTTAGGCATCCTGGAGTCGACCGGTCGCACGAGGGCCCGTTCGTACACCGCAGGCCCCCGCTTCCCCGAGCGGGCTTTGGCGGAAGCGAGAACCCCTGCGTCACTGATCGATCCTTACCGGCGCTGATTCATTTGAAGGTCACTCGGCGGGGGCGACGCCGATCGGGCAGGAGAGGCCCGTGCCGCCGATGCCGCAGTAGCCGTTCGGCACCTTGTGCAGGTACTGCTGGTGGTAGTCCTCGGCGAAGTAGAAGTCGGTGGCCGGGGTGATCTGGGTCGTGATCGGGCCGTAGCCCGCGCCCGTCAGCACCTTCTGGTAGGCCTCGCGGGACGCCTCGGCCTCCTGCTGCTGCGCCGTGGAGCGGGTGAAGATCGCCGAGCGGTACTGGGTGCCCACGTCGTTGCCCTGGCGCATGCCCTGGGTCGGGTCGTGCGACTCCCAGAAGACGCGCAGCAGGTCGCCGTAGGACACCTTCGCCGGGTCGTAGACGACGCGCACCGTCTCGGTGTGGCCCGTGCGGCCGCCGCACACCTCTTCGTAGGTCGGGTTGGGCGTGTAGCCGCCCTCGTAGCCGACGCTCGTGGACAACATGCCCGGGGTCTGCCAGAACTTGCGCTCGGCGCCCCAGAAACATCCGAGGGCGAACTCGGCGATCTCGGCGCCGTTGGGGTAGGGCGGGGCCAGCGGGCCGTCCAGCACCTCGTGGCGGGGCGGGACGGGCATGGGCTCGTCGCGGCCCGGGAGCGCCTGGTCGGGTGAGATCATCTCGGTCTTCGCGAATCCGAACACGATTGCAGGTTATGCGCCCGGGAGGCCGGTCGGCACCCCGGCGGCCCTCCGGCGCGGCGGGCGCCGGAGGGCCCGGCGGTCACCGCCGCTGGGCGGCGGTGGTCCGCTGCTGGGCCGGCTGGGACGGGATGTCGGCCTTCTCCACCTCGATGCGCTCCTTGGCCAGCGTCTCGCGGACGGTCTGCTGGGTCTGGGCGCTCTTGCGGCGCAGCCGGACGCGCTCGACCGGCACGACCACCTTGGTGATCATCAGGCGCTCGCGGTAGAGGATCATCTCCTGCTCGTCGGCGGCCAGCTCGTGCCGCTCGCCGCGGCCGTTCTCGATGGGCTCGCGGATGACCTCGAAGTCCTCGGTGAGGACGCCGACGCTCTGCTCGTACGCCTCCTTCTCCACGACCTTGCGGATCCGGACGCGGCCCGCCTCCTCCGACTGCTTGGACACGCTGAGCCGTTCCTCGTAGCGCGTGACCTCGACCTCGTCCCTACGGCGGTCCGTGTCCTCCTGCTGCCGGGGCGCGCGGGCGGTCTCCCCGGTGGCCGACGTGCGGGGCCCGGCCTGCGGCGTCGCGGTGGCTCGCGGAGTGGTCGCCGCCGCCATCGGGGTCGCGGCCGTGGACGCCTTGGCCGTGGTGGACTTCAGCGCCCCGTGCGGGCCCCGGTCGTAGTACTCGACGAGCGTCGTCTCGTCCTGCGAGGTCAAGCCGTTCTCCAGATCGACCTGCGGGCTGTCCTTCACCAAGTCCCGGCTCATCGGGACGTTGATGGTGTCGCCCGAGCCGCGCGCGCCCGCGTACGGCAGCACCCGTTCCCGCATGCCGAACGGGCCGGACTTGACCACCAGCCATTCGGGCTCACCGGAACCTTCGGCGTGCACGATCTGGGAGACCGTGCCGATCTCCGTCCCGTCGTCGCCGACGACCTGCTTGCCGACGAGACCGCTCTCCTGCGTCGTCATGGCGTTTCCTCCCCCTGGAAATCGCACCGTCTCTCCCCTGGGCACTACCCGTGACGGAGTGGCGACAATCTGCCGTTATGCCCCAGGTTTGCTCAGCGGCGGACCAGGCAGGGGCGCCCGGACGGGCTCGGCCTCGTCGGGATAGGGCGTAGGTCCGTCCTCCCGGTCAGCAGCATGATCTGTTTTGGCTGCTTACATCCTGCTAGATTGCCGCTCGTGGTGAACCGTCGCGGAATGTTGTTCGGCATCGCCGCCTACGCGCTCTGGGGCCTGTTCCCCCTGTACTGGCCCCTGCTGAAGCCGGCCGGGGCGACCGAGATCCTCGCCCACCGGATCATGTGGTCGCTGGTGGCGGTGCTCGCGATGCTGGCCGTCCGCCGCCACTGGGGCTGGCTCCGCGCGCTCACCCGCAGGCGGCTCGGCCTGCTGACGGCCGCCGCGGTCCTCATCACGGCCAACTGGGGCACCTACATCTACGCCGTCAACACCGGCCACACCATCGAGGCGTCGCTCGGCTACTTCATCAACCCGCTGATCAGCGTGCTCTTCGGCGTCCTGGTCTTCCGGGAGCGGCTGCGCGGCGGGCAGTGGCTCGCGGTGGGCCTCGGCGGGCTCGCGGTGGTCGCGCTGACCTTCGACTACGGCCGCCTCCCCTGGATGGCGCTGCTGCTGGCCGTGTCGTTCGGCACGTACGGGCTGCTCAAGAAGTTCGCCGACATGCCGTCGGCGGAGAGCCTGGCGGTCGAGACCGCGGTGCTGTTCCTGCCCGCGCTGGCGTTCGCGGTGCTGCTCCAGGCCAACGGGAGCGCCACCTTCGGGCACGAGGGCGCGGGGCACGTGGCGCTGCTGGTGGGCGGCGGGGTGGTGACGGCCATCCCGCTGATGCTCTTCAACGCGGCGGCGACCCGCATCCCGATGAGCACCGTCGGGATGCTCCAGTACCTGACGCCGTCCCTCCAGTTCCTGATCGGCCTGCTGGTGCAGCACGAGGAGATGCCGGCCGGCCGCTGGGCGGGCTTCGCGCTGGTGTGGGCGGCGCTGCTGGTGCTCACGGCCGACGGCCTGCGCGCCGGTCGCCGGGCCCGGCGGACGGCCCGCGCCGAGGCGGTCCGGGTGACCGAACCGGCGGCGTGACGGCCTTTTCTTGGCGTTGAGGGCAACTTTTCCCGGTTTGGTGACATCTCTAGAGTCGGCAAGCCCGACCCACTAAAGTGCCGGAAGTCACACCGCCTACATGTTTGACCGAGGAGTCCCCCTTGCGCCTGCTGAGCATCACCGCCCTCGGAGCGGCCCTGGTGACGGCGGGCCTGGTGGCTCCCGCCGCGGGTGAGGCGACGGCCTCGGCGTCCAAGCACGTCACCGTCGCCCCGAAGGTGGCGCAGCCGGGCCAGCGGGTGGAGCTGCGGGTGCCGGGCTGCGCGGTGGGCGCGCAGCGGCACTGGGCGTCCTCGCCCGCGTTCGCCGGGAACGTGACGCTCGGCGGCATGGCCGACTTCGGCACCGGCGTCGCGACGTTGAAGAAGGACGTGCGGCCCGGTTCCTACACCGTCACCGCGCACTGCGGGCCGCGGACGGTGACCGGCAAGGTCAAGGTCTCGACCCGGCGCTCGTGGCCGACGCTGCTGCCGACGCCGCTCAACCCGGAGGCGAACCGCACCGCACCCTGAGCATCTTGAGGCGGTCCGCCCCGCGGACCGCAAACCGAGCCCGCCGGAATTCCTCCGGCGGGCTTTTTTCTTTCGGCGGCGATGTGTCCGAACAATGCGCCCGAGCACCCTTCGGTCCTTACCGATGAGATGACATGCCCGCCGCCTCTTCTGTCAGGAAATCCCGGCTGGTGAGATGGCCGCAGAAATGTGATCGAGATCACCTGGAGGTGTATTAATTTCCCACCGCCGCACCTCTTGTTAGCAGTTTTCCGCCATGTGATACTTCCCCAGATCCTCGCATAACGCTCATGCAGCCCAAAAGCACCTAAAGAGTAGTAGACGGTCGAAACCGCAGCCTCCCTGCTCCGGTTCCCGGCCTCCACTTCGTCCTGAGGGGCCTCTCGCATGCCAGTCGACGCCGGTCCGCCGCCCGCTTTCCATGGCAACGGCGAGCACGGGAGCACGTTGTGACACTGGACTCCGCCGGCATCGTCATGACCGCACCGCCCGCGAGCGCAGGTTTCCCCGGCGCGGCCGACGCGGCCGCCGGGCTCGTGGCCGGGCTGACGGCCGAGCCGTGGGGCCGGTCCTCGCCCTCGGTGTACGAGACCGGCCGCCTGGTGTCGCTGGCCCCCTGGCTGACCGGCCACGCCGAGCGGTTGCGGTTCCTGGTGGAGACCCAGCGTTCCGACGGCGCCTGGGGGCCGCCCCTTCCCGGATACGCGCTGGTCCCGACGTTGAGCGCGACCGAGGCGGCGCTCTCGGCCGTCGCCGCCGGGGAGACCGCCGTCGAACCGGCCGTGCTGGTCAAGTGCGCGCTCCGGGGGCTGGAGGTCCTGGCCGGTCCGCTCGCGGGTCCGCTGGAGCTGCCGGACATGCCCGCGATCGAGCACATCGCCCCGTCGCTGATCATCCGGATCGGGCGGCTGCTGGACGGGATGCGGGAACGCCCGCCGGCCGGGCTGGAGCACTGGACGGAGGCGGGCCCGCCGCCGCTGCCCGCCGGGATGGACGGCGCGCTGCTGCCCGTCGTCGGCGACCTGCTGGAACTGGGCACCGAGCTGCCGGAGAAGTTGCTGCACGCGCTGGAGATCGCGGGAGAGGCCGCCGTCGGCGCGCCCTCCGTCCCCTCGGTGGCCGTGGGCGGCGACGGACCGGCCGGTCCCGACGCGCCGCGGACGATCGGCGCGTCGCCCGCCGCGACCGCCGCGTGGCTCGGTCCGGACGGGATCGGGGACCTGACGTCCGATCCCGCCGAGGCCGCCGCCCTCCGCCGCTACCTGGAGGAGGCCGTCCGGCAGCACGGCGGGCCGGTGCCCGTCGCCGTCCCGATCACCAACTTCGAGCGCGGCTGGGTGCTGAGCTGGCTGGCCCGCGCCGGGGTCCCGGTCACGGTGCCGCCCGCCCTGCTCGCCGAGATGCGCGCGTCCCTCGGCCCGTCCGGTGTGCCGGGCGGGGCCGGGCTGCCCGACGACGCCGACAGCAGCTCCGGACTGCTGTACGCGCTGTCCCTGCTGGGCGTGCCCCATCCGCCCGACCTGTTGTGGAAATACGAGACCGCGACGCATTTCTGCACCTGGCGGGGCGAGAACGGCCGCTCGATTACCACCAACGCGCATGTTCTGGAGGCGTTCGGCCACTATCTGGCCGATACGGGAGGCGGCGCGAACGCCGCGCGTTACGCCACATCCGCGGACAAGGCCGCTTCCTGGCTCCGCACCCAGCAGCAGGACGACGGCCGCTGGCACGACCGCTGGCACGCCTCCCCGTATTACGCGACGTTCTCCGCCGCGCTCGCGCTGGACGAATTCGGCGGTCCCGCCTCTGCGACGTCGGTGGCGCGCGCGGTCCGCTGGATACTGGCCACCCAGAACGCCGACGGCTCCTGGGGGGATTTCGGCGGGACCGCCGAGGAGACCGCTTACGCGTTGCAGTTGCTCCTGCTGGCTCGGAACGTCCCGGCGGAGGCCGCCGACGCCGTCGCGCAGGGCGCCGCGCTGCTGCGGTCGGCGGTGCTGAGCGGTGACCTGGATTCGGACAAGCCGCCGCTGTGGCACGACAAGGACCTTTACCGCCCCGTCGCCATCGTCCGGGCCGCCGTCCTGGCCGCCCTCCACCTCGCCGACTCCGGGGGACGCGTTTCCGCGACGTGAATTACGCCACATCACGCCTCCGTTACCTGGTGAGAGCTTTCCGGTAAACCATTCACCTTGAGCGGCTTTGATCGCGTTGGTAAGGTTCTGCGGTGCGCGAACCAGAAATATCGCCGTGCGCAGCAACCCCCGCCGCCCGTGTCTCGCATACTGGTCAAAGCACCGCGCATCGCAGGCACCATGACAATTGTTGGGGCGATTCGTAATGCGTTTCCGCAACCCCGGTGTGCGGACGGAGGACGTGGCGCCGCTGCCACTGACCGCACGGTGGGTCGGCGCGGCGTGGACCGTCCTGCGCGGAAGGTTCGCCCAGGTCGTGAGCGGTGCGGCCACTCCCGATGACGTACGGCGACCGCTCGCGGACGGCCCCGTCACGCGCCCGGAACGGCGTCCCGGAAAGACGGTCGAGACGCCGCGGGAACCGCGCCGGCCGCGCCCGCTGCCGGCGTCGGCGACCGTCCCGTTCCCGCGTTCGCGCCCCGTCCGGCACCGGACGGAGGCCGACGCGCCGACGCGCCGCGTCGCGCAGCCCGACCCCGCCGAGGAGGACCAGCCCACCGTGCCCGAAGTCCCCAGCACCCCGTCCGGGCTGCCCGTCCGGGTGCCGCAGGCGAACCTGGCCCCGCCGCTGCGCGCCGACGAGAAGCCGGCCGCCGGCGAGCCCGCCGACGAGCCGGGCGGCCCGGCCCGCTCGCCCGCGGAGATCCAGCGGATCATGGGCTCCTACCAGCGTGGCACCCGGCGCGGCCGGAGCGAGGCACAAGCCCTGGGCAACGAAGCAGAAGGCGAGGACGAGCAGTGATGCAGAAGGCGGGTTCGGCGGCCGATCTGAGCTGGTTGCTGGACGACCTGGTCAACCGGCTGCCGCACGCGCGGCACGCGGTCGTCCTGTCGGCCGACGGCCTGCTGATGGCCTCCTCGGCGGCCATGTCGCAGGACGACGGCGAGCACCTGGCGGCGGTGGCGGCGGGCATCCAGAGCCTGGCCAAGGGCGCGGGGACCCGCTTCGGCGGCGGCCCGGTCCGGCAGACGATCGTGGAGATGCAGTCGGCGTTCATGCTG
Organism: Actinomadura hibisca NBRC 15177; assembly: GCF_001552635.1. Classification (GTDB taxonomy): domain Bacteria; phylum Actinomycetota; class Actinomycetes; order Streptosporangiales; family Streptosporangiaceae; genus Spirillospora; species Spirillospora hibisca. The sequence continues at coordinate 2,215 of NZ_BCRO01000098.1, read as the reverse complement.
GTCTCGGTGGCGGGCAAGGGCGCGTGCCTGGCCGTGCTGTCGGACGAGGAGGCCGATGTGGGCCTGATCGCCTACGAGATGGCGATGCTGGTCACCAGCATGGGCCACCACCTGTCCACGCCGTCGCGCACCGAGACCGGGGAGCGCCCCCTGTCATGATGCCGCCGGAGGATCCAGCACAGTGGCCCGAGCGGCCCCAGCAGGAGTACCCGCCCGAACGCCTCCTGGACGAGCACGTGGGCCCGATGGTGCGCCCCTACGTGATGACCAGCGGCCGGATCGAGCCGACCCGCGGCAGGTTCGACCTGATCACCCTGGTGGTCGCGGCCGGTCCCGAACCCGACACCGCCATCGGCCTCGGCCCCGAGCACCTGGCGATCGTGCGCCTGTGCCAGTCGGTCACCTCGGTCGCCGAGCTGACCGGCCTTCTCGACCTCCCGGTCGCCACCGTGCGGGTCCTGCTCGGGGACCTGCTCGACAAGGGCTTCATCACGATGCAGGAGCCCGAACCCGAGGCGGACATGCACGACATCAGGCTCTACAAGGCGGTGATCGATGGTCTCCGGGCGCTCTGACGGCCGCCGGCTGCCCACGGCTGTGAAGATCGTTATCGCGGGCGGCTTCGGCGTCGGCAAGACCACCATGGTCGGCACGGTCTCGGAGACCAGGCCGCTGCGGACCGAGGAGATCCTCACCGACGAGAGCATCGGCGTGGACGACGTCTCCGGCGTGGAGAAGAAGAAGACGACCACGGTGGCGATGGACTTCGGCCGCATCACGATGCAGGAGGAGTACGTCCTCTACCTGTTCGGGACCCCGGGCCAGGAACGGTTCTGGTTCATGTGGGACGAGGTGGCGCTGGGGGCCCTGGGCGCGGTGGTGCTCGCGGACACGCGCCGCCTGTCGGACTGCTTCCCGTCGGTGGACTACTTCGAGCGCCGGGGCACCCCGTTCGTGGTGGCGGTGAACTGCTTCGAGGGCGCGCAGCAGTTCGACCTGACGGAGATCCAGATGGCCCTGAACCTGGGCCCCGACGTCCCGGTGATGTTGTGCGACGCCCGCAGCCTGGCCTCGTGCAAGAAGGTGCTGATCGACCTGGTGCTGCACGCGATGAAAACGCGCGGCCTGGTACCGGAGACGCAGAAGGCGTGACGGCCTAGCTGGCTTCGAGGCCCGCCGCTCCCTGAACTCTCAGAGCTCTCAGGGCTCTCAGGGCTCTCAGGGCTCTCAGGGCTCCCTGAGCGGCGGGCCTTCTCGCCGAGAAGCCGTCAGCCGCGCGGGTTACGACGAACGATGGCGGTGTTGAGGGCCGTGGCGAAGGCGGTCCAGCCCAGGTAGGGCGCGAGCAAGACCGCCGCACGCCGATCCGCCCGCCAAGCCCGGCGCACGAGAAGGACGTTGGCGGCGTTCAGGGCCAAGACCTCGACCAAGGCGGCACGCGGCGCACGCGCGGTGAAGAACAGGGGCGTCCAGGCGGCGTTGAGGGCGAGGTTCCAGCCGAACGCCCGCCGCAGACCAGCCCGCTCGCCGGAGGTGGCGGAGGAGTCCAGGGCCCGCGCGCCCGCCCAGGCGATGAGCCCGTACAAGGGCGTCCAGACAAGCCCGAAGACGGGCGGGGGCGGCTGCCAGGAGGGCTTGTTCAGGGACTCGTACCAGGAGGAGTCCGGCCGGGTGGCGACCCCGCCAGCCGTAGCGGCGGCGGTGACGGCCAGCGAGGTCTTGGCAAGGGTGCCCCGAGAGGCCCGACGAGCACGTTGAGCAGCCATGATCGCGTCCTACCCCATGGGGAGGGGCTGACGCCTGGTCAGGTCATGCCGAGCTTTCATATGTGACCAGCGGCCTTAGCCTGTGTGTGACATGTGATCAGCAGCCTTAGTCCGATGCTTGACAAGTGACCAACAGGCTCAGCCCCGTGTGCGACACATGACCAACAACCCCAGCCCTGCGACCCACACGTGACCAACAGCCTCAGCCGCGCGCCCACACCATCACGCCGACCTCGCCCCGTGCCCCACACGTGATCAACTACCTCAACCCAGCCCTCCGCGCTCAAGCAACAACCTCAACCCGCACTCCGCGCAACAACCCCAATCCGCGCTCCCGCGCAACAACCTCAACCCGCGCTCCCGCGCAACTACCCCAATCCCGCACTCCGCGCGTGATCAACTACCTCAACCCCGGGCCCGAACATGCCCAGCTACCCCGGCCACCGGGG
>NZ_BCRO01000097.1 GCF_001552635.1 Actinomadura hibisca NBRC 15177 | reverse complement strand
GCGCGGCCGGGCCCGCGCCGCCGTCGCCGCCCGCGACCGCGCCGGGCTGGTCGACGGCCTGACCGCGCTCGCCGAGGGCCGCCCGCACGCGGGCGTGGTGACCGGCACCGCCGTGGGCGTCCCGGGCCGTCCGGTGTGGGTGTTCTCCGGGTACGGCGCGCAGCGGCCGGGCATGGCGCAGCGGCTGTTGGAGGAGGAGCCCGCCTTCGCCGAGGCCATCGACGACCTGGACGCGCTGTTCGCCGAGGAGGGCGGCCCCGAGCTGTGGGCGCTGCTGGAGGACGGCGGCAAGATCGAGGGCGGGCCCGCCGCCGTCATGCCGGTGCTGTTCGCCATCCAGATCGGCCTGGCGCGGATGTGGAAGTCCTACGGCGTCACGCCCGGCGCGGTGATCGGCCACTCGATGGGCGAGATCGCCGCCGCCGTGGTCGCCGGGGCCCTCACGCTGGAGGACGGCGTCAAGGTCATCTGCCGCCGGTCCCGGCTGCTCACGCAGCTCATCGGCGGCGGCGCGATGGCGGTGCTGGGCGCGTCCGCCGAGGAGGTCGCCCGGCTCGGCCACGACCTGCCCGAGGTGTACGCGGCCGTCCACTCCTCGCCCAAGCAGACGGTGGTCACCGGCGACGCCGACCAGATCGCCGTCATCGTGGAACGCGCCGAGGCCGAGGGCCGCCTCGCCCGCATGGTGCAGGCCGAGGGCGCCGGGCACTCCCCGCAGGTCGACCCGCTGCTGCCCGACCTGCGCGAGCAGCTCGCCGACGTCGGCCTGGAGCGCGGCACCCCGCTGGCCGACGGCATCGTGCTCTACACCACCGCGCTGGACGACCCGCGCGCGCTCGACGGCGACGCGCTCCTGGACGCCGACTACTGGGCGACGAACCTGCGCAGCCCCGTGCGCCTCACCGACGCCGTCGCGGCGGCGGCCGAGGACGGGCACCGCACGTTCGTCGAGATCAACGCGCACCCGATCCTCGCGCACGCGGTCGGCGAGACCCTCGACGGCACCGGCGCGCTGGTCACCCACACGCTCAAGCGCGCCCCCAAGGGCCAGGAGACCGACGACGCGCTGACCTTCCACGCGCAGCTCGCCGCGCTGGCCGCGCACGGGCACCCGATCGCCGTCCCCGCCGAAGGGGAGATCATCGACGTGCCGTCCGCGCCCTGGCGGCACGAGCGCCACTGGGTCGAGGCCCGCAAGCGCGGCGGCGGCCGTGACGAGCACCCGCTGCTCGGCGCGCATGTCGAGCTGCCCGGCGAGGAGCGGCACGCCTGGCGCGCCGACGTCGGCACCGCTTCCCTTCCCTGGACGCCGCGCGTGCACGGGCTGGCCGCGCTGCCGGTCGCCGCGTTCGCCGAAATGGCGCTGGCGGCCGGGGCCGAAGCGCTCGGCACCGACGACGTGCGCGTCAACAGCCTGTGGATCGAGCGGCCGCTCGCGCTCGCCGAGCACACCACCGTCACCACCACCTACACCGAGGACGAGCAGCGCGTGGAGATCCACGCGCTGACCCCGGCGGGCGCCTGGGCGCGCCTGGCCAGCGCCGACGTCGGCGCGGACCCCGCCCCGGCCGCCGGGCAGCGCGCCCCCGCGCCGCTGACCGGCGCGGCCACCGAGGTCGCCGGGGCCGAGCGCGGCAGCCGCCACTACCGGGTGCACCCGGAGGTCCTGGACCGCGCGCTGGCGGTGTTGTCGGCCGAGGCCGAGACGGTCGCGGGCGCGGGCACCTGGCTGGCCGAGACGGTCGGCGGCCTGCGCGTGCATGGGCCGACGCACCGGGGCGGGCACGTGCGCGCCGAGGTGGTGCAGGGCGAGGACGGGCCGACGGGCGCGCTCCAGATCGTCGGCACGGACGGCGAGATCCTCGTCGAGGTCGTGGACGTGGTGTTGCGGCGGGTGGAGCGGGCGGACGTGCCGGTGCCGCTGGCGGACAAGGCCGTCGAACTGGTCTGGGACGAGCAGTGTCTTCCCCAACCAACCGACCCCGACCGACCTCCCGGCATCCCCGAGCCCGCGCTCACCGAGGCCGCGTGGCTGCTGATCGCCGAGGACGGCGACCCGTTCGCCGACGCCGTCGCCGCCGACCTCGAAGGGCACGGCCACATCGTCCTGCGGCAGGCCGCCGGACCCGACCCCGACATCACCGAGACCCCCGTCGGCGTCGTGGTGATCCCCGGCCCCGGCCTGGAGGACGAGGACCTGGTCCTGGCCGTCGCCAAGATCAGCCTGGTGACGCCGGACGGCCCGCGCCTGTGGGTCGCCACACGTTCCGCGCTGCCGGTGCTCGACGGCGAGGCGGGCAACCCCGGGCAGGCGCACATCCGCGCGATCACGCGCGTGCTCGCGTTCGAGCGCACCGTGCAGCGCGCCACGCTCGTGGACACCGACGACGCCGCCGACCTGGTCACCGAGCTGCTCGGCGACGGCGACGCCCGCGAGGTCGCCTGGCGCGGCGGCGTGCGCCGCGTCGCGCGCCTCGCGCAGGCCGAGCTTCCCACCTTCACCAAGGCGCAACGCGTCGTCCGGCGCGGCGGCGCGTACGTGCTGACCGGCGGTTACGGCGGCATCGGCCTGGTCACCGCCGAGCTGCTGGCCGCGCGCGGCGCGGGCCGCATCGTGCTGGTCGGCCGCTCCGGTCCCGGGCCCGACGCCGAGAAGGTTGTCAACCGGCTGCGCGAGAGCGGCGTGGACGTCGACCTCGTGCTCGGCGACATCGCCGAGGCGGGCGTCGCCGAACGCGCCGTCGATGCCGCGCGGAAGGGCGGCGTGCCGCTGCGCGGCGTGCTGCACGGCGCGGGCGCCATCGACGACAAGCTGCTCACCGACCTCGGCCCCGCCGACCTGCACCGCGTCTGGTCGGCCAAGGTGGAGGGCGCGCGGCGGCTCAGCGCGGCCACCTGGGACGCCGACCTCGACTGGTTCGTGGTGCACTCCTCAGCCGCGGCGCTGCTGGGCTCGCCCGGCCAGGCCGCCTACGCCGCCGCCAACGCCGCGCTCGACGCGCTGGTCGCGTCCCGGCGCGCGCACGGGAAGACCGGCGCCACCGTCAACTGGGGCACCTGGTCGCAGGTCGGCGGCGCGGCCGACCTGCGGGTCGCCGTCATCGAGCCGATCTCCCCGGCCGAGGGCGCCGAGGCGCTCGAAGCGCTGCTGGCGTCCGGCCGCGCGGCGACCGGCGTGTTGCGCTTCGACCCGGCAGCGGCCGTGGGCCTGTTCCCCGAGATCAAGCGCATGCCCTACTTCGCGGCGCTCACCGAGGCCGCCGACGCGCAGGGCGCCGAGGAGGCGGGCGACTGGCCCGGCATCGAGCAGGTCCGCAAGCTCGACCCGGCCGCCGCGCGCCGCGCGATCGCCGCGCAGGTCCGCTACCGGATCGCGGCCGTGCTCGGCTTCGACCCGGCCCGGCTCGACCCGGCCGTCCCGCTCACCGACCTCGGCCTGGACTCGCTGGTCGCGGTCCGGATCAAGAGCGGCGTCGAGCACGACCTCGGGCTGACGGTGCCCGCCTCGGTGCTGCTCCAGGGCGCGAGCGTCAACGTCTTCGAGGCGTGGGCCGCCGAGGAGCTGGGCCTCGCCGCCGCGCCCGCGCCGCACCAGAGCGCGGTGTCCAACGCCGAGGCCGGGTACGTGATGCCGCGCGACGACGCCGAGCGCCTCGCCGTGCGGATCTTCGAGGACGTGCTCGGGCTCGACCGGGTGAGCGTCGTCGCCGACTTCTTCACCGAGCTGGGCGGCACCGACGAGCAGGCCGACCAGGTCGTGGGGCGCTTCGTCGCCGAGATGGGCGGCGAGGTGACGCGGGGCGCGCTGCTGGAGGTGCCGACCGCCGAGCACGTCGCCGAGCACATCCGCGCCGCCGACGAGGAGGCCGCGCGGCAGACCGTCCGGCCGCTGAAGACCACCGGCGACCGCCGCCCGATCTTCATCGCGCACCCGGCGGGCGGCACCACCGCCTGCTACCGGCAGCTCGTCGCGCTGCTCGGCCCCGACCAGCCGGTGTACGGGCTGGAGCGGTTCGAGGACGCGCCGCCGGTGGAGGAGCGCGCCGCCCGCTACGTCGAGGCGCTGGTCGCGGCGCAGCCCGAGGGCGCGTTCCGGCTCGGCGGCTGGTCGTTCGGCGGGGTGCTCGCCTACGAGACCGCGCGGCAGCTCACCGCCGCCGGGCGCGAGGTCGAGTTCGTGGCGCTGTTCGACGCGGGCCTGCCGCTGCCGGTGGAGGACGAGTCCGACACCCTGGCGCGCCGGTTCTCGGCGTTCACCGCCTACGTCAACGAGACCTACGGCCTGGACATCAGCCTCACCTACGAGGAGCTGTCCGGGCTGGACGAGGAGACGCAGTTCGCGCTGGTGATGGAGCGGGCCGCGCCGCTGGCGGAGCTGATCCCGCCCGCGGCGCTGCACCACCAGCTCACCTCCCACCAGGACACCCGCTCCCTGGAGGCGTACCGGCCCGCCCGTTATGACGGACGTGTCATTCTTTACTACGCCCCCGAGGAGACCCCCTGGGCGGTGCGCGACGCCCGCTACGTGCTCGACGGGACCAACGGTTTCGGCGAGCTCTGCTCCGCCCTGGAGATCGTCACGATCCCCGGGGTGCACCACCTGAACCTGCTGGACCCCCCGGGCGTCGAGGTCATGGCCGCGCACCTGGAGGGGCAACTGGCGGGGCAGTTCAAGGCCGCAGGTGCGACAGCGTCCGAAGGACGGGGCGGCCGGCCCGTAGTCACCACGGCCCGCTGAGGGCCCGCCCACGACAGCACGCTCCACCGGAGGAGATCCATGGCCCAGTCCGACGCCCTGCTCGACGCCGCCCGCAACGGGGCGAGCGAGCAGGAACTCCTGGACATCGACCTGCCCACGCGCTTCCGCGCCGCCCACACCCGCAAGGACGAGGTGGGCATCTTCGAGGGGCAGACCGACAAGGACGTGCGCCGCTCCCTGCACGTCGGCGAGGTCGACATGCCCGAGCTCGCGCCCGACGAGTGCGTGGTCGCGGTGATGTCGGCCGCGATCAACTTCAACACCGTCTGGTCGGCGATCTTCGAGCCGGTCCCCACGTTCGCGTTCCTGGAGAAGTTCGGCCGCCAGGGCTGGTACGGCGCCCGGCACGACCTGCCCTACCACGTCCTCGGCTCCGACGGCTCGGGCGTGGTGGTGCGCACCGGCGCGGGCGTGAAGAAGTGGAAGGCCGGCGACCGCGTCGTCATCTCCCCGTTCTACGTGGACGAGGAGGACCACGGCTCCTACGACGACGGCATGATGAGCGACACCCAGCTCGCCTGGGGCTTCGAGACCAACTTCGGGTCGATGGGCGAGTACTGCATCGTCAAGGCCAACCAGCTCATCCGCAAGCCCGCCCACCTGACCTGGGAGGAGGCCGGGTCCAACACGCTGTGCGCGGCCACCGCCTACCGGATGCTGGTCGGCCCCCACGGGGCGCAGATGAAGCAGGGCGACGTGGTGCTGATCTGGGGCGCGACCGGCGGCCTCGGCTCCTACGCGACCCAGCTCGTCAAGAACGGCGGCGGCATCCCGGTCGGCGTGGTCTCCTCCGAGGCGAAGGCCGACCTGGTGCGCGCGCAGGGCTGCGACCACGTCATCAACCGCAACGAGCTGAACCTCGGCGAGCAGGGCCTGCGCCACCCCAAGGCGGGCCGGGTGCTGGGCGAGGCGATCCGGCGGCTGGTCGGCGAGGACCCGGGCATCGTGTTCGAGTACCTGGGCCGGGAGACCTTCGGCTCGTCGGTGTACGTCGCCAAGCGCGGCGGCAAGGTCGTGACCTGCGGCTCCTCCACCGGCTACAAGCACGAGTACGACAACCGCTTCCTGTGGATGCGGCTGAAGAGCATCATCGGCTCGCACGGCTTCAACTACCACGAGGCCGTGCAGACCAACCGGCTCATCTCGCTGGGCATGATCCACCCGACGCTGTCCAAGGTGTTCCCGCTGGAGCAGTCGGGCGAGGCGACCCGCGCGGTGCAGACCAACCGGCACATCGGCAAGGTCGCGATCCTGTGCGGCGCGACGGCCGAGGGCCAGGGCGTGGACGACCCGGCGATGCGCGAGCGCATCGGCGAGGACAAGCTGAACCTGTACCGGCGCTGAAACGCGGGGAACCCGGTCCGGCGCGCGTGCGTGCGCCGGACCGGGTTCTCGCGTTCTCAGACCGTCCGCGATGAGGCCGACCGCGCGGGCGGTGCGACGCGCGGCTGCGCGGGACGGGCGTCCGGGAGGGGAGGCCGCCGACCGGTCCGGGGCTCAGACCAGGACCAGGAGCGGGGGCGGAACCAGGGGGAGGCCGTCATGGGCGCGGGCTCCGGTTTGGCGAGCCGGGACGACGGCGCGTCGGGGCCCGTCAACGGATCGGCTCCGTCGCGCCGAACATCGCGGGCCAGCGCTGGCTCGTCGTGGCTCCTGGAACGTTCCCCGGGAGGGCGCAGACCCTGCCGTTGATCGTGCAGCCGGACGGGTCGCCGCCGCCCGCCGCGCTGTCCACCGTGAAGGTGACGGTGACCGACCGGCCGCCCGGGACGTCCCGGTTCCAGCCCCGGTCGCGGACGGTCACGCGGTCGCCGGAGGTGTCGTGCCGGCCGTTCAGCAGGTTCGTCACGCGGGCGCCGGGCGGCAGGTCGAAGGACAACCGCCAGCCCTGCTGCGTCCGGTCGCCGGTGTTGGTGATCGTGTACTGGGCGGTGTAGCCGGTGCCCCAGTCGTTGACCTTGGCGTAGGTCGCCTGGAGCGTGCTCCCGGGCAGGGGCAGCAGGGTCAGCACCGTCGCCGGGCCGAGCACCATCAGCACCGCGGCGGTCAGGAAGTAGGGCAGTCCCCGAGCGGGCCAGGGGATCCCCGCGTCGGACCGGGCGGCGCCCGGCCGGAGCCGGAGGACGGCCGAGGTGAGGCGGGGGACGGCCGAGGTGAGGCGGAGGAGGGCCGAGGTGAGGCGGTGCCGCCCGGACGCGCGCCGGAGGAGTCCGGCGTTGCGTCGGCGGCGGCCGTGGTTGCGGTGGCGTGCGATGGGCGGCATGTGTCTTCCGAAGGCCCTGGCCCGCGCCGCCGGGACCGCGTGCGCGGCGGTCCCGGTGGCGGAGCGGACGGTAGGTGTCAGGCGTTGTCGCGGACGCGGCGACGGCGGCCGGTCAGCAGGAGGCCCGCGCCGCCGCCGAGGACCAGGCCCGCCACGCCGGTCATCATGCCGGTGCCCAGGGCGCTGCCCTCGTCGGGCGAGTTGCCCGAGGCGGGGGTGCTGTTCAGCGTGGTCGTGCCGTGGTTGTGGTGCGCGCTGGAGGCCGGAACCAGCGGCGCGCACGCGGCGTCGGTCGGCTTGGTGCCGGGCTTGCCCGGCTTGGCGGGCTGCCCCGGCTTCGCCGGCTGGCCGGGCTTGGCGGGCTGGCTCGGCTTGGGCACGGGCGTCACCGCGCCGCCCTTGCCGCCGACCGCGATGTCGGAGCAGGAGTAGAACGACTCGGGGCTGTCGGTCCGCTCCCAGATCGCGTAGATGAGGTGGCGGCCCGTCTTGCCCGCGGGCAGCTTGCCGGTGAAGGTGTACAGGCCGTTGGAGGCCACCGGGCCGCTCTTGGTGAGGAACGGCTTGTCCTCCAGGTCCGACCACGACAGCGGCTTGGCGGGGTTGTAGCCGTTCTTGGTGATGTAGAACTCGAAGCCGCCCTGGTGCTGGGCGGTGACCCGGTACTGGAAGGTGAGCGTGGCGTTCGCGGCGACCTTGGTGGTGGGCCAGTCGGTGCGGGCCAGGTCCAGGCCGCGGAAGGTGGGGTCGCCCGCGCTGCACAGCTTGCCGTTCGGGATGCGCTGCTTGTGGCGGCCCGCGACGTCGCCGAGGCGGACGCCGTTCCAGTCGTAGAACGGCTGGGTCCCGCCGGCGGCGACGGCGGCCTTGCAGGCGGCGGACTTCGGCGACTCGGGGTTCTCCTGGTAGCAGGCCAGCACGCGGCTCACCGGGTACTGCACCGAGCCGTGGGCGAAGGCGGGGGAGGCGGCCAGCGCGAGGCCCGCGAACGACGCGACGCCGGCGGCCGTCAGCGCCGTGGTCCGCCGGAGTGCGGTCGGCTGCTTCATGGGGGAACTCCTGCCTTTGATCTTCGGGGGTGAGCGAGACGTTAGGCCCCGGAAAGCAGGAGGAACCGGGTCTTCAAGACCTCTTAAGACTCTCATTGGTGAACCATCAGAGCCCGCCCCCCGCGCCCCCGCAGTGCTCGCCCCGTGCCCCCTCAGCGGCGGCGCGGCTGCGGCACGGGGGTCGTGCGCAGCCAGACGCCGATCTGCGCGCCGCCCAGCGGCGAGGTGCCGATCTGCAACGAGCCGCCGGTGGACTCGGCGAGGCGGCGGGCGATGTCCAGGCCGAGCCCGGTGGAGCCCGCGCTGCTCGCCCCGCGCCGCAGCGCGGCCTCGGGATCGGGGATGCCCGGCCCCGCGTCCCCGAACAGCAGCCCGGTGGAGTAGCGGCCGCGGTGGACGGTGAGGGAGAGGGCCGTGCCGGGCGGGGTGTGCCGGAAGGTGTTGCCGAGCAGGGCGTCGAGGACCGCGCCCAGCTCCGCCTCCGCGACCGGGACCGGGGCGGGGCCTTCGGGGAGGGTGAGCTGCCACGCGCGGTCCTGGTCTTCGGCGAGCGCGGACCAGAACTCCATGCGGTCGCGGGCGAGGGCGGCGGCGTCGCAGGTCTGGCCGGGCGGCCGGGCGGCCGGTGGGGCGGACGCGTTGGGCGTGGCGGGGGTGGTGAGCGGGCTCGTCATGGTGGAGGGGTGGCGGGCCGTCGCGATGATCCCGTTCACGGCCTCCTCCAGGCGGGTGAGGGCGTCGCGGCTCTGCGCGATCCGCCCGGGGTCGCCGGGGTGCCCGGCCAGGCCGTCGAGGTTGACGCGGAGCGCGGTGAGCGGGGTGCGCAGCCGGTGGGACAGGTCGGCGACGGTCTCGCGCTCGGCGACCAGCAGCCGGGCGAGCTGGTCGGCCATGTGGTTGAACGCCTCCCCGGCGGCGCGCAGCTCGGCCGGGCCGTGCGGCCGCACGCGCGCCGTCAGGTCGCCGCCCGCCACGCGCGTCACCGCCCCGGCGAGCTGGTCGGCCGACCGCACGACCCGGGTGGCCAGCCGGTCGGCCATCGCGACCGCGACCAGCGCCAGCGCCAGCGCGACCACGGTCAGGATCAGCCACGACTTGGCCACCCCGCGGCTCAGCTCCGCCTCCGGCACGAACGCCTCGATCACCACCAGCCGCCCGCCGTCCAGCAGCACCGGCGCGAGCAGCGCGGTGCCGCCGCGCGCGGGCGCGGGGAACGTGCGGTTCTGCCGCCGGGCCGTGGCCAGCGCGTCGGGCGTGGCGTGGGAGGTGCCGAGCACGGTGCCGTCGGGCAGGTGGAGGGCCAGCCGCCCGTTCTCCCCGGCGCTGGTGGAACCGAGCGCGTCGCGCAACGTCGCCGGTTCCCGCGTCACCGTCAGCACCGGGATGAGCGACGCCGCCTGCCGGTCGGCGGCCCCCAGGGCCCGGTCCCGCGCCATCTGCCCGTTCAGCAGGCCGAGCGGGATGATGAACGACAGCGCCACCATCGCCGTGACGGCCGTCGCGACCCGCGCCAGCGAACCCCTCACACTGCCCCCCTCCAGGACACGTGCCTGGTTTCGAGGAGCGAAAATAACAGCAACGGCGATAATGTCCGCCCATGAGGTCGAAGGTCGGGTTCGCCGCTGTCTGGGTCATCACGACGGCCGCGGGCGTCGCGATCAGCTGGACCGGGGTGAGCGACGCGGTGCGCAGCACGGCCGCGACGTCCCCCGAGCTGTCGGCGGGGATACCGGTGCACCAGGGCCGGCCGCCGTCGGTGAGCGCCGCTCCGGCGCCGTCGCCGGGGAGGTCGCGTCCGGCGGGCACGCCGAGCCCGCGGCGGACTTCGGCTTCGCCGTCCCCTTCGACGTCGCCGAAGCGGACGGCGCCGGCGGGCGCCCCGTCGGCCGGGACGCCGGCGGGCGGGGCGCCGTCGGGCGGGGCGTCGGCGGGCGAGCAGATCCGGACCTACACCGTGCGGCACGGGCGGGTGACGCTGGCGATCGGCCGCACGTCGGCCCGGCTGATCTCCACGAGCCCGGCCAGCGGGTACAAGGCGACGGTGTGGCGGAAGTCCAACTGGCTGCGCGTGGACCTGGCGGACGGGCAGCACGGGTCGGCAGTGTTCGCGACGTGGCACGCCCACGCGCCGCTGGTGGAGATCTACGAGTACTAGGGGTGGCCCGTTCCAAGGGTGGTCAAGGGTGCTCCGGGCCCGGTTCGGTCAGCATGAAACCCACGCCGCGGACGGTGTGCAGGTAGCGGGGGGCGCGGGCGCTCTCCCCGAACTTGCGGCGCAACCACGACAGGTGCACGTCGATGGTCTGGTCGTCGCCGTAGGGCTGCTGCCAGACCTCCGTGAGGATCTCCCGGCGGCGCACCACCCGCCCGGCGTTGCGGGCCAGGAAGGCCAGCAGGTCGAACTCGCGCCGCGACAGCCGCAACGGCACGCCGTCCATGCTCGCCTCGCGCCGGTCCACGTCCACGCGGAGCCCGCCCACGACGAGCTCCTCCCGCAGCCGGGGCGTGGGGACGCGGCGTAGCCGCGCCTCGATGCGGGCGTTGAGGTGCCCGGCGGAGAACGGCTTGACGACGTAGTCGTCGGCCCCGGCGCGCAGCAGCCGGATGACCTCCTGCTCGTCGTCCCGGGCGGTCGCGACGATCACCGGCACCTGGGACACCGCGCGCAACATCTTGAGCGCCTCGCCGCCGTCGAGATCGGGCAGCCCCAGATCGAGGATCACGACGTCGGGCGCGTTGGCGGCGACCTCGCGCAGCGCGTCCAGCGCCCGCCCGGCACTGCGGACGGCGTGCCCGAAGGTGCTCAGCTCCCGCAGCAGCGCATGCCTGACGTACTCGTCGTCCTCGACCAGCAGAAGGGTAGCCACAGGGCGGACCTTACGGCACATAACCGCTGGAAGGGGGATTGGTCGGAGGGAATCGTCGGCCGCGGTCATCGGGGTTCGGTGGAGCGGCGTCGGCGGGCGAGCAGCGGCGCGGCGCCGAGCAGGCCGCCGGCCGCGAACCAGGCGAAGGCCCGCAGTTCGGCCGGTGCCGGGAGGGAGGGGCCGGTCAGGATCATCGAGACCGCCGTGGCCACGGCGTACAGCAGCGCCGGCAGCGCCGCGACGGCCAGGAGCCGCCCGCCGCGCGGCAGCCGCCGGCCACCGAGCAGCACGGCGGGCGCCGCGGTCGCGCCGAGCACGACGGGACTCCACCGGGCCAGCCGGTCGAAGGCGGCCAGCACCTCGCCGGTGGGGGCGGCGACGGGGAGGACGTCCACCTCGGGCACCATGATCAACAGCAGGATCGCGCGGGCCGCGAGCGCTCCGCCGAACGCCGCCGCGACCGTGATCGTGGCCGCCCGCCAGAAGGCGCCGCGCGCCGAAAGCCGGCCGAGGCCGATGCCGAGCGCCAGCGCGACCAACGTGGCCGCCACCGTCCGCACCACCCCGATCCCGCTCGGCCGGGCGGTCACGGCGACGGCGAACAGCGTGGGGACCGACAGCAGCAGGACGGCGGCGGTGACGGCCATCGCGCGCACGCTGCGCCTGCCGAGCGGTCCCGCGTCCCGGTCGGCCGGATCCGTCCCCTGATGGATGCCCAGAGCGGCCGCCGCCAGGACGCACTGCGCCAGCCAGGGGGCCAGCGCAATGACGGACAGGTCGTTGACCAGCTGAGTGGGGCCGAGACTGGGCAGTCCGAGCCCCTCGCGGATCACCGCGAGCGGCACCAGGAAGGCGGCCAGCGCGACGCCGACGCCGGCCAGCGGTCCGCCCTTGGGGAGTGGGCCGCGTGCCATCAGGCGGCCCGGACCGAGGAGACGATCTCGTCGGAGATCTGGCGGCGCTCGGATCCGACCGAGAGCGTTCGGACGTCGGCGAGGCGGTCGCGGCCGAGCTCCAGGAAGACGTCGACCTGGTGGATCCGCTCCGTGCGTCCGTTCCCCAGCGCCAGGTCGTAGCGCGTCCTGACGATCTGCGCCTGCCGCCCGTCGATCTCGGTCCGGCGGCGGTCCACGACGGTGAAGCCGGACTGCGCGGCGTTGACCCGCGTCCAGTCATCGACCATCATCCCCAGCGAGTAGGGGGCTCCCTGCACGATGACGTCCAGGAGGACGTCGGCGCCGGGGGCGGTGGGGCGGCCGACGCCGACCTCGAACGCGGCCGAGTCGTTGAGGCGGGGGCTCAGCGGTTTCCAGGCCGCGGGGTGCTTCACCCGTAGTCCGTTGCCTTGGTACTCGGTCATGGGGGTGGCCGGGTCGCGGCCGGTCGGGGCGCATCCGGCAAGTACGGCTGTGGCGATCAGTAGCTTCGCCAGGAGAGGGCGGGCGCTCATGATCATCCACCTCCGGCCGGGGTCGGGGCCAGGGGCGGACCGCCCGTGCAGTTGGTCCACGGGATGCGGTCGCCATTGCGGGAGTCGATGTAGAAGGCGTTCACGAGCTGGAACGTCTGCGTGACCTTCTGGTCCTTGTAGCCGCCGACCTTGACCCCGAAGGCCCGGACGCTGACGTCGACGCCGTCCTTGTCGGTGACCTTGTCGTAGACGCGCACGGTCGTCGAGGAGTTGTCGCGGAGCAGGGCCGCCAGCCGTTCGCGGGCGGCCCGCACCTTGGCCTGGTCGCCGCCGACGACGGACATGATGTTCCCCTGCCGCAGCAGCTCGGCCACGTCCCTGTCCCCGTTCAGCGGGACGGTGGTCTCGGTCACCTGCTGGCGGCCGCTTCCCTCGGCGTGCGCGTAGGAGCCGTCCGCGCCCATGGCCCACGTGGGGGTCTTCATCCCGTGCGGCCCGCGGCCCACCGGCAGCCGCTTGCCGCCCGGACCGGCCGTGGTGGTGAGGTTCAGGTCCTCGTCGCTCGTCTTGCTGATCACGAGCTTCACCGGATTGCCCGCGGCGTCGTAGACGATCTTCCAGGAGGAGGAGTCGTCCCATGCCTTCTCGTACTCGGGGCCCGCGCCGACGCCTGCCTTCCATTTCCCCGCGCCGGAGCCCCCGTTGGCGCTCCACGGATCGCCGGACAGGCCGACCGACAGCGAGAACGCCTTGCCCGACTGGTAGCTGTAGGTGGTGGTGTTCTTGCTGGGGTCCTTCGGGTCCACGTACGTCTCCACACCCTTGAAGCCCTGCTTCTCGGTGTAGCCGAACGCGGCGCTGTACGGGCCCGCCGAGACCGACGCCTTGAGGAACGCCTCGTTGCCGCTGGTGTAGTTGCGGGTGTAGGTGACGCCCATGTCCTTCATGTCATCGGCGATCACGAACTTCGCGTCCCCCATCCGCCACGGCGAGACCCCGCGTTCCTGGAGATAGCGCAGCACGGCCTTGTCGCCGCCGAAGAGGAGCGCTTTGACCACCTCGTCCGTGCGGCGCAGGTACTCGTCGCGCACCGCCTGGTTCGGGAAGTTGAACTGCGCCGCGCTCTCGTCGACCCAGCGGTAGTTGAAGGCGCCTCCTGCGCCGATCCCGCCACCGCCCTTGGCGTCCTGGCCCAGGTCGATCTTGAAGTCGAGCGCGAAGCCGTTCTTGCCGGACACCTTCTCGCTGAGGTTGATCGACCCGTCGGAGTTGATCGTCTGGCTGCTGAGGGTGCCGTCGTCCCTGGTGTAGAGAGTGATCTGGAACCCGGCCTCCTTGCCTTTGGTCTGCTGCTTGAGCATGCACGCGCCGGTGGGCTGCGGGGGCGGGGACGGGGGGTCGGGCTTGGCGTCGGCTCTCGGGCCGTCGGTTCCCGGGCCGTCTTCGGGTCGGGGGCAGCCGTCCAGCATGAACAGGCGGCAGATCGCGCCGGACGTCGACCGCAGGGTCTGCTCGGGCATGAGGGTGCCGAGGCCGAGGAGGACGGCCGCGGCCACCACCAGGAGACCTGCCCATTCGGTCCCGGCGGAGCCGCGGTCCTGGGCCGTTGGGGGGAGGGGCACCCCGTCATCCTGAGACAGGTCGATCAAGGCGCACAGGGTCCCAGGGCCTAATCTTGCCACCATATTGTGGCAAGGTTGGATGGGTGGGCACGGGGCTGGGGTTGTAGGTCAAGGTGCGCAAAACCCGCGCGGGCTGGGGTTGTTGGGGATGTGACGCCAACCCCGCGTGGGGTCGGGGTTGTTGGTTGGGTGTAGGGCACGGGGTTGGGGTTGGGTGGGTCTGTGTAGACCCCC
>NZ_BCRO01000096.1 GCF_001552635.1 Actinomadura hibisca NBRC 15177 | reverse complement strand
CCCCCAACAGCGGAAGGCGCTTTGCGCCTGCGTGCTTATTAAGTGCTGCTGGGACTCTGTCCCCCGCTGCCCCTGGCAGGGGGCTCCGCCCCCTGCACCCCCGTGTGGTGGTCGGGGTTGTTGGTCGTGTGGGGCAGTGATCTCAGTGTTCGGACTGGTCTTCTAGGGCTTTTTGTAGGCTGGGGGACTGGTCTCCGTTGGGTGGGGGTTTGGCCAGGTCTGCCATGAAGCGGCGGTTCAGGGCTATCCGCAGTTTGCGTAGTGGGCCCCTTGCTTCGGGGGACTCCACTCCTTGGTGCTCCGGTCGGCCCAAGGGGATCGCCGGGCGCGGTCGAGGGTCGGTGATCGCGCCTATCTCCTTCGCGGGCAGGTGGCGTTCCACCTCTGCAAAGCCGCCCTCGGGGGACATCCGGATGACGCCCGTTTCCAGGCCGTGGGTCGCCAGGCCCCGGTCGCGTTGTTGCAGGCCCAGGCAGATCCGGTAGGCGATGATGAACGCCAGGATCGGGCCCAGGATGATCGCGAAGCGGAAGAACCACGTCGTCCAGAACAGCGGGATGTGGAACTTGTGCGCGATCACGTCGTTGCCGCCCGCCGCCCACAACACCCCGTAGAAGGTCACGCCGCCCGCGCCGACGCCGGTGCGCGCCGGGACGTCGCGGGGGCGGTCCAGCAGGTGGTGGATCTCGTGGTCGCCCGTCACCCAGCGTTCCAGGAACGGGTAGGCGGCCAGGCCCGTGAACAGCAGGCCGGGCACCACCAGGGCCGGGACGATCACGTTCATCGGCAGGGTGTGGCCCAGGGCCGTGATCTCCCAGGCGGGCATGATCCGCAGCGAGCCCTCCAGCCAGCCCATGTACCAGTCGGGCTGCGAGCCCGCGCTGATCGCGCCCGGGTCGTAGGGGCCGAACAGCCAGATCGGGTTGATCTGGAAGAAGGCCGCCAGCAGCGCGCACACCCCGAACACCCACAGGAAGTAGGCCGTTGTCTTGCCGATGAAGACCGGGAAGAACGGGCCGCCCTGCACCGTCCGGTTCGTGCTGCCCTTGCCCGGGAACTGGGTGTGCGTCTGCCGCCACGTCAGCACCACGGCGTGCAGCGGGATCAGTGCCAGCAGGATGCCCGGGATCAACAGCACGTGCACCATGTACAGGCGCGGGATGATCAGGTCGCCCGGGAACTCCCCGCCGAACAGGAACATCAGCGCGTAGGAGCCCACCACCGGCAGCGACAGCAGCACCCCTTCCAGGATCCGCAGCCCCGTCCCCGACAGCAGGTCGTCCGGCAGCGAGTAGCCGAACAGGCCGTTCACCATGACGAGCATGAACAGCACGATCCCGATCAGCCAGTTCAGCTCGCGCGGCTTGCGGAACGCCCCGGTGAAGAAGTTGCGCAGCAGGTGGATCACGATCGCGCCCAGGAAGACGATCGTCGCCCAGTGGTGGATCTGCCGCATCAGCAGCCCGCCGCGCACCTCGAAGCTGAGGTGCAGCGTCGAGGCGTACGCCTCGCTCATCCGCACCCCGCGCAGCGGCACGTAGGAGCCGTCGTAGACGACCTCGGTCATGCTCGGCCGGAAGAACAGGGTGAGGAAGACGCCGGTCAGCAGGATGATCACGAAGGAGTACATCGCGATCTCGCCGAGCAGGAAGCTCCAGTGGTCCGGGAACGCCTTCCGCATCGCCTTGCGCAGGAACGCCGCGCCGCCGAAGCGCTCGTCGGCGGCCCGGCCCGCGCCCGCCAGGCGCGCCGGAGGGGTGGCGTTCGGCATCGGGACCTCCCGCGCGGCGGCCCGGAGGCGGCCGCCTCTGCCCTCCACTGTCGCACCGCGCGCCACGCGGGGCCACCCCGTGCGGGCTGTGAAGACTCGTCAGCCCCGGCGACCGAATCTGGTCGTTTCTCGACCTAGACTTTGCGCACCGCGCTCCGAGGGGTCATGATTTTTAACTCTTGAGCCACATAAGTAAGCAATTACCCCTTGTGCTGGGCGCGCGACGCAGGGGCACGGAACCGGGAGGGACCACGTGGCAGACGAGGCGGCCGGACGGCCCTGGGCGGACCTGCCCCGGGAGCTGGCCGATCACATGCGCCCGCACCTGGACGAGGTCGCCGACGACATGATCCAGGAGATCCAGTCCCGGGTCCGCGAGTACGACCGGCCCGGCGACGGCTCCTACTCGGGCACGCTGCGCCTGGCCGTCGAGCGCGTCCTGCACTACTTCGTGGACCGGGTCGCCGACTCCGGCCACGAGCCCGCCTCGGTCACCGACTTCTTCCGCGCCATCGGCCGCGGCGAGGCCGGCGAAGGGCGCAGCCTGGACGCCATGCAGACCGCGATGCGCGTCGGCGGCATGGTCGCCTGGCGGCGCATCGCCGAGGGAGCCTCGGTGCTGGAGGTCGCGCCGCGCACGCTGGGCGCGGTCGGCGAGGCGCTGATGATGTTCCAGGACGAGCTGGCCGCCGCGGCCGCCGAGGGCTTCGCGCAGGCCAAGGCCGCCGTCGCCGGGGAGATGCAGCGCCGCCGCCGGCGGCTGCTGGACCTGCTGTTCGCCGACCCGCCCGCCGCGCCCGAGGCCATCGCCGACCTCGCCGCCGCCGCGCACTGGCCGGTGCCGCGCACCGTCGCCGCCGTCGCGCTCGGCCGCCAGGAGGGCCGCCAGGCCGCCTTCCCGCCCGACATCCTCGCCGACCTCACCCGCCGCACCCCCAGCCTGATCGTGCCCGACCCCGACGGGCCGGGCCGCGCCAAGCTGATCGACCGCGCCCTCAGCGGCACCCTGGCCGTGGTCGGCCCGACCGTGCCGGTCGCCGAGGCCGCCCGGTCGGTGCAGTGGGCCCGCAAGACCCTCGGCCTGGTGCAGCGCGGGGTGATCGAGGCCGACGCCGGGGTGATCCGCAGCGTGGAGCACATGTCCACGCTGATCCTGTTCCAGGACGAGGAACTGATCACCTCGCTGGCGGCGCTGCGCCTGGCGCCGCTGTCGCACCTGCGCGCCAGCCAGCAGGACCGGCTGGCCGAGACGCTGCTGGCCTGGCTCCAGTCGGGCCGCAACGCCAACGAGGTCGCGATGCGGCTGCACGTCCACCCGCAGACCGTCCGCTACCGGCTGCGGCAGCTGGAGGAGCTGTTCGGCGACCAGCTCCTGGACCCGGACCTGCGCTTCGACCTGGAGATCGTGCTGCGCGCGCGGGCGCTGCTGGCCGACCGTCCGGGCGAGCAGATCCTGCCCGCCGCCAAGGAGGCGGTCGGCGATTCCGGGGAAGTCGTCAACTTCCGCCGCAGCTGAGGGAACCCGGTCGCGCGGGCCGGCCGAGTAGGGGGTGAAAGGTCCCCCTCGGAAGGAACCCGATGACGACGGAGACGATCCGGTGACCGCGTCCGACGCGGAACTGGTGCGGAGTTCGCTGCACCGGCCCGAGCACTTCGCCGAGCTGTTCGACCGGCACGGCGACGAGATCCACCGGTACGTGGCGCGGCGGCTGGGCGCGGCGGCGGCCGAGGACGTGGTCGCCGAGACCTTCCTGACCGCCTTCCGCAAGCGCGCCTCCTACGACCTGGACCGGCCCGACGCGCGGCCGTGGTTGTACGGGATCGCGGCGTTCGCGATCCGCGACCACCTGCGCTCCGAGCAGCGGCGCGGCCGGTTGCTGGCGCGGCTGCGGCCCGCGCGCGCCGAGTCGTTCGACGAGCGCAGCGACGCCCGGGTGGCCGCGCAGGGCCTGCGGCCGGAGCTGGCGGCGGCGCTGGCGCGGCTGTCGCCCGACGACCGCGAGCTGCTGCTGCTCATCGCGTGGGCGGAGCTGTCCTACGAGGAGGCCGCCCGCGCCCTCGGCGTGCCGCTGGGCACGGTCCGGTCCCGGCTGCACCGTATCCGCGCCAAGATGCGCGGCGCGTTCGGCGGCGTCAACCCCCTGCTGACCAGCGAGGAGTCCCTGGCATGACGCGTGACGAGATCACCCTGCTGCGGGCGGCCCGGCCCGAGGCCGCCGCGTACGATCCCGAGGCCAAGGCCCGGTTGCGGGCCCGGCTGGTCGTGGCCACCGACGGGCCCGAGCCGCGTGCGGCCCGGCGGACCCGGCGGCGCTTCCTGGTGGCCGGTGCGCTCACCGCCGTCGCGGCCGCCGGTGTCGTGGCGGTCCCGGCGATGGACCTGAGCGGCCCCGGCACGCCCGGCAAGCCCGCCAAGCCGCTGGTGCTGGGCCCCGTGGCGAGCGCGGCGAGCCTGGCCGACAACGCCGCCCGCACCGCCGTCGCGCAGGGGCCGGACGTGATGCGGCCCGGCCAGTGGGGTTACGTGAAGACGGTGCTGGCGTCCTCGTCCAAGGGGGTCGGCGGCTCGTTGAACGGCCCGCCCGACGGCCGCATGACCACCGAGGAGTGGCGCAAGGCCGACGGTTCCAAGGTCGCCCGGTACTTCGAGGGCCGCCTGGAGGTCACGGGCGGTTTCGGCGCCTACGCCTACCCCGAGCTGGTGAAACTCCCGACCGACCCGCAGGCGATGCTCGCCGAGGTCCGCCGCCGCGTCGCGGCCGAGGGAGCGCCGGTCGCCGCCGACGAGCGCGCCTTCCAGACCATCGAGATCATGATGCGCGACGTCCCGCTCCCGCTGAAGACCCGCGCCGCTCTGTACGGGGCGCTGGCGAAGCAGCCGGGCGTGCGCTTCGAGGCGCGGGCCGCCGACATCCTCGGCCGGCGCGGGGTCACGCTCTACCGGATCGACGGCCACATCCGCTCGGAGATCATGGTGGACCCGAAGACCTACGCCTACCTGGGCTTCCGGTTCGTCGTCGTCAAGCCGCACCGCGACACCAACGAGCACGGCGTCGAGCGCCGCTACAAGCCCGGCCAGATCCTCGGCTGGGGCGGGGCCGCGACGATGGCCGCGGTGGAACGGGCGGGCGACCGGCCCTGACGTGCGGCGCCGGTGGTGCGCTCGGGGGCGCACCACCGGCGGGCCGGGTCAGCAGGGCGTCTGCGCCGCCGGGGCGATCGGGCGGCGCTCCACCATCTGGCGGGCGTGGTGGCGGGACAGGTTGGCCGCCCACATCGGCTCGTCGCCGGTCACCCGGGCGGCGATGTCGCGCAGCGCGCAGGAGCGCTGCGGCTCCGGCAGGCGGCTCAGGGCGGGGGCCGCGTCGGCCGACAGGTCGCGCAGGTAGTACAGGTCGATCTTGCCGGTGTCCTCGAAGCGCACCACGTTGCGCTCGGCGATGAACGCGTCCGGGTTCAGCGCCGCCAGCGCCAGCAGGCCCGCCGCGCCGCTCGCCGCGACCGCGTGGGGCAGCCAGGACGCCTTCAGCCGCAGGCCCGCCGCCGCGACCAGCACCACCACCAGGCCGAGCCACAGTTCGAACGCGTGCACCCACAACCGCAACCGCGTCCACCCGTACGTCTCCTCGTACAGGTACAGGCGGCGCAGCGCCACGGCCACGATGACCAGCGTGAACGCGCACAGCACACCGAGCAGCGCCCGCACGGTCGTCCGGTCGGCGCGCGAGGCGAGCGGCGCGTGCCGGACGGCGTAGGCGAGCACGGCCAGCACCAGCACGGTCGCGATCACGAGCTGGAAGAAGCCCTGCCGCGCGTACTCGGCGTAGGTGAGGCCCGTCGAGGCGAGGACCTTGTCCTTGTCGGAGGCGAGCAGGACGTTGGCCTGGATCGCGCAGAACGCGAGGAACAGCAGGTCCAGCGCGGCGATCGGCACCGCCCACGTCCAGCGTCCGGCGGGCGCGGGCCGCGCCGGGGCCAGCTTGCGCAGCGGCGGGGGCGCGAACGCGAGGAAGACCAGGCCCAGCGTCAGCGCGGACGTCCCGGCCAGCAGGATCAGCCGCAACACCCCGGGGCCCGGCGACACGTCCGGGAACAGGCCGCCGACGAAGTCGCTGAACGCCGCGTCCGCCTGCGCGAACAGCACGCCGAACACCAGCAGCAGCGCCCCCGCGATCAGCGCCGTGCGCAGCACCGGGACGGCCCGGCCGCGCCCGGCGCTGGCCGAGGCGGCGACGCCGCGCGCCGCCCACGGAGCCAGGCGGCCCAGGGCGGGCGGCAGCGCGAGGCCGCCGCCGAGCACCTCCAGCCAGCTCCGGCCCCCGGCCACCGCGTAGGACGCGATCGGCAGCGCCAGCACCGTGGTCAGCGCGACCAGCCAGATCGCGTCGCGGTAGGCGGCGGTCGCGGCCAGCGCCAGGGCCAGGACGCCGAACAGCACGCCGGTGCGGTTGATCCTGCCCTTGCGGACGACCCGGCCCGCCGACCACGCGGCGGGCAGCACCACGGCCGCGACGGCGAGCGCGGTGAGCGGCACGTTCAGCCCCAGGTGGCCGCCCTTCTCCAGCCCGCCGAAGAAGACCGCGGCGGCCACCCCGGCGGCGATCACCCCGCCCAGCAGCAGCGGTGTGAACGCCCGGCGCGGCTCCTTCCACTCCGCGAACAGCCGCTCCGGCCAGGTCGGCGGCGGGGGCGGGCCCGTCGGGCGGGCGAACGGCGGCTGCGGCGGGGCGGGGACGGCGAGGGTGGTGCGCAGGGGGACGCGGTCGGTCATGCGGAACCTCCGGGCAGGACGACGCGGATACGGCACCCGCGCGGGGAGTCGACGACGTGGATGTCGCCGCCGTGCAGGTCGATGGCCCAGCGCGCGATGGCGAGCCCCAGGCCGGTGCCGCCGTCGGGCGTCCCGGCGTGCGAGCCGCGCGAGAAGCGCTGGAAGACGTGGGCGCGCTCGGCGGGCGGGATGCCCGGCCCCTCGTCGGCGACCTCCAGCACCACGCCGGTGCCCTGCGGGCGGGCGGTGACGGTGATCAGGCCGTCCGGCGGGCCGTGCCGGACGGCGTTGTCGAGCAGGTTGGCGAGCACCTGGTGCAGCCGGTCGCGGTCGGCGAGCGCGCGCAGCCCCGGCGTGACGTCGGCGGTGACGCGCGCGCCGGGCAGCCCGGCGGCGACCTCGCCGACGAACCGCGCGACGTCCAGTTCGGCCAGGTCGAGCCCGGTCGCGCCCGCGTCGGCGCGCGACAGGTCGAGGAGCTGGGTGACCAGGCGGCCCAGCCGCTCGGTCTGCTGCACGGCCGACTCCAGCACCTCGGGCGTGGCCGGGGTGACGCCGTCGGCGACGTTCTCCAGCACCGCCTGCAACGCGCTGATCGGCGTGCGCAGCTCGTGCGACACGTTGGCGACGAACTCGCGGCGCTGCCGGTCCACCTCCGCGAGGTCGGCGGCCATCCGGTTGAACGCGTGCGCCAGCTCGCCGACCTCGTCGCGGGAGGTGGCGCGCACCCGGCGGCTGTAGTCGCCGCGCGCCATGGCGCGGGCGGCGGCGGTCATCTCGCGCAGCGGCGCGGTCATGCCGTGCGCGATGAGCTGGGTGACCACCAGCGACAGCAGTATTCCGGCGGGCAGCGTCTGGCGGGCGCGGAAGCCCAGCACGTAGCCCCACAACACCAGCAGGGTCGCGGTGATGATGGTGACGACGGTGACGATGCCGAACTTGACCTTGATGGAGCGCAGCGGGTCCAGCGGGCGCGGCCATCTTTTCCACAGGCTGTGGAAAAACCTCACGGCATCTCCAGGCTGTACCCGACGCCGTGCACGGTGCGGATCAGCCCGGCCCCCAGTTTGCGGCGCAACGCCTTGACGTGCCCGTCCACCACGCGGGTGCCGGACGCGTCGGCCCAGTTCCAGACCCGCTCCAGCAGCACCGCGCGGGTCAGCACGGTGCCCTGGTGGCGGGCCAGGCAGTCCAGCAGGTCGAACTCGGTGGGCGTCAGGTGCACCTCGCGGCCGTCGCGCCGCACCCGGCGCGCGGCCCGGTCGATCTCCACGCCGCCCGCCCGCCACACGTCCCGCTCGGGTTCGGCGGGGGTCGCGGCGGCGGCCGAGCGGTCCACGCGGCGCAACACCGCGCGGGTCCGCGCGACCAGCTCGCGCATGGAGAACGGCTTGGTGATGTAGTCGTCGGCGCCCACGCCGAGGCCCACCAGCATGTCGGTCTCGTCGTCGCGGGCGGTCAGCATCAGCACCGGCACCGGCCGCTCGGCCTGCACCCGGCGGCACACCTCCAGGCCGTCGAAGCCGGGCAGCATGACGTCCAGGACGATCAGGTCCGGCTCCCCGGCGCGGGCGGCGGCGACCGCGCCGGGGCCGTCGGCGGCGGTCTCGACCGTGAAGCCCTCGGCCCGCAGGCGCGCCGCCACCGCCTGCGCGATGGTGGGTTCGTCCTCGACGACCAGAATGCGTGTCACAGGCCCGACTGTAGGCGGGCCGTGCGTGCGCTCTGGGCGCGAATTGTGCGGATCGCGTGTGGAAGATCCGCAGGGGGCCGGGGACGGGTCAGGGGCCGATCGGCCAGGTGTGCACCGGCTCGTTGGCGTGCATCCGCTCGGTGTAACCGCGCGTCATCAACCGCAGGGCCTCGTGCCGGGGCGTGCCGAACGACTCCTCGATGGCGTTGACCGTCTCGATCTGCCACGCGGCCCCGGTGCGTCCGGTGACGCAGCGCCGCTCGATGATCCCGAGCAGCCGGTCGCGGCGCGCGGCGTCCACGCCCCACTGCTCCAGCCCCTCGTGCGCGAGCGGCAGCAGCCGCCGCAACACCAGCTCGGCCGCCGGGACCTCGCCGAGGCCCGGCCAGTACAGGGTGGCGTCCAGGCCGTCGCGGGCGGCGCGGTGCAGGTTGTCGGCGGCGGTCTGGAACGACATCCGGGACCAGATCGGCCGCTCCTCCTGCGCCAGCATCCGCACCAGGCCGTAGTAGAACGCGCCGTTGGCGACGACGTCGGCCACCGTGGGCCCGGCGGGCAGCACCCGGTTCTCCACGCGCAGGTGCGGGCGGCCCTTCACCACCGCGTAGATCGGCCGGTTCCAGCGGTAGACGGTGCCGTTGTGCAGCGACAGCTCCTCCAGCTTGGGGATGCCGCCGTCGTCCAGCACCGCGACCGGGTCCTCGTCCTCGCAGATCGGCAGCAGCGCCGGGAAGTAGCGGGCGTTCTCCTCGAACAGGTCGAACACCGAGGTGATCCAGCGCTCGCCGAACCACACCCGGGGCCGCACGCCCTGCGACTTCAGCTCCTCGGGCCGGGTGTCGGTGGCCTGCTCGAACAGCGTGATCCGGGTCTCCTGGTGCAGCCGGTGCCCGAACAGGAACGGCGAGTTGGCCGCCAGCGCGACCTGCGGCCCGGCGATGGCCTGGGCGGCGTTCCAGTACGCGCCGAACTCGTCCGGGCTGACCTGGAGGTGGAACTGCACGCTGGTGCAGGCCGCCTCGGGGGTGATGTTGTCGGCGTGCATGCGCAGCGGCTCGGCGCCGTCGATGGCGATGTGCAGCTCCTCGCCGCGCGCGGCGAAGATCTGGTCGTTCAGCATCTTGTAGCGGGCGTTAGAGGACAACGTCTCCTCGCCGATGTCGGAGCGGCGGAGCGTCGGCAGGATGCCGATCATCACCAGGTTGCCGCCGACCTCCTGGGCGCGCCGGTCGGCGTGGTCCAGATGCCCGCGCACCTCGGCCTCCAGCTCGCCGGTGGCCTCGCCGCCCAGCTCGCGCGGCGGGATGTTGATCTCCAGGTTGAACTGGCCGAGCTCGGTCGCCCACGCCGGGTCGGCGATCGCCTTCAGCACGTCGGCGTTGCGCATCAGCGGGTCGCCCAGCGCGTCGACGAGGTTCAGCTCGATCTCCAGCCCGATGTGCGGGCGCTCGAACTCGAACTGCGACTCGCCCAGCATCCTGGCCAGCACGTCCAGGCAGCGCCGCACCTTGTCGCGGTAGCGCCGCCGGTCCTCGCCGCTGATGGTGACCGCCGTGACGTCCCTGCCCATGTAGACCGTCCCTGTCCGCCCGCGGGTGTCACCGAACGGATGTCCCGTCTGGCGGCGGTGAAACCCGGAGGCGGGTTTCGGGTGCCCGATTTGTTACCGGTGGGTACTTTGAGGTGCCGGCGCGCCGCCGCGCACCGGATCGTGACACTGTGTGATGGAGATCGGCCGGCGCGGCCGGGCGGACCACGGACGGGGGAGGGGACCATGCGGCTGCGGCCCCGGTCGATCCGGGCGCGCGACACCCTGGTGGCCGCCGTGCTGGCGGCCCTGGTGTTCGGGGCGATCGCCGTCGGCGTGGACTTCGCGGTGCGCACCAGCACCAGCGCCGCGCTGCTCCAGGAGACCCAGCTCGCCGCGCGCCGCACCAGCGGCGGCGTCCGCGACGGCACGCTGCCCACGCCCATCCCCGACGACTCCGGCGGCCGGCTGCTGATCCAGGTCGTCGGCCCGCAGGGGCACGTGCTGGACGCCACGCCCGCCGCGGCCGGGCGCGCGCCGCTCAGCGGGTTGTGGCCGCCGCCCGACAAGCGCGTCCAGGACGTCGTGGAGTGCACCGGCCGCGGGCCCGGCCACCGCTGCACGATGGTGGAGGCGATCCGGGTCACCACCGCGCCGGACTCGGTGGTCGTCTACGCGGGCCGACGGCTGCCGTCCTACCTGGTCACCGGGCTGCTGGAGATCCTGCTGGCGGCGGCGGTGCTGGCGCTGTCGGCGCTGGTGGCGTGGATCACCTGGCGGATCGTGGGCCGCACGTTGCGCCCGGTGGAGGAGATCCGCGCCCAGCTCGCCGAGATCAGCGGCAGCGACCTGAGCCGCCGGGTGCCGCAACCGCCCGGCCAGGACGAGATCGCGCTGCTGGCCCGCACCGCCAACCAGACCCTGGACCGGCTGGAGCACGCGGTCGCCCAGCAGCGCCGCTTCGCCTCCGACGCCTCCCACGAGCTGCGCACGCCGATCGCGGGCCTGCGCGCCAACCTGGAGGACGCGGCGATGCACCCCGACGACACCGACCTGCCCGAGGTGGTCGTCTCGGCGCTGCGCGACACCGACCGGCTGGAGTCGATCGTCACCGACCTGCTGCTGCTGGCCCGGCTGGGCACCGGCGGCCTGGCGGCGCGGGAGGACGTCGACCTGGCGGCGCTGGTGCGCGCGGAGGTGGAACACCGCCGGGACGGCGGGCGCGTCCGGGTGGTGGCGGAGGAGCCGGTGCCGGTGCGCGGGGTGCGGATGCAGCTGGTCAGGCTGCTGAACAACCTGCTGGACAACGCCGGGCGGTACGCCGGGGGCGACGTCCTGGTGGAGGTCGGGCGCTCGGGGGACGAGGCGTTCCTGAAGGTGACCGACGACGGGCCGGGCATCCCGGCGGCCGACCGGGAGCGGGTCTTCGAGCGGTTCACGCGGCTGGACACCGCGCGCAGCCGGGGCGCGGGCGGCACGGGCCTGGGGCTGGCCATCGCGCGCGAGATCGCCAACACGCACGGCGGGTCGTTGCAGGTGGTGGACAGCCCGAAGGGGGCGTGCCTGGCGCTGACGCTGCCGCTGGCGGCGGACGAGGAGTGACGCTGTGCTCTGAGCAGCGCGAAGGGCCGTCCACAGGGTGTGGACGGCCCTTTCGTCGTTGGCGCTACGGGGTCCGGCACAGGCCCCGGGGGCGGGTCAGGAGCGGACGGCCTGGATCTCCAGCGCGATGTCCACCTTGTCGCCGAGCAGGGCCTTGTCGCCCTTCAGCGGGACGTTGAACTCGATGCCCCAGTCCTTGCGGTTGATCGTGGTGGTGGCGGAGAAACCGGCGCGGAAGCCGCCCCAGGGGTCCTCGCCGACGCCGTTGAACTCCACGGCCAGGGTGATCGGCTTGGTGACGTCCTTGATGGTCAGGTCGCCGTCCACCAGGTACTCGCCGCCCTCGGCGCGCACGCCCTTGGTGGCGAAGGTCATGACCGGGAAGTTCTCGACGTCCAGCACGTCGGAGGTGCGCACGTGGGCGTCGCGGTCGGCGTTGCGGGTGTCCACGGAGGCCATCGTGATCTCGGCGGTCGCGGTGGACTCGGCCAGGGTCTCGGCGATCTGCACGGCGCCGGAGAACTCGGTGAAGCTGCCGCGCACCTTGGTCATCAGGTGCCGGATGGCGAAGGTGACCTCGGAGTGGGAGGGGTCGATGTTCCAGGTCCCGGCGGTCAGCTCCGGGGAGACGGTGGCGATGGCGGTCATGGTGGCTCCCGTAGTGTTTGAACTTTCAACGACACGGCGGAGACTAGTTTACTTTTCAAGCACTTGTCAAGCGGGCGGGCCGCGCCGCCCCGGGAAAACGACATACAGCCCGTACTGTTTGTTTGTTGGGTAGGGTGCGGGCATGCCGACGTCCGCCCGCCCCCGCCGCACGCAGGAGGAGCGCACCGCCGCGACCCGCCGCGCCCTCCTCGACGCGACCGTCGAGTGCCTGGTGGAGCACGGCTACCACGGCACGACCACCACGCGCGTGGTGGAACGGGCCGGGGTGTCGCGCGGCGCGCAGGTGCACCACTTCCCGACCAAGAACGACCTGGTGCTGGCCGCCGTGGAGCACCTGGCCCGCAAGCGCGCCGACCGGTTCGTGCGCCAGGACCTGGAGCGGCTGCGCGCCTCGGCCGACCCCATCGGCGACGCCCTGGACCTGCTGTGGGAGTCGCACCAGGGCCCGCTGTTCGAGGCGTCGATGGAGTTGTGGGTGGCCGCCCGCACCGACCCCGACCTGCGCGAGCACGTGGCGCGGCTGGAGCGGGGCGTCACGGCGGGCATCCTGGAGCTGGGCGAGGTCTTCCTGGGCGACCGGGTGTCGGACGCGGAGTTCCGGGGCGACCTGTACGTGATGCTGGAGACCGTCCGGGGCCTGCGGCTGCTGATGTTCATCCACCCCACGACCCCCGAGCGGACCCGCGCCCGCTGGCAGCGCAGCAAGGACCGGCTGCGCCTGATCGCCGAACGCTGGCCCGGCCCCGACCCGGTCTGACCTGGCTCGATCCGGTCCGGCCCGAAGGTTTGATCCGGGTCTGACTTTGCCGCCTTTCCCGGCGCGGCGATTACCTTGGGTGACTGACCTGTCACGAAATCGCCGGTGATCGGGGAGCCATGGCGGTGACGGCCGAGGGAGCCGCCGGGCGCGCGCTGTTGGGCGTCGCGGTGACGGCGGGCTACGCGCTGTCGCAGGGCTGGCCGGCGGTGGTGCCGCCCTGGGCGGTGGCGGGCGGCGTGGCGGCGACGCTGCTGATCGGCGCGCTGGCGGGCCTGTACTCGGCCGTCCGAGCCTCCCGCCTGCCCCCGACGGAGGCCCTGTCCGCACCGTGACAACAAAGAGGCCCCGGCGGCCGGGGAGAGTGGCCGCCGGGGCCGCCTGAAAAGGCATAGGCCGTGCTCATCGGCGCTGGCATCTGCCATACTCGAACTGACGTTCGAATGAGGGGTGGGGAGTGGTGATGGAGAGACCACCCTCGTACTCTGATGCCATGGACACCGTCAGCCTTGAGGAACGCGCCGCGCTCGTGGCGCTCCTCCAGGCGCGCCCCGCGGGGATGAGCTGGAGTGACATCACGGCGGAGGTCCTTGGGGCGGGCAGTGCGCTCGCGGTCTGGGAGAGCCTCGTCCCTCCTGCCCTGATGGCCCCTCCGGGCGAAGCGGACCCCTTGGAGTCCGCCGCCCAGGAGATCCGCCGATGGGAGGACCAAGGGGACAACATGCTCACCGTCCTCGACGGTGCTTATCCCGCTCGTCTGCGGGAGGTCCACGAAGCGCCGCCGGTCCTCTTCGCGCGCGGCGCGTCGTTCACCCATGACAACGCCGTCTCCGTGGTCGGCTCCCGCAAGGCGTCCGATCGCGGCCTGGACATCGCCGCGGGCATCGCCGCGGAGTTGGCGGCCCACAAGGTGACGGTGTTGTCCGGCCTGGCCGCCGGTATCGACACCGCCGCCCACCGCGCGGCACTCGACGCCGGTGGGCGCACGGTCGCGATCATCGCGAGCGGGATCAACAAGGTCTACCCGGCCGCCAACCGTGAGCTGCACGCGGAGATCGCCGAACGCGGCCTGCTGCTCTCGCAGTTCTGGCCCGACGCGCCTCCGCAGAAGCACACCTTCCTCATGCGGAACGCGACCATGTCGGGATACGGGCTGGCGACGGTGGTGGTGGAGGCCGGTGAGCACAGCGGTGCCCGAGCGCAGGCCCGCATCGCCGTCGGGCACGGACGACCGGTCATCCTGACGGACCTGGTCGTGGACCGCAACGAATGGGCCAGGGCCTTGGTCGGCCGGCCGGGCGTTCACGTCGCGGGCGGACTGCGCGAGGTGCTGGACATCATCGGCGGGCTGATCAGTGCAGGCTCGTCGATCGAAGCGGCCCTACGGCGCCTGGTCTCCGCCTGAACATGGCCGGTTCCGTCGTAGAACGGCAGCTGCGTGCGGCTCTGATCGCGTCCGCTGGGGGATATCTGCGCAATCCGGTGTGGCGCAGTCAGGTCACCTGCCGGATCTGCGCGACGCCCGTCGACGGTTACCCGTGCTGTTACGAGTGCAATCAGCACCGCGTCCACCGAGGGCTGGCGGACGCGGTCGCGCCGGTCACCTACGCGGTCAGAGGATCCCAGTCGGGGTACATCATGCGCGGTTACAAGGCCCCGCGCAGGCTTGAGGCCCACTACTCCGTGGTGGCCACGCTCATGATCTTCGCTTTGCTCAAACACGCCCGATGCTCGGAAGCGGTCGCGAACGCCGAGGTCACGCACTGGACGTCGGTTCCCTCGCTTCCGGCCAAGCCCGGCGAACACCCCTTCCACCACATCGTGAAGGATCACGCGCCCGGCGTCGAAGCACCGCTGCGGGCCGCTGACCGGGCCACCGACAAGCGGGCCGTGAACGCGGACCACTTCGTCATGGAGAAGGCGCTGCCGTCAGGCTCGCATGTGCTGTTGCTGGACGATACGTGGGCCAAGGGAGGACACGCGCAGTCGGCGGCCCTGGCGCTGCGGAGGGCGGGTGCCCAGAAGGTCTCCGTCTTGGTCGCGGCCCGTTGGATCAATCCGGGCTACAAGGACAACGGCGCGTTCATCAAAACCCTTCCGGATTACGAACCGGACATCTGCCCCTGGACGGGGAGCGACTGTCCCTGAGAAGCGGTGGACGGGCTTGAAGCCCTTCGTGGCCGGAAAGAGGCCCCGGCGGCCGGGGGGAGTGGCCGCCGGGGCTCTTGGCCTGCCGGGGAGGGCTAGCGGGCGGCCTTGTAGACCGTCACGACGGCCGCGCCGCCCAGGCCGATGTTGTGCTGGATCGCGCCGGTCACGTTCTCGACCTGGCGCTTGTCGGCCTGGCCGCGGATCTGCCAGGTCAGCTCCGAGCACTGGGCGAGGCCCGTCGCGCCCAGCGGGTGGCCCTTGGAGATCAGGCCGCCGGACGGGTTGACGACCCAGCGCCCGCCGTAGGTGTTGTCGCCGCTGTCCACCAGCTTGCCGCCCTCGCCCTCGGCGGCCAGGCCGAGCGCCTCGTAGGTCAGCAGCTCGTTGGTGGAGAAGCAGTCGTGCAGCTCCACGACCTGCGCCTCGTCCGCGCCGAGCTGCGCCTCGTCGTAGGCCTGACGGGCGGCCAGCGCGCTCATCTTCGCGCCCACGATCGTGATCGCGCTCTTGGACGTGAAGGTCTCGCTGGTGTCGGTCACCATTGCCTGGCCCGCGATCTCGACGGCGCGGTCCCACAGGCCGTGCTGCTCCACGAACCGCTCGGACGCGATGATCGCGGCGCCGGAGCCGTCGGAGGTCGGCGAGCACTGGAGCTTGGTCAGCGGGTCGTAGACGGTGCGGGCCGCCTTGATGTCGTCCAGCGAGTACTCGTCCTGGAACTGGGCGTAGGGGTTGTTCACCGAGTGCTTGTGGTTCTTCCAGCCGATCTTGGCGAACTGCTCGGGCGTGGTGCCGTACTTCGCCATGTGCTCGCGGCCCGCCGCGCCGAACATGTACGGCGCGATCGGCTCGCCCTTCCACTCGTGGAGCGGGAACAGCTCCTTCAGGTGGTTCAGCATCGGCTGCTCGCGGTCCTCGTAGGTGGAGCCGAGCGAGCCCTTCTGCATCTTCTCGAAGCCGAGGGCGAGGGCGCAGTCCACGACGCCGTGCTTGACCGCCTGGCGGGCCAGGAACAGGGCGGTGGAGCCGGTCGAGCAGTTGTTGTTGACGTTCACGACCGGGATGCCGGTGATGCCCAGCTCGTAGACGGCGCGCTGCCCGGAGGTGGACTCGCCGTACACGTAGCCGACGTACGCCTGCTGGATCTTGTCGTAGGAGACGCCCGCGTCCTCCAGCGCCTTCGTCCCGGCCTCGCGGGCCATGTCCGGGTAGTCCCACTCCCGGCTGCCGGGCTTCTCGAACTTGGTCATGCCGACCCCGACGACAAAGGTCCGGTTGCTCATGGGTTTCGCGCCTCCTCCGGTTTCCGGCGACGCTAGGCCCTGTCTTAGAAACAGTCAAGCTTGTATGTTTCTAGCCGTCGTGACCCCGTGACGCCCCCTCGGAGGACGGATGTCCCGCAGCTTCAACCTGGCCGACCTGTTCGAGATCGTGGCCGACGCCGTGCCCGGCAAGCTCGCCCTGGTCGCGGGGGAGGCGCGGCTGACGTACGCCGAGCTGGACGCGCGGGCCAACCGCGTCGCGCACCACCTGGCCGCCGCCGGGGTGAAGGCGGGCGACCACGTGTCCGTCTTGGCCTACAACCGCGCCGAGTGGCTGGAGGCCCA
This sequence comes from Actinomadura hibisca NBRC 15177, assembly GCF_001552635.1. Taxonomy (GTDB): domain Bacteria; phylum Actinomycetota; class Actinomycetes; order Streptosporangiales; family Streptosporangiaceae; genus Spirillospora; species Spirillospora hibisca. The sequence continues at coordinate 19,935 of NZ_BCRO01000096.1, read as the reverse complement.
GATCGGCGCCTACAAGCTGCGCGCCGTCCCGGTGAACGTCAACTACCGCTACACCGCGGGCGAGCTGGCCCACGTCATCGGCGACTCGGAGTCGGTCGCGCTGGTCGGCGAACGCTCGCTGATCGCGCGGCTGGGCGACGCGCGCGGCGAACTGAAGCACCTGCGGCACGTGCTGGTCATCGAGGACGGCTCGGACGCGCCGGTGGACGGCCTTCCCTACGAGGACGCCCTTGCGGAAGCGTCCCCCGAGCGCGGTTTCGACGAGCGCTCCGGCGACGACCTCTACCTGCTCTACACCGGCGGCACGACCGGCCTGCCGAAGGGCGTCATGTGGCGCTCGGAGGACATCTTCATGTCGGCCATGTTCGGCGGCAACCTGCTGGGCGAGCCGATCGCCTCGCCCGAGGAGCTGTCCACCAAGGTGCTCGACGGCGGCCTCACCACGATGGTGTGCGCGCCGATGATGCACGGCGCGGGCATGTGGGTCGCGTGGATCGCGCTGACCTCCGGCTCCACGCTGGTGTTGTGGTGCGGGCGCAGCTTCGACACCGCCCGGGTGTTGTCGATCGCGGCCGAGGAGAAGGCCCAGGTCATGCTGCTGGTCGGCGACGTGATGGCGCGCCCGATCGCCGCCGCGCTGGCCGCGGACCCCGGCGCGTACGACCTGTCGAACATCCTCGCCATCGGCACCGGCGGCGCGGCCACCTCGCCCGACGTGAAGGCGCGGCTACACGAGCTGATCCCGTCGATGCTGATGGTGCTGGACGCGTTCGGCGGCTCGGAGACCGGCGCGTCCGGCCAGGCCGTCGAGCCCGCCGCCGACGGATCGCCGCGCTTCCTGCCGCGCGGCGACGACGTGGCCGTGCTCGACGCCTCGTTGCGCCGCCTCCCGCCCGGCTCCGGCGAGATCGGCCAGCTCGCCCGCACCGGCCGCATCCCGCTCGGCTACTGGAACGACGCGGCCAAGACCGCCAAGACCTTCGTGCACGACGCCGAGGGCACGCGCTGGGCGTTGCAGGGCGACATGGCCCGCGTGGACGAGGACGGCTCGATCGTGCTGCTCGGCCGCGGCTCGCTGGTCATCAACACCGGCGGCGAGAAGGTGTTCGTCGAGGAGGTCGAGGCGGCGCTGAAGCGGCACCCCGCCGTCTACGACGCGCTGGTGGTGGCCGTGCCCGACGAGCGCCTGGGCTCGCGCGTGGCGGCCGTGGTCTCCACCACCGCCGAGGTCACCGCCGACGAGCTGGCCGCGCACTGCCGCGCCGACCTCGCCGGGTACAAGGTGCCGCGCGACATCCGCCTCGTGCCCGAGGTGAAGCGCTCCCCGGCGGGTAAGGCCGACTACCGCTGGGCCAAGGGCCTGTACTCCTGACCCGCCCCCTGCCAGAAAACAGTCGGGAACGCATGTTCCCGATGACGTCACCGGAGGAACCATGAGCGACCAGCCGCAGATGAACAAGCAGAACCTGGGCGAGTGGAGCGACCCGTTCGGCTTCGAGGTCGACGCCGAGCGCACCGTCGCCTACGCCAAGGCCACCAACGACGAGAACCCCCGCTACCTGTCGGGCGAGCTGGCCCCGCCGGTGTTCGCGATCGTGCCCGTCTTCGAGGGGATGATCGGTCCGCTGTTCAAGGTGGTGCCCGACAGCCTCATTCCGTTCGTCGTGCACGGCGAGCAGGACATGGTGTTCCACCGGCCGATCACGCCCGGCATGAAGCTGACCTCGCGCGCGATGGTCACCGGCTACGCCTCCAAGTCGTCGGGCACCACGGTCTCGCTCAAGCTGGAGACCCGCGCCGACGACGGCGACCTGGTGAACGAGCAGTGGATGGTGTCGTTCTTCCGCGGCTTCCAGGCGGGCGAGACGGTGGGCGAGCTGGCCCCGGCGCACGGCTTCCCCGACGACCTGCGCGGCGGCACCCCGTTCGCCGAGGTCACCCAGCACGTGGACGAGGACCAGACCTTCCGCTACTCCAAGGCGTCGGGCGACCCGATGCCGATCCACCTGGACGAGGAGTTCGCCAAGTCGGCCGGGCTGCCCGGCATCATCGCGCACGGCCTGTGCACGATGGCGTTCACGTCCCGCGCGGTGATCGAGTCGGCCGCCGCCGGCGACCCGGCGCGGCTGAAGCGGCTCGCGGTGCGGTTCTCCAAGCCGGTGCTGCCGGGCCAGGACGTGACCACCCGCATCTGGGAGAAGGGCGCGGGCGCGTTCGTCTTCGAGTCCACCTCCAGCAGCGGCGACGTGGTCATCAAGGACGGTCTCGCCGAGATCGGGAACTGACCGCGCGGTGCGGGCCCGGGACGCGGGCCCGCACCGCCGCAAAGCGGATGCTCATCACGGTCATACCCGGCGCGCAATTGGACATCATTCCGGGGCCCGCCCCCATGTCCCTCCCGAGCCTCCCCGAGGTGGTGAGCGAATGTCTCCGCGAAACGACCGGACGCGCGCGCAACACGAGGGCCGCCTGAGCCGGTACCGCGCCCGCCGTGCCGTCCGCCGCGCGGCCCACCGCGTCCCCGGACCGGTCGGCACCCTGCGCGCCGAGCCCGTCCCCGTCACCGGGGCGGGCGGCGTCCCGCTGCACGTCGAGGTGGAGGAGCACCCCGACCCGTCCGCGCCGACGATCGTGTTCGCGCACGGCGTCACCGTCACCCTCGACACCTGGCACTACCAGCGCGCCGAGCTGCGCGACCTCGGCCGCGCCGTCTACTACGACCACCGGGGCCACGGCCGCTCCGGGCCCACCGAGCCCGGCGACGCGACCATGGCGCGGCTGGCCGAGGACCTGCGGACGGTGATCGAGGCGACCGCGCCGCCGGGCTCGCCGGTGGTCGTGGCCGGGCACTCCATGGGCGGCATCACGATCATGGCGCTGGCCACCCACCACCCCGAGCTGTTCGGCGACCGGATCGTGGGCGTCGCGCTGTGCGACACCTCGGCGTGCCTGGCGGAGTCGGTGTTCCACCTGCCGCCCCGGCTGGCCCAGGCCGGAGCGCCCTACCTGGGCCGGCTGATGGCGGTCCTGCTGCGCAACCCGGGCCGGCTGGACGCGGCGCGGCGGCTCACCGCGCTGCTCACCGCCCCGCTGGTGGGCCGGATGGCGTTCGCCGACCCGCGCCGCGACCCCGCGCTGGTGCGCTCGGTGTACCAGATGGTCGCGGCCTGCCCGTCCCGGACGCTGGCGGCGTTCCTCGCCGACCTCGCCGACTACGACCTGCGCGAGACGTTGCACCCGCTGTCGGAGGTGGAGACGCTGGTGCTCGCGGGACGGCACGACCGGCTGATCCCGCTGGCGCACAAGCGGGTGATCGCCGACCGGGTGCCGGACGCGCGGCTGGAGGTGGTGCGCGGGGCCGGGCACATGGCGATCATGGAGCGCCCCGACGTGGTGAACCCGCTACTGCGCGACCTGGTGACCCGCGCCGTGACCCGCCGCGCGAACGGCACGCGCACGGCCTAGGACCTGCCCCAAAAACCTCAGCCGTCTCTCAAAGACCTCAGCCGTCGCGCGAGTGCCTAACTGGCCCGGCGGGGCAAAGCCGAAGGCGAGCCCCGCCGGGACAGATCGCGAAGCGATGTGGCACTCGCCAAGGCACGGTCAGGGGGCGAGCCGCCAGGCGAGCCCCCCTGGGCCGGGACTCTAGAAACACTGCCCGTAACATCCTGCACGAGGACCGCCGTGGCGCGGTTCGGAGAGCGGCAGTGAGGGAGACACGGTGGAGCTGGTCCACTCGGGCAAGGTCAGGGACGTGTACGCCGACGGGGACGACCTGATCCTGGTCGCCTCCGACCGGGTGAGCGTCTACGACGTGGTGCTGCCCACGCCCGTCCCCGACAAGGGGAAGATCCTCACCCAGCTCTCGTTGTGGTGGTTCGAGCAGCTCGCCGACGTGGTGCCGAACCACGTCATCTCGGCCACCGACGTGCCCGAGGAGTGGGCCGGGCGCGCGGTGCGCTGCAAGCGCCTCACGATGTTGCCGGTCGAGTGGATCGCGCGCGGCTACCTGGCCGGGCTCGGCCTCAAGGAGTACGAGAAGAACGGCACCGTCTCCGGCGTCGCGCTTCCCGAGGGCCTGGTCGAGGCGTCCAAGCTGCCCGAGCCGATCTTCACGCCGACCACCAAGGCGACCGAGGGCCACGACGAGTTCATCACCTACGCCGACGTGGTCGAGGAGATCGGCGCCGACACCGCCGCCCGCCTCAAGGAGGTCACGCTGGAGGTGTACCGGCGCGGCGCGGCGCTGGCCGCCGAGCGGGGCGTCATCATCGCCGACACCAAGCTGGAGTTCGGCCGCGCCGCCGACGGCACGCTGACGCTGGGCGACGAGGTCCTGACCTCCGACTCCTCGCGCTTCTGGCCCGCCGACCAGTGGGAGCCGGGCCGCCCGCAACACGCGCTGGACAAGCAGTTCGTCCGCGACTGGAGCAGCACCCTGGACTGGGACCGCACGCCCCCCGGCCCGGAGGTGCCGCAGGAGATCGTGGACGCGACCCGCGCCCGCTACATCGAGGTGTACGAGCGCCTCACCGGCCGCCGCTGGGAGTGACGCGGTAGGTCAGGTGGGTGACGAGGGGCTCGCGGACAACGTCCACGGGCCCCTCCAACTCGACCGGGGCGCCCTTCAACGCGTCGAAGAAGGGCACCCCGCCGCCCAGCAGCACGGGCGCGACGGAAACGCGGATCTCCTCCAGCAGCCCCGCGTCCAGGCACTGGCTGGCGATGCCGCCGCCGTTGACCCCGACGTCCAGGTCCCCGGCCAGCCGCCGCGCGGTGTCAACGGCCTCCTCGATGCCCCCGGTGACGAACACGAAGTCGTCGTCGCCCCCAGGCCGCTTGTCGGGCACGCGGTGGGTGAGCACGACGACGGGCTTGTCCATGGTGTGCCGCCCACCCCACCCACCGGTGAGATCGAACAACCGCCGCCCCACCACAAGCGCGCCGGTCGCCTCGATGGAGGGCAGGAACGCGGCCGCGCTCTGCTCGGTCAGGTGGAAGGTGAGGTTCGGATCGGTCGTGCGGACCTCCACATCACCCCCGGAGAACCACCGGAAAAGGTGATCGAAGCCGGTCTCGCCCGGCCCGGAGATATAACCGTCCAGGGACATGGTCGCCGCGGTATAGATCTTGCCCATCTTCGCCTCCCGAGATCTCAACCAAAGAGACCCACCAGAAGGACAGAACTCATCGCGCAGCCGCCCGCCACGCCTCCGGGGAGTGGCGATGGTTGCGGTGTCCTGCGGCCAGCGCGGTGCGGAGCGGCGCGAGGTGCTCCGTGTCGGCGGGGATGCTCAGGCCGTCCAGCAGGTCCAGGGCCGGTCCGGGCTCCAGGTCGCCGTACACGTCGTGGTAGCCGGCGCGGATCGCCTTGAACAGCGGCATATGCAGCGCCGGGAGCTCGGCGGCCGCCCGGTAGACGGGGTGTTTCAGCGGCCAGGGGACCGGGCCCGAAGCCTCCAGGACCCAGCGGGCCCGGTTCGGGATCGCCGCCAGGTCCCCGGCGTCGTCGCCCAGGACCTCGGCGAAGGCCCGCCCGACGGTCGCGGCGTCCTCGAACCACTCCGCCCACAACGAGTAGGTGATCGTCTTCGGCTCGGCGGGGGAGTCGAGACGGCGCCGGTAACCCTCCCAGAACACCCGGTCGTCCTGGTGTCGCCCGATGACGGACGCCATCTCGGCCGCCACCCACCACTCGTCCAGCAGGTCCAGTAGGCCGAACGCCACCCGCAGCGCCTCGCGCGGGTCCTCCTCGTAACCGCTCATCGCGGCGTGCGCCCAGTCGTGCGCTACCTCGCCGGGGGTCATCACCCGGTCCGGCGGCTCGAACCACACGCCGGGGCCGCGCTCGACCACGCCCTCCTCGGCCAGCCACGCCCGGGCGTACTCGGCCTCGTCCATCTCAGGCGGCGGCGTCCTGGTGTAGGGGGTGGGCGCTGCCTTCCAGGAGCACCTTCGCCACCAGGTCCGGGTCGTCGCCCATCGGGACGTGGCCGCAGCCCTCCATCCAGACGAAGCGCGCGTGCGGCAGGCGGCGTTGGGCGCGGACCGCCTGGCTCGTGCGCAGCACGCGGTCCTTGGTGCCCCACGCGATCGTCACCGGCACGTCGGCGCATTCGCCCAGGAAGCGCACCTTGCGGCCCGCTCGCAGGGTCGGCTCGAAGCCCGGGGCGGTGCGGAACGCCTTCGCGTCGCCCAGCAGCGACTTCACGTCCAGCAGGTCGGGGCGGCCGTAGAGCAGGCCGAACATCGCGGCGCGGCGGCGGGGGGAGCGGGCCAGCTGGTTCAGCACCAGGCCCGGGACGCCCGCGCCGAGCCGGGAGGCGCGCAGGACCGCCATCGCGTAGCGCAGTTCGGCCGCGTTGAAGAAGCCAGCCGGGCTCAGCGCCGTCGCCGAGCTGACCAGGCCCCGGTCTGCCGCTTCCAGCGCGAACAGGCCGCCCAGCGAGTTGCCCGCGATGTGCGGGCGCTCCACGCCGAGGTCGGCGAACGTCGCGGCGAGCGCCTCGACGGCGGCGTCCAGCGTGTAGGGGGTGCCCTCCGGCAGTGGCGGGGACAGCCCGAACCCGGGCAGGTCCACCGCGATCACGTCGCGCTCGGCGGCCAGCCGGTCCAGGACCGGTTCCCACGCCTGCCAGCGGTGGCCGATGCCGTGCAGCAGCACCAGCGGCGCGCCCGATCCGCGGCGCTCGAAGACGATGTCCACGAGCCCGAGGGTAGACAGTGATCACTTACCCGTCACGTGTGACGGTCGTCACCCGGGTCAGGTCAGCGTCGTCACCGGCGACTCGGCCGGGCGGCGGTGCTCCAGGGCGGCGCGCAGCTGGGCGCGGCCCCGGTGGATGCGCGAGCGCACGGTGCCGAGCTTGACGCCCAGCGACGCCGCGATCTCCTCGTAGGTCAGGCCCTCGATGTCGCACAGCACCACCGCGGCCCGGTACTCGGGGGCCAGCGAGTCCAGCGCCTTCTGGATGTCGGCGTCCAGGTGCCGGTCCTCGTAGGCCTGCGCCGGGGTCGGCTCGCGGCCCTGGAGGCGCTCGGCGGCGTCGTCGGCCAGGGCGTCGAACCGGATGCGCTGCTTGCGGCGGGCGCGGTCCAGGAACAGGTTGGTGGTGATCCGGTGCAGCCAGCCCTCGAACGTGCCGGGGCTGTAGGACGACAACGAGCGGAAGACGCGGATGAACACGTCCTGGGTCAGGTCCTCGGCGTCGTGCCGGTTTCCGGTCAAGCGGTACGCCAGCCGGAACACCCTCGTGGAGTGCTCGCTGACGATCTCCTCCCATGTCGGAGGCGTCCACGCCACAGCGCCTGCGCTCACCACTACCCCCGTCTGATACGAAATCGTTACGGCCCAGAATGCCGTCAAGGGGATAAGAGGCGTGTAAGAACGGCCCGGCTTGGCCGGATGCGGCGGACGGGGAGCGGGTGATCTCCCTCACGTGCCCGGCCGCTCAGGCCTTCATCCGCAGGTCACCGGCCGTCCATGTCGGCGTCCTACGGTTCGCGGCGTGACTCGACGTTTCTCCGCTTTCGTGGTCGGCGGCGCGCTCGCCGCCGCCCTGGTGCCCGGCACCGCCGCTGCTTCCGCCCGTCCGGCCCCGGAGTCGGCGACCCTGCCGCGCATTCCGCTCGCCCAGTTCCAGAACGCGCTGCTGCCCGGCAGCGTTCCCGACGATCGCGGCGTGGCGCTGGGCGGGATCGGCAGCGACCTGTTCCACGAGGCCGGGGCGCGTCCCGACGAGTTCTGGGCGATCACCGACCGGGGGCCCAACGGCACCGTCGAGGTCGGCGGCGAGGAGCGGGTCACCTTCCCGGTGCCCGGGTTCGCCCCCGCGATCGTGAAGCTGCGGGTGCGCAAGGGCACGATCAAGGTCGTCCGCACGATCCCGATCACCGGGCGCGGAGGTAAGCCCGTCACGGGCCTGCCCAACGTGGACGGCCGCGAGGAGGCCCCCTGGGACTTCTCCGGAACCGAACGCCTCGCCTTCAACCCCGACGGCATCGACCCCGAGGGCCTCATCCGCACCCGCGACGGCGACTTCTGGGTGGCCGAGGAGTACGGCCCCTCCCTGCTCCACCTGGACCGGCGCGGACGCGTCATCGAGCGCCACGTCCCCAAGGGCTGGCCCGGCAAGGGCACCTCCTACCCCGTCCGGCAGACGCTGCCCGCCATCCTCAACAAGCGCACCTACAACCGCGGCTTCGAGGCGCTGACGATCGCCAAGGACGGCCGCACTCTGTACGCGGCGATGCAGAGCCCGCTGACCAACCCCGACAAGAAGACCTACAAGGCCGCCCGCAACGGCCGCATCCTGCGCTTCGACCTGCGCGCCGGGAAGGTCACCGGCGAGTACGTGCACCGCTTCGAGGACGTCTGCGCCTTCGACGTCGCGAGCTGCGGCGACCAGAAGGAGATGAAGATCTCCGGCCTGACCGCGCTGGACGACGGCCGCCTGCTGGTGGACGAGCGCACCGACCGGGTCGCCAAGATTTACACGCTGGACCCGCGCAAGGCGACCGACATCCTCGGCTCCACCTGGGACGACGAGGCGACCACCCCGTCCCTGGAGAAGAGCGCCGGCGTCCCCGCCGGGATCACCGCCCTGCCCAAGACCCTGACCGTCGACCTGTCCACGATCCCCGGCATGCCCGGCAAGATCGAGGGCATCGCGCTGGCCGACCGCCGCACCCTCGCCGTCATCAACGACAACGACTTCGGCCTCGGCGCCTTCGGCCCCGACGGGCGGCTCATCGACAGCGGGGTGGGCACACAGCTCCGCTACGTGCGGCTCCCTTGATCACAATGTGATCCATCTCATTGGACCGCCTGTCAACAATAATTGAGTGCTTGCGCCCTCCAGAGGATGATCGGAGGAACCCTCCCCCACCCCGACGCGAGGACGTGGCATGGCGCGCAGCTACAACCTGGCCGATCTGCTCGAAATCCTGGCCGAGGCGGGCCCCGACCGGCCCGCCCTGGTCGCCGGCGGCGAGCGCCGCACCTACCGGGAGCTGAACGAGCGGGCGAGCCGCGTCGGCCACCACCTCGCGGCCGCCGGGGTGCGGGAAGGCCAGCACGTGGCGATCCTGGCCTACAACCGGGCCGAGTGGATCGAGGCCATGCTCGGCATCTTCAAGATCCGCGCGGTGCCGATCCCGGTGAACTTCCGCTACGTCGCGGGCGAGCTGCGGCACGTGCTGGCCGACTCCGACTCGGTCGCCCTCATCGGCGAGCGCTCGTTGCTGGCGAAGGTCGAGGAGATCCGCGCCGACCTGCCGGAGCTGCGGCACGTCGTCGTCATCGAGGACGGCGACGGCACCCCCGTCGAGGGCGCGGTCGAGTACGAGAAGGCGCTCGCCGAGGCCGCCTCCGGCGACGACTTCCCCGAGCGGTCCAGCGACGACCGCTACATCATGTACACCGGCGGCACCACCGGCTACCCCAAGGGCGTCGAGTGGCGCTGCGAGGACATCTTCTTCGGCGCGCTCGGCGGCGGCAACGTGCTCGGCGACCCGATCACCAGCCCCGAGGCCATCGCCGGGAACGCCGAGCAGCCCCCGATGGCGGTGCTCGACTGCGCCCCGGTCATGCACGGCGCGGGCCAGTGGGTCGCGTTCATGGGCCTGTTCAGCGGCGCGAAGGTCGTGCTCTACACCGACCACGCCTTCGACCCGCAGGAGGCGCTGCGCCTGCTGGCCGAGGAGCAGGCCAACGTGATGATGCTGGTCGGCGACGTGATGGCCCGCCCCGTCGCCAAGGCCCTGGCCTCCGGCGACCACGACACGTCCTCGTTGTTCGCGATCGCCTCCGGCGGCGCGCCGCTCACCGAGGGCGCCAAGGACGAGCTGAAGGCGCACCTGCCGAACGTCATGTTCCTCGACAACTACGGCGCGTCCGAGACCGGCGCGTGCGGCCCCTCCGTCGGCGGCAAGGAGGGCACCGCCCGCTTCCTGATGAAGCCCGGCATCACGGTGCTCGACGACGACCTGAAGCCCGTCGCGCCCGGCGAGATCGGCAAGCTGGCCCGCTCCGGCCACATCCCGCTCGGCTACTACAACGACCCGAAGAAGACCGCCGCCACCTTCTACACCGACGCCGACGGCGTGCGCTGGTCGGTGCCGGGCGACTTCGCCTCGCTGGACGAGGACGGCACGATCGTCCTGCTCGGCCGCGGCTCGCTGGTCATCAACACCGGCGGCGAGAAGGTCTACCCCGAGGAGGTCGAGGTCGCGCTCAAGGACCACCCGGACGTCTACGACGTGGTCGTGGTGGGCCTGCCCGACGAGCGTTTCGGCCAGCGCGTCGCCGCCGTCGTCTCGCCCCGGCCCGGCGCCGCGCCGACGCTGGCGGAGCTGACCGAGCACTGCCGGGGCCGCCTCGCCGGGTACAAGCTGCCGCGCACCCTCAAGCTGGTGGACGAGGTGCAGCGCACGGCCGTCGGCAAGTCCGACTACAAGTGGGCCAGGTCGGTGCTGAGCTGACCCGCCGCCTGCTCGTAGCAGGCGTCGAACGCCGCGAGCACCGCGGGCCACGTGCAGTGCACGGGCTCGGTCGTGCGGTTGTGGGCCGCGATCCGGTAGCGCAGCGCCGGGTCGCGGGCCAGTCGCAGCAACGCGCCGGTCAGCTCCGGGAACGTGCTGCCGAGCAGCCCCGCGCGCCCCGACTCCACGAAGTCGGCCACGCCGCTGCCCGCCTGCGCGACGACGGGCAGCCCCGCGAGCCGCGCCTCCAGCGCGGCCAGGCCGAACGACTCCTTGGCGGCGGGCGCGAGGAACACGTCCGCCCCCGCCAGCACGGACCGGACGGCGGAACGGTGCAGCCTGCCCGTCAGGTGCACCCAGCCGTCCATGCGGTGCCGCTTGAGGTAACGCTCCATCCGCGCCCGCGCCGGGCCGTCCCCCACGATCGTGGCGCGGATCGGGACGCTGGACTCGACCTTGCGCAACATCCGCAACAGGTTCATCGGCTCCTTGCGCGGAGCGAGCCGCCCCACGGCGACGACGTGCAGCCGGTCGTCGTAGGGCAGCAGGGGGACGGCGGGCTCGTCGTGCCACTGCGCCAGGTCGATGCCGTTGGCCACCACGTGCACCGGCAGGTGCGTGGCAACCGACCGGATCGGCAGCGCCGCCGCCTCGCTCACCGTCGTCACGACCAGCGTGCCCGGCCACGTGGCGAACAACGTCCGGTAGGCGCCCCGGCTGACCGGCCCCCACAGGCTGTGGACGGTCAGCACGACCGGCAGCCCCGCCCGCGTCGCGCACCGCACCGCCCGCCACGCGAACGGCGACACCGCCCCCGCGTGGACGTGCACGACGTCGGGCTTGCGGTCGGCCAGCACCGGGGCCAGCGACCGGCCGATCGGCAACTCCCAGGGCATGGGGGCCACCAGCCGGTCCACCGGGAAGGGGACGGCGGCGTCGAGGGCGGGCGCGGCGGTCCCCGGGGTGGCGGTCGCGATCGCGACGTCGTGCCCGGCGGACCGCTGGGCGCGCGCCAGCTCGTCCACCTGGAGCTCGATGCCGCCCAGCCGGGGCAGGTAGCAGTCGCTGACGTGGAGAATTCTCATCCCTTCGAAGTCTCGGCAGCCGGGCGGGACCGGTACGCCCTGCCACGGCTGATGGCGCAGGTTTGACGCGGGGCAGGACGGATCTTCACGTCGGTACGGGAATCTAGATGCCGTGCGAGCGACCTGTGTCTTCTTCCACGCCCATCCCGACGACGAGGCGCTGCTGACCGCGGGCACGATGGCGCGGCTGGCGGACGAGGGGCACCGGGTCGTCCTGGTGGTCGCCACGGCGGGCGAACGCGGCCTCACCGCGCCCGTGGACGGCGACCTCGGGACGGTGCGCACCGCCGAGCTGCACGCTTCGGCGCGGGCGCTGGGCTGCGCGCGCGTCGTGCTGCTCGGCTACGCGGACTCCGGCCTGGACGGCACGGCCGACGAAGGGTTCGCGAGCGCCGACGTCGAGGTCGCCGCCGAGGAGCTGGCCGGGCTGCTGCGCCAGGAGGACGCCGACTTGCTGACGGTGTACGACCCGGCGGGCGGCTACGGCCATCCCGACCACGTGCAGGTGCACCGGGTGGGCGTGCGGGCCGCCGAACTGGCGGGCACGTCGGTGGTACTGGAGGCGACCGTGGACCGCGACCTGCTGTTGCGGGTGTTGCGCCCGCTCGGCCGCCTGGTGCGCGCACTCGACGTGCGGTCCTTCGAGCGCGCGTACGCGAGCCGCGACGAGATCACGCACCGGGTGCGGGTCGGCGCGCACGCGGAGGCGAAGCGGGCGAGCATGGCGGCCCACGCGACGCAGGCGACGGGCGGCGACTCGGTGCGGACGCTGGCGGCGCTGCTGAGACTGCCGATGCCGTTGTTCCGCCGGGCGCTGGGAACGGAGTACTACGTACGACGAGACCTGCCGCCGGGCACCCGCCTGACCCACCCCCTGGACGCCCACCCGCTACTCACCAGCCCGCTGGACGACCACCTGCCGCACCTGCTGGACGCCCATCCGTCGGGCCCGCCGCATGATCGCCCGCTGGACGCCCACCCGTCGCACGCGCCGGACGACCCTTCACCCTCCGACGAGCCCCCGCCCCACGAGCCGCGCGACCGTCCCGTGGTGGCCGGCGGTTGAGCCGCCCCGCGAGGATCACCCTCTCGGTGGTGTCCCTGCTCGGGGCCGCCGCCCTGCTCTTCGCGCTGCCGTACCTGGTCGGGGTGGACTGGGAGCAGATCGGCCGCGAACTCGGCAGGCTGAGCACCGGCTGGCTGATCGCCCTGACCGCGCTGTGGCTGGCCGGACTCTGGGCCTACACCTACGTCATGACGGCCTCCCTGCCGGGCCTGACCAACCTGCACGCGTTCATGCTCAACGCCGTCGGCAGCGCGGTCAGCAACCTCATGCCGTTCGGCGGCGCGGCCGGTGTCGCCGTCACCTTCGCCATGGCGCGCGGCTGGGGCCACGGCAACGCCGCCATCACCGTGTCGGCGCTGGTCACCGGCGTGTGGAACGTGCTGTCGCGGCTGCTGCTCCCGGCTGTCGGCATCATCGCGCTGCTGGTCGCCGGGGAGGTGCCCGGCCGCGGCATGGCCGCGATGACGGCGGTCGGCGCGGCGGTGCTGCTCGGCCTCGTCGGCCTGCTCGCGCTGGCGCTGCGCTCGGAGAACACCGCGCGCGCCCTGGACCGCGCCCTGCACCGCTTCGCGCTGCGCCTGCCGCCGCGCCCGCGCAAGCTCCTGCTGCGCGCCGACGGCGGCATGCTGGCCGTCCGCAACAAGACGATGGGCGTGCTGCGCACCGGCTGGCGCGGCCTGACCGCCGGGATGATCGCCTACCTGCTGCTCCAGGCCGTGCTGCTGCACGCCTGCCTGATCGCGGTCGGCGCGGAGGTCGAGCTGGCCGAGGTCGTCGCGGTGTTCGCCATCAACCGCATGCTCACCACCGCCGTCATCACCCCGAGCGGCGCCGGGATCAGCGAGACCGGGACGGCCGCGCTGCTGCTGCACTTCGGCGTCGCGCCCGGCCCGGCGGCGGCCGCGACGATCCTGTACTCCTTCTACACCTTCGCGATCGAGGTCCCGACCGGCGGCCTCGCCTGGGCCGGGTGGACGTTGCGGCGGCGCGAGCGGCGGCCCGACGTCGCGCACGCGCCCCGCCCCCTGGTCAAGAAATGATGCCGCGCATCGGGGCGTCGCATGACCCGGTCCGCGAGCATAACCACGTCATGGGGGTCGAACGGCGGGAACCGCTCGCGGGGCGGTACCGCCTGCTGGAGCCGGTCGGCAGCGGAGGCATGGGCACGGTCTGGCGCGCCTACGACCAGACGCTGGACCGCGAGGTGGCGATCAAGGAGGTCCGCCTGCCGCCGAGCCTGCCGCGCGACCGCCGCCGCCTGCTGTGCCGCCGCCTGCTCGAAGAGGCGCGCGCCACCGCCGCGCTGCGCCATCCCGGCGTCGTCGCCGTGCACGACGTGCTGGACGAGGACGAGCGGCCGTGGATCGTCATGGAGTACCTGAACGCCCGCTCGCTGCACCGCGTGCTGGCCGAGGACGGGCCGCTGCCGCCCGAGCGCGCCGCCGAGGTCGGCGCGGCCGTGCTGGCGGTGCTGTGCGCCGCGCACGCGGCGGGCATCCTGCACCGCGACGTGAAGCCCAGCAACGTGCTGCTGTGCCGGGACGGGCGCATCCTGCTCACCGACTTCGGGCTGGCCGCGCACACCGACCGGGGCCGGCAGATCCCCGACACGCTGGTGGACGGCATCGAGGGCTCGCCCGCCTACCTGCCGCCCGAGCGGGTGCGCGGCGAGCCGAGCGTGCCCGCCTCCGACCTGTGGGCGCTCGGCGCGATGTTGTACGCGGCCGTCGAGGGAAGGTCGCCGTTCCTGCGCTGCCACGCGCTGGCGTCGATGGTGGCGGTGCTGCTGGGGGAGTACCCGCCGCCGGACCGCGCGGGCGCGCTGGCCCCCGTCATCGTCGGGCTGCTGCGCGAGGACCCCGCCGACCGGCTCACCGCCGGGGAGGCGTCCCGGCTGCTGGAGGCGACGCCGGCCGCCGAGGCGCGGGCGGGGCAGTCGCGGCTGCCCCGGATGGGCGCGGTCGCCGGGGTCGCGGCGCTGGCCGGGGCCGTGATCGTGGTGGGGGCGTGGTCGGCGCGCTGGAACTCGGTGGGGCAGAGCGAGGCGGTCGCGGTGGCGTTGCCGCCGGCGGCCGGGACCGTCACCTACCGCGAGCACGCCGGGTACGCCGTCGAGGTGCCGGCGGGCTGGAGGCGGACGCAGCGGGGCGGCGCGGTCCAGTGGGACGAACCGGGCACGGCGCGGACGTTGCGCATCACGCCGGTGCGGGGCGACGCGCTGACCGGGCTGCGCGACGCCGAGCGGAGCGAGCGGAGCCCCGACTACCGCAGGCTGCGCCTGGAGGCCGTGCCGGAGCTGGCCGGGGACGCCGCCGAATGGGAGTTCCGGACCGGCGGGACGCACGAGCTGCGCAGCCGGGCGGGCGGGTACGAGTTCGCCTTCCGGGCCCCGGACGCGCGGTGGACGCCGAGCCAGCGGCTGCACGACCGCATCCTCAAGACGTTCCGCCCCGGCGGGGGCTCCTAGCGTTCCGTCCCTGCGGGGACTCCTGACGTTCCGTCCCGGTGGGGACTCCTGGCGCGGCTTCGACGGGGCCGCCGACGTTCCCGCGGACCTCCGGCGTCAGGTGGACTGCTGCACGCGCAGCAGGAACTCGGCGTTGGAGGTGGTGCCCTTCATCCGCTCCAGCAGCTGCTCCACGGCCTGCTGCTTGTCCATGCCCTGGAGGGCGCGCCGCAGCCGCCAGTTGATGGCGAGCTCCTCGGGCGTCATCTGGAGCTCCTCGCGGCGGGTGCCGGACGCCTCGATGTCGACGGCGGGGAACACGCGGCGGTCGGCCAGGGAGCGGTCGAGCTTCAGCTCCATGTTGCCGGTGCCCTTGAACTCCTCGAAGAACACGTCGTCCATCCGGGACCCGGTCTCCACCAGCGCGGTCGCGAGGATGGTGAGCGAGCCGCCGTTCTCGATGTTGCGCGCGGCGCCGAAGAACTTCTTGGGCGGGTAGATCGCGGTGGTCGCCACGCCGCCGGCCAGGATGCGGCTGTTGGAGGGGGCGGCCAGGTTGTAGGCGCGGCCGAGGCGGGTGATGGAGTCCAGCAGCATGACCACGTCGTGGCCCTGCTCGACCAGGCGCTTGGCGCGCTCGACCGCCAGCTCGGCCAGCAGCGTGTGCTCCTCGGCGGGCCGGTCGAAGGTCGAGTGGATGACCTCGCCCTGCACCGTGCGCTGCATGTCGGTGACCTCTTCGGGGCGCTCGTCGATGAGCACCACCATGAGGTGGACCTCGGGGTTGTTCAGGGTGATCGCGGCGGCCAGCGACTGCAGGATCATGGTCTTGCCGACCTTGGGCGGCGACACGATCAGGCCGCGCTGCCCCTTGCCGATCGGCGACACCAGGTCGATGACGCGGGTGGCCAGCGGGCCGGTGTCCAGCCGCAGCCGCTCGTCGGGGAACAGCGGGGTCAGCTTGGCGAACTCGGGACGGCCCGCGGCCTGCCGCGGCGGCACGCCGTTCACGGTCTCGACCTGGACCAGCGCGTTGAACTTCTCCCGCGCGGACTTCGGCGTCCGGGCGGTGCCGGCGACGATGTCGCCGGGGCGCAGGTTGTTGCTCTTGACCTGCGCGAGGGAGACGTACACGTCGTCGTTGCCGGGCAGGTAGCCGCGGGTGCGCACGAACGCGTGCTTGTCCTGGACGGCGAGGACGCCGTGGAAGGGGACCGGCGGGGCCTCGGCGGCGGAGCCGGCGTCGGCGGCCTTGTCGGCGGTCCGGTCGGCCGCCCTGTCCGCGGACCGGGCGGCGGTCTTGCGCGCGGCGCGGGCGTTCTGCCGGGGCACCTGCGCGGGCAGGGTCTGCACGTCGGCGGAGTCCTGCCGTTCGGTGGTCATGGTGGTGGTCAATGGGGCTCCCTGGGGTCGGTTCCGCGTACGGCGGCGGGACCCGCGGCGTGTACGCGAGGGAAACGAGAGAAAACAGCTCGGCTCACCGGGCTGGCGGGCTCCCTAGGTGCGGTGGCTCAGGTACGGTCCCGGGCCACGAACGAATGGGGAACTCGGGTCACCGGGCGCTCAGATGGCCCGGCCGGGGAAGAAGCGCCTGCGGGCGCTATCTCGACAGTACAGCACCCGCACCCCGGTATGCATTCCCCGATCAGCGGCGCTTTACGCCTGGGAGTTTCCCGCTCGCGCAGGTCGGGCCGCCGCCATGGCCGTCGTGATCTTCACCGCCGCCGGTGCCGCCGCCGTCCTCGTTGCGCTACGAGCCGGACCGGTCGAGCGGCCAGGTCGTGAACAGGCGCGGGCGGGCGCGTCCGGCGGGCGGCTGCGTGCTGCACTCGGGGTCGCGGAACGACCCGGCGGGCACCGCCACGCGCGCCTCGGCCCCGGCCTGCGCGGGCCGCGTCAGGTCGATGACCTGGCCGTCCACCGGCAGCTGCCGCGGCAGCGCGAGGGTGACCGCGCCGTTGCGCACCTCGGGGATGACGGCGAGCCGCACCGGCTTGCGCAGCCCGCTGGTGACCGTCCAGGCGTTCTTGGCCATCTTGGCGTGCACGAACGTGGCGAGCGCTCCCTGCCGCACGGTCGTGGTGTAGATCAGCGCGCCGGAGGTGGGCGGCCAGGCCGCGGGCGTGAACGACACCAGCGCGCCGCCGCCCGCGCCCCGGTTCCAGGACACCGCCTTCAGGTCGCTCCAGCCGGGCGCGCGGCCCTTGCCTCGGGCGCGCTGCACGTCGCCGACAGTGTCGGCGCACGACAGCTCGGGCGCGTCGGCCACACCCTTGGTGCCCTTCTTGGCGCCCTTCCTGATCTGCGAGTTGCCGATGCCGCCCTTCTTGCTCTTGCCCCTGCTCTTCTTCTTGCCGGTGCAGCCCGACATGGTGACCGCGAGCAGGACCGCCCCGACCCCGATGGACACCCGTGTGAGCACGTGCCGGTCGCTCATCGCGCCGCAGCCCCCTTGTTGAAAAGTCTGGTAAACCCCCCTTCGACTTATTGTTCAGGTTTCCGGTTCCCGCGCGCCAGTACCCGCTGACACATTCACCCCGCGTGCCGCACCGACACCACGCGGAACCGCCCGTGGTCGACGACGGCGTCCTGGAGGCAGCCGGTCAGCACGCCGCCGGAGGGCGGGACCGGCCCGGCGGGGAGCCTCCCCGGCGGCATCGCGCCGCTCAGCGCGGTCGCGACCCGCTGGACCGGCGCGGCGAGCCCGGCCACGATGATCCCCGCGCCGAGCAGGACGGGATGAAGACGCGGTAGGAGGTGTCGTCGTGTGGTTTCGGGGTGGGTGGGGACGGGGGCGTCGTCGTCCTCGGGACGGAGGGCGACCCTGACCCGCGCCAGGGGCCGCGCGCTCCGTACGATTGCGGCGGTCCGTAACAGTGGCTTGGTGACAGGGGGACGCATGACCGCCGCCGAACTGCGCTGGGAGGTCGCCGACGGCGTCGGGACGATCACCATCGACCGCCCCGGCAAGCGCAACGCCATGTCCGCCGCGATGTGGCGCGCGCTGCCCGAGATCCTGGCGGGCCCGGCCGCCGACCCGGCGGTGCGGGCCGTGGTCCTCACCGGCGCGGGCGGCGACTTCTGCGCCGGGGCCGACATCGGGGAGTTGTCCGACATCGACCGGCCGGGCAAGGCCCACCTGTCCACCGCCGCCGAAGAGGCGCTGGCCGCCTTTCCCAAGCCGACGATCGCGGCGATCGAGGGCTTCTGCGTGGGCGGCGGCTGCCAGCTCGCGGCGGCCTGCGACCTGCGCTTCGCCGCCGACGACGCGCGCCTCGGCATCACGCCGGCCAAGCTGGGGATCGTCTACCCGCTGTCGGCGACGGCGCGGATCGTGCGGCTGGTGGGGCCGTCGGCGGCCAAGTACCTGCTGTACTCGGCGGACCTGATCGACGCGGCGCACGCCCTGCGCGTCGGGCTGCTGGACGAGGTGGTGCCGGCCGGGGGGCTGGCCGCGCGCGTTGCCGAGTTCACCGCGACGCTTGCTTCGCGCTCGCTGCTGACGCAGCAGGCGACCAAGGACGTCGTGGACGCGCTGGCTGCTGGTTTGCCGGTGGAGGAGCGGATTCAGGGGTGGCTGGACGAGGTTGTGGTGGGTGGGGACGCGCGGGAGGGGGTGGCGGCGTTTCTGGAGCGTCGTTCGCCTGCGTTCACTTGGGCGGGGCGCTCTGACCGCTGAGGTGCCGCTTGGTTGCTTTGCTTCCGCTGAGCTAGCCGGTGAGGTCGGTGGCGTCGAAGAAGCGGCCTTCGGGGAGATGGTGCAGCTTCGTCGCGGTGTCCAGCGGGTCGGTCAGCAGGTCGTCGCCGGGGCGTCGTCGTAGCTCGGCGAGGGTGAGCACGCCGCATAGCAAGGCGTTGGGCGTTCGTATGAGGAGCAGTGGGCCGAGTTGTGCGCCGCCTGTTCCGGTCTTGCGGAGGGCGCGCAGCAGTTCCGTGACGGCGGGGTCGTCGTCGCAGCCGGAGCGTAGGGCGTGCAGGAGGCCGAAGAAATCGCGTTCCAGGGCGCGGGGGCTGCGGCCTGAGAGGTAGTAGCGGACCTGCCACGCGTCTTCGCCTTCGTCGGTGGGGTCGGCGGGGGCGGTCAGTTCGACGCGCAGCCGGAACTGTCCGGCGAATCGTTCGTAGGCGCGCGCCAGATCGCCGCGCGGGCCTGCGCTGTCGGCGGCGAGCGCGCCCGCGATGGTGTCCACCGGATCGGCTCCGAGGGACGCGGCAACGGCTTGGTCGAGCTGCCCGACCAGGTGCGTTCGCAGTGCGATGACCTCCGCGCCCAGCAGGTCGGCGGTCTCCTTCTGACGCCGCAGCCGGTCGTTGATCTCCGGCACCATGCGCTCGTTGATCTGCGCGATCAGCGAGTGCACCCGGCTGTCGGCGGACGACGCGACCTCGGCCTGCCGCTCCTGCGCGTCGGCGAGGTCGGCGAGCTGCTTCTTCTGGTCGGCGCGGAGCTTGGCCAGCTCCTCGCGGGTGCCGTTGAGCCGCCGCCGCAACTCGGCGACCTCGGTGCCGGGCCCGGAGCCGGTGCGTTTGCGATCGAAGGCGAGATAGAGCTCACCACCGGCGACGACCAGGCAGAGCAGGACCAGGATCACGACCACGACCACCGACATCGCGCCCTCCAAAGGGCCATCTCGCCCGAGCAAGATAATTCACCAACTGGTGGCCCGGATAGCCCGAAACCCTGAGGAAGGTAGAGGACGGTGGCGTTCGGGCTGGAAGATCTTGCGTGGCCGTGCCCCGCACCCGACCAACGACCTCAGCCCCACACCCGAACCTGACCAGCGACCCTGGCCACCGGGGACGGGGGTGCAGGGGGCAGAGCCCCTTGCCCAGGGGCTCGCGGGGGCAGCGCCCCC
>NZ_BCRO01000095.1 GCF_001552635.1 Actinomadura hibisca NBRC 15177 | reverse complement strand
TCTACAGCCAACCGCCCACCTCAGCCCCGCACGGGGTTGGCGCACGTGCCCAACAGCCCCAGCCCGCGCGGGGTTAGGGACACCTCCCCGCCGACCTCACCCCGCGCGGGTTTTCCGCACCAGAACACCCACCCCAGCCCCGCGCTCCGCGCCTGACCAACAATCCCAACCCCGCGCTCCGCGCCCGACCAGCAACCCCAACCCCGTGCCCTACACCCAACCACCAACCCCAGCCCGCCCAGGGTTGATCCAGATACCCAACAACCCCAACCCGTGCGGGTTTCCCGCACCCGAGCACCTACCTCAATCTCGCACCCGCCACCCGACTACCGACCCCAGCCCCGCACCCCGCGCCCGCCCTAAAGCCCCCAAACCCGCCCGAAGGGCGGATCAGCCCTTACGTCGACGCGGTCGGCGCAAGTGGCGCAGCCAGCGGCGGCCCGCGGACACCTCCAGTGACAGGTTCCCCTTGATCGTGCGGAAGAGGCGAGCCGATCGGTCGGTCTTCAGAGCGTCCGGCGCAGGCACCCGCAGCGCACCGCTCCCCCCGTCGCCCCCGTCGACTCCCAGGTCGTACCAGATGTCCCAGATCCCCGAAGCGAGAGCGTCCGTCGCGATCTCGGCCTCCACGGCAAGGCGGTCAGGGGCCGCCTTCACCTCGGCCTCGACGCTCCGCGTCTCCTCCGACTCCCGGTGCCGCAGGCTGAAGCCGATCTCCAACGACTTCTCGGCACCCGGCAGCACAGGCGGCAGCGCTCCCGACAGCCGGAGGTGGCCGGACGCCTGGACCGCCTGCCCCTCCGTCGAGAGGGCATGGCCGCCCAGCCCGCCCACCTGGACGGCCAGCGCCGACATTCCCCTGGTCAGGTAGGGAGTGACCACCGGAAGGCCCGACCCCACAGGCGTGATCCGCGGACCGGGGACGTCCAGCTCCCCCGAGCCCCCGGTCAGGCGGTCCTCGTAGTGCAGGTCCTCGATGTCCAGCGTCCCGTACATGTCCCAGCGTCCCGGCGGCAGCGGTCGGCCGTCCGCGATCGTCCACAGGTCCAGTTCGGCCGACATCTCCTCGTCACCGGTCACCTCCAGCGGGACCCGGTAGGCGCGGTCGCCCTCGCGTTCGCGCAGGATCAGCTCGGCCGTCTGCTGCTCTGCCCGGACCCGTTCCACGTACGCGAAGCAGTGCACCACCAGCCGGTCGCCGCGCCACTCCACGCCCTTCAGGCCGTGCCGCCATGTCAGCGGGCCGTCGATCTCGTACACCGAGTCGGGCACGCCGTCGCGGAAGCCCGGGTACGCCAGGAACGCGCGATCGCCCCTGACCACGATCGGCGGCGGGTCGGTCGCGTGCACGCGGGCCGCCTCGTCCACCAGGTCGTCCAGGTCGTGCCGCAGCGCGTGGTCGAGCAACCGGGAGTAGGGCGACATCGGGGCCAGGATCTCGGCGTTGCCGTGGACGCGCACCAGCTCGCGGACCGCGTCCCTGGTCGCCTCGCGCTCCTCCGCCGAGAAGTGCTGGTAGCGCGGGTCGAAGCGGGAGAAGACCTCGATCGCGAAGTGGCGGCGCAGCAGCCGGTCGCGGACCTGGCCGGGCGCGGTGCGTTCGGCCACGTAGTCCAGGAGCTTCCGGATCTCGGGGAAGTAGGTCTCCGCGGGCGCGCCGCCCTGCTGGAGGGCGCTGGTGCCGTCCTCGCGGTTGACCCAGTAGTAGCAGTCGTAGTCCGCCAGCACCGAGACCCCGGACGCCTCGAAGTAGGCGCGGACGGCGAAGATCTGGTCCTCGCCCGACAGGACCCGCTCGGGGAAGCGGATGCCGTGGGAGTCCAGCAGGCTGCGCCGGTAGAGCTTCAGGGCGGTGATGCTGCCGTAGAGGTTGGGGACGGCGTCGAAGATCGTGGTCTTGGCGACCGTGCGGGCGAACAGTTCGGCGTTCACCTTGCGGCCGACGCCGACGTACTTGGGCACGACGACGTCGGTGCCGTTCTCGTCGGCCATCGCGACGCAACGTTCGAGGGCCTCGGGGCCGAGGTAGTCGTCGGCGTCCAGGAAGAAGACGTACTCGCCGGAGGCGTGGTCCAGGCCGACGTTGCGGGGCCTGCCGGGGCCGCCGGACGCCTCCTGGTGGAGCACGGTGAAGCGGGCGTGCGGGGCGGCCAGGCGGTCCAGCTCCGCGCCGCTGCCGTCGGTGGAGCCGTCGTCCACCGCGATGATCTCGATCCGCTCCGCGGGCAGCGTCTGGTCGAAGATCGACTGGAAGGTGCGCCGCAACGAGTCGCGCCCGTTGTGCACGGGCACGACGACGCTCACCTTCGGCTGTCCCATGTCCCTCCCCCGAGAGCGGCGGACGCCCCGTGTCCCCTGACCGGCCGTCCGGATACTACCGTGCGCATTGTCGGCATCACGGGTCCCTTCGTGATCTTTCCAGAAGAGGACAGGTCATCCGGTCGAAACGGATGTCGTGTCGGGGTACCAATGCGCGGGACGGACATCCGGAGCGTGCGGGCCACACCGCTCCACTACCCGTCCGTCCCGGGCGGATCGATCGGATCTGCGGAGCTTTTACGAAGTGCCGGGGACTTGCTGACGCGTGTCATGTTCCTCGCCGTCGCCGCCCACCAGGGCCTCTTCCTTGGCCGGGCCGTCGGGCTCGTCATCGGGGTCGGGCTCTGGGGCTTCTTCGGGCTCCCGGGCCTCGGGTTCTTGGGCCTCCGCCTTCTGGGCCTCGGGCTCCCGAGTCTCATCGGCTTCCGCCTCCGAGTCCAAACCCCGCTCGTCCTCGCCCCCGGTCTCCGCCCGCTCAGCCCCCTCCCCCACAGCCACCACACGCCGCCGCCCCATCCCCGGAATCAGCGCCAGCGCCGCCGCCAAGCACGCGAACGGCACCGCCGGCGTCACGTACCGGTAGTCGAAGTCGGCCGTCGCCGCCGGGATCACCAGCAGTGCCGCCCCCATCGACCACGGCAGCAGCGCCGACCCGCCCCACCTGCTCCGCGGCCGCAACCGCGCCAGCACCCCGAGCAGCCCCACTCCCAGCAGCACCGCCAACACCGGCCCCGGCACCAGCCAGCGTCCCTGGTACTCGCGGATGGTCGTCGCGTCCGGCTCCACCACGCGCACCCGCGCCGTCGAGCCCCCGTACGGCGAGGCGAGCAGCTCCTGCTCGTCGGACCACTCCTCCCCTTCCGGGAAGCTCAGGTTCTGCACCGTCCACGGTGTCGGGTACGGCTCGCGGCCCGGCTTGAACGCGCGGAGCGTGTCGCGCACCACCACGTCCACGTAGCCGCCGAACTGCGCCTCGATCGCCGCGTCCGCGAACTCGCCCGCCAGCCGGTTCCCCTGCTCGCCGTAGATGCCCCCCGGCATCCACTGGAACGGGTTGTCGTCGCTCCACAACATCTGGAACGCCGGGGCCACGCGCGGGTCCGTCCGCGGGCGCGGGCACATCACGGCCAGCTCGGGCGGCGGCTTGATCTTGGCGCAGTCCGCGAAGTCGGCCGTGCGCCCGTACAGCCAGACGTTGCCCGCCTTGGTGATGCCCGGTTCGCCCCAGTGCTTGCCGAACCAGTTCATGTACGCCAGGAACGGCAGCGTGAACACCACGCCCGCCATCGCCACCGCCGCCAGCGTGCGCTTCCAGCCCGACCAGCGCAGCAACATCGCCAGCACGACCAGCGCCAGCAGCGGCAGCCCGGCCAGCCGGGTCAGCGCCGCGCACGAGATCAGCAGCCCCGCCAGCGCCCCCGTCCACCAGCTCACCCGGGGCCGCCACAGCACCACCGCGACGGCCGCCACCAGCAGGAAGGTGAACAGGCTGTCGGCCAGCAGCATGTGCTCGGACTGGAGCAGGTTCCCGTCGTACAGCACGGGGATCGCGGCGGCGGTCGCGGGCACGCCCGGCAGCAGGATCCAGCGCGGCCACGCCGCACGCGCGTGCCGCCACACCACCCCGTACACCAGCGCCCCGGCCGCCACGCCCAGCGCGGCCTGGACGGCGACGATCGCGCCCATGTCCTGGAACGGCCGCAACACCGCCAGGAACACCGAATACCCGCTCGGCCGCCCGATGTGCGGCCGGAACCTCAGCGCCGCGTCGAGGTAGCCGAAGCTGTCACCGCTCCACAGCGGGGCCGGGTACCCGCGCGCCGCGACGACGCGCACGACGACCGCCCCGGCCAGCGCGACCAGGATCAGCAGATGGGCGGCCAGCAGGCGGCCCGCTCTCGTCACCACGGGCGCACGGCCTTCCGGAGGGCGTACCGAAGAGAGGGGAAGTCTGAGCGGGGCACTCACCAGAGCTTACAGAGATCACGAGGCCAGCAGGCCGATCCAGCGGCGGCACACCTCCTCCAGCGTGTAGACGGCGCGGACCTGGTCGCGGGCCGCGCGGCGCTCGTCCTCCCAGCGGCCCTCGCGGACGGTCGCCGCGATCGACTCCGCCATCGCCGCCGGGTCGGCGTGGATCCAGCGCGGGTCATAGATCGTGTCGGCCCCCGGCCACGGCAGCAGCGCCGGGACCGCGCCCGCCGCCATGCCCTCGGCCGGGGCCAGGTGGAAGCTCTCGTCGTCGCTGGTGGACAGCACGAAGCCGATGCGCCGCAACCATCCGGCCACGTCGCGGCCGTAGGAGTCGAAGACCACGCCCCCCGACAGCAACGGCGAGCGGCGGACGCGGCGGAACGCCCGCTCGTAGTGCTCGCGCTCCTCCGGCTTCTTCCAGATCCACCAGTACTCCCACGGCAGCTTCGACTTCACGAACAGCGTGAAGCGCGGGTCGTCGCGGCGCAGGTCCTCCAGCACGTCGAGCGCCAGGTCGAACCGTTTGCGGGACGGCGCGATCCCGATGATCCCCAGGTGGTGCTGCGCGCCCGGCAGCTTGGGCCGGTCCAGGCCTTGGTCGTCCACCCAGTTGGGGACGACGGTGACCTTGTCGGCGGGCCAGCCGGTCTTCTCGCGGGTCAGGTCGGCGTAGTGCGGGCTCACGCAGATGACCTGGTCCACTGCGTCGATGTCCAGCTTGGCCGGCCAGTCCGCGTACAGCTCGAAGCGGTGCAGGCGCACCAGCAGGCGCTGGCCTGGGCGTTTGTGCTCGGCGTACCAGAGCGCGTTGGGGCCGCACCACTCGCAGATGATGACGTCGGCCCACTCCACCAGGGCCTGGCTGCGTTCGGCGTCGTGCACCTTGAGGGCGGCCCAGTGGTCCAGGCGCACCTCCATGTCGGTGCGCGACTGGAAGAACTCCAGCAGGCGCGTGAAGAACTTCAGGTCGTGCCCGGCGACGCCGACGCGCAGCTTTCGGCCCGCCACCGGGATGCGCTCGTCGGGCGGCGGGAACGCCTGCGCCAGGTAGCGGCCCAGGCGTTCGGCGGCGGCCTCCAGGCTGAACCCGGTGGCCGCGTCGCGGCAGCGCGCGGCGGCCAGCGTGTAGGCGTCGGGGTTCTTGCCGATCAGCGTCAGGGCGTCGGCGACGTCGGTCTCGTCCGCGGCGAACAGCGGGTAGTCCTCGCCGAGCAGCCGCTCGTGCATCGGCGTGCGGTTCAGCACGACCGGGACGCCGAGCGCCCCGCACTCCAGGACCTTGGTGGACAACTCCAGGCTGGCGTCCAGGTCGGGATGCCGCCACGACACGCCGACGTCGCAGCCCGCCGTGATCCGCATGGCCTCGGCGCGCGGGTGGCCGCCGTGCCAGACGACGCCCGGCGCGCTCTCCAGCGCCGCGCGCATCCGGGGCGCGTAGCCGGGGTCGTCCGGGTCGTCGTGCACCTTGTCGCCGACCATGTGCAGCTCGGCGTCCACGCCGCGCCGCGCGAGCACGCCCGGCAGGCCGGTCATCTCCAGGGTGTTCCAGCGGGGCGCGAACTTGCCCGTGTAGACCATGCGCAGCGCGCGGCCCTCGGGCGCGCCGTCGGGGCGCGCCTCCAGGCCGTCGGGCAGCACGACGACGGGCGGGAACAGCACGCTCTTGCCCGCCGTCGCCGGGATCGCGCTCTCCATGAAGTCGCGCAGCTCCTCGGTCTGGCACAGCAGCACCCGGGACGCGTCGGCGATGCGCCGCAGCTCGCCGCGGACCATGCCGGTGAACCCGGCGGCCGACTGCGGGACATCGGTCAGGTAGGTCCACAGGCGGCCGGCGAGCGGGCCGTGCGCCAGCTTCCCGGCCAGGCGGCGGCCCCGGACGACGACCAGGTCGTGCGGGTCGGGCGCGTCGATCGAGGCGAGGACGGCGGCGGCGGTGCGCGGGGGCATGCCCTGGTCGCCGGTGACGAGCCCCTCGGCGTGCGGGCTGCGCACGGTGACGTCCGGCAGGGCGCGCAGCGGGTCGACCAGGCGGCCGGTCCGCACCGGGGCCTTCAGCACCAGGGTCACCGCGCAGCCGGCGCGGGACAGGGCCTGCACCATGCCCTGGGCCCAGATCGCCGAACCGTCGATCAGGTTGAGATCGACGTCGCCGTAGACGAGGGCGCGAGGTCGCACGAGGGTTCCTTTCACGGGGCGGGCTGGGGGATCTCGGTGGCGGTGCGCGCGACGGCGTCCCAGTCCAGGACGGCGAGGCCGGGCGGGACGCGCTCGCCCAGCAGGACGCGCGGCAGGCCGCGGTGGCGGGCCAGGTCGCGCAGCTCGTGCAGGGCGCGCTCGCGGTCGTAGACGCCGGGGACGCCGAGGTAGGCCCACGGGTTGCCGGGGTCGCCGGCGGCGGCGTCCACCACGAACAGGTCGGCGTCGGCGGCGGTCAGCACGGTGCGCGCGTCGTGCGGGTAGAGCGGGACGACGGTGGCGTGCCCGGCGAGCACGGCGGCGGTGTCGCGGGCGAACAGCCCCGTGATCACCAGGCCCTCGACCGGCCCGGCGACCAGCAGCCGGTCCTCGGGGCGGTCGAGGTGGTCGGGCTCGATCCGCTCGTCGGACTCGCGGCCGGTCACCGATCCGGTGGTGGGCGCGTGCCGCCGCTTCCACAGCCGGTACAGCTCGCGCGGCAGCCGGGCGGCGCGGCCGCGCGGGTTGCGGGCCGCGCCCGCGACCAGGCGGCCGAACTGCACCGTGGTGGAGGTCTCCAGCGCGGTGAGGCGGCGCTCCAGCTCGTTGACGCGGGAGCGGCTGTCGCGCAGCGCGGCGCGCAGGCGGGCGGCCTGGCGGTGGGCGCGCTCGGCGGAGCGCGGGTCGTCGGGACTAGTCACCCAGGAACTCCATGATGATGTCGGCGATGCGGGGACCGGCCTGCCCGTCCCACAGCGGGGGGCGGCGGCGTTCGTCGTGCGGGCCCGCCTCCAGGGCCTTGCGGGCCTCGGGCACCAGGTCCTCGAAGGAGACCAGGCGGTTGGTGCCGTGCGTGATGGTGATGGGCCGCTCGGTGTTGGGGCGCACCGTCAGGCACGGCACGCCCAGGATCGTGGTCTCCTCCTGGAGGCCGCCCGAGTCGGTGACGACGGCGGCCGCGCCCCGGACCGCCGCGACGAAGTCGATGTAGCCGAGCGGTTCGAGGACGTGCACGGCCGGGTGGTCGGCGAGCCCGGCGGCCAGCAGGGTGGCGCGGCCGCGCGGGTGGACGGGGATGACGACGTCGGCGAGGTCGGCGACGCCGTGCAGGTGGCCGACCAGGGCGGCGGCGGTGTCGGGGTCGTCCACGTTGGCGGGGCGGTGCAGGGTCGCCAGGACGTAGCGCTCGGGGAGGCCGTGCGTCGCGCGGGCGCGCGCGGTGTCGAAGGCGTCGAGGTTGGCCAGCAACGTGTCGATCATCGGGTTGCCGACCAGGTGCGCGCGGTCCGGGGACACGCCCTCGGCGGCCAGGTGCCCGATCGCCTCGGGGCTGGTGACCAGGCACAGGTCGGCGAGCTGGTCGGTGAGGCGGCGGTTGACCTCCTCGGGCATGGTCATGTCGAACGACCGCAGCCCCGCCTCCACGTGCGCGACGGGGATGTGGAGCTTGGCGGCGGCGAGCGCGGCGGCGATGGTGGAGTTCACGTCGCCGTACACGATGACCAGCGCGGGTGAACGGCGCGTGAACTCGTCCGCCAGCCCGGTGAGCAGCGCGGCCGTCTGCGCGGCGTGGCCGCCGGACCCGACGCCGAGATTGACGTCGGGCTCGGGAAGGCTCAGCTCGCGGAAGAAGATCTCCGACATGCGCTCGTCGTAGTGCTGCCCGGTGTGCACGACGACCTGCTGCACACGGCCGTCGAGGGCCCGGATGACGGGGGCCGCCTTGACGAAGTTGGGCCGCGCCCCGAGGACGTGCAGGACGGGGTTCCCCGCCTGGATGACGTGTGGTGCCGACATGATTTCCCTTCCGTTCATCGGGGGCGCCTACGCTCGCCCGCCGTGCGAATCCTGATCCGCCGCCTGAAAGCGGCCGTCTACCTGCTGGGACTCGCGTGGCGGCAGCTCCGCGACGACCCGGGCCGCGCGCCGCGCCTGGCGGTGCGGCTGCTGGGCAAGGCCATTCCGTCGGCGCGGCTGCGCCGCTCGCGCCTGGCGCTGCCGCGCCCACGCGACGAAAACCGCGAGTCCGCAGACCTGCGCGCCCTGCTGGACGCCACTCCCACGCCGTCCCGCCCAACGCGCGGGCGCGCGCAGCGGGCAGACCCAGCCCCCATCGAGCAAACGCGCGGGCGCGCGGAGCGGTTGGTGCCTGATGCGCCGAGCGTGCTCGCCTTTGTCACCAACGCGATGCCGCTCACCAACGCCGGGTACACCGTCCGCACCCACCGCATCGCCCTCGCGCAACGCGAATTGGGCTTCGACACCCATGTCGTCACCCGGCTCGGCTATCCGCTCAGCCAGGGCCTCGGCGACGTGCGCGCGCGCGTGGACGTGGATGGCGTCCCCTACCACCGGCTGCTGCCCTGGCTCCCCGGCGCGAATCCCACCGCCGACGTCCGCAAGAGCGCCGACCTCGCCGGACGGCTCGTCGAGCGGCTCCGCCCCGACGTCCTGCACGCCGTCAGCAACCACCACAACGCGGCCGTCGCCCTGGAAGTGGGCCGCCGCCACGGGCTGCCCGTCGTCTACGAGGTGCGCGGCTTCCTGGAGGACTCCTGGCTCTCGCGCGACCCCGCCCACAGCGAGCGCGACCCCTTCTACCGGCTGACCCGCGAGCTGGAGACGCGCCGCATGGCCGAGGCCGACGCCGTCGTCACGCTCGGCGCGGCCATGCGCGACGAGATCGCCGGGCGCGGCGTCGACCCCGGCAAGATCTTCGTGGTGCCCAACGGCGTGGACGACGCCTTCCTGCGCCCCCTGCCCGACGGCACCGCGACCCGCGCCCGGCTCGGCATCGCCCCGGACGCCGCCGTCGTCGGCCTGACCTCGTCGTTCTACGGCTACGAGGGCATCGACACGCTCATCGACGCCGCCGCGCTGCTGGCGGCGTCCGGCACCCCGGTCACGCTCCTGCTGGTCGGCGACGGCCCCGAGCGCGGCGCGCTGGAGCGCCGCGCCGCCGCCCGCAGGGTGCGCGCCGTGTTCACCGGGCGGGTGCCGATGACGGCCGTTCGTGACTACCACGCGGTCCTCGATGTGTTCGCGGTCCCCCGGCGGGCGGACCGGGTCTGCCAATTGGTCACGCCCCTCAAACCGGTGGAGGCGATGGCCGGGGGAATCCCAGTGATAGCAAGTGATGTCAAGGCTCTCCGCGAAATCGTGGAACCCGGCGTGACCGGCGCGTTAACAGTTCCCGAAGACGCCGAAGCATGGTCGGAATCCCTGGCCTCCCTCATTTACAGTCCGGAACTGAGACGAAAAATCGGACAGGCCGCCCGGGAATGGACCGGGACGGAACGCACCTGGCGTTCCGCGGCGTCCCGCTACCGGGACGCGTATCGGCGAACGTGAACTCGCGAAGGGAGCCACCGGGTGGATCTGGTGGTCATCGGGCTCGGCTACGTCGGGCTGCCGCTGGTGCGTGAGGCCTGCCGCGCGGGCCTCGCCGTCGGCGGCTTGGACCTGGACGCGCGGGTGGTGGCGGGCCTGGAGGCCGGCCGCTCGCACATCGACGACGTGTCGGACGCCGAGGTGGGCGCGATGCTGGCGGCGGGCTTCACGCCCACCGCCGACGAGGCCGTGCTCGACGGCGCGCGCGCCGTCGTGGTCTGCGTGCCGACGCCGCTGTCGGAGGAGGGCGGGCCGGACCTCGCGGCCGTGCGCGGCGCGGCCCGCACGATCGCCGCGCGGCTCGCGCCCGGCGCGCTGGTGGTGCTGGAGTCCACCACCTACCCGGGCACGACCGAGGAGGTGCTGCGGCCGATCCTGGAGGAGTCCGGGCTGGTCGCGGGGGTGGACTTCCACCTGGCGTTCTCGCCCGAGCGCATCGACCCGGGCAACCCGCACTACGGGCTGCGCAACACGCCCAAGATCGTCGGCGGGCTGACCCCGGCGTGCGCGTCGGCGGCCGCGGCGTTCTACGGCAAGATCGTGGACCGGGTCGTGCAGGCGCGCGGCACCCGCGAGGCCGAGATGGCCAAGCTGCTGGAGAACACCTACCGGCACGTCAACATCGCGCTGGTGAACGAGATGGCGGTGTTCTGCAACGAGCTGGGCATCGACCTGTGGGACGCGATCGACTGCGCGTCCACCAAGCCGTTCGGCTTCCAGGCGTTCCGGCCGGGGCCGGGCGTGGGCGGGCACTGCATCCCGATCGATCCGAACTACCTGTCGTACAAGGTGCGGTCGCTGGGCTACCCGTTCCGGTTCGTGGAGCTGGCGCAGGAGATCAACGACCGGATGCCGCGCTACGTCGCCGAGCGCGCCCAGCAACTGCTGAACCGCGAGGGCCGCGCGCTCAAGGGCGCCCGGGTGCTGCTGCTCGGCGTCACCTACAAGGCCGACATCGCCGACCAGCGCGAGTCGCCGGCGCGGCCGGTCGCGCGGCGGCTGGCGCGGCTCGGCGCGGACCTGTCCTTCCACGACCCGCACGTCGAGGCGTGGCAGGTGGACGGGGCGGCGGTGCCGTCGGCCGGGCCGGACCTGGCGGCGGCGCTGCGCGGGGCCGACCTCGCGATCGTGCTGGCCGACCACGCCTGCTACGACGCCGCGACGTTGTCGGAGCACGCGCCGCTGCTGTTCGACAGCCGGGGCGCGACGCGCAGCCTGCACCGCGAGAACGTAGAACTCCTGTGACCGTCCACCCTCCGGCCACTCGGCATTCATCGGCTTTTTCCACGCGACGCCAAGAATCATCGGCAGACGATTTCCGACGCCTTTCCGGAGTGAGTGGAATGCGGGTCTGCGTTTGCACGGTCGTGCACCACCCAGAGGACGCGAGGATTCTGCACCGGCAGATCCGCGCGCTGCTCGACGCGGGCCACGAGGTCACCTATATCGCGCCTTTCCGGGCGTGCAACGCGACACCGTGGCGGGAGGTCAGCCCGGTGGACGTGCCGCGCGCCACGGGCCGCCACCGGCTGCGCGCGCTGCGGGCGGCGCACCGGGCGCTGGTGGAGCACTCGGCGTACGCCGACGTGGTGCTGCTGCACGACCCGGAGCTGCTGGTGGGCCTGCCGAAGGCCGTGCGCCGCCGCACCGCCGTCTGGGACGTGCACGAGGACACGGCGGCGGCGCTCGCGGCCAAGGGCTGGTTGCCCCGGCCGCTCGCGCCGCTGCTGCGCCCGGCCGTCCGGCGGGTGGAGAAGCGCGCCGAGCGCGACCACCACCTGCTGCTGGCCGAGGACGGCTACCGCGGGCGCTTCGCGGCCGAGCACCCGGTGGTGCCGAACACGACCTACGTCGCGGACACGGCCCCGCCGGTGCCCGACGACCGCCGGGTCGTGTACGTCGGGCACCTGTCGGTGGCGCGCGGCGCGCTCGACATGATCGAGACGGCCCGGCTGCTGGCGCCCGAGGGCGTCCTGGTCGAGCTGATCGGCTCGGCGGACCCCGAGGTGCGGCCCGCGCTGCGCGACGCGCAGCGGGAGGGGGCGCTGCGCTGGTACGGGTTCGTGCCGAACGACCGCGCGCTGCGGATCGCCGAGGGCGCGATGGCGGGGCTGTCGCTGCTGCACGACGAGCCGAACTACCGGCACTCGATGCCGACGAAGGTCGTGGAGTACATGGCGCGCGGCATCCCGGTGATCACGACGCCGCTGCCGCCCGCCGTGCGGATCGTGGAACCGGCGGGCAGCGGGCTGGTGGTGCCGTTCGGCGCGCCGGCGGAGGTCGCGGCCACGGTGCGGCGGCTGCGCGACGACCTGGAGCTGCGGACGGCCCTGGGCGCGCGGGGCTACGAGACGGCGCGCGCCCGCTTCCACTGGCCGACGCACGCGGAGCGCTTCGTCGCCCAGCTGGAGGAGTGGGCGGGCCAGGCGCGGGCGGTGCGGCCGGAGCCGAGCACGCAGGTGAGGACGGCCTGAGCGGGGACCTTCCTCACGACTCGTACGGCCGCACGCTCTGCGGACGGGGCGGGCCGAGCGCAGATCGCGGAGCCGGGTGCGCAGGTGCGGACGGCGTCCGGCCGCACGCTTCAGCCTGGTCTCAAGCTCCCAGCCGGTCCCCCATAGGCGGTCGCACGAACATCTCGCCCAGCTTCCGCAACAGCGCGGCGTCGCCGGACGCGCTCGCGCCGCCGTCCGCCAGCCCGGCCGCCAGGGTCGTGCTCCCCTCGCCGAGCCGGACGAACAGTTCCTCGTCCGCCGTGACGACGACGTCGGGCCGCCGGGCGGGGCCGTGCACGGTGTCGATCGCGCCGTCGTCGACGTCGATGTGGAAGACCTCGTCGCCCACCCGGAACTCGTAGGTGGCGCGCACCCCGGCGGCGGCCTGCGGCACGAAGCACGACCGCAGCCCCAGCACGACCCATCCGGCGTGGAAGGTCTCGTCCGCGCGGCGCTCCCCCATCGCCCACCGCATCCCCCAGCGGGCCAGGGCCAGCACCGCCGGGCCCAGCTCCTCGCCCGCCTCGGTGAGGGCGTAGGCGGGGGTCCGGGCCGGCGGCGGCAGGGTGATCTTGCGGGCGAGGCCCTCACGTTCCAGGTGCTTCAGCCGGGCCGACAGCAGGCCGGTGCCGAGGCCGCGCAGGCTGGCCTGGAGGTCGCCGAAGCGCCGGGGGCCGGTCAGCAGCTCGCGGACCAGGAGCAACGTCCAGCGGTCGCCGACGAGGTCGAGGGTGCGCGCGGTCGCGCAGAACTGGTGGTAGGAGCGCTGGTCCACTTCACCATCCTAGGGTTCACGCTTCCGGTTCCCGAACCGCGCGCAGCGCGGCGGCGAGGGCGGCCGGGTCGGTGACCATCACGTCGTGCGGGCCGTCGAAGGCGACCGTCCGGTACCCGAGGGCGCGGCCGAGGTCGGCGAACGGAAGCTGCGTCGCCTTGCCGTACAGGGCGGTGCCCGGAACGCGGTCGACGGCACCGGTGAGGCGCGTGGGTTCGGTGAAGGTGCGCAGGGCCTGGGGGCGCATCCGTTCCTCGGCCCACCGGGCGTCGGCCGGGTCCTCGATCCCCAGCAGGGCGGCGGGCACGGCCGGGAGGAGCCCGTCCGCCTCGGTGCGGAGCAGCGCCTCGCGGAACCAGTCGGGCGCGAGGTCGAACATGCTCGCCCCGTCCGGGCCCGCCCAGCCTTCCACCAGCACCACCTGGGCGATCCGGTCCGGCAGCCGGTCGGCGGCCTGCCGGACGACCAGCCCGGCGTAGCTGTGCCCGACGAGGATCACTTCGCCGTCCACGTCCTGCACGGCGGCCGCGACCTGGTCGGCGTGGTCCGCCAGCCCGACGTCGCCCCCGGCCAGGTCCAGGACGACGGCGGGCGCGTCCAGCAGGGGGACGACGCGCTCCCAGGCCCAAGCCCCATGCCATGCGCCGTGCACCAGAACGTAGGTGGTCATGCGAACTCTCCTGCGCGTAGTAGCGGTAGAACCTGGTCGGCGAACCCGGCGAGGGCCGTCTCGTGGTCGTCCACGGCGAGCCGCACGACGATGTGCCGGGCCCCGGCGGTGACGTAGCGGCCCAGCCAGGCGGCGGTGTCGGCGGCGGTCCCGGCGAACATGGCCTGGATGGAGGAGACGAACTCCAGCGGGGCGTTGTAGTAGCGCTCGATGCTGGCGCGGAGGCGCTGCTGAGCGCGTTCGGGGTCGGCGTCCACGCTGACCGTCGCGTAGAGGGCGGGCGTGGTGCCGGGGCGGACCGCCGTCGCTTCTTCGGCGTAGAGCTGCGGCGTGGGCGGGTAGGGCAGCCAGCCGTCGGCATCGCCCGGCTTGCCCGCCGCCCAGATCGGCGGCCCCTCGGGGCGGACGGGGCGTGGGGCGATCGCGACGTCATGGAACGCGAAGTGCCGTCCCTCGTACGACACCGCGTCCCCGGACCACAGCAGCCGCATGGCCTGGACGCACTCGCGCATACGGCTGACGCGGGTCTTGTAGTCCACGCCGATGGCGGTGAACTGGGCCTCGGTGGCGGGGGCGGGGAAACCGGCCCCCATCCCGGCGACGAGGCGGCCGTCCGAGAGGCGGTCCAGGGTGGCGAGCTGGTGGGCGAGCGGGATGGGGTGGCGCAGGGCGGGCAGCAGGACCGCCGTGCCGAGCGCGACGCGTTCGGTGCGCGCCGCGACGGCGGCGAGCAGGGTCAGGGGGTCGGCGCGCTGGCGGGTGACGGGGCTGTCACCGGCCCACACCGAGTCGAGGCCCGCCCGCTCGGCGAGGGCGGCGAGCCGCAGGAGGGGTTCGGTCCCGTGGTCGCCGAGCACGACGCGGTCGCGCGTCGGCAGCAGGAAGCCGATCTTGAGGTCGTCCATGCACGGCAGACTAGACCTCTACTTCCTGTTTTTGAAGTAGCAGCTTCTGTTTTAGGTTCTCGCCAGTGCCACCTGCCCGAGCGCGAGGACGGCCAGCAGGGCGGGGCCGCGGAGCAGTTGTGTGATCAGGGTGAGCGGCACGGGACCGAAAAGCCCCAGGTCGATGAGGGCACCTCCGTAGTCGACCGGCGGCCTGGTCGCCGTCCGGTAGGTGACGAGCACCGCGCCGACGGCCGAGAGCGCGGTGGCCGCGACGGAGATGCCGGGGACGAAGGCCGTCGCCGCGCACCACACCGTCGCGCCCGCCGCCGGGACGACCAGGTGCGCGAGCGTGAGGAGCCGGTCCGAGTCGCCCAGGGCTCGGCGGAGGGCGGGCGCGCGGGAGACGATGCGGAGCCCTCCGGCCAGCCGGTCGACGGCCAGGAACGCGACCACCAGGTGGAAGGCGGGCAGCAGGACGGTCATGCCCGCGACGTGCGCGGTGTAGGGGACGGGGATGAGGGCGGCCCAGACGAAGAGGCCGCCGCGCATGCGCAGTACTCGCGCTATGTCGGCCCGCACCAGAGCGGTGAAGCGGTTTCCCCTGATGGGGGCGGGTCGGACGCGGACCATGGCGCGTGCTCGGCGTTCGAGGGCGATGGACCAGAGGAAGGTGAAGTCGAGCGAGAGGGCGGACACCTGGGCCGCCGTGGCGAGTTCGACGCCGGAGGAGAGGGTGCCTCGCGTCATGGAGTCGAGCGCACGGCGGGCTGCGAGGAGGAGCGGGACGGCGGTGAGCAGGAGGGCGGCGGCGTAGGTGGTGGCGTCGATCTGCTCCAGGGGTGCCAGCACGTCAGCTGGGTGGAGGAACGGGATGGCGATCGCCGCACCGACGAGTGTGCAGGTCAGGACGTCGAGCGTGCGACGTATTGAGGCGCGCCCGGCTTGGAGCAGGACGCATGCGCACGCCTCGATGACGCCGATGGCGGCCCACAGCGCGAGCCACGGCGGGAGCGGCACCGCTAGGCCGGACACGAGCGAGAAGGCGAGCCCGAGCGCGGCCGACGCGCCTGCCGCCGTCGCGATGACGGCGGCGAGGTTGCGGGCGAGGAGGCGTCCCCGGTCGACGGGGGTGCTGAGCAGCCAGGTGCGGGCGGGGGCGCTCACGTGCAGCGGGCCGAACGCGAGGAGCGCTTTGGCCAGCAGGACCAGGCACAGGAGCGCGGCGACGGCGGCCGTCAGCCGGATCACCGGGGTGCCGTCGGGCTCGACGGGGCCGGTGCGGTCGCGGACGGCCTCGAACGTCATGCCGCCGAGGACGCCGAGGTAGAGGGCGCGCTCGAACAGGGTCGTCAGGAGCGGGCGGCGGGGTCGGGCGGCGCGGATCCTGCGGCGGAGGGCATGGGCTTGGGGGACGGCTGCGCGGGTGGGGGCGAGCGTCATGCGACCTGGAGGGTGCGGTCGGCGGTCGCGTCGATGAGGTCGGGGTCGTGGGAGGCGTAGAGGACGGCGACGCCGGCGGCCTTCTCGGCGTTGAGGCGGGTGGCGAGCCAGGTTCGGCCGGCCGCGTCGAGGCGCTGCTCGGGTTCGTCCAGGACGAGGAGGCGGCGGGGGCGGACGAGGCAGGCGGCGAGACCGAGGCGGTGGCGCTGGCCGCTGGAGAGGGTGGCGGGGAGGCGGTCGGCCAGGGCCGCGAGCCCGACCTCGTCCAGCAGGCGTTCGGCCGTGCGATCGGGGTCGGGAGTGCCGTGGGACCAGGCGTAGAGCTTGAGGTGGTCGATGAGGGAGAGGTCGGGGAAGTGGTCGGCGTCGTCGAGCAGGCAGGCCATGGCGGCGCGGGCGGCGGGGTCGGACTCGCGGAGGCGGCGGCCGTCCAGCTCGACGGTGCCCTCGTCGGGGTCCTCGATCCCGGCGACGCACTTGAGGAGGGTGGTCTTGCCGGAGCCGTTGGGGCCGACGAGGGCGACGGCCTCGCCGGGGGCGAGGGAGAGGGCGACGTCCTTGAGGACGGGGACGCCGAAGTAGGACTTGCTCACTCCGGAGAGGTGGAGGAGCGGGGAGAGATGGGAGCTCATGGGGGCGTTTCGTCGGGGGCGCGTTGCGCTTGCAGGCTAGGGCACCCGGCCCCGTGGGGATGATCGTTTCCGGCGGGACCGGGGCTGCCTGTTAGCGCAGGGTGGTGAGGTCGATGGACTCGGCCATCGCGCGCGCTCCGGTGTCGTTGAGGTGCATGCCGTCGCCGGCGTCGAGGTCGGGGCGGATGAAGTCGGGAGCGTCGGGGTTCTCCACGGCGCGGGCGATGTCGAAGACGGCGTCGAAGGTGCCGCTGGTGCGGATCCAGTCGTTGACGCGCCGTCGCGCGGCCAGCCCTTCGGGGGTGCTGACGCCGGGGTAGACGGCACCGGCGAAGGGGCCGATGGTGGCGGCGAGGATCGGCAGGCCCGCGTCGTGGGCGAGCCCGGCCAGGGTGGTGAAGCCGTCGATCAGGTCCTCGGCCGTCGCGGGCGGGAGGCCGTCCATGCCGGGCAGGCCGAGGTCGTTGATGCCGAAGTGGACCAGGACGTGGGTCGCGCCGGGGACCGTCAGGACGTCGCGCTCGAAGCGGGCCAGGGCGTGCTCGCCGATCTCGTCGGCGAGGAGGCGGTTTCCGGCGATGCCCTGGTTGACGACCCAGCCTTCCGGCAGGCGCGCGTTGAGGACGTCCACGGATCGCCGGTTGGCGCCGAGGGTGCTGCCCACGCCCTCGAACCAGGAGTCGCCGAACGCGACGGCGATGGGGGCGCTTTCGGACGTGAGGACGTCGACGCCGGAGACGTAGAAGCGGCCCTCGGTTTGCTCTGCGCCGGGCAGCGTCTCGGCTGAGACGAGGTTGCCGTCGGCCACGTAGGCGGTTTCGGCGGGCATGTGGGAGAAGGTCGCCGGTTCGGTGGCCTGCGGCAGGTAGAGGCTGAGGACGAGGTCGGTTCCGGCGGCGACGGGCATGTCCAGCGGGTCGCTGACGGCGTCGCCGCCGGGAGGAATCGTGACCTGCTCGGAGCCGTCGAAGCGCAGGGCGGTGTCGGTCTCGCCGAGGATGGCGTCGTCCGCTTTGCGCTGGGCGATATGGGCGGCCCCGACCGCCAGGGGCTCACGGCCGTACCGGTTGGTCAGCAGGACGCGCACTTGCTGGCCGCCACCGGCGAGGCGGAGCGGCTGGCGCACCGTCTGGCCGTCGAAGCCGCGGGGCTCGGCGAGGCGGAGCCGCTCGTAGGGGCTGATCACGGCGGTACGGAAGCCCGCTGCCCAACGTTGCGTCATCGTCGATCACACCTTCCGCTGGGACGGGCGCACCCGCCCCACTTAGTTGACGCGAGGAATACTTGCTAAGCAAATAACTACACTCGCAATGTTCCTCACGTCAACTACTCGCTTTGCAACAATCCGCACGTCAAGCTTCTGGGCTAGGCTGACCTGCATGGACGACCAGGACCTGTTCACCGACCCCCGCCTGACCGCGATGGGCCTGCTCTTCGAGGCCCACGAGGGGTTGGTCGCCAAGCTGCAACCCACGTGGAAGGCGCGGGGCCTGTCACCGCTGGACCTGAACGCCCTCTTGCGCCTGAGCCGGTCCGCGGAACAGCGGCTGCGCCTGGGTGACCTGGCGGCCCAGACGTGGCTGTCCACGAGCGGCGTCACGCGGTTGGTGGACCGCCTGGAACGCGCGGGCCTGGCACGCCGCGAGTCGAGCCCGAACGACCGCCGCAGCACCTACGCGGTCCTGACGGAGGCCGGAGCGCAACGCCTCCAGGACGCGCTGCCCGACTACATAGAGGCCGTCGACCGCTGGTTCACCAGCCTGCTCACGCCGGAGCAGTTGGACGGCTTGCTGACGGGCCTACGCATCATCCGCGACGCCGTCCACCCCGAGGCAGATGCTCAGACACACACGACACCAAAGCCGGGCGTTTGAGCACACCTGCGCCGAAAGATTTCCCCTGGCCATGTAGGACGACTGCTCGTCGCCAATGGGCCGCAGCCGTAGTCCGACCCGCGACGCCTCACACAGAAGGACCGCCCCGGGCTCACCCTTCCCGCCACTTCGCGCCATCAAAGACAGATGACTGCCAGTCTGCCCCTTTGACCGAAACGCCCGGAGCTCAACAAGTACTCTAAATTCATATACTCACCAGTAGACCTGCAGGTCAGCCAGTCTACTCTTCGCGCACGCGGGGATGGTCCTATCTTCTAGCCGTCCTTTACGAGACCGCCATCTGCTTCCCGCGCGCGGTTCAGTGGCCGGAAACGAGAAGTGATGTCCGGTGAAGCTGCTCCCATGCCGCAAGAACATCCTCGACGGAGAAGAGTCGGCGTTTTCGTTCACTCCATCGGGCGACCTCTTCCGCCACCGCGCCTGGAGTGGCGGCGGAGTCATTCCGAACAGCGATAAAATGGACTGTGCTCAGCAACTCCATTCCATCGGGATACTCATAACCGAAGGCAGCCCTGGCAACGCGTCGCCAAGCACTCTGAAACTCGGCGTCATCGGCGACGTGCTCCTCGGCCCGCCGTACGGCCGGCAGCATATGAAGCGTCGCCCGTGACCCTCCAGTACCGTCCCCGTACCCGATGAGGTAGTGGCCTTCCATTGCAGAGATATCGCGGTTGAGATCATTGGAAAAGGGGCCGTAATGGCCTCGCTCGAATCGGTAACCGAGATCCAACCCGGCACCTTGTAGAAGGTAGACGACTTTCTGCGCTTCCAAAAGAGACGTGTTGGTGTCCACCGCGACGCCCGCCTCGTGGGCGGTGACGGCGTACCGGTTCAGCGCGGCGAGCAGCCGGGCGCGGTCGCGGTTCAGCGGTGGGCGCGCCGACCGCACCGGCATTTCCTCAGGAGCTGGGGTACCCAGCCCGTACAGCCTGATCTCGGCATCGAGGCCGCCAAGCTTCTCGATGATCAGCGACCGGACCACATTCCAGTCGAGACCACCGTTTCCGCAGCCCAGAGGAGGAACAGCCACGCTTTGGAGATCCATCTCGACGATCACACGGACCAGTGCGTCCAGGCCCGAGCGCACATCGTCGAGGCGGGACGGTTGGCGCCAGTGCCGCTTGGTGGGGAAGTTGAGAATCCAGCGATCGCCGTCTATGGAGGTGGCGAAGATCTCCCCCACCCGCACCCTGCCCTGCGCGCAGGCGAGTGCATAGGCATCAAAATTCTCGGGAAAGGCCCGCTTGAACTGGAGCGCCAGCCCCTTCCCCATGACGCCAACCGTGTTGACGGTGTTCACCAGGGCTTGGGCGTCGTCCAGCAACAGATTCCCAGACTCCTCAACGATCATCCACTTCACCTCCGCCCCAACTCCACAGTCCCTGACAAGGGCAACCACTGGGAACATCAAAGTACCAATCGGGTTTCACGATCACGCCTCGGGGAGGGGGTGCGGCACGAACCTGTTCGCCCACTTCACCTCGGCGTTGCTCGCAACAGACCGCCACATGGCTGAAGACCTGCCACGGCACCGCTCCGTGTACCAGTAACT
The DNA here is from genome assembly GCF_001552635.1 of Actinomadura hibisca NBRC 15177. Lineage (GTDB taxonomy): Bacteria > Actinomycetota > Actinomycetes > Streptosporangiales > Streptosporangiaceae > Spirillospora > Spirillospora hibisca. The sequence goes on along the minus strand of NZ_BCRO01000095.1, from coordinate 32,510 downwards.
CGGCCATCCGCCGTTCGCGCCTGGAACCGTCTTCAGCCGTGTTGCCCCAGTAGCGACCGTCCATGACCTCCCAGTCCACATGTCCGGCCAGAGCCGCCACGTCCGTGGTGAAGCGCGCTGTCCTCAGCACGGCGTTGCGATCGGCCGCCGTCCAGTGCAGTCCGGCCCTGAGGACATGTGACAGTCGAGTGACCAGGTAGATCAACTGTGTCTGGTCGCCGTCGTACTGGCGCACCTGGCCCTTCACGATGCTGTACAACATCGGAGAGCGCGGGGCGAAGTAGAAGGGGGCGTAGTCCGCGACCACCCCTCCGGGCGGCACCGGCACGCCGCGGCCTCGACGGCGCTCCTTGATACTCGGCTGGCCGCATTCATGGACACCCTGATGACGCCGGTTATCGGACAGCAGCCCGAAACGCACGATCTCGGGCAGGTTGTCGAGGTGCGTGAAGTGCAGCAACCAGGGATCGGTGGAGTCCATCATGAGGCGGTCATCGTAACGACCGGTACCGACAGCAGGAGTCTGATCGGTAGAAGGGGCTACGAGCGCAGCGTGGTTGCTACCGCGCGGGCCAGTCTTGGGGCCGCCGCTGGTGGGGCCACGTTCACCACCACGATGACGCGGTCTACCCGTAGGGCCACTGTGCCCGCTGTCGGGCCCAGTTCGTACGCCTCGTCGCCGCCCAGGTCTGTGCGTTGGCGCGCTTGGGATTGGGTCGCTTGTAGCGCGTCCAGCAGGGCTGATGCCGATGCCGCTGTTGGAGCCGTCCAGCGCACCGTCACCGTCAGGTCCCGTGTTCCCCATTCCGGGTTTTCTCGGTCGCGTTCGTCTGGGTCGGCGGTAGGTGGTGGTGTTTTTAGCGTGTACGCGCATGACACTGCTCGCGGCAATTTCACCGAGCCCACCTGCGTATGACGTGGGCGCGCCGTGTGGTTCTCCAGGCCCACCGCCGCCAGGTCCTCCTTCGTCAGCAGGCCGCACGCGTCCGGCCAGTCCTGCGGGCGCGTCCCGCCCAGCTCGTTCGGGCCCGCGCCCGGCGGGCCGCCCCGCAGCGCCACCAGGCGGCCCGCCCCGTCCGGTCTCGGGGCCGCCTCCGGCACCGCCACGAACAGCAGGCCGCCCGCCGCCGTCAGCCACGGCCGCACGCCCCGCAGGTCCGGGTCCAGCGCGAACGGCGCGGGCACCGTCGTCGTGGCCCCGTCGGCGGGCGTGATCACGTCCACCCCGGCCGGGAGCAGGCGGTCCGCCAGGCGCGGGCGCAGCGCGTACACCTGGTCGGCCGCCCGCGCCAGCGCCGCGTAGTCCGGCACGTCCCGCCGCCACGCCACGCGCCCCTTGCCGATCTCGACGGCCTCCATCCGCGCCGTCCCGGGCCGCGCTCCCTCCGGCCGGTGCATGACGATCAGGCGGCCCCCGCCGGCCAGCACCCCGGGGCACATCGTGTCGCCGCACACGTCCCCGTTCCAGTGCGCGAACCGCGTCCCGTCCTGGTCGTAGGCGCGCAGCGCGGACGCGTCGGCCACCAGCGTCACCCCGTCCAGCACCGCCACCTCGGGCGACTCGTCCGACCCCAGCGGCTCCGACCAGCGGACCTTTCCGGTCGCCGGGTCCAGCGCCATCAGCCGCGTCGGGCCGTCGCAGTCCAGCGCCAGCGCCGACAGGTTCTCCGCCCCGTCGGCCGGGTGCGGCGCGTCCTCGTACAGGCGGCACCCCGCCGGGAGGCGCAACTTCCACAACTTCGCCCCCGTCGTCGCCGAACGCCCGAAGACCGCCTCCCGGTGCGCGCTCGTCGTCAGCACCACGCCCGACCCGGCGGGCCAGCGCAGCGTCGTGCGCCCGAGGGCGGCGGGCCGCTCCCCCGACCGCCGCCACAACAACCCGCCCGACAACGCGTCGAACGCCACCATCTGCCGCTCGTCGCGGTGCCCGTCCCGCTCGAAGTAGCCCAGCAGGCGATCGCCCGTGGCGGCCCAGCCGAGCAGCGTCCAGCCCTTCCGGCGGTAGCTCCAGCGGTCGCCGCCGGTCCGCGCGTCGCGCACCTCCAGGCCACGGCCGGTGGCCGTCACCACCTGCCCCTGCGCGACGGCGTAGGCGACGTTGTCGTACCCCGCCACCGGCCCCCGGTGCACCCGCGCCGACCGCTGCCAGGTCACCGTCAGCGGGCCCGGCGGCGGGCCGAGTTCGGCGAGCCGGACGGCCGGTTCGCCGGTCACCTCGTGCTTGACCTGCCACCACTCGGCCCCCAGCACGAAGCGGCCGACCAGCACGGCGCAGACCGCGGCGGCCAGCGCCCCCGCGACCGCCCCGAGCAGCAGTCGCCACCGGCCCCCGCCCACCTGGCCTCCCCCCACGCCTACTGTGGTCCCACGATGCCGTGTGTCGGCGTCCGGCGCGACATGGGCGGAGAAGAACGGGGACGGCGCGTGCAGATGTTCACCGAGTGGCGCACCTGGGAGCAGGCGCGTACCGGCCTGGCCGGGCGCCTCGACGCCGACGCGCTCGACCTGCTGGACCGGGCGGCCGAGGCCGCGCGGCGCTGGCACGGCGACCAGCGGCGGCCCACCGGAGCCCCCTACATGGAGCACCTGGTGGAGGCCGTGGAGGTGCTCGTGCGGGGCGCGGGCGTCACCGACCCGCACGTGCTGGCCGCCGCCCTGCTGCACGACGCCGTCGAGGACACCGGCGCGACGGTCCCCGACGTCGAGGCCGCGTTCGGCCCGGACGTCGCCGAGCTCGTCGACTGGGTCACCAAGCCCCCGGCGACCGGCGCGGGGCGGCAGGCCAAGCGCGCCGCCAAGTCCGCCTACCTGCGCCGCCTCGGCGACGCCCCCGACCGCGCCGTGCTGGTCAAGCTCGCCGACCGCGCCAGCAACGTGCAGACCCTCGACCTGATGCCGCCGGACTTCCAGCGCCGCTACCACGCCGAGACCGTCACCTACATCCTGCCGCTGGCGCAGCGGCACCCGTGGTTCGCGGCCTGGTACGCGTCCTGGCGCGAGCGATTCTCACATCTTCGTTGAACTTTCCATCACGTTCCGGGTTCCATCCGTTACCTTGAGCTTTCGGGGTCGCGGAGGCCGATGGGCCCTCCACAACGTTGGGAGTCGGCGGGCACGATCGGGGACACTGGTACACACTCGGAACGGCGGAACGGACGCGGCGGCCCACCAGGGAGCGCGGTCCGGCCGGAGGAGCACCCGGTGCGGGAAGACGCAGAGAGCGGGGAAGGTCCGCGGGGCACACGGCCCCTCGCGGACGACGATCCCTCCTCGGTGGGCCCGTACGCGCTGGCGGCGCGGCTCGGCCAGGGCGGCATGGGCGTGGTCTACCTCGGCCGCGGCCCGGACGGGCGGCGCGTCGCCATCAAGGTGATCCAGCCCGACCTGGCCGCCGACGCCGGGTACCGCGCCCGTTTCCACGACGAGGTGCGGCACGCCCGGCAGGTCGCCTCGTTCTGCACGGCGGCCGTGCTCGACCACGGCGAGGCCGACGGCCGTCCGTACCTGGTCACCGAGTACGTCGAGGGCACGCCGCTGTCCCGGCAGATCAAGCGGCACGGCGCGCTGCCGCCCGACACCCTGCACGGGGTGGCGCTGGGCGTGGCGGCGGCGCTCGCCACCATCCACGCCGCCGGGCTGGTGCACCGCGACCTCAAGCCCGCCAACGTCATCCTGTCCATCTCCGGCCCGCGCGTGATCGACTTCGGGATCGCGCGGGGCGTGGGCGAGCGGGGCGGGCACACCAAGTCGGGCCTGGTCATGGGGTCGCCGGGGTGGATCGCGCCCGAGCAGGTGCAGCACGGGGAGGTGTCGCCCGCCAGCGACGTGTTCACGTGGGGCTGCCTGGTGGCGTTCGCGGGCATGGCGCGGCACCCGTTCGTGGGAACCGACGCGGGCGCCACCAACGACCTGATGGTGCTGACCTACCGGGCGCAGCAGCACATGCACGACCTGGCGGGGCTGGCCGAGCCGCTGCGGTCGCTGGTGGAGCAGGCGCTGTCGCCCGAGCCCGAGCTGCGGCCGACGGCCCGGGACCTGCTGCTGGCGCTGGTCGGCGGCACGGAGGGGGCGGCGCTGCCGGTCGCCGGGACGCCCCCCGCCGGGGAGCCGCGCGGACCGTCCGGCGAACAGCACGCGCAAGGCGGCTCAGGCGGCGGCTCAGGCGGCGGCTCAGGCGGCCGGTCCCGCGAGCTCGCGCCCGCCGGGACGCCGCTCGCGCCCGACGACCCCGTCCTGTCCGCCGCCGGGCAGACCCTCGACCGGCACTGGCGGCTGGAGGAGCTGCCGCTCTGGTCGCCGCCCGAAGGACCGCCGCCCCCGCCCCCGGCCATCGACCTCGGCGAACGCCGCCGCCCCCCGTGGACCTGGCGACGCCGCACGCTCACGATCCTGCTGGTCATCGGGGCCGCCGCCGCGATCGTGGTCTACCGCGAGGCCCGCGCCCCCGCCGAGGGCGAGTTCGGCAAGCCCGCCCGCGACGGCGACTTCTCCTTCGAGGCGTCGCCGCCCGAATGCGACCGCGAGGTCAAGGGCGTGGTCGCCGACGACGGCAAGCTCTGCCAGGTCCGCTTCACCGTGACCAACACCGGCGTCGCCGCGCACGTGCTCGACCCCGTCCACCAGCGGCTGCACGGCCGCACCGACCCCGACGAGACCGCCGTCATGGTGTTCCGGGGCGAGGAGGCCGAACTCGACGACCGGGTCGACGCACCGTCGGTCGCGACCTCGACGTCCTTCACCGGCGTGCTGCTGTACGACGTGCCGCCCGGGTTCTCGCCGGTCGAACTGGAGCTGCACGTGGACGCCGCCAGCCCCGGCGTGCGCCTCCGCCTGGCCTCCACGCCGCGCTGACACGCGCCGACCCCGGATAGCGGTCAGGTCACAGGACCGCAACCGGTCTGTCCGAGATGCGGGGGGAGCCTCCCCCGCAATCCGCGCATCCGGTACTTTGACCCCTCCTGCGCCCTGGCAGGAACGCGGTCGGGGGACCGCGCGGTCGAGCGGCCGGGGGACGGCCGACCCGGAGGAGCGCGCCCGGTGCACGAACACAGCAGCCGCGACGGCCTGCCCGCCGGCGTCCACCCCCTCGTTCCCGGCTCCCCGGCGTCCATCGGCCCCTACCCGCTGCTCGGCAAGCTGGGCGAGGGCGGCATGGGCTCGGTCTACCTCGGCCGCGGCCCGGACGGGCGGCACGTCGCCATCAAGGTCATCCAGCCCGGCCTGGCCGCCGACGAGCGCTACCGGGCGCGCTTCCACGACGAGGTGCGGCACGCGCGGCAGGTCGCCTCGTTCTGCACGGCGGCGGTGCTCGACCACGGCGAGGACGGCGGCCGTCCCTACCTGGTCACCGAGTACGTGGCGGGCGAGCCGCTGTCGGAGCACATCCGGCGGCACGGCGCGCTGCCGCCCGGCACGCTGCACGGCGTCGCGGTCGGGGTCGCGGCGGCGCTGACCGCGATCCACTCGGCGGGCCTGGTGCACCGCGACCTCAAGCCCGCCAACGTCATCCTGTCCATCTCCGGCCCGCGTGTGATCGACTTCGGGATCGCGCGGGGCGTGGACCAGGCGGGCGGGCACACCAAGGCCGGGTTCGTGGTGGGGTCGCCGGGATGGATCGCGCCCGAGCAGGTGCGGACCGGGCAGGTGTCGCCCGCCGGGGACGTGTTCGCGTGGGGCTGCCTGGTCGCGTTCGCCGGGACGGGACGGCACCCGTTCGGCGTGGCCGACTCGCGCGCCACCAGCGACCCGCTCGTCCTGGCCTACCGCGCCCACCAGCACGACTACGACCTGGGCGGGCTGACCGACCCGCTGCGCTCCCTGGTGCGCCGCGCCCTGGCCCCCGAGCCGGAGGACCGGCCCACGGCGCAGCAGCTGCTGCTGGCGCTGGTCGGCGGGTCCGACCCGGCGGTGGCGGTCGCGGGCGGGGCGGTCGCGCCGGCGGCCCCGGCCGGGCACGACATCCAGGCGATCGCGAGCCACACCGTCGAGTCGACGTGGCGCACCGAGGACCTGCCGCTGTGGTCGCCGCCGACCTCGCCGCTCGCGCCGGTGCGTCCCGCCCCGCCCGTGGACCCCGGGCTGCTGCGGCGGGCCCGGGTCCGCACGTGGGTGGGGCGGACGGTCGGGCTCACCGTGCTCGCGGGGCTCGGTGTGGGCGGGTTCCTGCTGTACCGGGCGGACAAGGCGCCCGCCGCCGCGCAGTTCGACCAGCCCGCCAAGGACGGCGACTTCACCTTCCAGGCGTCCCGCCCCGAGTGCGACCGCACGGTCAAGGGCGTGACGGCCGAGGACGGCAAGTTGTGCCAGGTGCGGTTCAGCGTGGCCAACGTCGCGTCGTCGGCGCGGGTGCTGGACCCGGCGGTGCAGCGGCTGCACGGCGCGGCCGACTCCGAGGAGCCCGCGATCATGTTGTTCAAGGGCTCGACGCCGGGGCCGAAGAGCAGGGTGGGCGCGCAGACGCTGGCGTCCGGCACCCGCTTCTCCGGGGTGCTGCTGTACGACGTGCCGCCCGGCTTCACGCCCCGGGAGCTGGAACTGCACGCCGACGGCACCAGCAAGGGCATCCGGCTGCCGCTGGCCCCGTCTTGATCAACTCATCGGCGGCCTCTACCTTGAGCCGGTGACCAGCTCCCCCGGCACCCGCCCGACCCGGCCCGACGCGGCCCGGGTCGCGGCGCCCGCGCCGCCGCCGAAGCCCGCCGGGCCGGTGGCGCGCCTGGCGCGCACGGCGGGGGCGCTGGTGGGGGTGCAGGCGGTCGCGGCGTTCGTGATCGCGCTGACGCTGACCTCGTACCGGCGCGCGGCGGCGGACTGGATCGTCCCGGCGGTGGTCGTGGTGGACGTGCTGGTGTCGTTGCAGATCGTGGCCCTGGCCGTACGGGACCACCGCCTGCTGCGCGCCCGCCCGAAAACCCCGGCTGTACCGCCTCCGGGCGCGATCCCCTTCAAGCCACCTTCGGAGTCCCTCCCCGACGCGTCGCCACGCCTGGGCTCCCCAGCCCACCCAGAAACCCCGACCCGAGCAGAAACCCCTCTCCGCAAGGACCCGCGCCCGCGCGTAGGTACGCCGTCGCATGCGGGTGCGTTGCCGCCTTCGGACGTGCCCCGGCGGCCTGGGGCGGTTCCTCTCGTGGACGCGTCGTCTCTGCCCCATGCGGACCCCGCGCCGCAGCTCAGCCCGCCCCCTTACGCGCCTCCCTCCAAGTTCCGCGTCTGGTTGCGTCGTCTCATCGTTCTCGCCGTGCTCGGCGGCCTCGCCGCCACCGCCTTCGCCGTCTACCAGGTGCGCAGCCAGCCCCTCCCCGGTGTCTTCGGCAAGCCCGTCAAGGACGGCGACCTCACCTTCACCGCCGCCGCGCCCCAGTGCGGCGTCCGCGTCAAGGGCGTCACCGCGCTCAGGGGCCGCCTCTGCCAGGTCCGCGTCACCGTCACCAACACCGGGTCCGCACCGCTCGTGCTCGACGCCACCGTCCAGCGGCTGCGCGCCGGGAAGGCCGAGTACACCGCCGTCGCCCTGCACCGTGGCCGCGCCACCAAGGACCTCGCCTTCTCCTTGCGCAGCGCCGCCTCCTTCCAGGGCGCCATCGTGTTCGACGTGCCCGACGGCTTCGCCCCCACCGCTCTCCACCTGCACGCGCGCGGCGACAGCCAGGGCGTCCGCTTCCCGGTCGGTGCGGGATGATCGGGGGCATGGAACGCGAATGGGTCGCCGAGGAGAGCGTCGTCATCGACGCGGAGCCCGGCGCGGTCTACGCCGCGGTCGCCGATCCGCGCCGCATGAAGCAGTGGAGCCCGGAGCTGTTCGCCGTCCGGGTGCGCGGGCGCGACGTCGAGGAGGGCACCCGCTTCGTCGGGTTCAACCGCATCGGCCCCCGCGTCTGGTTCACCAACTGCCGGGTCTCGACGGCCGTGCCCGGCGAGGTGTTCGCCTTCCGCGTGTCCAGCTTCGGCATGGAGGTCGCGCTCTGGGGCTACCGCGTCGAGGGCATCGGCGACGGCCGCACGCGGCTCACCGAGTACTGGCAGGACCTGCGCCGCGACGCGCGCGGCGCGGCGTTCGTCTCCCTGCTCGGCAAGGTCTTCACCGGCGTCCCCGCCGAGCGCCGCGCCGCCGTCAACCGCGAGGGCATGCGCGTCACCCTCGGCCGGATCAAGGCGGCCGTCGAACCATAAGCACATGGTGACAGGAAAACAAGAACCTGTTCTACTTGTGCGCATGGGGAGCACCGCCGACAAGCACGTGATCCAGGGCGAGCATGTGACGCTGCCGGTCCGCATCCGCGACGCGGCCGTGGCGTCGGCGATGTTCGCCGTGCCCGCCGCGCCCGCCCGGGCCGTCATCGCCTACGCCGGCCTGGAGGTCGCCGAGCCGCTGCCCGGCCGCGCGATCTGCTCGCTGGCCTTCGTCCGCTACGCCGACGGCGACCTCGGGCCCTACCACGAGTTCGCCGTCGCCTTCCTGGTGCGGCGGCCGGGAGCGCCGCCCACGCGGCGGATGAAGGGCGTCGGCGCGTTCATCCACTGGCTGCCGGTCAACCAGGAGTTCACGCTGGAGGCCGGGCGCACGATCTGGGGTTTCCCCAAGGAGCTGGCCGACATCCCCATGGACCTGTCCGGCCGCGTCAAGCGGTGCGCGGTCCGGATCGGCGGGCGGACGGTCATCGAACTGGCGGTCCGGCCGGGGCTGCCGCTGCCGTCCGGCACCGGCGCGCCCAAGATCGACGCGTACTCGTGCATGGACGGCGTCACCCGCCGCACCGGCTGGACGATGGCCCCCTCGGGCGTCCGGATGCGGCCCGGCGGGGCCACGCTGCGGCTGGGCGACCACCCCGTCGCCGCCGAGCTGCGCGGCCTCGGGCTCGACCGGGCGCGGGCGCTCAGCAGCACCGCCGTCCGGCACCTGACGATGGAGTTCGACGCCGCCGAGGAGGTCGGGCCGTGACGCGGGAGGTGCGGACGGCGCTGGTCACCGGGGCCGCCGGCGGGCTCGGCGCGCTCGCCGCGCAGCGCCTGGCCGCCGCCGCGTGGGACGTCGTCGCGGTGGACCTGGACGCCGCCGGGCTCGCCCGCACCGCCGCCCGCTCCCCCAACCTGCACACCCGCGTGTGCGACGTCACCGACCCCGCCGCCGTCGAGCGCGTCGCGGCCGAGGCCGGGCCGGTGCAGCGCGTCGTGCACGCCGCCGCGATCAGCCCGCTGGGCGCGGCGCTGGAGCAGCCGCTCGCCGACGTCGAGCGGGTGCTGCGGGTCGACTACCTGGGCACCGTGCACGTCGCGCGCGCCACGATGCCGGGGATGCTGGACCGGGGCCGGGGCGAGCTGATCCTGTTCTCGTCGCTGGCGGCGTGGGTGCCGGGGTACCTGACGGCCGCGTACGCGTCGGCGAAGGCGGCCGTCAACGCGTTCGCCGAGGCGCTCTACCAGGAGACGGCGGGCCGGGGCGTGACGATCCGCTGCGTGTGCCCGCGCCAGGTGGACACCCCCATGTACCGCCGGATCGCCGCCGAGCACCCCGCCGCGACCGGCGGCATGCAAGGGATGCCGCCCGGCCTGGTGCTGGACGCGGTGGACCGGTCGCTGGCCCGGCCCGCCGCCGACCTGTTCGTCTTCCCCGACCGCCTGACCCGCACGACGGTCACTGCCAAGCGCCTGCTGCCCGCCGCGACACGGCGCGTGATCGGCCTGCGGACCGCGCCCCCGGACGGCCGCGCCGACCGCTCCCCCTGACCGGCCGCACCGAGCCGGGCCCGGCCGGTCACGGGGAGCGTCACCCCGACCGCATAAGCTGTCTCTTTCCCGGGAGAAGCACCCCGGGCGCACGCGTCGCGAGGAGCAGCCCGTATGTCGTCGTCCCCGGTCACCGGCCGGTCCGGCACGGTCAAGGACCAGGAGATCGCCGCCGAGCAGCGGTACGTGGACGTGGCCTACGAGCGCCTCGAACAGATGCGCGAGGACGCCCAGGCCATGATCCGCGAGGGGTACCGGCAGGCGCAGGCCGGCACCAAGGCGTCCCTGGTCGACCGGGACGCCATGGTCCACCAGGCCGCCCTGCGCGCCCAGGCCCTGGACATCGCCGACGACGGCCTGGTCTTCGGCCGCCTCGACCTGCACCCGCGCGAGCAGCAGCCCGGCACCCCGCCCGTCCGCCTGGTGGACGGCCGCGAGGTGCGCTACATCGGCCGCATCGGCGTGCGCACCAGCGAGCACGACTCCCTGGTGATCGACTGGCGCGCCCCCGCCGCCGAGGACTTCTACCAGGCCACCCCGGAAGCGCCGCGCGGCGTGGTCCGCCGCCGCGTGCTGCACTCGCGCGGCCACGCCGTCGTCGACCTTGAGGACGACCTGCTCGACCCCGACGCCGCCGACGGGCTGACCGTCATCGGCGACGGCGCGTTCCTGGCGTCCCTCGCGCGCACGCGCGAGGGCGCGATGCGCGACATCGTCGCCACCATCCAGCGCGAGCAGGACGAGGTCATCCGCGCGCCCGCCGACGGCACCGTGCTCGTGCGCGGCGCCCCCGGCACCGGCAAGACGGCCGTGGCGCTGCACCGCGTCGCCTACCTGCTGTTCCGGCACCGCCGCCGCTTCGGGTCGCGCGGCGTGCTGGTGGTCGGCCCGAACCGCCGCTTCACCGCCTACATCGAGCGTGTCCTGCCGTCGCTGGGCGAGGGCTCGGCGGCGCTGCGCTCCCTCGGCGACCTGGTCGAGGGCGTGCGCGCCACCGCCCACGACACCCCGGAGCTGGCCCGCGTGAAGGGCTCGGGGGCCATGACGACGCTGCTGCGCCGCGCCGTCGCCGACCAGGCCCCCGGCGCGCCCGACGACCTGCGCGTGGTCTACCGCGGCGTCGTCGTCGCGCTGGACCGCCAGGCCCTCGACCGGCTCCGCAACGACCTGCACCGCCGCAGCCGGGGCAGCGTGAACGCCGCGCGCGGCCGCGCCGCCGAGGCGCTGCTCGACGCCCTGTGGCGGCGCTTCACCGACCTCGGCGGCCCCGAGGCCGCCGCGCAGGCCGCCGACGGCCAGACCGAACTGTGGTCGCAGATCCTCGCCGCCGACGGCCTGGCCGCGCTCGACGGCGGCGACGCGCCCCAGGGCGGCCGTCCCGGCGAGCGCGGCGACTTCGACACCCGCGTCCGCGAGCAGCGCCCGTTCACCGACTTCCTCGTCGCCTGGTGGCCGATGCGCCGCCCGCTGGAGGTCCTGACCGCCCTCGGCGACGCCGACCGCCTGCGCCGCGCCGCCGGACGCGACCTCGACGCGGGCACCGCCACCGCGCTGGCCGCGTCCTGGGCGCGGGCCCTGCCCGGCACCCTCACCTACCAGGACGTCGCGCTGCTCGACGAGATCGACTCCCTGCTGGGCCCGCCGCCGCGCCCCGCGCGCCGCAAGGCCCGCGAGGACGACCCGTTCGTGGTCGACGGCGTCAACATCCTCACCGGCGAGGAGGTGGCCGACGAGTCCTGGGAACCGGAGATGCAGGAGCTCACCACCTCCATGGAACGGCTGGAGCGGTCCCGCCGCGTGGACGACGGCGTGGCCGAGGAGCGCCCCGAGTACGCGCACATCGTCGTGGACGAGGCCCAGGACCTGTCGCCGATGCAGTGGCGGATGCTGGGCCGCCGGGGCCGCCAGGCGAGCTGGACGATCGTGGAGGACCCGGCCCAGAGCGCCTGGGAGGACCTCGACGCCGCCCGCGAGGCGATGGACGCGGCGCTCGGCGGCGAGGAGACCAAGGCGCGCTCGCGCGGAGGCCGGGGCCGCCGCCCGCGCAAGCCGAAACCGCCGACGCGCCGCGTCCGCCACGAGTACGAGCTGACCACCAACTACCGCAACTCGACCGAGATCGCGGCGGTGTCGGCCCGCGTGCTGGCGATGGCCCTGCCCGACGCCCGCCCGGCCCGCGCCGTCCGCACCTCGGGCATCGAGCCGGAGATCCGCGTCGTCGCCCCGGACGCCCTGGCCGACGCCGCCCGCGCCGCCACCGAGGAGCTGCTCGACCGGGTGGACGGCACGATCGGCCTGATCGTCCCGCTGGCCTCGCCCGACGCCTGGACGGCCGCCGAGCGCGACCGCCTGGCCGAGGGGCTGCCCGAGCGCGTCCAGGTGCTGGACGTGCTGGAGGCGAAGGGCCTGGAGTTCGACGCGGCCGTGATCGCGGCGCCGGAGACGATCGCGGCCCAGTCGCCGCGCGGCCTGCGGGTGCTGTACGTGGCGGTGTCCCGCGCGACCCAGCGCCTGACGGTGCTGACCGCCGACCCGACCTGGCGCGAGAACCTGACGTAACCGGAAACGCCGAGGCCCCCGCGCGGATCGCACGGGGCCTCGACGTCAGAGCCTCAGCGTCAGACGCCAGAGACTTCGGCGTCGAATGCCGGGGCCTCGGCCTCGCTACGTCAGATGATCGGCGGACGCCCGGTACGCGTCATGCGCCAAGCCGTCCGCCACGAGATCGGGCGGCGCGGACCGGCGGGCTTCCGCCAGCCCTCCGTGAACCCCTTGAACCACGGCTTCAGCGCGGCGGGCTTCCGCTCGCGCAGCAGCGTCATCCCCACCCACACGCCCAGGTAGGTCAGCGCCAGCGGCCACGGCAGGTTGCGGCGGGCCAGCCACACCCGGTTGCGGGCGTTGTAGCGGTAGAACATCTCGTGCCGCGTCGGCAGCACCGCCGGGTGGAACATCACCGCCGACGCGTCGTACACGATGCGGTAGCCCGCGTTCAGGATCTGCCAGGCGAGGTCGGTCTCCTCGTGGGCGTAGAAGAAGTCCTCCGGCAGGCCGCCGCCCGCGTCCCAGGCGGCGCGGCGGATCGCGCAGGCCCCGCCCAGGAACGTGGTGACCTCCGAGGAGCGCTCCGGATCGCCCGCGCGCAGCCGCGGCACGTGGCGGCGCTCGCCGCGCCCGCCCTCGGGGTCGCGGACGCGGAACGAGACCACGCCGAGGTCGGGGTCGGCGGTGAACCGGTCGCGCAGGTGCGCGCCCAGCCGCGTGGAGCGGTACCAGCCGTCGTCGTCCAGGAACAGCAGGATCTCGCCGCAGGACGCCTCGACGCCGCGGTTGCGGCCCGCCGGGATGCCCACGTTCTTCGGCAGCGCGATCGTCGTGACCCGCTCGTCGTCGAACGGGGCCGCCGCCGCGCCGCCGACCGGGTCCACACCATTGCCGACCAGGACGACCTCGACGTCCACGTGCTCCTGGTCCAGGGCGCTGCGCACCGAGCGGGCCAGCTCCTCGGGCCGGTTGCCCATGGTCAGGACGATGACGCTCAGTTTCATCTTTACTTGAGTCTCCGGGAGGCCAGGATGCTGATCAGGTGCAGCAGGGTCTGGAGGGCCGCCACGACCGCGACCGCGACCGCCAGCACGCGCATCGCGGCCGGGGTCTCGGTGCCCAGCAGCACGTCCAGCGCCGCCGCCGCCACGATCAGCAGCGACAGCTCCACCGCGCCGATGATCCGGTGGAAGCGCAACATGGACGCCGCCTGGCGGGCCAGCGCGATCCGGGTGGAGCGGGGCCGCAGCGCGCGGTCGCCGCCGGTCGGGTCGGCGGGCAGGCCCGACTTGGCGCGGGCCACCACCACGTTGTCGGTCTCGGCCTTGATCAGGGCCGCGCCCAGCGCCGCCAGCATGCCGAGCTCGACGTAGCCGCCGGTCGTCCAGCCGCCCTGGGCGGCGAAGCCGAGGCCGACCAGCAGCGCGACCTCCGACAGGTAGTGGCCGATGCGGTCGAGGAAGACCCCGCCGACCGAGGTCTGCCGCAGGTAGCGGGCGACCTCGCCGTCCACGCAGTCCAGCAGCAGGTAGACCTGGATCAGGACGGCGCCGCCGAGCGCGGTCCACAACGCGCCGGTGCCGGTGGCCGGCAGCGACACCACCAGGCCCGCCAGCACGCCGCTGATCATCATGAGGTAGGTGAGCTGGTTGGGGCTGAAGCCCAGCCGCAGCGCCAGCCACGAGAAGTACGGCGACAGGGACCGCATGTAGAGCCGGCCCGCCCAGTGCTCCTCGTTGCGGCGGTCCTTCAGGCCGGGCGGCTGCCCGTGCCGCCGCACGTCGGCGACCGCCGCCTGCTTGCGGGAGGGGCGCAGGTCGTCGCCGGGCCGGATGCCGCCGCCGGGGGGCGGGCCCTGCTCGGGACGGTCAGTCGCCATGGGCCCGGACATACTCTTCCACCGCCTTGCGCGTCGCGTCCTCGGCCAGGCCGAGATGCTCCAAGATCGTATAGCGGCCGGGGCGCGTCTGCGGGGCGAACAGCACGGCCTGGGTGAACTGTTCCACACTCAGGCCGACGTCGCCGGGCAGGCGCGGCAACCCGTGCCGCTCCAGGCAGTGCAGGATCTGCTCCAGCCGCTCGGCGCCCTCGCCGAGGTGGGTGGCGCGCAGGTGGTAGCAGAACGCCGCGCCGATCCCGGCCAGCTCGCCGTGGTTGCCGGTGCCGGGGTAGAGCTGGTCGATGGCGTGCAGGATCTCGTGGTCGCCGCCGCTGGCCGGGCGTGAGTCGCCCGCGAACGCCATCGCCATGCCCGACAACACCAGGCCCTCGGCCAGCACGGTCAGGAAGCCGTCGGACTCGATCGTGCCGGGCTGATGCAGCAGCGCCTCGGCGGCGGTGCGCGCCACCGTCAGCGCCATGCGGTCGACGCGCTCGCCGACCGCGTCGGCGGCCAGCAGCCAGTCGTCGACGGCGGAGAAGTTGCTGACCACGTCGCCGATCCCGGCGCGCACCAGGCGCGGCGGCGCGGCCCGGACGTAGTCCAGGTCCACGACCATGGCGAGCGGCATGACGACGCCGAACGAGCCCTTGCCCTTCTCGTGGGTCAGCGAGGCGACCGGCGAGCAGATGCCGTCGTGCGACAGGTTGGTGGCCACCGACACCATCGGGATGCCCGACAGCGTGGCGGCGTACTTGGTGGCGTCGATGGTGCGGCCGCCGCCGATGCCGACGACCGCCTCGTAGGACCCGGCGCGCAGCTTGGAGCCCAGGCTGACGGCCGCGTCCACGGTGCCGCCGTCCACGTGGAACACCTCGCAGGCGCTCAGCGACGGCCGGACGTGCTCGGCGATCTGGTCGCCCTGGCCGGGGCCGACCGCGATGGCGACCCGGCCCTCGGTGGCGATGCGGCGGTCGGCCAGCAGCTCGCCGAGGCCCGCGACCGCGCCGCGGCGTACGTCGATGGACAGCGGAGCGTTCAGCATCCGCGACAGCAGGGGCATGTGCCTTCCTCGGTCGGGTCGTAGGTCGGCGGCTGCGGGGAGGCGGCGGCCGGTGCGGGCCGGGCGGCGAGGGGGGGTGGCGGGCCCGCGAACGGCGGAGCCGCCGTGCCGGGCCCGTCGGGGTCCCGGCGCGGCGGCCCGGTGCCTAGTAGGTGTGCGCGATCTCGCGTGCCTTGGCCAGGTCGTCGTGGTTGTCGACCTCGACCCAGGCGACCTCGCCGATCGGCGCGACGGAGATCTTGGCGCCCCGGTTGACCAGCTCCTGGTAGCCGTCCTCGTAGTACTGGTCGGGGTTCGCCTCCCAGGTCGCCTTGAGGGCGTCGGCCAGCGGCTCGGCGGCGGCGGGCTCGATCAGGGTGGCGCCGATGTACTCGCCGGCGGCCTCGGCCGGGTCCATCAGCTTGGTGATGCGCGACAGGTGGCCGTCGGCGTCGAGGATGACCTTCATCTCCTCGTCGGCGAGCTTCTTCACGTCGTCCACGGCGAGCAGGATGTCGGACGTGCCGCGCCCGGCCAGCAGCGTCTTCTCGACGCCGACGGGGTGCACGGTGTCGCCGTTGACCATCAGGACGCCCTTGGCGAAGTGCTCGCGGGCCAGCCACATGGAGTAGGCGTTGTTCCACTCCTCGGCCTTGTCGTTGTGCACGAGGGTGATGGAGACGCCGTACTTCTCCTCCAGCGCCGCCTTGCGCTCCTCGACCGCGCCGGCGCAGTAGCCGACGACGATCACGACGTCGGTCAGGCCGACCTCGGCGAGGTTGCCCAGCGCGATGTCCAGGATGGTCGTGTCGCCGTCAACAGGCACCAGGGCCTTGGGCAGCGTGTCGGTGTAGGGGCGCAGCCTTCGGCCCGCACCCGCCGCGAGCACCATCCCGATCATGCGTTCTCTTCCTCCAGATCGACCATCTCGCCACTGCCGAGACCGGTCCGCGCCCACGTGGTGACGCTCTCGCTCACGAACAACACGCCAAGGTAGGCCGCGAGCGCAGCGTACGCGAACGGCAGGAGCCCGGAGAGGCCCAGGAAGGCCACAATGAGCATCCGCCCCTCCCAGCCGAGCCCGGCGCGGAAGAGCCACGCCGGCGGCCGGAGCCCCTGGCGGGTGCGGTACACGGTGTCGTAGTGGTGGTACGCCAGGACGGCGATCAGCACGTAGACGAGCGGTGCCGATACTCCCTGCGCGAACCCCAGTACAGCGAGGTAACCATACTCGATCGCGCGGATGATGGGCGGGACGAGCCAGTCAAGCCGCCCCGTATGGGGATGGGTCGCCGCCGGTCCGGTCAGCAGCAGCGCCACGACCGGCGCGAACAGCGCGGGGGTCTGCTGCTCGCCCACACCGGCCGCGAGCAGCACGGTCGTGGCGACGAGCGCGACCAGCGCGCCGGGCAGCGGCGGGAGCTGGCCGCGCGCGAGGGCGCCGAGGGCCAGGCAGACGGGTCCGTCGTCGCGGAAGTCGCGCAGCGGCGCGGGCTCGGCGACGGGCGGGGCGGCGGGGAGGGCGGTGGTCATCGGGCGGTCGACCTCATCACTCGTCCGGTCAGGGTGTAGACGGCGGCGATCCAGCCCCAGGCGAGCAGGGCGGCGAAGGTGATCCGGGCGTTGCCGAGCGCGGCGGTCACCGCGATCAGCGCGAAGCGCTCGCCGATCGGCAGGATGATGATCTTCTTGGCCCAGTGCAGCACGCGGATCTTGCTGGTGGCGGCGGACAGCCGGGCCGCCGCGCCGCCCGCCGGGGCCTTGTGGGACGGCGCGGCCGCGCCGTCGCCGGGCAGGGTGAGCGGCGTCACCGGCGGCGCGGCGGGGCCCGCGACGTTCGCCCGCGCGGCGTACGAGAAGTCGACCATGTGGCGGACGGTCTGGAGCGCCAGCGCCGCCACCGCGAGCGGCCACACGTTCCCGGCGTGCACCGGGCTGTCGGGGGGCGCGGCGGTCGCGCCGACGGCGAGCCCGGCGAAGACCACGTACTCCTTGGCCCGGTCGAACACCGCGTCCAGCCAGGCCCCGAGGGTGCTGCGGCAGCGGGTGTAGCGGGCGAGCTGGCCGTCCACGCAGTCGAACACGAACGACAGGTAGAACAGCAGGGCCCCGGCGACCATCCCGGTGCGCGTCCCGGCCGCGAACCAGATCGCGGCGAGGACGGCGACGCCCATGGAGATGCAGGTGACGGCGTTGGGCGTCAGCCCGCGCCCGGCGGCCCAGCGCACGAGGAACGGCGAGTAGCTGCTGACGGCGTAGGTGGCGAAGAAGCCGTCCTCGCTCTTGACGGCGGCGGCGAGACGGACGCGGTCCTCGTCCACGGCGGCGACGGCCTCGTGCGCGGCGGCGGCGCTCGCGGCGGCGTCGGGCCCGGCTGCGCGGCGGCAGACGAGCGCGGGATCGGCGCAGGAGGCGACCGGGACGCCGGAGCGGACGAGCCCGACGAGCAGGAGCTGGGCGGGGTCGTCGTCCGGGGACATGGCGGCCCCGTCGCCCGTGCCCGCGACGGGCGCGGGGAGGGTGCCGGGGACCTCCAGGAGCATGGCGAGCTTGTCGGCGATCTCGGCGAACTCGGCCGTCCGGGCGCGGGAGACGTGCAGCACGCCGGGAAAGGCGGCGTTGGGCGAGGTGACACGATGCCGGGAAGACCCGGCGGAGGCGACCCGCCCCCCGGCCACCCGAACGGGCCGGGGCACATCGAGCCGAGCCGTGTCCAGGCGAGCCGTCCCCGAACGGGCCGCGTTCAGGCAGTCCTCGTCGGCCGGGACCGTGATGGCGGTCGCCGGGTCCCGGGCGTCGCGGACCAGGCGGGCCAGCAGTTCGGTGCTGATCACCAGGTCGCCGGGCAGCAGCAGGACCGGGCCGCCCGCGCGGCGGGCCAGCAGCGCGATCTCGGCCAGGTCGGCGGCCGGGTCGGCGCACTCCAGCACGTCGTGGCCGTCCTTGCGCAGCAGCGGGGCCAGTTCGGGCCGGGTGACGATCTGCACGTCCGGTACGTTGAGCGTGCCGAGCTGCTCGCACAAGCGGGTCAGCAGGGTGGGCGCGTCCGGATCGTCCCCCCAGGGCGACGCCGCCGTGGGAACCGGGTCGGGTTCCCCGCCGGTCACCCCGGTCGCGATGATTACCGCTACGGTCATCGGCGCCTCCGCCACGTCGGGACAGGGATCAGGACTGGGCCCGCGCCGTGGGGCAGGGCCGCCGGGCGCAGGTGACTGCACAGCGTAGCGGCTCGATGACTTTACGCGACGAAGGAAGGGCGAGGATGCGGACGATCGCGGTCGTGCTGGCCGGGGGCATCGGGCAGCGGGTGGGCGCGGCCCGCCCCAAACAGCTCATCGAGGTCGGCGGCCGGCCCATCCTGGCGTTGTCGATCGCCGCCTTCGACGGCCATCCCGGCGTCGACGAGGTGCTGGTCGTGATGGCCGCCGGGCACCTGCGCGAGGCCGCGGTGATCGCCGCGCCGTTCGGGAAGGTCGCGCAGGTCGTCGAGGGCGGCGACACCCGCACCGCCTCCACCGCCGCCGCGCTGCGCGCCCTGGCCGGGCACGCCGACGACGACCGGGTGTTGTTCCACGACGCGGCGCGCCCCTTCGTGGACGCCGCCACGATCGACCGGACGCTCGCGGCGCTGGACACCGCCGAGGCCGTCGCCGTCGGGACGCCCGCCTCCGACACGATCGTGGAGATCTCCGGCGGCGTGGTGACCGCGATGCCGCCCCGCGAGAGCCTGCTGCGCTTCCAGACCCCGCAGGGCTTCCGGCTCGGCACCGTCCGCAAGGCGTACGAGCTGGCGCTCGCCGACCCCGCGCTGCGCGCCACCGACGACTGCGGCATCGTGCACCGCTACCTGCCGGACGTGCCGATCCGCGTCGTCGCGGGCGACGAGCGCAACCTCAAGGTCACCCACCCGCTGGACGTCGTGCTCGCCGAGCACCTCGCCGCCCCCTCGGAGGAACCGTGATCTTCCAGAACCCGCCCGCCGTCGTCGGCCACCGCGGCTCCGGCTCGGGCGAGGTCCCGCTGCCCGGCGGCGGGACCGCCGCCGAGAACACGCTGCCGTCGATGCTGGCCGCGCTGGAGTCCGGGGCCTCCTGGATCGAGATCGACGTGACCCGCACCGCCGACGACGACCTGGTGCTGCGGCACGACCCGACCGGCGCCGACGGCGGCTTCCTGGTGGAGGCCACCGCCGCCGCCAGCGGCCTGCCCCGGCTGGCGGAGGTGTTCGACGCGCTGCCGCCGGAGGTACCGCTGGACGTGGACGTCAAGACGGTGCTGGAGGACGCGGTGGACGCCCCGTCGCGCCGCACCGGGGCGCTGCTGGCGCCGTTGTTGCGGCGCGAGGCGCGGCGACGGCCGCTGCTGGTGACCTCGTTCGACCCGTCGCTGCTGGCGTTCCTGCGCGAGGAGGTCCCGGCCGTGCCGCTGGGACTGCTGACGTGGTTGCGGTTCCCGCTGTGGCACGGCGTCCCGGCGGCGGCGGGCCTGGATTTGCAGGCGGTGGGGGTGCACACGGCGTCCTGCGGCTTCGAGCACCCGGACACGCGGTTGCGCCCGCTGGACCACGTCGTGGACGTGGCGCACAAGGCGGGCCTGGAGGTGCTGGTGTGGTGTCCGAAGGCCGACGCCGCCGCCGACTACGCGGCCGCCGGGGTGGACGCCCTGGTCGTCAACGACGTGCCGGGCGTGGTGGCGGCGCTGTCCGACAGCCCAGGGCCGCTCGCCTAGCGGCTCGCCCCCTGACCGTGCCTTGGCGAGTGCCACATCGCTTCGCGATCTGTCCCGGCGGGGCTCGCCTTCGGCTTTGCCCCGCCGGGTCAGTTAGGCACTCGCGCGACGGCTGGGATCTTTGGAACAGGCCTTAGCGGCGGCCGCCGTACATCTGGGTCCACTCGCCGGGGTCGTCGTCATCGTCGCCCTTGCGCGGCTTGGGCTCCTCCCCGAACGGAACCGCGCCCAAGGGCGGCCGGTCCCCCGGCCCAGGCGCACCTTGCCCGTATGCCCCCTGGCCGTACGCGCCCTGCCCAGGTGCATCCTGCTCCGGCCCGCCCTGCCCGTAGGGGCCCTGCCCCGGCATATCGTGCCCGGACGCGCCCTGCCCAGCGTGCCCCTGGCCCGGTCCCGGCGGCGGCCCCAGGCGCGGGTTCTGCTCGTACTGCGGGAGCTGCTGCCGCCCGTACTGCGGCGGGCCCGGCGGCGGCCCCAGCGGCTCCGGAGGCCCCGCGGGCGGCCCGGCGTGCCGAGGCTGCGCCGTGGCCTTCGGACGGCCCTTCCAGCGCGACGGCGGCAACGACGCCGCCACCAGCACCACCCCCAGCAGCAGCACGAACCCCGTGCCGCCGCTGAGGTTGAACCCGCGTTCGAACCGGTCCGGCAGCGGGTCGGTCAGGTCGCCGACCCTCTCCAGCGACACCTGCCACAACGTCCCGTAGGCCGTCAGCGCGACGCCCGGGACCAGCGAGGCCAGCGGGGACACCCGCGACCCGGCCAGCAGCCCGGCGAGCAGGCCCACCCCGACCAGCACCAGCACCCACACGGCCCGCTCGGAGAACGGCTGGAACATCTGGTAGGCCCGCAACACCCGTTCCAGCCCGAACGCCAGCCCCAGGGCCAGCACCGGCGTCGCGATCAGGCCCAGCAGGACGCCCAGTCCGTGCCGTGCGCCGTTGGACATGGCCACCTCCTCAGGAGGGTCAGCGGCATGATCCGTCAACCTACTCCTGAGACGCGGCCCGGCCCCCGCCGGTTCGATGTCCTGTCGTGTCAGGGCTTGGCCGGGGCGGGCTGGCCCAGTCCGGGCGGGCTGGTGAGGAAGCCCACGCCCCACGACATGTGCATGGTCGCGTACACCAGCGGCAGCCGCACCCACGCCGCGACCGGCAGGCCCCGGCCCTCCACGCCCGCGCCCACCACGATCGCGGCGGCGTAGCCGGCGGGCAGGATCCAGCCGGGCCAGAACCCGAACGCCCCGGCCACCGCGCCCACCGTGATCGCCACCACGGCGACCGGCGGGGCGAGGTAGCGCAGGTTCAGGGTGCCCTGGTGCTCGCGGCCCACCACGCGCCGCCAGCGGCCGGTGTGGAAGTACTGCCTGGCGAGCGCCCGCAGGTTGGGGCGCGGCCGGTAGGTGACGCGCATCCGGGGGGTGAAGAAGACGCGGCCGCCGGTCTGGCGGATGCGGTGGTTCATCTCCCAGTCCTGGGCGCGCACGAAGGTCTCGTCGTAGCCGCCGACGCGCTCCAGCGCGCTGCGCCGGAAGGTGCCGAGGTAGACGGTCTCGACCTCGCCGGCCTCGCCGCCGGTGTGGAACCGGGCGTTGCCGACGCCGATCTTGGAGGTCATGGCGCGGGCGACCGCCTGCTCGAAGGGGGTGACGCCCTCGGCGGCCATGATGCCGCCGACGTTGTCGGCGCCGGTCTCCTCCATCGTCTCCACCGCGGCGCGCACGTAGTCGGCCGGCAGCAGCGAGTGGCCGTCCACCCGCACGATGATCGAGTACTGCGACGCCTTGATGGCGATGTTGAGGCCCTGCGGGGTGCGGCCGGTGGGATTGGCCACCACCACGATGCGCGGGTCCTCGGTGGCGAGCCGGGCGGCGATCTCCTCGGTGCGGTCCCGGGACGGGCCGATGGCCAGCACCAGTTCCAGCTCGCCCGGATAGTCCTGGGTGAGGATGCGGCGGACGGCGTCGGTGAGGTGGCGTTCCTCGTTCAGGACGGGCATGACCACCGACACGGCGGGCCAGGTGCGTTCGCCGGGGGCGGCCTGGCGCCCGAGGTCGGTGCCGGAGTGGGCGCTGTGCGCTTGGGGAGACGGATTCATTCAGGTCCCTCGGGCCGAACCCCGGCCGATCAAGCCGGAGAGAGCCCCCCTTCCTCTCTCTCGCTCGCTCGTCTGTGACGTGACCCGGGATGCGGGGCGCCTGGGCGGAGGCCAAGACGGCGCAACGTTACCAGGGTCCCGCCCCCGTTCCCGGCGCTTCGGCCGGGCCGCGGGGCCCGCGGGGCCGGGGTCCCCGTTCCCCGCCGGCGGCGGGTAATGCCGGGACACGGGCCCCGGATGCCGAACGGACCGGCGTTCCTCACTTTAAGGTGGTGGGCACTCGCGTCAGAAGACGCCGGACATCGGACGACACGGGAGGCGGCGGCGGGATGACAGACGGGCCCGACTCAGATCCGGTGGAGCGGTACTTCCGCCCGCGTCCCGGGGGCGGCGCCCCGGACGGCGGCCGGTCCGGTGACGGCGACATCGAGGGCGTGACCGTCGACGGCGTCCCGGCCCCCCGGGTGGCGGTGGACACCCCGCGCGGGCCCCGGCGTCCCCCGCCGTCGCTGAGCCCGCGGGCGGCGCTGAGCGCCCGGCGGCAGCGCCGGTTCCTGGCGGTCACCGGCGGGATGTCGGCGTTCGTGCTGCTGACGTCAGGCGGCGCGTGGGCGTTCCAGAACTACGTGACCGGCGCGCTGGACAAGGTGTCGGTGAGCGGCCTCGGCCGGGGCAAGGACTCCCCCAAGGGCGCGATGACGATCCTGGTGGCCGGGGTGGACCGGCGCGAGGGGCTGACCCGCGAGCAGCAGAAGGCCGCCAAGCTGGGCCACGAGCCGGGCGAGCGGTCCGACACGATGTTGCTGGTGCACATCTCGCGCGACCACGACCGGGTCACGGTGGTGAACCTGCCGCGCGACTCCTACGTGACGATCCCCGCGCACCGCTCCAACGGCAGCGAGGGCCAGAAGGGCGCGCACGTCCCGGCCCGCTTCGGCAAGCTGACCTGGGCCTACCAGTTCGGCGGGCGCGACCTGACCGTCGACACGATCAAGCGGTCCACCGGCGTGGCGATCGACCACTACGTCGAGGTCAACTTCTACGGCTTCGTGAACATGGTGGACGCGCTGGGCGGCGTGGAGGTCTGCACCGAGGTCCCGATCGACGACAAGAAGAGCGGCCTGCGGCTGGACAAGGGCAAGACGCGCGTGGACGGCCTGAAGGCGCTGGCGTTCGCGCGCGCCCGCTACTCGCTGACCGGCGGCAGCGACCTCGGCCGCATCGACCGGCAGCAGCAGTTCATGGCCTCGATGATGAAGCAGGCCCTGTCGTCGCAGACGCTGAGCGACCCGGTGAAGTCCACCCGGTTCCTCCAGGCGGCGCTGAAGTCGCTGACGGTGGACAAGAAGCTGGCCGACAGCCTGCCCAAGCTGGCCGACCAGATGAAGAACCTGTCCACCGACCGCCTCACCTTCGCGAAGGTGCCGCTGGCCAACCCGGGCTACAACGCGATGTTGTGGAACAGCGCGCAGCCGCAGTCCACGGTGTTGTGGGACCAGAGCCGGGCCAACGCCCTGTTCCAGAAGATCGACCGCGACCAGCCGGTCACCAAGGAGCCCAAGGCCCCCGCCTCGCCGAAGCCGACCGCGAGCAAGCCCGCCGGCGACGAGCCGACCGTGCCGCCGTCGGACATCCAGGTGAACGTGCGCAACGCCGTGGGCACGCGCGGCCTGGCGCGCAAGGCGGGCGAGGACCTCAAGGAGGCGGGGTTCGGGGTGTACGTGGTGCCGGGCGTCGCGCGGCGCGGCCTGGAGAAGACCACGATCCAGTACGGGCCGGGCCGCGAGGACTCCGCCAAGACCCTCGCCGCCGCGATCCCGGGCGCCAAGCTCAAGAAGATCTCCGGACTGGGCTCGCGCATCCAGGTGATGGTGGGCGCGGACTGGGACGGCGCGGAGAAGCCCAAGATCGCCAAGAGCCCGGAGCCGGAACGCTCGGAGGCGGCGGGCGAGGGCCTGGAGACCGACACCGCAACCGGAAAGCTCTGCAAGTAGCCGCTCGGGCGGGCATTGCCGCCCCTTCGGGGATCATGCATGATTCACCGCATGATCCCCTTCGCGGACCGCGCGGCATGACGGGCCCTGAGTCGTCACTGCTGTTCGATCCCGAGGTGCCGTTCGAGGACCAGAGGCTCCTCAGGCGGAATTGGCGCTGGATCAAGCCGTTGGGGGGCGAACGGCTGCCCGAGAAGCCCCGATCCCGGCTCCGCCATCCCCAGCACATGCTGACCGCGCTGTTCCAGGCGCCGCTGTGGGTGTTCCTGCCCGTCGTTCTGTGCTGGCTGTACCCGGTGCGGGTGCGGTGGGCGGCGGTGGCGGCGCAGGTCGGGGTCGCGGTGGCGCTGGTGCTGGTGCCGTGGCGGGGGTTGGGCATCGCCGCGCTCGTGCTCCAGGCGATCGTCTTCGCAGTGCTGGCGGCGGGGCCCGTGGAGCCGTACGGCCAGCGGATGCTCCGCCGCCACCAGGACCGCTACCTGCGGTTCGCCGCTCTCGACGAGCCGTCCCGGGAGCTGGTGGAGCGTGCCGGACAGGCCGTGAACGCCGTCCTGTCCTCGCTGGCCAACTGCGAGGGCCTGCTGGACGACGTCCACAACGAGGTGACCCTGCCCTGGCAGCATTGGGACATCGCGCAGACCGCGCACAAGATGAGCACGCTGCGCGCCGAGCAGGAACGCGCGTCGGCCGGGCTCAGGACGGTACGGATCGAGGCCGCCCGCAAGCCGCAGCTCAAGGCGCTGGAAGTGGCCACCGAGTCACTGGAACGCCGGGTGGCGGCACTGGAGGAGTATGCCGAGCGCGCTGCGTCGGTGGACGAAGTCCTGTTGGAACTGCGAGCCTTGCAAGAACTGGCCGACGACGCCGACGACTACCGGGACCTGCTGGCCCGCGTCGTCCGCGACGACCTGGCCACGGCCCAGATCAAGGGGTTGACCGAGCAGGCCCGCCAGGTGGAGGAGATGTTGCGCGCCAGCGTCGAGGAGGCCCGCCGGGCCGGGTTCACGCTGGCCGCCGAGATGGCGGAGGCGGGCTGAGATGGGCCGGCTCGACGACGCCACCTTCCTGGAGACCTGGCAGTCGCGCGTTCCGTGGGGGCTGAACGTCCTGGGCGTGGTGCTGCTGCTGAATCAGGCGCTGCTGTGGTGGTGGCAGCCGTTCGCCGGGGACGCCGAGGCGCGGCCGGTGACACTCCAGGAGCCCCGGGCCGCGGCGGCGCTGCGCGGCGCCCCGGCCAAGGCCCAGCTCGGCAAGGTCGTCAAGTTGCCCCGCTACAAGGGCACGCCTTCGCCGGTGCTGGGCCAGGCGGTGGACCGCTACGCACGCATTTCCTACGCAGAGCTGGGCGGCCTGTGGAATCCCGGCAAGCCGCTGGGCGCGGACCAGGGAACCTACTTCAACCGGACCCAGGAGTTCGTCACCGAAGAGCACAACGGCGGACGCAGCTGGATCGCCCAGCTCGGCTCGGGCCGCCTGCCGACGCCGTTGCAGGGCTTTTTCACCGGACCCGACCGGCTGTTCAAGACGGCACTGGCGTTCGAGGACCGCCACACGGCTGACGTCTGGCCGAAGGGCACGGTGGCGCGCGATGTGGCGTCCCAGCCGTTCCGGGTACAGGGCCGCCCCGCCTGGATCATCGCCCGGGAGCTGAACTTCACAGGCCTGAAGGAGGGCGTGAAGACGACCACCGAGCTGTCGGTCACCGTCATGGTCGACGTGGACGGCTACCGCCCCTCCTTCGTGAACCTCTGCCTGCCCGACACCCACCGCATGTTGCGGCCGGACGTCAACCGGGTGATCTCCTCGATCAGGGTGCTTCCGTAGCCTCGCACAGCGCCTGAGCCCACCGCCCCCTCGCCGCGTGGCTCCGAGACCCGCGCCTCGCCCTCCTCACCCAAAGACCCCAAGGCATGACGTCCCGAGTCCGGCGGCCACCGAGACCTGCAGGGAACCCGTCCGCGCGTCGCGGCCGAGTAGGGGGTGGATCATGAGAGACGGGAGTGCTGTTCGTGAAGAGGACAGTCGCATTGCTGGCCGTACTGACGACCACCGGCGTGCTCGTCGCGCCTCCCTCCGGAACGCGGGCCGATGCCGCGCCGGAACCGCGCGGGAAGATCGGGCAGCGGGCGGACGGCGGGTTCCGCGAGGACGCGGCGGCGACCGCCCGTCCGGGGCTCCGCCACCGGTACCGGCCCCTGGAGCAGGCCAGGATCGCCGGGGAGAGCCACCGCGTCACCTTCAACGTGCTGGACCGGCACGGCCGCGCCCCGGCCACCGACGACGCCCCGGAGGTGTATCTCACCTCCCTGGACGGGCACGACTGGCTCAGCGTCCCGCTGGTCGACGGCGTCGCGACCGGCGAGCTGCCCGCGGGCGACTACGTCGTGCAGGTCTACGTCGTGACGCCGGACGACGGCGGCGCGCCCTCCACCACGCTGGTGTACCTGTCGCGGTACTCGGTGCGGCAGGACGGCGTGCTGTCCCTCGACGCCCGCGCGGCCCGGCCGGTGTCGGCCGTGGTCGCCGACCGTCCCGACGCCCGGCTGCTGGGCGGCACGCTCAGCATCGGCCAGCGGATCGGCGACGAGGTCATCGACGACCTCTCCGGGCTCCGGCTCCCGAACGCCTACCTCACCCCGGTCGCGGACGCGCCGGGGCTGGGCGTGCGGACCCAGGCGAAGCTGCTGCAGGACGGCCCCGGAGGCGACCTGTTCAACCTCGCCCGCCAGGCCAAGGGAGCGGTGACCGACCCGGCGCTGCGGACCCGCACCCCGGAGCTGGCGGCCGTGCGGACCCGCCACACCGCGCCCGGCCCCGGCACGTGCGCGGGGGGCCACAGCGGCGTGAGCTGGGGCACGGGCGTGATCTTCTCCGACTACACGCCCGTGGGCGACCTGCCGGTCACCCGCACCGAGTACTTCACCCCCGGGCTGAGCTGGATGCTGGACGAGGGGGTCACGGCCAAGGGGTGCGACTGGACGGACCAGGAGCCGGAGGTCACCACCCGGACGCGGACCTTCGCCAAGCCCGGCGCGTACACCGCCACCTGGAACAACGCGCCGTTCGGCCCCGCCCCGGGCCGCTTCCGCTGGAATCCGGACGGCGATGGGAGCGGCGAGCCCGACATCACGGTGCCGATGCTGGCGTCCCCGGGGACCAGGGCCGACCTGGCGCGCTACGTCCCGTACCTGACCGGCGGGACGACCCTGTACGACGCCCGCGGCGAGGTCGTGGCCGCCACCAACCTCGCCGGGGACGGCAGCGTGCTCAACGAACCGCGTTCCGGCCGGCACCGCCTGGTGGTGACCGCCCGGCACCGCGCGCCGTGGACGGAGCTGTCCTCGTTCCAGCGGGCGGAGTGGTCCTTCGAAGCGCCGGGCACCGCGATGGCGCTCGCCGCGCTGCCGGCGATCCGGTACGCCACGGGCCTGGACGACCACAACCGGGCCCGCGCGGGCGCGTCCCAGACCGTCGTGCTCACCGTCGAGCAGCCGGGCCCGGGCGAAGCGGACGTTCCCGTGGCGGCCGACGCTCTCACGCTGAGCTTCTCCACCGACGACGGCGCGACGTGGCGCAAGATCGCACCGCGCCGCGACGGCGGCCGCTGGCTGGCGCGGGTGCCCTCCCCGGCCTCGGGCTTCGTGTCGCTGCGCGCCACGGCCCGGACCGCCGGGGGCACGACGGTCGACCAGACCCTCATCCACGCCTACGGCGTGCACTGACCGGCCCGCTCGCCCCTCAGGCCGGGGGCGGCGGCACGCTCAGACCAGGGATGGCGGCACGCTCAGGCCGGGCGCGGCCCACTCAGGCCAGGAGCGGCGGCCCGCTCAGACCAGAGGCGGCGGATCGCTCAATCCTCAGGCCGGGGGCGGCGGCCCGAACAGCCAGTTGCCGGGGGCGGTGGGGTCGGGGCTGGTGTAGTAGTCCAGCACGCAGCAGGTGAGCTCGCCGTGGTCGATGGCACCGTCGCCGTCCCGATCCAGGCGCTCGAAGGCGCTGCGGATGTCGTCGTCGGGCAGGCCCGGGGCGTGGCCGTGGACGAAGGCGGTGTACTCGGCGAGGTCGATGGTGCCGCTGCCGTCGCGGTCGGCGACCTGCATGACGGAGTCGGCCAGCGCGCCCAGCGTATGCCGCGCCAGCTCGGGGTCGTTCACCACGGCGCCGGTGGCGGCGATGAACTCGGCGCGCGTGATGCGGCCGTCGCCGTCGGCGTCCATCGGGGCGTGCAGGCGCCGCCAGATCCGCACGTACGCCTCGATCATCTCCCGCTCGCCCGGCCCGCCCGGCGGATGGCCGAGGCTGGCGGCCGCGCGCCGGCCCATCTCGACGTGGTCGTCCTCGGTGAACGCGCCGTCACCGTCACTGTCCAGCCAGCCGAAGCTCGCCTCGATCTTCGCCGCCACGAATGGATCGACGTCCATCACTCGCCCTCCCGGCACCGCTCGTCCCGCACTCGGACTACCAGAAGTACACGAAGAGTCACTTACCGTGGCGACCGTCCTTCGTCACCCCCGGACACGCGAAAACGCCCCGGCCGCAGGCAACCGGGGCGTTCACGCACGTCAGCGACCTACTTGAGGAGCTGGCGGGCCATCACCATGCGCTGGATCTGGTTGGTGCCCTCGTAGATCTGGGTGATCTTGGCGTCGCGCATCATGCGCTCGACCGGGAACTCGCGGGTGTAGCCGTAGCCGCCCAGCAGCTGGACCGCGTCGGTGGTGACGTCCATCGCCACGTCCGAGGCCAGCGCCTTGCAGGCCGAGGAGACGAAGGTCAGGTCGGGGACCTTCGCGCCGTGGAAGGCGCGCTCGGACTTGATCGCGGCGTGGTAGGTCAGCTGGCGGGCGCCCTCCAGGCGCATCGCCATGTCGGCCACCATGAACTGCACGCCCTGGAAGTCGCTGATCGACTTCCCGAACTGCTTGCGCTCCTTGATGTAGCCGATCGCGTAGTCCAGCGCGCCCTGGGCGAGGCCGAGGGCCTGGGCCGCGATCGTGATGCGCGTGTGGTCCAGGGTGGCCAGCGCGGTCTTGAAGCCGGTGCCCTCGGCGCCGATGATGCGGTCGGCCGGGATGCGGACGTCCTCCAGGATCACCGTGCGGGTCGGCGAGCCCTTGATGCCGAGCTTCTTCTCCTTCTCGCCGAAGGAGACGCCCTCGTCGGCCTTCTCGACCACGAACGCCGAGATGCCGCGCGCGCCGACGCCCTGCTCGGTGACCGCCATCACGGTGTAGTAGTCCGACACGCCCGCGTTGGTGATCCACATCTTGGTGCCGTTGAGCACCCAGTGGTCGCCGTCCCTGACCGCGCGGGTCTTCATGCCCGCCGCGTCGGAGCCGGCGTCGGCCTCCGACAGGGCGTAGGAGAACATGGCTTCGCCCCGGGCCACCGGAGTCAGATACTTTTTCTTCAGCTCTTCGGAGCCCGACAGCAGGACCGGCACGGTGCCGAGCTTGTTGACCGCCGGGATCAGCGAGGAGGAACCGCAGGCGCGGGCGACCTCCTCGATCACGATCACGGTGGCCAGCGCGTCGGCGCCCGCGCCCCCGTAGGACTCGGGGACGTGCACCGCGTGCAGGTCGTTCTGCACGAGGGCGTCGAGTGCCTCCTGAGGGAAGCGGGACTCCTCGTCGACCGCCGCCGCGTACGGTGCGATCTTGGCGTCGGCGAGTTCGCGCACCGTCTGCCGCAGGAGTTCGTGCTCCTCGGACGGGGCGTAGGTCGGAAAGTCGGGACTCATAGCCGAATGCTACCCGCCAGTACACTGCGCCGGTCGAGGGCAGGTGCCCGTCCCGCTGGGGCAGGTCTGCCTGGAGACCGTACGGATTTGAGAGGAAGACGCCGTGTCGCACCGCCTGACGGTGATCGGTACCGGGTATCTCGGCGCCACCCACGCCGCCTGCATGGCCGACCTGGGCTTCGAGGTCCTGGGCCTCGACATCGACGAGTCCAAGATCGCCCGGCTGTCCGCCGGCGAGGTGCCGTTCTACGAGCCGGGGCTGGAACCGGTGCTGCGGCGCGGCCTGGACAGCGGGCGGCTGCGCTTCACCACCTCGATGGAGGAGGTGGCCGAGTTCGGCGACGTGCACTTCCTGTGCGTCGGCACCCCGCAGAAGAGCGGCGAGTACGCCGCCGACCTCAGCTACGTCGACCACGCCGTCGACACGCTGGCGCCGCTGCTGCGCCGCCCCTGCCTGGTGGTGGGCAAGTCGACGGTGCCGGTGGGCACGGCGGCCCGGCTGGCCGACCGGCTGTCGCGGCTGGCCCCGGCCGACGGGGACGTGGTGCTGGCCTGGAACCCCGAGTTCCTGCGCGAGGGCTTCGCCGTGCAGGACACCCTGCACCCCGACCGGATCGTGGTGGGCCTGCCGGACGACGCGGACACGGCTGGGCACGCCGAGAAGGCGCTGCGCGAGGTGTACGCGTCGATGCTGGCCGAGCAGACCCCGTTCATCACCGCCGACTACCCGACCGCCGAGCTGGTGAAGGTGTCGGCCAACGCGTTCCTGGCCACCAAGATCTCCTTCATCAACGCGATGGCCGAGGTCTGCGAGGCCGCGCACGCCGACGTCACCAAGCTGTCGGAGGCGCTGTCGCACGACGACCGGATCGGCGGCAAGTTCCTGGGCCCCGGCCTCGGCTTCGGCGGCGGCTGCCTGCCGAAGGACATCCGCGCGTTCATGGCCCGCGCGGGCGAACTGGGCGCCGACCAGGCCCTGACGTTCCTGCGCGAGGTCGACGAGATCAACATCCGCCGCCGCATCCGGATGGTGGACCTGGCCCGCCACCTGCTGGGCGGCTCGTTCATCGGCCGGACGGTGGGCGTGCTGGGCGCGGCGTTCAAACCGAACTCCGACGACGTGCGCGACTCCCCGGCGCTGGACGTGGCCGCGACGATCCGGGCGCAGGGCGCGAAGGTGACGGTGTACGACCCGCGCGCGATGGAGAACGCGCGCCGGGTGCACCCGGCGCTGGCGTTCGGCGAGTCGGCGGCGGACGCGGCGCGCGGCGCGCACGTGGTGCTGCTGCTGACGGAGTGGGCGGAGTTCCGGGACATGGACCCGGACGTGCTGGCGGAGGGCGTGGCGGAGAAGAACATCGTGGACGGCCGGAACGCGCTGGACCCGGAGCAGTGGCGGGCGGCGGGCTGGAACTACCGGGCGCTGGGCCGTCCCTGAGAAGGGGCCCCTGCCGAGCGGATGCCCCGCCTGTTCGGCAGGGGACATGTAGCCTTGGCCTCAGTAGCAAGACCGCCTCATACTGCTAATTGTGACGGATTGTGAAAAGGCAGGGCTATGAGCGTAGCCAGTGACTACAGTTCCGACCGTGGCCCCAACAGCATCGAAGATCTCGACGCCCTGCCGGACGAAGGCAAGGGTTACGAGCTCGTCCACGGCTGGTTGATCCCCATGTCCCCCAGCATGCGGCACGACCATGTCGCCGAACGGCTCAAGGACTTGTTGCAGCCGCACGTACCCGAGGGTTACCTGGTGCGCGGTCCTTGGGACGTGCAGATGCCGGACGGTTCGATCTACAAGCCGGACGTGGCCGTTCTCGACGCCGCGGCTTACCACGCGGGTCTGGCTGAAGACCGGCGGGCTCTGCTGGGCAGCGATGTCCTGTTGGCGGCGGAGGTCCAGCGCCCGGGCAGCGGCAGTTGGAAGGTCGTCCACGGCAGCAAGGTCCGCGACTACGCCGTCGCCGGAATCCCGCACTACTGGATCATCGATCTCGATGAGGCGCCGGCCCTCACCGTGTACCAGTCTGGTCGGAGCCTGGAGTACTCCGCACCTCGAAGGTTCGTCGGCGACGAGATCGCCGAACTGAGCGAACCTTTCCCCATCGCTCTGTCCCCGGCCCACATCGTCGGCTAGGAGCCTTTCTTCGCTGGGAAGCAACCCGCTGGAAGCGGAGTTGTTGTGGACATGGCTGATGACTTCGCAGACCAAGGCGTGATCCGGCGACTGCTGAACGAGTCGCGGACGTGGGCGTTCGTGGGCCTGGGCGACAACCCGGACCGCGAGGTGTACAACCAGGCCCGCCTGCTCCAGCAGCGCGGCAAGCGGATCTTCCCGGTCCACCCGTCGGGCGCGGAGGTGCTGGGTGAATCCGGCTACGCGTCTCTGGCTGACCTGCCGGAGAAGGTGGACGTGGTGGGCGTGTACCGGCGCGCGGAGCATGCGGGGGCGGCGGTGGACGAGGCGATCGCGGCGGGGGCGCGTGCGGTGTGGCTGCCGCTGAACGTGATCGACGAGGCGGCCGCTCGACGTGCGAAGGATGCGGGTTTGGACGTGGTGATGGATCGGTGTCCGGCGGTGGAGTGGGCTTTGCGGCGCTGATTGGGCGCTGATTGAGCGCTGATTGGTGGGTGAAGAGGCGCTGGTTAGAGGCGCGTGGGTGGCGTGAGGTGGGGTGGTGTTGGCTGCTGCCTGCCTGGCCTGCGCACCCAACCATCAACCCTAGCCCCGTGCCCGAACCTGACCAGCGACCCCGGCCACCGGGG
>NZ_BCRO01000094.1 GCF_001552635.1 Actinomadura hibisca NBRC 15177 | reverse complement strand
GGGGGTCTACAGGTGACCGCCCACCTCAACCTCGCGCCCCGCACCCGACCAGCGCCCCTGGCCCCGCGCGGGTTTGCGCACGCGCCCACCCAGCCCAGCCCCGCGCGGGTTCGCGCACGTGTCCACCCAGCCCAGCCCCGCGCGGGTTCGCGCACGCGCCCACCCAGCCCAGCCCCGCGCGGGTTCGCGCACGTGCCCACCCAGCCCAGCCCATGCGGGTTTCCCACACCCAACCAACAACCTCCAGCCCGCGCGGGGTCAGGAACAGACGCCCAACAACCTCCCCCCGCGCCGGCCCACCGACCTCACTCCCACCCCCACCCTCTACCCCCACCGCCAACTTTGTCCTCCCACAGGACAAAGATCAAAGAATCTAGTGAAAAGGTCTTCCCCTCCCAGCAAAAGCCGGTTACGTTCTCGCCAAGCCCGACCCCCGCACCCCCCGCACCCCCGCACCTCGACCCGCCCACCCCCCAAAACCCCGAAGGGACGGCGTGATGCGCATGACCGCCCGCCCGCAGAACCCGCATCAGGCCACCCTGCTGCGGCTCCTGCGCGATGAGGGGTCCACCTCCCGTGCCGAGTTGGGCGACGTCGTCCATCTCTCGCGCTCCAAGCTGGCCGTCGAGTTGGAGAAGCTGGTCGCGCTCGGGCTCGTCGAGACCGCCGGGCTCGCCGCTTCGCGTGGTGGGCGGCGGTCCGGCATCGTCCGGCTCGCGCCCTCGCTCCGCTTCGTCGCCTTCGACATCGGCGCCACCTCCGTCGACGTCGCCGTCACCAACGGTGAGCTCGAAGTCCTCGGGCACGTCGGTGAGGAGTGCGACGTCCGCCAAGGCGCCACCGCCGTCCTGGAGCGGGCGCTCGAACTCCTCGGCAAGCTCCGTCAGGAAGGGCTGATCCCCGGCCCCGTCCACGGCACCGGCATCGGCGTCCCCGGGCCCGTCTCGTTCCGCGAGGGCATGCCGGTCGTGCCGCCGATCATGCCCGGCTGGGACCGCTTCCCGGTGCGGGAGGCCATCGGCCAGGAGCTCGGCTGCCCCGTCCTGGTCGACAACGACGTGAACATCATGGCCCTCGGCGAGCTGCACGCCGGGCCCGCCCGGTCGGTGGCCGACTTCCTGCTGGTCAAGATCGGTACCGGTATCGGGTGCGGTGTCGTCGTGGACGGCGCCATCTACCGGGGCGTCTCCGGCAGTGCGGGCGACATCGGGCACATCCGCGTCGACGACGAGGGCCCGCTCTGCGTCTGCGGCAACACCGGGTGCCTGGAGGCCTACTTCGGCGGTGCCGCGCTCGCCCGCGACGCCACCGAGGCCGCCCGTTCCGGCGCCTCACCGGCGCTCGCCGGGCTGCTCGGCGACCGGCCTTCGCTGACCGCCCAGGACGTCTCCATCGCCGCCGCCGGCGGCGATGCCGCGTCGGTGCGGCTCATCCGCGAGGGCGGGCGGCACGTCGGCCAGGTCCTTGCCGGGCTGGTCAGCTTCTTCAATCCCGGACTCGTCGTCATCGCGGGCGGCGTCGCCGGGCTCGGCCACACGCTGCTCGCCGAGATCCGCTCGGTGGTCTACCGCCGGTCGTTGCCGCTGGCGACCGGCAACCTCCCCATCGTCCTGTCCGAACTCGCGGGTACGGCGGGCGTCATCGGGGGCGCCCGCCTCATCAGCGACCACACCTTCACCCCTGCCTGACCGACCCACCCCTGCCTGATCCTCTTCCCCCGAGGAGGCCCGATGGGCCAGTACAACGGCGATCCGCCCGTCCTGTTGCGGATGCGCGGGATCGTCAAGCGGTTCCCGGGCGTGCGCGCCCTGGACGGCGTGGACCTCGACGTGCGCCCCGGCGAGGTGCACTGCCTGCTCGGCCAGAACGGCGCGGGCAAGTCCACCCTCATCAAGGTGCTGGCCGGGGCGCACCGGCCCGACGAGGGTGAGATCACCTTCGGCGGCGAGCCGTTCGCCCCGGCGACCCCGACCGCCGCCATGCGCGCCGGGATCGCCACCATCTACCAGGAGCTCGACCTGGTGGACGGCCTGTCGGTCACCGACAACGTCTTCCTCGGCCACGAGCGCTCCCGGCTCGGCTTCACCCGCCGCGAGGAGGGCGACCGCCGGGCGCGCGAGCTGCTGGCGCGGCTCGGGCACGGCGAGATCCCGCCGCGCCGCGAGGCCGGGCGGCTCCCGGCGGCCGGGCGGCAGGTGGTCAGCATGGCGCGGGCGTTGTCGCACGAGGCGCGGCTGATCGTGATGGACGAGCCGTCGGCGGCCCTGGCCCACGACGAGGTCGACAACCTGTTCCGCATCATCCGCGAGCTGACCCGCGAGGGCGTCGCCGTCGTCTACATCTCGCACCGGCTGGCGGAGATCCGCGAGATCGGCGACCGGGTGACGGTGCTCAAGGACGGCCGCACCGTCGCCCGCGACCTGCCCGCCCGCACCACCCCGACCAACGAGATCGTCGCGCTGATGACCGGCCGCGACATCGAGCACGCCTTCCCCGACCGCCCCGCCCCGGACGCCTTCGACGACCGGCCCGAGGTGTTGCGCGTGGAGGGCCTCACGCTGCCGGGCTCGTTCGAGGACGTGTCGTTCGCGGTGCGCGCCGGCGAGATCGTCGGGCTGGCCGGGCTCGTCGGCTCGGGCCGTTCGGAGATCCTGGAGACCGTCTACGGGGCGCGCCGCGCCACCGCCGGCCGCGTGCTGATCGACGGCCGCCCGGTGCGGCCCGGCAGCCCCGGCGCGGCCGTCCGGCGGGGCATGGGCCTGGCCCCCGAGGAGCGCAAGAGCCAGGCCCTGCTGCTGGACCAGAGCGTGGCCGCCAACATGAGCATGGCCGGGCTCGACCGCTACTCGGCGTTCGGCTGGCTGAACCGGCGGCGCGAGCGCGCCGACGTGCGCGCCCAGATCGCCGCCCTCGACATCCGCCCGCCCGACCCCGACCGCCCGGTCGCCACCCTGTCGGGCGGCAACCAGCAGAAGGTCGTGCTGGCCCGCTGGTTGCTGGGCGACCGGCGGCTGCTGGTGCTGGACGAGCCGACCCGCGGCGTGGACGTCGGGGCCCGCGCCGAGCTGTACGGGGTGGTCCGCGAGCTGGCCGCCCGGGGGATCGGCGTGCTCCTGGTGTCCAGCGAGGTGCCCGAGGTGCTGGGCCTGGCCGACCGCGTGCTGGTGGTGCGCGAGGGCCGGATCGTGCACGAGGGCGACGCCCGCGGCCTCGACGAACCGGCCGTCCTCAACCTGATCATGGAAGGGAGCGCGTTGTGACCGCAGGCGACACCGACCTCAAGACCGCCGCCGTGCCGAAGGCGCCGCGGGTGCGGCGCGAGGTCCACCACATCGGGCTGGTCGCCGCGCTGGTGCTGCTGGCGCTGGTGGGCGTGGTCACCGAGCCCGACAACTTCGCGACCTCCGGCAACGTGGCGGGCATCCTGGCGCTGGCCGCCACGATCGGCGTCATCACCGTCGGCATGACCTTCGTCATCATCGGCGGCGGCATCGACCTGTCGGTGGGCGCGCTGATGGCGCTGGCGTCGGTGTGGGCGACGACGCTGGCCACCCAGTCCTACGGCCCGGTGGTCATGGTGGTCTGCGCGCTGCTGGTCGGCACCGGCGCGGGCCTGGTCAACGGGCTGCTCATCGCCTACGGGCGGCTCGTGCCGTTCATCGCGACGCTGGCGATGCTGGTGGCCGCGCGCGGCCTGGCGCAGCGCATGTCCGACCGCAAGACCCAGCTCGTGCGGCCCGAGAACGACGCCATCGAGGCGCTCTCCACCACCAAGGTGCTGGGCCTGCCGCTGGTGGTGTTCATCTTCGCGGCCGTCGCGGCGGCCGGGTGGGTGCTGCTGAACCGCACCACCTTCGGCCGCCGAACCTTCGCCGTCGGCGGCAACCCCGAGGCGGCCCGGCTGGCGGGCATCGACGTGCGCCGCCACACCCTGATGTCGTACGCGCTGTCCGGCCTGTGCTGCGGCGTCGCGGCGATCATCATCATGGCCCGCACCACCACCGGTTCCAGCACCCACGGGGACCTGTACGAGCTGGACGCGATCGCCGCCGTCATCATCGGCGGCACGCTGCTCACCGGCGGGCGCGGCACCCTGGCCGGGTCGATCCTCGGCGTGCTCGTCTTCACCCTGATCACCAACCTGTTCATCCTCAACGGCCTGCAGACCAGCGACCAGCTCATCGCCAAGGGCGCGATCATCGTCGTCGCCGTCCTGCTGCAACGCCGCGGCCTGCGCGCCCCCACCTGAGCACGCCCCACCCGAGCACGTCCCCGTTGAGCGCCCCCACCTGAGCACCCCCCGCCGCCACCCATCCCCCTCCCTGAGCATCCCCCCTGCCTGACCCCACCCCTCAGGAGCACGCCCATGTCCGAGCACACCAGCGACCGCCCCACCACCCCCTCCCGCCGCGGCCTCCTGTTCGGCGGCGCCCTCGCCGCCGCCGGCACCCTGGCCGCCGCCTGCACCGGCAACGACCCCAAGGAGACCACCCCCGCCGCGCAGACCGGCAACCTCGGCGGCGGCGACAACGCCAAGCCCGGCCGCCCCGTCACCATCGGGTTCTCCGCCCCGGCCGCCGACCACGGCTGGATCGCCGCCATCACCAAGAACGCGCAGGCCGAGGCCAAGCGCTACTCCGACCTCACCTTCAAGCCGGTCGAGCCCACCAACGACATCAACCAGCAGATCTCGGCCGTCGAGTCGCTGATCTCGGCCAAGGTGAACGCGCTGGTGCTGCTGCCCAACGACGGCGAGCAGCTCAACCAGGTCGCCCGCAAGGCCATGGACGCGGGCATCCCCGTCATCAACCTCGACCGCGTCTTCCCCGACAAGCTCTCCTACCGGACCTGGATCGGCGGCGACAACTACGGCATGGGCGTGGCCGCCGGGCACCACGTGGGCCGCCGCCTCAAGGAGAAGGGCGTCGCCAAGCCCGTCATCGTCGAGGTGCAGGGCATCGCCACGCTGCCGCTCACCCAGGAGCGCAGCAAGGGCTTCGCCGACGCGCTGAAGACCTACGGTTTCTCCGTCACCGCCAAGCAGGACGCCAAGTTCACCGTGGAGACCGGCAACCAGGTCGCCAGCAACCTGCTCCAGGCCCACAAGAAGATCGACGCGCTGTGGAACCACGACGACGACCAGGGCGTCGGCGTGCTGGCGGCCGTCAAGCAGGCCGGGCGCAAGGACTTCTTCATGGTCGGCGGCGCGGGCTCGGCCAACGCCATGCGGGAGATCAAGTCCGGCGGCGTGCTGGAGGCCACCGTCACCTACAGCCCCACGATGGCGGCCTCGGCGGTGCGGGTCGCGCGGCTGATCGCGCAGGGCAAGGGCATGGCCGACCTGATGGAGCTGCAGGTCCCGCAGTCGCTCACGCTGACCTCCGAGACCGTCACCCGCCAGAACGTCGACCAGTACCTGCCGCTCGGCTTCGAGTCCTGACGGCGTGACCGACCAAGGAGGGTGCGCATGACGACAACACCGGGCGAGCTGGGGATCGGCCTGGTCGGGCACGCGTTCATGGGACGCGCGCACTCCCAGGCGTGGCGCGCGGTCGCGCCGTTCTTCGGGCCGCCGCTGACGCCCGTCATGGCCGTGCTGGCCGGTCGCTCCGCCGGCCGCGCCGGCGCGGCCGCGCGGCGGCTCGGCTGGGCGGCGGCCGTCACCGACTGGAAGGACCTGCTGCGCCGCGACGACGTCCAGCTCATCGACATCTGCACCCCCGGCGACACCCACGCCGAGATCGCGGTGGCGGCGCTGGAGGCGGGCAAGCACGTCCTGTGCGAGAAGCCGCTCGCCAACACCGTCGAGGAGGCCGTCGCGATGACGGCCGCCGCCGAGCGCGCCCGCGTCCGGGGCGTGCGCTCCATGGTCGGCTTCAACTACCGGCGCGTGCCCGCCGTCACGCTGGCCCGCGACATGATCGCGCAGGGGCGGCTCGGCACGCTCCGGCACGTCCGCGCCCAGTACCTCCAGGACTGGCTGGTCGATCCGGACGCCCCGTTCACCTGGCGCAGCGACCGCGACCGGGCCGGGTCGGGCGCGCTCGGCGACATCGGCGCGCACATCATCGACCTGGCGCAGTTCGTCACCGGGCAACACCTGACGGGCGTGTCGGCGCTCAGCGAGACGTTCGTGCCCGAGCGCCCGCTGCCGGACGGCGGCACCGCGCGCGTCACCGTGGACGACGCCGCGCTGTTCATCGGCCGCACCGGCGGCGGCGCGCTGGCCTCGTTCGAGGCCACCCGCTTCGCCGCCGGGCGCAAGAACTCGCTGCGCATCGAGGTCAACGGCTCGGCGGGCAGCGTGGCCTTCGACCTGGAGTCGCTGAACGAGTTGTGGTTCCACGACCACACCGAGGACCCCGCGACCGCCGGTTTCCGGCGCGTGCTGGTCACCGAACCCGTGCACCCCTACGCGGGCGCGTGGTGGCCGCCCGGCCACGTCCTCGGCTACGAGCACACCTTCACCCATCAGATGGCGGACCTGCTGGCCGCCATCGCGGAGGGCAGCGACCCCGCGCCCTCGTTCGCCGACGGCCTCCAGGTGCAGCGGGTCCTGGCCGCCGTCCAGGCCAGCGCCGAGTCCGGCGCGTGGACGCCCGTCGAGCAGCCAGCGGAAGGGAACCAGCCATGACCCGACCGGTCACCCTGTTCACCGGCCAGTGGGCCGACCTGCCGTTCGAGGAGGTCTGCCGACTGGCCGCCGGGTGGGGCTACGACGGCCTGGAGATCGCCTGCTGGGGCGACCACTTCGACGTGCGGGCGGCGCTGGCCGACGACGCCTACGTGCCGCGCCGGCTGGAGATCCTCGCCGAGCACGGCCTGAAGGTGTGGACGATCTCCAACCACCTCGTCGGCCAGGCCGTCTGCGACCATCCGATCGACGAGCGCCACGAGGCGATCCTGCCCGCCCGCATCTGGGGCGACGGCGAGGCCGAGGGCGTGCGGCGGCGCGCGGCCGAGGAGATGAAGGACACCGCCCGCGCGGCCGCCAAGCTCGGCGTCTCCACCGTCGTCGGGTTCACCGGCTCGTCGATCTGGCACACCGTGGCGATGTTCCCGCCGGTGCCGCCGTCGATGATCGAGCGCGGCTACGCCGACTTCGCCGACCGCTGGAACCCGATCCTGGACGTGTTCGACGAGGTCGGCGTGCGGTTCGCGCACGAGGTGCACCCGAGCGAGATCGCCTACGACCACCACACCACGGTGGCGGCGCTGGAGGCGGTCGGGCGCCGCCCGGCGTTCGGGCTGAACTGGGACCCCTCGCACATGATCTGGCAGGACGTGGACCCGGTGAACTTCCTGCACGACTTCCGCGACCGGATCTACCACGTGGACTGCAAGGACACCCGGCTGCGCGCCCGCGACGGGCGGCGCGGACGCCTGTCGTCGCACCTGCCGTGGGCCGACCTGCGGCGGAGCTGGGACTTCATCTCCACCGGGCGCGGCGACGTGCCGTGGGAGGACTGCTTCCGCGCGCTGAACGCGATCGGCTACGACGGCCCGATCTCGATCGAGTGGGAGGACGCGGGCATGGACCGCCTCCAGGGCGCGCCCGAGGCCCTGGAGTTCGTGCGGGCCCTGAACGCGATCACCCCGCCCACCGCCGCGTTCGACGCCGCCTTCGGCACGGAGTAAGGAGGAGCGAGCAGGAGGGACCGGCTGACGGTCAGACCGTCCGGAAGTCGGCGAAGTCGAAGCCGGGGGAGACCACGCAGCTCACCAGCACCTCAGCGTCCCCGGCCGGGCGTGCGGCCTGCCACACCCCGGCCGGGACCAGCGCCTGCGGCACCTGGCCGCGCTCCACGTCCGCGCCCATCGTGACCGTCTCGGCGTCGCCGGGGCGGTCACCGTTCCCGCCGAGCAGCAACGACAGTGGACCGCCCCGGTGCCACAACCACACCTCGTCGGAGCGCACGACGTGCCAGATCGACTCCTCGCCCGGCGGCAGCAGGAAGTAGATGCCGGTCGCGCTGGCGCGCTCGCCCGGATAGCCGTCGGGGGTGAAGGAAGGGGTGGTCCGCCACGTCTGCCGGTACCAGCCGCCCTCGGGGTGCGGCAGCAGGTCCAGGGCCTCGGCGGTGGCGGGGCGCGGGAGGACGGCGTTGTGCCGCCCGTCCGGGCCGCGCCGCAGGTAGCGGACGCGCGCGTCGGTGCGGTCGATCACGCCGCGCTGGCCCGTCTGGGGGTCCAGGTCGACGGCCAGGACCTGGCCGTCCTTGAACTCGGTGTCGGCGAGGGCCAGCGCGTCGGCGTCGTCGTCGGGTCCCCAGATCGCCCCGGCCTCGGCGAGGACGAAGCGGGGGCCGGACTGGGCGCGCCAGGAGTCGAGCGTCGTCAGCAGCAGCACGGTCCGAGCCTAACGAGTGTTCATGATCCCCCGTGGGAGGGAGGCGGCCACCCCGCGCGCGGGAGGTGCGGGAACGGCCCGCGCGGCGAGCATGAGGGCGTCGATGAAGATCCGTTCTGAGGAGACCCCATGGCCGCCACCGCACGTCCCGTTCCCCGCTGGGCCGAGTGGGCGGCGCACGCCGTGCCGCTGGTCGTGCTGCCGTCCGGTCTGTGGCGGTTCGCTCTGGGATTGGGGGTGCCGCTGGGCTTCGCCGAAGGGTCGGACCTGGCGGACTTCCCGCACCCGGTCGTCACGCCGTACGTGTTCGGGCTCAGCCTGGTCGCGGAGTTCTTCGCGTTCCTGACGCTCGGACTGGTGCGCGGCTGGGGCGAGGTGTTCCCCCGCTGGATGCCGCTGATCGGCGGCCGTGACGTGCCCGCGCTGGCGGCGACCGGCGTCGCCTCGCTGGGCGCGGTCGCCGTCTCCCTGATCTTCGGGGCGCTCGGGCTCGGCTGGCGGGACGCCATGGCCGCGCCCGACTCCCCGCACGGGTTCGGCGCGCTGGTCATGAGCGCGGCCTACCTGCCGCTACTGGCGTGGGGCCCGCTGCTGGCGGCCGTGACCGTGCACTACTACCTGCGGCGGCGGGGTCACTCCATCTCCGACAACCGCGCCGGGTCGAACACCAGCGGGAACGGCGTGTCCACCACCACCGCCTCGCCGGACTTGGCCTTGCGCCGCACCCGGTAGCCGTCGCCGTCCAGCTCCAGCAGCGTCATGGTCGGCCGCGGCTCCAGGTCGATGATCCAGTAGTGCGGGATGCCGGTGGCCGCGTACTCGGCGACCTTGGCGACCCGGTCGGCGCTCTCGCTGGCGGTGCGCGGGGTGACCACCTCGGCGACCAGGATCAGGTCCGGCCCGTAGTAGGAGCGCGTCTGGCGCTCCAGCGCGATGCGGGCCACGTCGCGCGCCACCATGAAGACGTCGGGCTTGCGGATCCCGGCGTGCGTGGTGACGTGCTGGGGCGCGCCCGCCACGTGCACGTCCGCGTCGGCCTGCCGCGCGGCGTCCTTGAGGATCGTGCGCAGCTGCTCGGCGGCGTTGTCGTGCCACATGTCGCCGGGCAGCTCGGTCAGCCAGCCGTGGGCCAGCTCGAACCGGTCCCCGTCGTCGGGCTGGGCGTCCAGGTCGTACAGGGTGTAGGGCCCGTGCGGGTGGCCGACCGCAACGCTCACCGGCACCGTCCTCCCGTGAAGATGATCAACGTGGGTTCGAATCTAGCCGACCGTCCGGCGGGCGGCCCGGCACAACGCGCCGGGAGTATCTCTCGATAGGAGAGGAAAAACGCGTTACGATACATCTCGACTTCGCCTTGACCCTCCCGGCGCGTGAGGGTTCACAGTGGGGGGCGGACCGCCGCGAAGGAGACAACCCCATGACCGTCGAGCAGCGCCCCGCCCTGCGGGCCTCCGACAGCGACCGCGACGAGCTGCTCGTCCGGCTGCACACCGCCTACGCCGAGGGCCGGCTGACCGAGGACGAGCTGGACGGCCGCATCGAGAGCGCCCTCGCCGCCCGCACCCAGGACGAGCTGGCGCGCCTGGCGGCCGACCTCCCCGCCGCCCGCCGTCCCGTCCCCGCCGCCCCCGCGCACGGTCCGAGCGGCGCGCGGCCGGCCGGGCGCTTCCAGCTCGCCTACAAGAGCACCGTGCGCCGCACCGGCCGCTGGCGGCTGCCCGACGTGCACACCACCGTCGTCTACAAGGGCAGTGGCCTGCTCGACCTGCGCGCCGCCGACCTGCCCGGCCAGGTCGTCACGCTGCGGGTGGTCGCCTACAAGTCCACGGTGCGGATCGTCGTGCCGGAGGGCGTGCGCGTGGAGATCAGCGGCGTCGGCGTCTCGGCCGAGACCCACGACGCCGCCGACGACGCCCCGGTCGTGCACGTCAAGGGGCTCGCCTACAAGGGCACGATCGAGGCAATAGATCATTTGCACCTCGCCTGAGGTGATATGAACACTCGCGCGGCCCTATCGGGCGCCGTTCGCGCCGATGTCCGTACGCGGACGGATTCGGCGCGGTTTGATGGTGAGCCGGCACGACCTCGCGTCGTGCGACGGCGCACGGCACCTGGCAGGCGAAGGAGCGGGAGTGACGGCGAAATCCCCGGAGCAGGACGGCATCGTGGCCGAGGACGCGGGGGAGGACCTCACCGGCCCGCTCGCCTCCCGGCGCATCCGGCGCCGCCTGGCCGCCGAGCCGCCCCGCCCGGACGACGTCCCGCCCGGCTCGGTGTGGCAGGCCGCCGAGACGGCCTGGCGCGCGGCGGGGGTGCCGTGGGCGCACGAGACGCCGGAGCGGGATCGGACCGTTCCGAAGGAACGTTCCGCACCGCGCCGCAAGGCGGCGCGTGCGCGTGCGACGGGCTCGGTGAAGGACGCGGCCCGACCGAAGGCCGAGACGAAGGTCGAGCCCCCGGCCGAGGCCAAGCCCGCGACCAAGCCGAAGCCCGCTGCCAAGCCGAAGCCCACGGCGAAGGCGGAGACCGCAGCTAAGAGGAAGCCTGCGGCGAAGCCGGAGCCCGCGCCCAAGGTTGAGCCCACGACCAAGGTCGAGCCCGCATCCACGGCCGTGCCCGCATCCAAGCCCGCATCCAAGGCCAAGCCCACGACCAAGGCCGCCTCGCAGTCCGAGGCCAAGCCCAAAGCCAAGCCCGCCGCTAAGCCTGAAGCCAAGCCCGCCGCCAGGAAGGCTCCGCCGCAGGCCAAGCCCGCTTCCGGCCGCTCCCGCCGCAAGGTCCTCGTAGCCGTCGCCGGAATCGCCGCCGTGGCCGCCGGAGGCGCGGTGTACGCCGTCACCGGCGACTCCGGCCAGGACGCCAAGCGCCCCGCCGTCGCCGGAGCCGTCCCGGCCGACGCCCTCTTCGCCGCCGACCCGGCCGCCAAGACCGACGGCCTCGCCCAGGACCTGTCCGCCGTCGTCTCGGCGGGCGGCACCATCGTCGCCGCCGGGGCCGAGACGCCGGGCAAGGGCCGGGAGCGCGCCCAGTTCCTCGTGTCGGGCGACGCCGGACGCACCTGGCGGCTCGCCAAGGTCCAGGCCGCCGACGGCTCCGAGCCGCTGCTCGGCGACCGGCCCCGCCTCCTGGCGGGCGACGCGGGCGGGTGGGTCGCGCTCGG
Source organism: Actinomadura hibisca NBRC 15177 (assembly GCF_001552635.1). Lineage (GTDB taxonomy): Bacteria > Actinomycetota > Actinomycetes > Streptosporangiales > Streptosporangiaceae > Spirillospora > Spirillospora hibisca. Next base: position 41,744 of record NZ_BCRO01000094.1, on the reverse strand, counting down.
CGTCTCCGCTACCGGTCCCGTCGTCTGGACCAGCGCCGACGCGCAGACCTGGACGCGCCAGGCGCCCAGTCCCGCCTTCCGGCCCGGCGACCAGGTCCTCGGCCTGGCCCGCACCGCCTCCGGCTTCGTCGCCGTCGGCGCGAGCGGCGGGCGCGGCGTCGTCTGGACCTTCGCCAACAACGCCTGGCAGCGCAACGACCGGCTGAACGCCACCAGCGTCACCGGCTTCGACCGCGTCGCGGCGAACGGCGGCACCCTGGTCGCGCACGGCACGTTCTCGCGCGTCGAGACCAAGAAGAAGAAAAAGCGCACGGTCCGGGGCGAGGGCGTGTGGCGCTCCGCCGACGGCGGCCGCACCTGGACGGCGGTCGTGCTGCCGCAGGCGCAGGGCTCCTACGGCCCGACCAAGGCCCTCGTCACCGGCCCCGGCGGCTTCTACGCCGTGCGCGAGGGGCAGCGCACCACCGGCCCGAAGAAGAAGCGCACCACCACCCGGTACGGCGTGGTGTTCGCCTCGCCCGACGGCCGTGCCTGGACGCCGTCCGCGCAGCTCAACGGCCCCGCGTTCGGCGGCGTCGAGCGTCTGGCCGGGTCGCCGTCCGGGCTGGCCGCGGTGATCCTCGGCAAGGGCGGCGCGCGGACGGTGCTGCGCAGCGGCGACGGCCGCGCCTGGCAGCCCGCCGGAGCGCCCGGCACCCCGTTCGTCGGCGGCCTCGCCGCCACCGCGACCGGCGTCGTGGTCGCCGGGCGCACCCCCGGCGAGGACCCCTACCTCGCCTCCGGCGGCACACCCGTGGACCTGCGCGCCGTGCCCGGCGCGCTGCGGGCCGACCGGGGCGTCTCCGCGATGGACGCCCGCGCCGGGCGCGTGGTCGCGGTCGGCGGCACCAACGGCGACGCCGCCGTGTGGACCTCGCCCGGCGACGATTCCTGGACCCGCGCGCAGACCCCCGACTTCGGCGGCGGCAAGGCGGGCGGCCCCGGGCAGCCGCGCCGCCACCTGACCGGCGTCGCGTCGGGCCCGTCCGGCTGGCTGGCCGTGGGACGCGTCGAGATGCCCAAGGGCGGCACCGCGCCGCTGCTGGCGTCCTCCGCCGACGGCGCGTCCTGGCGCGTGACGCCCGCGCCGCGCGGGATGCAGACCGCCGCCGGTGCCGTGCACGGCGGCTTCGGGCACGTGGTGGTCGGCATGTCCGGCGGGCGGCCGGCCGCCTGGCGTTCGGTCGACCTCAAGATGTGGATCCCCGGCTTCGGCGCGGTCAAGGGCGCGTTCGACGAACCCGGCTGGATGAGCGGCGTCGCCGTCACCTCCCAGGGTTACGCGGCGGCCGGCGGCCGTAGCGTGCAGGGCAAGGCGCGGCCCGCGCTGTGGACGTCCCCGGACGGCGTGAAGTGGACCGCCGCGCCCGCGCCCACGCTGCCGCCCGGCGTGGTCGCCGGAGGCTACTTCCAGGTCGTGGCGAACGGCGGCACCGTGGTCGCGCTGGGCTGGGGCGACCCCGCGCCCGGCAAGCCGCCGGTCGCGTTCTACGGCGTGTCCACCGACGCGGGCCGCACCTGGCAGAGCCGCGTGCTGGACGGCGCGGCGACGCTGTCCACCGCGAGCGCGTCCCCCAAGGGCCTGGTGCTGGCGGGCACGACGCCGCAGCGCGACGCGGCGTTGTGGACGTCGCCGGACGGGCTGACCTGGCGGCGGCTCCCGGCCGTCCCCGGCCTGGGAGGGCCCGGTGACCAGCGCGTCACCGCCCTGACGACCCGCGACGGCACGTTGCGGGCGGCCGCCGCCGAGGCCGGGCACCAGGGCGAGCGGTCGTTGTGGTGGCGGACAATGGTGCCATGATCGACGTTCTCGCCCCGTTCCCCCGGTACCCGCTCGGCCACCTGCCGACCCCGCTGGAGCCCGCGCCCCGGCTGGGCGAGGCGCTCGGCGGCCCGGAGATCTGGATCAAACGCGACGACTGCACCGGGCTGGCGCTGGGCGGCAACAAGACCCGCAAGCTGGAGTTCCTCATCGGGCGGGCGCTGGCCGAGGGGCACGACACCGTCGTCACGTTCGGGGCGGTGCAGTCCAACCACGCCCGGCAGACCGCCGCCGCGTGCGCCCGCGCCGGGCTGCGCTGCGAGCTGCTGCTGAGCCGGTCGGTGCCGCGCGGCGACACGTTGTACGAGACCTCCGGCAACGTGCTGCTGGACGGCCTGCTCGGCGCGCGCGTGCGGATCGTGGACGGGCTGGACGACACCGTCAAGGCGCTGGAGGAGATCGGCCCGGCCTGCGTCATCCCACCGGGCGGCTCCAGCGCGACCGGCGCGCTCGGCTACGTCGCCGCCGGGCTGGAGCTGGCCGCCCAGATCGGCCGCGACCCCGGGCTGCCCGACCGCGTGGACCGCGTCGTGGTCGCCACCAGCACCACCGGCACCGCCGCCGGGCTGGTGCTGGGGCTGGCGCACGCCGGGGTGGCCGCGACCGTCGAGGCGATCTGCGTCTACGAGCCCGCCGACGTCACCGCCGCCTCCCTGGACGCGCTGCTGGAGGAGACGGCCGAGCTGATCGGCGTGCCGGTCCCGGCCGGGGGCCGCCAGGTGCGCGACGACTGGTTCGGCCCCGGCTACGGCGTGCCGACGCCGGAGATGGCCGAGGCCGTGCGGCTGTTCGCGCGCACCGAGGGCGTGCTGCTGGACCCGGTCTACTCGGGCAAGGCCGCCGCCGGGCTGGCGGGCCTGGTCCGGGCCGGGGTGATCGGCGCGGACGAGACCGCCGTGTTCTGGCACACCGGCGGCTCGCCCGGCCTGTTCGTCTACCCGGAAGTGGTCAGGGAGCCGTGCTGAGGGCGGCGGGCGTCACCCGTTGCAACCGCAGGAACAACCCTTCGGGCATGAGCATCCACCGCCGTGTCCGCAACTGCATCCACCTTTGGTCATGGACGGAACGTACCTCCGCGGCGACAGCCCGTCTATGGCCCGGACGCGAGGTGGACCTGTCGCGGGCGGTCAGGCGTCGATGTGCATGTCGATGCCCAGCAGCACCAGGAACCACAGCAGGACGGCCAGCAGCGCGCTGACCACCTGGCGCACCAGCCCCTCGGTGATGTAGCCCCGGTCCACGGCGACGAAGACGCCGATCACGAGGTAGACCAGGGCGACGATGCCGATGGACCGGCGGCGGGTGCGGTAACGGGAGACCATGGCGGCGGCTCCTCTCAGGAGGTGTCGCCCGCCCGGTCCCCGCGTGATCCACGGCGAAACGCCGATCCACTTCGGGGCGTGCCGCGCTGATCGTTTCGCCCTTCCCAAACCCGCGCCGGGGCCCGCGCGGCTCCGCCGGGTCGGGGGCGCGCCCGGCCGCCCGCGCACGGATGTAGCGAATCGCCCGTTCGCCGCGATAAAGGGATATGCCGCGGTGGTCGGCGGCTCTGGGCAGCGCCCGCCGACCGCCGCGCTCTAGGATCCGGGCCGCTTGTCCGTCATGTCGATGCGCACGAGCGTGGGGTCGTGGTCGTCGGCGCGGTCGGCGAACTCGGCGTTGCGGTGCACGACGTCGTACTCGTGCTTGCGCTTGGCGAGCGACGGGCTCAGCAGGATGTGGTCCGACATCTGCGAGTTCCCGCCGGAGACGGTGGTGTAGCGATCGGCCTCGGGGAGCTTGGCGGGCGTCTCGCTCAGCCCGGCCTCCTTGGCGAGCGTCTTGACCGGGGTGGCGAACTCGCGCTCGTTGAGGTCACCGGCGACGATCACGTCGGCGTCCTTGGCCAGGGAGCGCACCGACTTCACGAAGCCCGCCACCACGCGCGCCTGCGCGTCGCGCCGCCACTCGCTGGGCCGCACCGGCGGCTGGTTGCGGCCGTACACCGGCTGGTCGTCGCCGGTGCGCGGGAACCAGTGGTTGGCCACCACGATGATGCGCCGCCCCTGCCAGGTGACCTCACCCGCGACGGGCTTGCGGGTGCCGCCCCAGGCGGGGTCGGCGGGCTCGATGCGACCGGGGCTCAGCGACAGCCGCACCTTGCCGGGGCCGTCGCCCAGCACCTTGACGGCGGTGCCGGAGCGAGCGGGCTCGCCGGGCGTCTGGTCCTCGGCCGCCGCGCCGGGGCGGTCCACGAAGTCCAGGCCGCGGTCGGCGCGGAACAGGAAGCCCACCCGGTTGTTGCCGCCGGGCTCGCCGCCGTCGGAGTTGTTGCGGGGCACGACCGACCGCCAGTCGTAGGCGGGGCCGCCCACCGCGCTGATCGCGGTGATCAGCTCGGCGACGGTCTGGTCGGCGGCCACGGTGCCGTCGTCGTCGGTGCCGCTGTTGTCCAGCAGGCCGGTGACGGTGATGAGGTCGGGCGACTTCAGGCCGGTCACGACGTCCTGCGCGAGCTGCCGGAAACGCTCGGGCGGGGTGTCGGGGTTGAGGCCCTCCATGCCTGCGGTGGCGACCGTCAGCTCGCCGGGCGCGGCGGCGCGGGTGCTCTCACGGACCAGGCCGCCGCCGCTGCGGGCGGGGGTGGCGGTGAGCAGCAGCTTGTAGTCGCCGTAGCCGTAGTCGAGCACGCCGTCGGCCGCGCCGGGCAGCCGGTCGCCGACGTTCATAGCGGGCAGCGGCACGAGGGCGTCGTCGAGGGTGACGCGCTCGGGGTTGGGGTCGTCGGCGCGCAGCAGGATGCCGCCGCGCGCGGTGCGGACGCCCGCCCCCGCGCCGCCTGCGGGCAGGACGGGGATCTCGCCCGCGCGGGAGGGGCCGACGGCGACGGCGTCCTCGACGCGGACGCGCATGCCCTCCAGGGACTCGTAGAAGTCGAGGGCGTCGCGCTTGGGGTTGAAGGCGCCTGCTCGTTCGACGTCCAGGGTGCCCTTGTCGGCGTTGACGGCGGCGGGGGCACGACGGCCCTTGGGGCCGAGGACGACGGGGGCGGGCAGCGGGACGCCGCGCGCCTCCACGGTGGTGGCGGTGGCGTCGATCTCGGTGCGGCCGAGCCCGGCGGGCTTGGCGCCGCCGGGGCGGAACTCGCTGATCCGGCCGTCCACGCGGACCGCGTCGCCGACGGCGACGGTGGGCTTGGCGCGGGTGTAGACGAAGACGCCTTCGGAGGTGGCGTCGTTCCGGTCGGGCCTGGGGTCCTGCATCCAGAAGCCGGTGCCGGCGAGGGCGGTGACGACACCGGGGACGCGGGCGACGTCGCGGTTGGCGAGGGGGGAGAGGTGGGCGGCGCCCTGGATGTCGCGGATGAGGGGGGCGGGGGCGGAAGCGGGGACGCCGGGTGGGGCGGCTTGCCGGGTTGTGTGTTGGGCTGCTTGTGCGGCGGCCGGGAAGGTGGTCAGGGGCAGGGTCGCCAGGGCTGCGGCGAGCGCCGCGCGGACCGGCAGGGGACGGCCGTAACGCCTTGTCGTTGCGATGTGCGCCACCCGCTTCCCATGATCATTTCACCTGGACACATTGAACACGAGAAGGATGGCACGGAGGCGGATCTGCGGCACAACCCAACCTGAGAATTTCTTTTGGGGATGGCAAGGGCGGGCGGGGGCGAGGTCAGGACGGCAGCGCCGCCCGGACCCTGGGGCCCGGGCGGCGCTGGTAGTGCCTGGGGTGGGTCAGTCGAAGAGGACCACCTGGCGGATCACGTCGCCCTTCTGGAGGGCCTTGACGGCGTTGTTCAGGTCCTCGAAGCCGATGCGGCGGGTGATCAGGCCGTCGATGTCCAGCTTGCCCGCGCGCCACAGGTCCACGAACAGCGGGATGTCGCGCTTCAGGTCGCAGCCGCCGTACAACGACGCCTTCACGTTCTTGCCCTCGAACAGCAGCGAGAACGCGCTCATCTGCCAGTTGTCGTCGGCGGCCCCCGCGCCCACCACGATCACGTCGCCGCCCCGGCGGGTGGCCGCCCACGCGGTGTCGATCGCGGCGGACTTGCCGACGACCTCGAAGGTGTAGTCGAAGCCCTGGCCCAGCGTCAGCAGGCCCTTGGCCTCGTCCAGGCCGTCCAGGGTCGCGGTGTGGGTCGCGCCGAACTGCTTGGCGATCGGGTGCTTGGCCTCGTTGGGGTCGATGGCCAGGATGGTGGACGCGCCCGCGATCTTGGCGCCCTGGATGACCGACAGGCCCACGCCGCCCGCGCCGACCACCGCGACCTTGGAGCCGGGCTTCACCTGCGCGGTGTTGATGGCCGCGCCCACGCCGGTCGGGATGCCGCAGCCCAGCAGGGCCGCGTACTCGAACGGCACGTCCTCGGCCACCTTGATGACGCCGCGCGCCGGCATCACCAGCTCCTCGGCCCAGGTCCCGGTCCCGGCCATGCCGAACGCGGGGCTGCCGTCGCCCAGCTTGAAGGTGGGCTCGCTGAAGGCGGCCGCGATCGAGGTCATGCACAGGTAGGGCTCGCCGCGCAGGCACTCGGCGCAGGAGCCGCAGTCGGGCGTCCAGTTGATGACGACGTGGTCGCCCACCTGCACGTTGGCGACGTGCGACCCGACCTCGGTCACGACGCCCGCGCCCTCGTGGCCGACGACGGTGGGCGGCATCGACGGCAGCACGCCGGTCATGGTGGACAGGTCCGAGTGGCAGACCCCGGTGGCCTTGATCTTGACCTTGACCTGGGCGGGGCCCGGATCGACGGTGGTGACGTCGTCGCGCAGGTCGAGCTCTGAGTCGCCGACCGCATGCAGGACCGCGGCGCGTGCCATGGCTGCCTCCACATCGAGGGTCGGACGCCGTGCCACGGCGTCCCGGAAGGGGTGGGGTGGGGCGTGGCGGGGGAGGGCTACTCGTCCAGGGCGAGGGCCGCCTTGGGGCAGGAGCGCACCGCGTGCCGGACCTTGTCGGCCTGGTCGGCGGGCACCTCCGGCTGGAGGATCTCCAGCTCGTCGTCGTCGGTGAGGTCGAAGACGTCGGGGGCGAGTCCGACGCACACCGCGTTGGCCTCGCACACCAGGGGGTCGACTCGTACTCTCATCGCCTTCTCCGTTCACGTCCCGGTGAGGGTGCGGCAGGTCACGGCCAACATACCGAATCCAGTTCGGTTCGGCGGGCGGGGCCGGGCAACGGCCTGGGGCGCTCGCTCACCCGGAAAGTAGAACACGTTTCAGTATGGAGCGGCAAGACTCGCGTCTCACCAAAGTGATCTCGATGTACCCGCCGTGCCAGGCTGGGCGGCGACGGCCCGGGGGACACCAGGCCGTAAGGTGCCCGGATGCGGATAAAGTGCGCGGCGGAGGAGATCGATGACTGAGACCATGGCGTCCACCCCCGCGGGGACGACCGCACCGCCCGCGATGCCCGGCGACCTGCTCCGGGCGGCGCGCTGCGCCAAGGGCTTCATGCCCGAGAACGAGGGCAGGGCCCTCTACGAGACCGCCGTGGCGTACGGGTCCCGGCCCGACCTCGGCGGCCCGCTGCTGGAGGTCGGCACCTACTGCGGCAAGTCGGCGATCTACCTGGGCGCGGCCGCCCGGCACACCGGCGGCACCGTCGTCACCGTGGACCACCACCACGGCTCGGAGGAGAACCAGGCCGGCTGGGAGCACCACGACCCCTCGCTGGTGGACCCGCTGACCGGCCGCATGGACACCCTGCCGGTGTTCCGCAGGACCATCGCGGCGGCGGGGCTGGAGGACCAGGTCGTGGCGGTCGTGGGCGCGTCCCGCACCGTCGCGGCGTTCTGGAACACGCCGGTCGCGCTGCTGTTCATCGACGGCGGCCACGCCGAGGAGCACGCGCGCGGCGACTACGAGTGCTGGGCCCGGCACGTGGCGGTCGGCGGCGCGCTGGTGGTGCACGACGTGTTCCCCGACCCGGCCGACGGCGGCCAGGCCCCCTACCAGCACATCTACCGGCGCGCCGTGGAGAGCGGCGTGTTCGAGGAGCGGCGCGTGGTGGGCTCGCTCCGGGTGCTGGAGCGCGTCAACGACGGCGACCCGCTCGGCGGCTGAGACATGACGCGACGGGCCCGCGCCCCCGGCGGGGACGCGGGCCCGTTTCGCGTCCCTACAGGCGCGTCCGCACCGGGTTCGCCACCGACATCAGCGCGCAGCCGCACGCCACCGGGTCGGCCGCCGACGACGGCCCCAGCGGGCGTCCGGCGATCTCCTTGAAGATCTGCGAGCCCGCCGACGTGCCCTCCAGCGCGTCGGCCGCCAGGATCACCGCGGCGGCGGTGTAGGTGGACCGGTCGCCCGGGAAGTGCCGCTGGTTCTCGAACTGCCAGCCCGTCCAGTACGAGCCGTCCTCGTGCCGCAGGTGCTGGATGGTCGTGAACAGCTCCAGCGCCCGCTCGCGGTCGCCGGCCGCGTCCAGCGCCATCACCAGCTCGCAGCTCTCGGCGGCGGTCACCCAGGGCTGGTCGGACACGCACCGGCAGCCCAGCTCGGGCACGACGAAGGTGTCCCACTGCTCGGCGAACCGCCGGTAGGCGGCCGCGCCGCGCACCGGGCCGCCGAGCACCGGGTAGTACCAGTCCATCGACCAGCGGCTCTTGTCGGCGAACGCCTCCGGGTGCGCGGCCACCACGTGGCCGAGCTGGTCGGCGGCCAGCTCCCAGTCCGGCTGCGGCTCGCCCAGGTGCTCGGCGAGCGCCACCGCGCAGCGCAGCGCCTGGTAGATCGACGAGCAGCCGGTCAGCAGCGCGTGGTCGGACGCCTCGCCGCTCTCGTGCCGGATCCAGATGATCTCGCCGCGCCGGGTCTGCAGGCCCAGCGTGAACTTGATCGCCCGGTGCACCACCGGCCACATCCGGCGGGCGAAGTCCTCGTCGCCGGTCATCAGCAGCTCGTGCCAGACGCCGACGGCGATGTAGGCGGCGTGGTTGGACTCGCCGCCCGGCTCGGTGACCTCGCCCAGCACCCACTTGGCGGGCCAGGACCCGTCGGGCCGCTGTACGCCCGCCAGCCACTCGTAGGCGCGGCGGGCCTGCTCGCCCAGCCCGGCGACGGTCAGCGCCATCGCGGCCTCGACGTGGTTCCAGGCGTCCACGTGGCCCGGCACGCCGTGCGTGGGGGAGAACCAGGGGATCGCCCCGGACTCCTCCTGCTGCCGCACGATGCTCTGCGCCGTGGCCAGCGTGTCGGCCGAGGTCACCACGCCGGCGACGGCGGGAGCGGCGATCTCAGACCGCATCCGCCGTCTCCTTGGCCGCCGGCCTGCTCGGCGCGGCCGGCTTGGTGAAGTAGACGACCACGCTCTTGCCGATGAGGGGGTTCATGACGCGCTCGGCGAGCCGGGTGGCCAGCGGGCGCTTCATGATGTCCCAGACCAGGACCTGGTGGTAGGCCTTGGCGAGCGGGTTGGCGTCGTTGTCCACGCCCACCGCGCACTTGATCCACCAGTACGGCGCGTGCAGGCCGTGCGCGTGGTGGTGGCCGTCGACCCGGAAGCCGAGCGACTTCAGCTTGGCCTCCAGCTCGGCGCGGGTGTAGATGCGCACGTGGCCGCCGGGCGCGGTGTGGTAGTCCTCCGACAACGCCCAGCACACCCGCTCGGGCAGCCAGGACGGCACGGTGACCGCGAGCTGGCCGCCGGGCTTGAGCACCCGCAGCAGCTCGGCCATCGCGCTCATGTCGTCGGGGATGTGCTCCAGCACCTCCGAGGCGATGATCTTGTCGAAGTGGTCGTCGGGGAACGGCAGGTCGAGCGCGTTGCCCTGCACGGTCTCGGCGGACGCCTTCTCGGGGACCTCGCCCTCCAGCCGCATGGCCCCGAACATCGTCTCGACGCCGGCCAGCTCGTCGGCGTCCAGGTCGAAGGCCACGACGTTCGCACCCCGGCGGTACAGCTCGAAGGCGTGCCGTCCGGCGCCGCATCCCATGTCCATGATGCGTTCGCCAGGGGTGACGCGGAACCGCTGGAAATCCACGGTCAGCAGGGTCGTGCTCCTTCCGTACGGGGAGTCCTCCGACGGAGGTCCCTCATGCCTTGCCCGCGGCGAGCCGCAGGTACTGGTGCTGGGTGATCGCGGTCCGGTAGTGCTCGACCGTGGCCTGCGCCACGGCCCGCCAGGTGTACCGCTCCTGCACCCGGGCCAGGCCCGCCGCGCCCACCTTGCCGCGCTCCGCTGGGGAGTCGTGCAGGCGGCGCAGCACGCCGGCCAGTTCCTCGACGTCGCCGGGCGCGACCAGGATCGCGGCGTCGCCGACGACCTCCGGCAGGGCCCCGGCGCGGCTGGCGACCAGCGGGGTGCCCGACGCCATGTGCTCGACGGCCGGCAGCGAGAAGCCCTCGTAGCGCGAGGGCACCACCGCGACCTCGGCCGACGCCAGCAGCTCGCCCAGCTCGCCGTCGCTGATGCCGCTGACGAACCGCACGCGGTCGCCGAGCGCCAGCTCCTTCACCAGCTTCTCGGTGGGGCCGTCCTCGCGGGGGCGGCTCACCACGACCACGTGCACGTCGCGCTCGGTGGCGACCTTGGCGACCGCGCGCAGCAGCACGTCCACGCCCTTGATGGGCGCGTCGGCGCTGGCCATCGCGACGATCCGGCCGGGCACGCGCTCGCCGCGCGGGTGGAAGATGCCGGTGTCGACGCCCAGCGGCAGGATCTCGATGTCGCGCGGGTCGACCTTGAAGTCCTTGACGATGTCGACCTTGGAGGAGCCCGACACCGTCAGCACCGGGCCGATCCGCCGCGCCACCTGGGCCTGCATGGTGACGAAGCCGTACCAGCGGCGCTTGCCGAGCTTCTGCTTGAGCCCCTCGGCGGCCTCGATCTCGATGCGCCGGTCCACGCTGATCGGGTGGTGGATGCTGGTGACCAGCGGCAGCCCGGCCCTGGCGATGCCGAGGTTGCCGAGGCCGAGCACCTGGTTGTCGTGCGCCACGTCGAAGTCGCGGCGGCGGCGGCGCAGCTCGCGCAGCACCCGCAGGCTGAAGGTCAGCGGCTCGGGGAAGCCGCCGGTGCGCATGTGCGCGAACTCCAGCACGTCGATCCAGTCGCGGAACTCCTCGCGCCGCGGCGTGCGGAAGGGGTCCTCGTCGCGGTACAGGTCCAGGCTGGGGACCTTGGTGAGGACGATCTCGTCGCGGTCCAGCTCGGGGTAGGGCTGGCCGGAGAACACCTCGACGGCGTGCCCGAGGTCGACCAGCTCCCGGCTCAGGTGCCGCAGGTACACGCCCTGGCCGCCGCAGTGCGGCTTGCTCCGGTACGAGAGCAGGGCCACGCGCAATGGCCCCTCCGACGGCTCAACTGCCTCAGCCACGCCGGCACCCGCTCACGCGCCACTCCTGTCAGTCGTGGGACGCCGGGCACAGGCGCACCGGCATCTCCTTGACGCCATTGATGAAACTCGACCTTAGTCTGCGTACGTTACCGGACGGTTCGATATTGGGCATGGAGTCCAAAAGTGTTTGGAAGAGCACACGGAGTTCGAGCCGTGCCAGGTGAGCGCCCAGGCAGAAGTGCGGGCCGCCGCCCCCGAAGCCCAGGTGCGGGTTGGGCGAGCGGCCCACGTCGAAGCGCGCGGGGTCGGTGAAGGCGGCCGGGTCGGCGTTGGCGGAGGCGTAGAACACCACCACCTTGTCGCCCTCCCTGATCTTCCGGCCGCGCAGCTCGGTGTCGCGCACGGCGGTCCGCCGGAACAGGTTGACGGGGGTGACCCAGCGCACGATCTCGTCGGCGGCGGTGGCCAGCAGCGAGCGGTCGGCGCGCAGCCGCTCCCACTGGTCGGGGTGCTGGAAGAAGGCGTGCATGCCGCCGGAGGCGGCGTTGCGGGTGGTCTCGTTCCCGGCCACCGCGAGCAGCAGCACGAACAGCTCGAACTCGTCGCCCGACAACACCTCGCCGCCGGGGCCGGGGTCCAGCAGCCGGGTGACGATGTCGTCGCGCGGGTTCTCGCGCCGCTCGGCGGCCAGGCCGTTGGCGTAGGCGTACAGCTCGGTGGCGGCGGCCTGGCCGTCCTCGGGGGAGCGCTGGAACTCCGGGTCGTCGCCGCCGATCAGCGTGTTGGACCAGTGGAAGATCTTGTCGCGGTCCGCGGGCGGCGCGCCCAGCAGCTCGCAGATCACGTACAGCGGCAGCGGGGCGGCGAGGTCGCGCACGAAGTCGCCCTCGCCGCCGCTGCCCTCGGCCCGGTCCAGCGTCTCGGCGACCAGCCTGCGGCAGATGTCGCGGATGTGGTCCTCCAGCGCGCCGATCGCGCGGGGCGTGAAGCCCCGGTTGACGATGCCGCGCTTGCGCGAGTGCTCGGGCGGGTCCTGGTTCAGCATCATCAGGCGCTGGAGTTCCAGGTGCTCGGGCGGCGGCTCGTCGAACAGCGCGAGCCGCTCGTGAGAGGAGAACACCTCCGGATGCCGCGACACGTGCACCACGTCCTCGTGCAGGGTCACCGCCCAGAACGGCGGGTACCCGCGCGCCGGGTCGCCGTGGTGGCGGTGCACGGGGTCGTGCTCGCGCAACCAGGCGAACTGGTCGTGCGGGACGCCGCCGCGCTCGTAGCGGCCCGGGTCCACCAGCTCGATGTCCGGCGCGGCGCTCACCGGACCGTCGCCTTGCTCTTGGAGGACTGGGGCTCGGACGGGGTGAAGGCCACCTGCAGCTCCTTGATTCCGTTGACGAAGTTGGAGCGCAGCCGCCGGGCCTCGCCGACCGGGCGGATGTCGGGCATCCGGTCCAGGATCGTCTCGAACAGCACCGACAGCTCCAGCCGGGCCAGGTGGGTGCCGAGGCAGAAGTGCGGGCCGCCGCCGCCGAAGCCCACGTGCGGGTTGGGGTCGCGGGCGATGTCGAAGGCGAACGGGTCCTCGATGGCCCGCTCGTCGCGGTTGGCCGAGCCGTAGAACACCACGACCTTGTCGCCCGCCTTGATCTGCTTGCCGCCCAGCTCGGTGTCGCGGGTGGCGGTGCGGCGGAACAGGTTGATCGGGCTGGTCCAGCGCACGATCTCGTCGGGCGCGGTGCGCAGCAGCGCCCGGTTGGCCTTCAGCTTCTCCCACTGCTCGGGGTGCTCGAAGAACGCCAGCATGCCGCCGACCGAGCCGTTGCGGGTGGTCTCGTGCCCGGCGATCACCAGCATCAGCAGGAAGAGCTGGAACTCCTCGGTGCTGAGCCGCACGCCGTTCTCGTCGGGCTGGAGCAGCTTGGTGGCGATGTCGTCGCGCGGGTCGGCCTCGCGCTGGGCGGCCAGCTCGGCGGCGTAGTTCATCAGCTCGCCGGCGAACTCCTTGGCCTGCTCCTTGGCGCCGTTCAGCTCGGGGTCCGCGAAGCCGATGATCTTGTTGGACCAGTCGCAGATCTTCTGCCGGTCCGTCACCGGCGCGCCCAGCAGCTCGCAGATCACGTAGGCGGGCAGGTGGGCGGCGATGTCCGCCACGAAGCACGCCTCGCCGCGCGCCACCACCTCGTCGATCAGCTCGTGGCAGATGTCGCGGATGTGCTCCTCCAGCTGCTTGATCATCCGCGGCGTGAAGCCCCGGTTGACCTTCGCCCGGTTCCTGGTGTGGTCCGGCGGGTCCTGGAACAGCATCATCATCCCGTACAGCAGCACCTCCTCCTCGGTGAACTCCTCGTACATCGAGGTGCGCACGTGGCTGGAGAAGATCTGCGGGTTGCGGGAGACGGTCACGACGTCCTCGTGCCGGGTGACCGCCCAGAAACCGGGCACCGACTCGTCCAGGTCCCGGTGCCAGTGCACCGGGTCGTTGTCGCGCAGCCAGGTGAACTGCTCGTGCGGGATGCCCCCGCGCTCGTAGACGGACGGGTCGATGATGTCGATCTCGGGGGCCATGGGGTGATCCTCCGTGCCGGGGTGGAAGGCAGGCAGACGGCGAGGACCGGCGCGGCGGTCCCCGGGGCGTGCGGGGTCTCGGTCGGACGCGGGCCCGTGATTGAGCGCTTGCTTGGTGAGGTTTATAGAACAGGTTCTAACATGAGACTGTAGTCTCATCAAGAGTCTCACCGGGGTGTGACGCGTGTCGCATCGCAGCCTGAAATGCCCCGTTCGCGCCACGTGTCGGGCCCCGGGCGGCCGGGTACGGGGAGTTGCTTCCCGTCGCACCCGGCGGCCTCTCAGCGCAGGGCGAAGCGCAACGTTCCGCCCTCGTCCAGGCGGCGCGCGACGCCGCGTTTCTCCAGCACGAGCAGGTGCGCGGCGGCCTCGCCGGTCGCCATCCGCTTGGCGGTCGCGCCCATGTCCGCCCACGCCTCGCGCCAGCGCAGCCCGGCCGCCAGCTCCCACAACGTGGTGGGCGCGGGCGACAGCAGCCCGGTCAGCTCGGCGAGCCGCTCCTCGTGGTGGGCGATGATCTCGCCGGTCCGCCCGGCCAGCCCCGCGAAGCGGTACTGGTGGGCGGGCAGCACCTCGCCCGCGTCCACCGTCGCGACCCTGCCGAGCGAGGCCAGGTAGTCGCCCAGCGGGTCGGTGTCGGTCCGGTCGTAGGGGTACAGGCCGATGTGCGGGGTGATGCGGGGCAGCACGTGGTCGCCGGTGAAGATCCGGTCGCCGTCCTCCAGGTGCAGGCAGATGTGGCCGGGGGAGTGGCCCGGCGTCCACACCGTGCGCAGCCGGCGGCCCGGCAGGTCCACCAGCTCGCCGTCGTCCAGCTCGCGGTCGGGCGCGGCGGGCGGGTCGATGTGCTCGCGCGGCGAGCCCGGCCCGCCCAGCTCGTCCGCCCCGGCCCCGGCCCGGCGCATCGCGGCCAGCTCCCAGGTACGGTCGGCGTCCTGCTCGACCACCTCCCGGAACAGCCGGACGATCGCGGCGTCGTCGCGGTGCATCGCCACCCACGCGCCGGAGGTCTCGCGGACCCGCCCGGCGAGGCCCGCGTGGTCGGGGTGGTAGTGGGTCACCACCACGCCGTGCACGTCGGCGATGTCCATGCCGAACGCGCCGAGCCCGTCCTTCAGCGCCGCCCAGGCGTCCTCGTGCTCCCAGCCCGCGTCCACCAGCACCGGGCCGCGCGGCGACTCCAGCGCGTAGACCAGCGTGTAGGCGAGGGGGTTGCCCGGGATCGGCACCGGAACGCTCCAGACCCCGCCGCCGAGGTCCTCCGGCCGCGCCCGCACCGGGTCAGACCCGCTCGATGATCGTGGCCGACGACAGCGCGCCGCCGCAGCACATGGTGACCAGCGCCGTCTGCGCCGAGCGCCGCTCCAGCTCGTGCAGCGCGCTGGTGAGCAGGCGGGCTCCGGTCGCGCCGACGGGGTGGCCGAGCGCGATCGCGCCGCCGTTGACGTTCACGGTGTCCATGTCCGGTTCGTGCACCGACGCCCACGACAACACCACCGAGGCGAACGCCTCGTTGATCTCGGTGATGTCGATGTCCCCCATGGTCATCCCGGCGCGGGCCAGGACCCGTTCGGTGGACTGCACCGGCCCGTCCAGGTGGTAGTACGGCTCGGCCCCGACCAGCGCCTGCGCCCGGATGCGGGCGCGCGGGCGCAGCCCCAGCGCGCGGGCCTTCTCCTCTGACATCACCAGCACCGCGGCGGCCCCGTCGGAGATCTGCGAGGAGGTGCCCGCGGTGTGCAGCGAGTCCTCGCCCATCACGGGCTTGAGCTTGGCCAGGCCCTCGGCGGTGGTCTCGCGCAGGCCCTGGTCGCGGGTGACGGTCATGGTCTCGCCGGTGGGCGTGCCCTCCTTGTCCACCTGCGGCGCGTCCAGCGGCGCGATCTCCCGGTCGAAGCGGCCGTCGGCCCACGCCTTGGCCGCGAGCTGCTGGGAGCGCGCGCCGAAGGCGTCCAGGTCGGCGCGGGTCAGGCCGCGCCGCTGCGCGATGCGCTCGGCCGCGCCGAACTGGTGCGGCATGTCGATCGACCAGTCGTCGGGACGGGGGTTGGCGGGCAGCACGTTGCTGCCGAGCGGGGCACGGCTCATCACCTCCACTCCGCAGCCGATCGCGACGTCCACGACCCCGGCGGCGACCTGCGAAGCGGCCAGGTGCACCGCCTGCTGCGCCGAGCCGCACTGCGCGTCGATCGTGGTGACGCCGGTCTGCCAGGGGAGCCCCGCGTACAACCAGGCGTAGCGGCCGACGTGCCCGCCCTGCTCGCCCGCCTGCGTCACGCACCCGGCGAAGACCTCCGCCACCTCGGCGGGATCGATCCCGG
Organism: Actinomadura hibisca NBRC 15177; assembly: GCF_001552635.1. Taxonomy (GTDB): domain Bacteria; phylum Actinomycetota; class Actinomycetes; order Streptosporangiales; family Streptosporangiaceae; genus Spirillospora; species Spirillospora hibisca. The sequence goes on along the minus strand of NZ_BCRO01000094.1, from coordinate 25,743 downwards.
TCCGCTCGACCAGCGCGTTCAGCGCGTGCGCCAGGACGGCCTGGGCCTTCAGCCCCGCCAGCCAGCCGTTGCGCTTCCCGAGCGGTGTGCGTACCGCCTCGACGATCACCGGGGTGCCCATGCGCTCTCCTCGCTAGAACGTGATTCGCCTCCCGACTGTAACGTGTTCTAGTTTTGCGCGGAAGGGTCCGCCGTGTCCGCCGGGGGGCGGCGCAGGCCCTACCATTCCTGGGTGCGCGACGCGCGCCGGGAGGAGCACCGATGACCGACGGCAGACCGGAGCCGGTGTTCGACGAGGACTTCGTCCGCGGCGCGACGATCACCGAGCCGTCGGCGCGGGAGCGCGCCAGGCGGCCGGGGCCCGTCGAGCGGAGGAGGGCGCGGCGGGCCGAGCGCGGGCGGCGCGCGGCGGCAGCGGCGGCCTACCGCGACCCCAGCGGGCGGGCGGCCGTCGTCAAGGTGCTCGCGGGCGTGCTGGTGCTGCTGGCGATCTCCACCGCGCTGTGGTGGTGGACCCGGCCGCGCGTGCAGGAGGCCCCGGTCAAGCTGGGCGCGCCGACGCCGAACGACAGCCGGAGCGCCGAGCCGCGCGCCGACGCCCCGTTCGCCGGATCGCCCGCCGAGGACTACGCCGACGGCGCGGCCGGGATCGCCACGCTCGCGCCCATCGCGGCCAACGGGCTCGACAAGGGCGACACGGCCCGCGCCTACGAGCGCGTCAAGCAGCTGCTGATCGCGAGCAACCTCGACCCCGAGGTCGTCTTCGAGGGGCGCACCGGAAAGCTGGACAAGCTCGTCGATCCCCTGCAGCGCGCCGAGATGCGCCGCGACCTCAAGTCGCGCGGCGAGCGGGCCCGGGTGTGGCGCACCACGTTCGCGCCCGGCTCGGCCACGCGGGTCGGCGCGGTCGTCAAGGTGCACGGCACTGCCACCGCCGCGCCGCACCGGCGCGACGGACGCTCGGGCGTGCTGGTGAAGACCGACCACAACTTCGTCTACGCCGTGCGGCCGCCCGACGACACCGCCGAGGTCATGCGCGTGGTCGTCCGCCGCACCGACGACTTCTTCCTCAGCGGGGAGGGCGGCCGGACCGTCATCTGGAAGGCCCGGGGCGGCGACTCGCCCGCCCCCGTGCGCTGCGACATCGAGGACGGCCTGCTGCACCCGATCTTCCGCCGCGACGAGGCCGGGGCGGTGCCGACCGGCGAGCCCGTGGACCCCTACGACCTCTCCCGGCCGCTCGTCGGCGACGGGAGTTGCCACCAGGTGTCGCGCACCTAGACCGTCCCGGCAAAGCGGGTGAGTAGTGATACTCACCCCGAACCGGGCTAGAACGCCCCCCTGTGGTTCCGTAGGGTCTCCCTATCGGTGCCGATCGCGGCCGGTCAGGCTGGATTCCGGACGACACCGACCAGCAGACCGGGGGCCCTGTCCATGCGAGCACGCATCACCGCGGCGGCGGCGTACCTGCCCGACCGCACCCTCACCAGCGCCGAGGTCGAGGCGCGCGTCGCGGCCGAGAGCGACGGCTACCGGCCGCACCCCACCATCGTGGAGCGGCTGACCGGGATCGGTGCCCGGCACGTCATGGCCGACGGCCAGCAGGCGTCCGACCTGGCGGTGCACGCCGCCCGCGCGGCGCTGGCCGACCGCGGGCTGGACGCCGCGCGGCTGGACCTGCTGATCTTCGGCTCGGCGTCGCAGGACCTGGTCGAGCCCGCCACCGCGCACATCGTCGCGGCCAAGCTCGGCGCGACCTGCCCCGTCTTCGACGTCAAGAACGCCTGCAACAGCTTCCTCAACGGCCTCCAGACGGCCGACGCCCTGATCCGCACCGGCCAGCACGAACGCGTGCTGGTGTGCACCGGCGAGAGCCCGTCGCGCGCGATCCGCTGGAAGGTCCGCGACCGCGCGCAGTTCGCCGACGCCTTCGCGGGCTACACCCTGTCGGACGCGGGCGCGGCGGTCGTCGTGGAGGCCGCCCCGGACGGCGGGATCTTCTACCGCGACTTCGCCGCCGTCTCGGCCGCCTGGCAGGTCGGCACGCTGCCCGGCGGCGGGTCGATGCACCCGCGCGACCCCGAGCACACCTACTTCAGCGGCGACGGGCGCAGGCTCAAGGACGCGTTCGTCGCCACCGGCCCCGAACTGTTCCTGACCGCCCTCGCCAAGACCGACCTGACCTGGGACGACTTCGCGGTCGTCGCCGTCCACCAGGTCACCCTGCCCTACCTGGAGGTATTGCGCGCCACGCTGGGCGTGCCGCCGGACAAGCTCGTGGTGACGCTGCCCGAGCACGGCAACGTCGCCTCGGCGTCGCTGCCGCTGCAACTCGCGACGGCCCTGCGGGAACGGCGCTGCGGCCCCGGCGACCGGGTCGCCCTCGTCGGCCTGGCCGGGGGCGTCAGCCTCGGCGTGATGTTCGCGGAGTTGTGACCGATGGACCTGTGGATCGTCGTCCCCGCCTACAACGAGGAACGCTCGATCGGCGCGACGCTGCGCCGCCTCGCCGAGCAGTCCGACGCCGACGCGACCGTGGTCGTGGTGGACAACGCCAGCACCGACCGCACCGCCGAGGTGGTCCGCGCGTTCGCCGCCGACCACCCCAAGACCGACCTGCGGATCATCACCGAGCCGGAGAAGGGCACCGGCGCCGCCGCCGACACCGGGTTCCGGCACGCGATCGCCGCCGGGGCCACCCACGTCGCCCGCACCGACGCCGACTGCCTGCCGCACCGCGACTGGACCGCCGCGCTGAAACAAGCCTTCGACGACGGGCTGGAGCTGGTCAGCGGGCCGCTGCTGCCGCGCACCGACGAGTTCCCGCTGAAATGGTGGGAGCGGCGGCTGCTGCCCGCCGTGGTGGACATCGCCGCGCTGTTCGGCCGGTTCCGGCCCGGCAACCAGGACCCGCTGTACCTGGGGCCGTACGTGATGATGCCCGGCTGCAACATGGCGATCACCGCCGACCTGTACGAGCGGGCGGGCGGCTTCCCGCGCACCCGCATCGAGGACGTGCACGAGGACCGCGCCCTGGTGAACCGGGTCCGCTACCTGACGGCCGGGTACGGGTTGCGCGACGACATGGTCGTGTACGGGTCGGTGCGGCGGCTGCGGGCGTTCGGCCTGGTCAGGACGCTGGGCTGGTACGCCGACCACCGCTACCGCCCGGCCGTGGTGGACATCCGACTCGGGGACATCCGATGAGCGGCTGGGAGCGGCGGCTCTACCTGAGCGCGCACCCGTTCGCCTACCCGCTGCTGCGTGGCCTGGCCCGGCGCGGGCCGGTCGTGCGGGTGCCGGGGCTCGGCGTCGTCGTCAACGACGCGGCCCTGGCGCGCGAGGTCCTGATGGACGGCGAGACCTTCCGCAAGGACGGGCCGGGCTCGCCGGGCGAGCTGTGGACGCCGGTGCTCGGCCCGTCGGTGCTGCTCAACATGGAGGGCGAGGGCCACCGAGCCCTGCGCCGCCGCCTAGCGGAACTCTTCACACCCACCTACGTCGACGGGTTGTGCACCCGCGTCCTGGCCGAACCGCTCGCCGATCTCACCGACCGGCTGGAGCGCGGCGCGGTCGTGGACCTGGTGGACACCATGCGGGTGCTGGCGGGCGCGGTGATCGGCGAGGTCATCGGCCTGGACACCCGCTGCGAGGCCGCCTACCGGCACCTGTTCGAGCAGGGCGAGCGGATCGTGTCGATGGTGTCGCTGCGCACCCGGCGGTTGTCGCCCGCGCAACTGGAGATCGCCCGCGAGGTGCTGGACCCGCTCGGCGACATCGCCGCCAAGGCGTACGCGGCCGGGGACGAGGGCACGGTCATGGGCCGGATGCGCACGCTCGGCCTGTCGGAGGCCGAGGCGCGCGGCGCGGCGGCGGCGTTCTTCCTGACCGGCACCGAGACGGTCGCGACGCTGGTCCCGCGCCTGATCGCGCTGCTGCACGACCACGGGCAACTGGCACGTGTGGCCGCCGGCCCCGCCGGCCTGCTGGACCGGGCCATCGACGAGGCCATGCGCGTCACGACGCCCACACCCGTCATGTTGCGCAGCGTGCACCGCGAGACCGAGATCGGCGGGACGCGGGCGGGACCAGGAGACCGGGTGCTGATCGCGACGCACAACTGCTGCCGCGCGCTCGGCCCGTTCGACCTGGACCGGCCGCACCCGCCGGAGCTGCGGCGGTTGTGGTTCGGGGCCGGGCCGCACTTCTGCCTGGGCTACCCGCTGGCCATGGCCGAGACGCGCACGGTCGTCCGCACGGTGCTGGCCGCCCGCCCGGTGATCACCCGGCGGGCGGCGGCGCGCGGGGTGCTGATCCCGACCTACGCGCGGCTGATGATCCGGAAGGGGGACCGGTGACGCTGGTGCGCAGGCTGCTCGACCAGGCCGCCGCGACGCCGTCGGCGGTGGCGCTGGTGGCGGGCGACGGGACGGAACTGACCTACGGCGACCTGCGACGACGGGTGCTGGCCGTCCGGCACGGCTTGCTTGCGGCGGGCCTGGCCGAGGGGGACGGGGTGCTGTTCTCGGTGCGCCCGTCGCCGGAGTCGCTGGTGCTGGCGCTGGGCGTGGTGGCGGCGGGCGGCGTGGTGGTGTTCGCCGACCCGGGGGCGGGCCCGGAGATGTTCACGGCCCGCCTCAAGTTGGCGCGCCCGCGCTGGTCAGCGGCCGAATCGTTGCTGTACGCGGGCAGCAGGCTAGGACCGGTGCGAGCCTACGCACGCCGCAAGGGCCTGCTACTCCCCAACCTGGCCGACCTGCAAGTCCCCGGTGACAGCGTGGGGATGCGGCACATCTATGTCGGGCGCTGGTTGCCTGGCGTTCCGCGTGGTGCGCTGGCGTTCGGCAAGCTCGCCGCCGGGCCCGCGCCCGAGCCGGACGTCGAGAACGACCCCGACGCGCCCGCCGCCGTCATCTTCACCTCCGGCACCACCGCCGCCCCGCGCGCCGTCGTCCACACCCAGGCGTCACTGGCCGCCGCGCTCGACCTCTTCCGGGAGCGCCTGCCGCTCGGTCCCGGTGACGTCGTGCACACCGACCAGCTCATGCTGGGCCTGCCGACGCTGATCTCGGGGGCGCGCTGGTCCATGCCGCCGCTGTTCTGCCCGCCCGCCGACTTCGCCCGCCAGCTCGCCGAACGCCGCGCCACCCACACCTTCTGCGTGCCCGTCCACCTCGCGGAGATCCTGGACGCGGCCGAGAAGCTGCCGGATCATCTCCGCTACGTCCTGCTGGGCGCGGCCCCCGCACCCGCCGGAATCCTGCGCCGCGCCGTCCAGGCCGCGCCCGCCGCCGACGTGCTGTCCGTCTACGCGATGACCGAGATCCTGCCCGTCGCCATCGCGTCCGCACAGGACAAACTCGCCCACACCGAATCCGGCGCGGAAGGCGACCTGCTCGGCGAGCCGCTCACCGGCACCGCGTTCACCGACGACGGCGAACTGCTCCTCTCCGGCCCCAACCTCTGCCACGGCTACCTGGGCGAACCGCCCCTCGACCGCCTGCCCACCGGCGACCTCGCCCGCCTGGAAGACGGCCGCCTGGTCCTGCTGGGACGCAAGAAGGACATGCTGATCCGCGGCAAGTTCAACCTCTACCCGGGCCTGTACGAACCGGCGATCGCCGCGCTCCCCGGCGTCGCCGAGGCCGCCATCGTCGGCCTGCCCGACGCCGAGACCGGCGACGAGGAGGTGGTCCTCGCCGTCGTCGCCGAGCCCGGCGGCGACGTCACCGGCCTGGACCGCCGCCTGCCCGGCGTCCTCGACCATGACGCGCTGCCGGACCGCATCGTCGAGCTGCCCGAATTGCCGCGTTCGGGGCGGGGCCGCAAACTCGACCGGGAACGGCTGCGCGCACTGGTACGGGGGAGATGAGATGAAGATCGCGGTGACCGGCGCGTCGGGCTTCGTCGGGGGAGCGGTCTGCCGCGCCCTGGCCGGTCAGGGTGTGCAGGCCCTCGCCTACGGCCGCCGCGCCGAGGTCCCGCGCGGCCACCTGGCGGGCGCGCCCTACCGGCGCTGGGACCTCACGCGCGGTCCCGTTCCGGACGCCCCCGCCGTGGACGCCGTCGTGCACTGCGCGGGCAGCGTCACCGACTGGGGACCGGCCGCCGGGCTGTTCGCCGCCAACGCCACCGGCACCCGGAACGCGCTGGCGTCCTTCCCCGGCGCGCGGTTCGTGCACGTCAGCACCGCCAGCGTGTACGACCCGTTCCGGCCCACCGTCATGGCCACCGAGGACCAGGCCCCCACCGCCCGGTACCTCAACGCCTACGGCGCGTCCAAGGCCGCCGCCGAGCGCGCCGTCCTGGCCGTCATGCGCGGGCGCGGCCCGGCCCGCTGGCACGGTCCGGCCCGCCGCGAGGCGATCGTCCTGCGGCCGCACGCCGTCTACGGCCCCGGCGACACCACCCTGCTGCCGCGCGTGTTGTCGGCGGTGCGCGGCCCGCTGCTGCCCGCCGCCGGGACCGGCCGCCAGAAGGTCAGCCTGACCTCGGTCACCAACCTGGTGGAGGCGTGCCTGCTGGCGGCGACCGGCCCGGTCGGCGCGGGCGTCTACAACGTCGCCGACGCCGAGCCGGTGGTGATCGACGACGCGTTCCGCGCGATCCTCGCCGAGCGCGGCGTCAACGCCCGCCCCGTCTACCTGCCGCGCCGCGCGGCCTGGCCGGTGGCGGCGGCCGTGGAGGGCGCGTTCCTGCTGGCCCGCCGCCCCGAGCCGCCCCGCCTCACCCGCTACGCGATCAGCCATCTGGCGGTCGAGCGCACCCTCGACATCACCGCCGCGCGCGACGCCCTGGGCTACGACCCCAAGCCGACCTCGTTCGCCGGGGCGGCCGACTGGTAGACGGCCGGTGGACCGCGCCGTCCACCGATCGGTGGACGGCGGGTTCAGCCGGTCGGGGCTCATGCCGGACGGGCCCCCGGAGCGACGATTCGATCATGACGAATCTTCCTCTGCGGGCGGCTCGCTGGAGCGCCCACCACCCCTGGCGCGCGGTGCTGATCTGGGTGTTGTTCGTGGCGGCCTGCCTGGGCGGCGGCATCGCGGCCGGCACGAACTCGGCCACGGCCAAGGACTTCGGCGTCGGCGAGGCGGGCCGGGCCGAGGCGGTCGCGATCGACGCCGGGATGCAGCGCCGCCCCGTCGAGCAGGTCATGATCCGGGCGAGGTCCGGCACGCTCGACACCGCCGCCGCGCAGGCCGCCGCCCAGGACGTGACGCGCCGCATGCGCGAGCTGCCCGAGGTCGCCTCCGTCGCGCCCCCCGTGCGTTCGCCCGACGGCCGGACGCTCATGGTCGAGGTGACCATGAAGGGCGAGGAGCTGGCCGGGCGCAAGAACGTCCCGCCGCTGCTGGAGCGCACCGCCCAGGTGCAGAAGGCCCACCCCGGCCTGGTGGTGGAGGAGACCGGCAGCCCGTCGATCAGCAAGGGCGTCAACGACCAGCGCGGCGAAGACCTGGCGCTGGCCGAGATGATCACGTTGCCGGTCACGCTGCTCACGCTGCTGCTGGTGTTCGGCTCGGTGGTGATGGCCGGGGTGCCGGTGCTGCTGGCGCTGTCGTCGATCATGGCGGCGGTGGGCCTGTCGATGGTCGTCTCGCACCTCATGCCCGACACCGGTGTCGGCACCAACCTCATCCTGCTGATCGGCATGGCGGTCGGCGTGGACTACACGCTCTTCTACCTCAAGCGCGAGCAGGAGGAGCGCGCCCGGTCCGGCGGGCGGCCCGCCCCCGAGGCGCTGGTGGACGCGGCGGCGGCGACGGCGGGCCGGGCCATCGTGGTCTCCGGCCTGGCGGTGATCGTGTCCACCGCGACCCTGTACCTGGCGACCGACGTCATCTTCTCCTCGCTGGCCACCGGCACGATCCTGGTCGTGGCGGTCGCCGTGGCCAGCTCGCTGACCGCGCTCCCGGCGCTGCTGGTGAAGCTCGGCCACCGCGCCAACCGCCGCGCCGCGCGAAAGGGCGTTGAGCCTAAGTCGCGGAAGGCGGACGAGAACGGGCGCGTCTGGAACGCGCTGCTGTGGCCCGCCCGCAAGCACCCGGCGATCACCCTGGTGGCGTCGGTGCTGGCCCTGCTCGCACTCGCCGCCCCCGTGCTGAACATGAAGCTGGTCGAGGTCAACCGCGACCTGTTCTCCCGCGACATCCCCGCCATGCAGAGCTACGACCGGCTGAACGCCGCCTTCCCCGAGCGCCGGGCCGAGCACCGCGTGGTCGTCCGCGCCGAGGCGGGCCGCGCTGGAGAGGTCGCCGCCGCGCTCGGCGAGCTGGGACGGCGCACCCAGAACGACCCGATGTACGCCCGGAACACCACGCCCGTCCTGAAGGTCTCGCCCGACAAGCGGGTCTCGGTCCTGATCGTCGCGGTTCCGTTCTCGATCAGCTCCGATCAGGCCGCCGCATCTCTGGACCGCCTCCGCTCGGTCCACATCCCCGCCACGATCGGCCGGACGGACGGCGCGGAGACCGGCGTCACCGGCGACGTCGCCCGCTCGGTGGACTACGTGGACCACCAGAACGCCAAGCTCCCGCTGGTCGTGGGCGCGCTGCTGCTGCTCACCCTCGTCATGACGGCGATCGCGTTCCGGTCGGTGGTGATCGGCCTGATCGGCATGGCGCTGAACGTGTTGTCGGCGGTGGCGGCGCTGGGCCTGCTGGTGACGGTGTTCCAGGGCACCTGGGCCGAGGGCGCGCTCGGCTTCGAGTCGCTCGGCGCGATCGCCACCCGCGTGCCGCTGTTCCTGTTCGTGATCCTGTTCGGGCTGTCGATGGACTACCAGGTGTTCGTGCTGAGCCGCATCAGCGAGGCCGTCCGCGCGGGCGTCCCGCACCGGGAGGCCGTCCTGATGGGAATCGGCCGCTCGGCGCGGGTGGTGACCAGCGCGGCGGTCGTGATGGTGACGGTGTTCGCCAGCTACGTCTTCCTGCACCTGATGGAGATGAAGCAGATGGGCTTCAGCCTGGCGGTGGCGGTGCTGCTGGACGCCGTCGTGATCCGCCTGATGGTCCTGCCGTCGGCGCTGCTGTTGCTGGGGAGGCGGAGCTGGTGGCCGTCGCGCCCGGTGGGAGAGTGGGGATCATGCCCCCCGAAGCACACGACTCCCTCGCTTTCTGGCGCGGAACGCTGAGCCGCTGGAACGTGGTCTGGTGGTTGCTGCTCGGCCTGATGTTCCTCGCGATCGCCGCGCTCCGGGACCGGGGCCCGCGCGAGTACGGGGCGCTGGCGGTCCTCGCGACGATCGCGGCGTGCCACCTGGCCCTCGGCCGGTTCCTGCGGCCGCACGCCTACCTGGCGGTGCTGGCCGCGGGGATCGGGGCCCTGTCCTACCTGTGGAACGGCAGCGGGGCGCTGTTCCTGGTGGCGCTGCCGCACTTCTGGATCCACGCCCGGTCGCGGCGGGCGGCGATCGTCCTCAGCGGGGCGGCGTGCCTGGCGGGCGCGGCGGGCAGCGTGTTGCGCCAGGGCTGGACCGCCGCGGCGTTCAACACGGTGGTGTCGGTCCTGGTGTGCTTCGCCGCCAGCGTGCTGATGGGGTTGTGGGTGCAGACCGTCGTCGAGCAGAGCCACGAGCGCGCCCGGCTGATCGACGAGCTGGAGCGCGCCCAGGCCGAGCTGGCGGCGGCCCACCTGCGGCAGGGCGCGGCCGAGGAGCGCCAGCGCATGGCCCGCGACATCCACGACACCATCGCGCAGGGCCTGGCCTCGATCATCGTGCTCGCCGAGGCGGCCCGCGAGGGCCTGCCCGGCGACCCCGGGACCAGCGCCCGCCAGCTGTTGTCGATCGAGAAGACCGCCCGGGAGAACCTGACCGAGGCGCGCGACCTGGTGGCCGCCGGGCAACCGGCGGCCGCGGGGCCGTTCACGCAGACGTTGCGCCGCACGCTGGACCGGTTCGTCGAGGACACCGGCCTGGCGGTGCACGCCGACCTCGCCGACGTGGCCGCCGACCAGCCGACGCGGGTCGCGCTGCTGCGCTGCCTCCAGGAGTCGCTGGCCAACGTCCGCAAGCACGCGGCGGCCTCCTCGGTCACCGTCGTGCTGGTCGCGACCGCGCACGGCGTCGAACTGGAGGTCACCGACGACGGGGCGGGGTTCACGCCGGGCCCCGGCCCCGGATTCGGCCTGGCGGGCATGCGGGACCGCCTGGCCGGGCTGGGCGGACGGCTCACCGTCACCGGCTCGCCGGGCGACGGCACCCGCGTGCTCGCCCAGATCCCCCTGAACAGCGAGGTAGCGACATGACCGGCCGCCTGCGGATCATCCTGGCCGACGACCACAGCGTGATGCGGGCCGGGGTCGGCGCGCTGCTGGCCGCCGAGCCCGACATCGAGATCGTCGGGGAGGCGGGCGACGGCCGCGAGGCGGTGCGGCTGGCCGGGCTGCACGCCCCCGACGTGGCGCTGCTGGACCTGCGGATGCCCGGCATGGACGGCGTCGCGGCCACCGCCGAGATCGGCGCCCGCCACCCCGGCACCCGCGTGCTGATCCTCACCACCTACGACACCGACACCGAGATCGAGCGCGCGGTGGAGGCCGGGGCGGTCGGCTACCTGCTCAAGGACGCCACCCGCGAGCAGCTCGCCGCCGCGATCCGGGCCGCCGCGCGCGGCGAGACCGTCCTCGCGCCGCGCGTCGCGCAGAAGCTGGTCGCGCGGATGCGCGCACCCGTCCAGGCCGCCCTGACCGCGCGCGAGGCGCAGGTGTTGCGGGCGGTCGCCGACGGCCTCACCAACGCCGAGATCGGCGCGCGGCTGGTGGTGGCGGAGGCGACCGTCAAGACCCACCTGCTGCGGATCTTCGCCAAGCTCGACGTCAACGACCGGACCCGCGCCGTGGTGGTCGCGATGGAACGGGGGCTGCTGCCATGACCGCCGAAGAGTTCCCCGGCGCGCTGCGCGGGGCGCGGCGGCGGCGCCGTCTCAGCCAGCTCGACCTGGCCCTGCGCGCGGGCACGACGCAGCGCCACCTCAGCTTCATCGAGAGCGGCCGCTCGCGGCCCGGCCGGGCGATGGTGGTCCGGCTGGGCGAGTCGCTGGAGCTGCCGCTGCGCGAACGCAACGCCTTGCTGCTGGCGGCCGGTTACGCGCCCGTCTACCCGCGCACCCCGCTGGACGACCCGGACCTGGCGCACGTGCGCGCCGCGCTCGGGCACATCCTCGCCGGTCACATGCCCTATCCGGCGGTGGTGGTGGACGACGGGCACGACCTGGTGCTGGCCAACGACGCGTTCGGGCTGTTCACCGAGGGCGTCGCCGCCCACCTGCTCCGGCCCCCGGTCAACGTGCTGCGCCTCGCCCTGCACCCGGCGGGCGTGGCTCCCCGGATCATGAACCTGGGCCAGTGGGCGCGGCACATCCTGGACCGGCTCCCGCCCGGCGACCTGCGCGCCGAGCTGGCCGCGTACGCGCCCCCGGCCGAGCCCGACGCCGAGCACGTGGGGTTCGCCGCGCCGCTGCGGTTGCGCACGCCCTCGGGCGAGCTGCGGCTGACCACCACGATCACGACGTTCGCGACGGCGCTCGACGTGACCGTGGCGGAGCTGAGGCTGGAGGCGTTCCTGCCCGCCGACGCGGCGACGGCCCGGCTGCTGGCCGGTCAGCCGGGGAACATGTAGTCGGCCTCGATCCGGCCGTGCTCGTCCAGCACCAGCACGTCGACGCCGCCGCCCGCCGCCTCGCCGCCGGGCGGCACCGCCTCCCAGGCGAGCTTGACGACGTTGCGCAGGCGGACCGCCTCGCCCGCGGGCCGGAAGGTGAGCTGCCCGGACGCGACGAACTCCGCATGGCTGCGGGCGACGCGCGTCTCGATGGCGTCGTATCCCTGGGCCTCCAGAACGGAGCCGTCGAAACCCAATCCAGCCGCCATCTCACGAATCTCCTGAGGCGGATGCAGAAGGTGCACGCCGTCCTGGGCCCACAACTCCTCGATGGCCTTGCGGCGCAGGCCGGGGTCCGGCTCGTTCCAGAGCGCGACGAAGCGTTCCGCCAGCTCCTGCACGCTGTTCTCGGTCATGGTTCTTCCTCCACGGATGTTTCCCCTGTTCCGTGACGAGCATGGGAGAACGACCGCAGCCCGACAATTCCTCACAGGGAATGACAACCCCGCTGCGGAACGTCAAGAACCCACTACCTAGAGTGGTCGTACTGGGGGAAGGAGAACCGCTCATGCACGCCGTCACCTATGACGCCTATGCCGACGACAACTCCCGCCTGAAGTTCGGCGAGGTCCCCGATCCCCGCGTGGGGCCGGGCCAGGTCCTGGTCGAAGTACGCGCGGCGGGCGTGAACCCGGTGGACTGGAAGGTCATGTCCGGCGGCCTGGACGGCATGATGGAGGCCGTCTTCCCGGTGATCCCGGGCTGGGACGTGGCCGGGGTGGTGCGGGCCGTGGGCCCCGACACCCCCGAGTTCGCGCCGGGCGACGAGGTGATGGCCTACGCGCGCAAGGACGTCGTGCAGGCGGGCACGTTCGCGCAGCTCGTCGCGGTGTCGGCGGCCGACGCCGCCCGGAAGCCGGCCGCGCTGGATTGGGCGCAGGCCGGGGGCCTGCCGCTGGCCGGGATGACGGCGCAGCGCTCGCTGGACCGTCTCGACGTCGGGCCCGGCGACACGCTGCTGGTGCACGGCGCGTCCGGGGGAGTGGGCAGCATGGCGGTGCAGATCGGCCGCGACCGTGGGGCCCGCGTGATCGGGACGGCGTCCGAGCGCAACCACGACTTCATCCGCGAACTGGGCGGCGAGCCGGTCTCCTACGGGGACGGCGTAGTGGATCGCGTCCGTGCCCTCGCTCCCGACGGCGTCACCGCCGTCGCCGACTTCGTGGGCGGCCAGCTCGACACGACCCTGGCGGTGCTGGCTCCGGGCGGCCGTCACACCTCCGTCGCCGACAACACGGTGGAGCAGCACGGCGGCCACTGGATCTGGGTGCGCCCGGACGGCGCGAAGCTCGCGGAGCTGGCCGCCCTGACCGAACGCGGCGCGCTGAAGGTCACGGTCGCGGGCACCTATCCGCTGGACGAAGTGGGCGCGGCCTTCGACGCGAGCCGCGAGGGGCACACCCGGGGGAAGCTCGTCATAGTCCCCTGATCGGCGACAATGGGACGGTGTCTGAGAAACGTCCCGACCTGCGGGCCGACTGCGCGAACTGCTTCGGCCTGTGCTGCGTGGCGACGGCGTTCTCGGCGTCGGCGGACTTCGCGTTCGACCGGTCCGCCGGGACGCCGTGCCGGAACCTGCTGGCCGACTTCCGGTGCGGGGTCCACGCCGAACTACGGGACATCGGGATGCGGGGTTGCACGGCCTACGACTGCTTCGGGGCGGGCCAGAAGATCTCGCAGGTGACGTTCGGGGGCCGGGACTGGCGATCGAACCCGGACACACCGATGTTCCAGGCGTTCTCGATCATGCGGGACCTGCATGAACTGCTCTGGTACCTGAACGAGGCCCTATCCCTACCGGACACAAACCCGGTGCACGCTGACCTGCACAAAGCCATAGCCGAAACCGAGGCCCTCACCTTCCAGGACCCCGAGCCGCTGGCCGCCACGAACGTCATGACCCAGCACAAAAAGGTGAACCCGCTCCTGGCCCGAGCCAGCGAACTGACCCGAGCCCGCGCAGGCCGCAAGACCCGCAACCACCGGGGCGCCGACCTGATGGGAGCCCGCCTGAAAGGGGCGAACCTGCGGGGCGCGAACCTGCGCGGCGCGTACCTGATCGCGGCCGACCTGCGGAACGCGGACCTGCGCATGGCCGACCTGATCGGCGCGGACCTGCGCGACGCCGACCTGTGCGGGGCGGACCTGACCGGCGCGCTCTTCCTGACCCAGGCCCAGTTGAACACGGCCAAGGGCGACGCGGCGACAAAAATCCCACAAGCCCTGACCCGCCCCGCGCACTGGCCCTAACGTTTGAGGTGGCGGTAACTGTCGGGATTCCGCTCCAGGAACTCGGCGAAGCTCTGCGCAGGATGCCCGGTAAGCCGAGGCACGGTGTCGGACACGGTGCTCATCTCACCCGTGGCAATGGCTTCATAGGAGGTCACCCACCCGGCAACCTCCCAATCAGGCGCGTTGTACTGAGCCCGCGAGGCATAGGCCTCGTCCTGAGTCTCGGCGACATACTCCACAGGCCGTCCCGCAGCCCGCCCCAGCTCCTCCGCAGCCTCCGCCAAGGTGAACGCCGCAGGCCCGGTCACGTCATAAGTGACCCCGTCATGCCCATCACCCAGCAGCACAGCAGTGACGACATCAGCAATGTCATCGTGCGCCACCGCAGAAACCCTGCCGTCGCCACCAGGCCCCTGCAACACCCCGTCCGCACTGGCCATACTGGCCAAAGCGGCCTGGTAGAAGCTGTCGCGCAGAAAGGTATGGCGCACCCCCGTAGCCCGGATGTGCTCCTCGGTCTTCCAGTGATCACGGGCGAAGGTGAAGGTGGCGTCAGGCGCGGCCCCCAGAAACGACAGATAGACGATCCGCCCGACCCCCGCAGCCACAGCGGCGTCCACGGCGGTGAAGTGCTCCCGAACCCGATCCGGAGCCTCGCTGGCCGAAACCAGAAAGAGCGTGCCCGCATCCCCGACCGCCGCACGCATGGCATCCGCATCGTCATAAGAGGCGGCAGGCGCAGCGACAGCCCCAGGCAACTCAGGCAACCGATCAGGATGCCTACCAAGCAACCGCTGAGCGGCCCCCGCATCGGCAAGCCGCCGCGCGACCCGCCCACCCACCTGCCCGCTGGCCCCGGTGACGGCAATGACAGACGACAAAGCAACCCCCTAAGTAAGCCCCTGAACTGGGACGATTCCCACCCAGCCCGGAACTTAAGCGGGTGGTTGCTCAGGGGGTGCGGGTGCGGGCTACTTCGGCGGCCAGGGCTCGTAGGGCGGGCAGGGTCTCGCCCTCGCTCGGGTTGAACAGGGTCGTTCGGGCGATCACGACCTTGTGGCGGGTCGAGACGTAGATCTTCTGGTCGCCCAGGCCCGAGGCGTAGTAGCCCTCGCCCGGGTCGAGCCACCAGTGCAGGCCGTAGCGCGGGTTCAGGCCGCTCTCGGTGGTGGCCTCGGTGACCCAGGACGCGGGCACGACGCGGCGGCCGTCCACCACGCCGCCGTCGAGCATCATCTTCCCGAAGCGCGCGAAGTCGCGGTTCCGGGCGTAGACGCAGCAGTAGCCGAGGCCGTTGCCGCGCGAGTCGTTGCCCAGGTAGGCGGTCCCGGCCATGCCGGACGGCTGCCAGATCTTCTCCTGCACCCAGGTGTGGAACGGGACGCCGGTCGCCTTCTGCACCACCAGCGCCAGCACGGCCGAGTCCATGCTCGCGTAGTTGAAGCGCGTGCCCTGCGGCCAGCCCTGCCGCCGCGTGGCCGCCAGTTGCAGCGTGGACTGGGCGCCGAGGCTGGAGCCCACGTGCAGCGGGATGTCGTCCACCGTCTCGTTCCACTGGATGCCCGACGCCATGCGCAGCAGGTTCCGCAGCGTGATCTTGCCGTAGTCGGCGGCGGCCAGTTCGGGCACGTAGTCGGCCACGGTGTCGGTCAGGGCGGCGATCCGGCCCTCGGCGAGGGCGATCCCCACGGCGTCGGAGGTGAAGGACTTGGCCATCGACCAGGACTGGAACAGCGAGTCCTGGGAGTAGCCGGGCGCGTACCACTCCTTCACGATCGCGGAGCCGTCCAGCACGACCAGGCCCTGCGCGGTGCGCGCGAGGTAGTCCTCCAGCGTGCGGGTCTGCCCGTCGACGGTGTAGGTCACCTTGAGCGGGCGCGGCGCGCTCGTCAGGCGGGCCGGGGTCGGCGACGCGGTGAGCGGGTCGAAGCCCGGCAGCACCGAGTAGGGCCAGACCGGGGCACTGGGGCCGCTCGGGGCGTTGGCGACGGGCTTGGGCGCGGCGTCCGCCGGAGCGACGGCGCCGAAGGCCAGGGTGGCGGCCAGGGGGAGGGACAGCAGGCTGCGGCGCATCGGGGCTCCAGGGACGGGGGCGGATCGGAGCGGAGCGCCGAGGTGCAGGGGGTCCTGTTCACATCGGCTTGTTGACGTTAGATCCAAAAAGGGGCGGTGGCCATGGGGAGGGCTGCCAAAGCCGGGCCGGAAGATCCTCATTCCCCGCACAAGACGCCGGGGGAGTCTCGTGCCGGGCCGGGGTGCGTCGCGGCGGGGACGCGCGGCCCGCCGCGACGCTCATCCGGCCGCTACTTCACGGACTTGCCGCGGTAGCCGACCGGTCCCTCGTTGGGGAACTGGGCGGTGCCGCTGAACGAGGCGCCCTCGTCGAAGAAGGTCACCGTGCCGTTGCCCTGCGGCCCCGACCAGGTCACCGTCGTGCCGGTGCCGGGCCGGCCGGTCTCGGGCACGACCTGGCCGCGGTTGGTGATGGTGATCTCCAGGTCCTGGTCGGCGTGCCAGGCGGCGTCGGGCCCGCCCCACTGGATCTCGGTGTGGTAGGTCGCCATGGGCGTCTCCTCTCCGTCACGTCCAACTTTCCGGGGCGGCGCCGCCACCCTCAGTAGACAGCAGGGACCCGCCGAGGGCATCGGGGGACCGCTGTCCGCAAACGGACGAGAGATTCTTTTCAGGACGTCACTCCTATGTCATCATTGATGACATCAGCGATGACGGAGGTGTCCGGTGGCCCAGCGAACCCGCCTGACCAGGGAACGCATCGTGACGGCGGCCGTCGCGATCGCCGCGCGCGGCGAGGCCGACGGCCTGACCGGCCGCGCGCTCGGCGAGGAGCTGGGCGTGGACCGCTCGGCGGTGTGGCGGCACTTCCCCGACAAGGACGCGCTGCTGCTCGCGGTCGGCGACCGCCTGCTGTCGATGGCCGCCGATGCCGTCCCCGACGGCCTCGGCCCGCGCGACCGCCTCGCCGAGCTGGCCCGCCAGGTCGTGCGCGTCTTCGTCGCCCACCCCTACGTCGGCGCGGCCGTCGCCTCCCGCACCACGCGCGGCCCCGGCGAGTTCCAGGTGGTGGAGGGCATCCTCGGCGCGCTCACCGAGCTGGGCCTCGGCGGCGACGACGTCGTCCGCTACTACCGGATGATGGCCGACACCGTCCTCGCCTACGCCGGGACGCTCGCGCACTACGCCGTCCTGCCCGCCGACGTCCGCGCGGGCGACGAGCGCGCCTGGATCGCCGAGTACGCCACCGCCGACCCGGACCGGTACCCGCAGATCCACGCCCACGCCGCCCGGCTGGCGGCCGTCACCCCCGACACCGTTCTGGAGACCATGGTGGAAGCGCTCTGGCTCGCCGTCGAGGCCCGTGTGGAAGGCGGCCGAGCATGAGCCGGACGCTCCGCGCGGTCATCGCCATCCCGCTCGTCCTCGTCGTCGGCCTCTACGTCGGGACCTGGGCGCTGAAGGTTCCGCAGCCTCCGACGCTCTACAAGTTGCTGACCACGCCTACTTCGCAGGTAGGCAAGCTGTATCCGGCGAGTGACGTGCCCGCGACGCGTCCCGCCGCGCTGCCCGTCAAGGCGCGGGCGCTGCCCGCCACCGTGCCGTGGAAGGGCAGGCAGGTGCCGGTGGCGGAGTTCCTGTCCACCACGCACACCAACGCGTTCGTGGTCGTCCGGGACGGCGCGGTCGCCCACGAGTGGTACCGCGACGGCGTGCGCGCCACCGACCGGCTGGCGTCCTGGTCGGTCGCCAAGTCGCTGGTCTCCCTCATGATCGGCCAGGCGGTCGGGGAAGGGAAGATCCGCGAGGACGACCGGCTGGTGGACGTGCTGCCCGAGCTCAGGACCGGCGGCTCCTACGACACCATCCGCATCCGCGACCTGCTCGACATGACGGCGGGCGTGGACGTCTCGGAGAACTACAACCAGTGGTGGCCCTTCACCGGCACCGCCCGCATGTACCTCACCCGCGACCTGCCCGGCTTCGTCAAGGACCACCGCAAGGTGACCTTCGAGCCCGGCAGCAGGGGCGACTACCGCAGCGTCGAGACGCAGCTGCTCGGCATGGCGCTGGCCAAGGTCGAGGGCAAGCCGCTGGCGCGCCTGCTGGCCGAGCGCCTGTGGGGCCCGGTCGGCGCGCAGGACGGCGCGACCTGGAACCTGGACCGGCCCGGCGGCACCGAGAAGGCGTTCTGCTGCGTCAACGCCACCGCCCGCGACTACGCCAAGATCGGGCAGCTCGTGCTGGACGGCGGCAAGGCGGGCGGCGCGCAGGTCGTCCCGGCCGCGTGGATCAAGCGGATCGCCACGCCCGCGCCGCACAGGCTGGGCGAGTGGAAGTACGCCGCGCAGTGGTGGCACCCGAGCGGCGGCGACGGGGCGGCGTACTCGGCGCTCGGCGTCTATGGCCAGTACGTGTACGTCGACCCGCCGTCCAAGACGGTGATCGTCAAGCTGAGCGACCACGGCGACGAGCAGGACGAGCAGGACACCTTCGACGTGCTGCGCGCCGTCAGCCGTAGCGCCGCCGGGTAGCGGTGATCAGGGCCAGCGCCGCCGCGATCCCCGCGCACGCCACGGCCGACCAGAAGGCCGCCCGGTGGCCGAGGGTCTCGGCGAGCCGGCCCGACACCATCGCGCCCGCCGAGGTGCCGAGGATGATGCCGCTGCCCAGCACCGCCATCGCCTCGCCCATGCGCTCGGGCGGCGCGACGCGCTCGGTCAGGCCGAACATGGTGATGATGTTGGGCGCGTAGGTCAGCCCGAGGACGGTCACGGCCAGCGCCAGCGCGCCCATGCTGCCCACCGCGAGCAGCGGCAGGCACAACGCCGTCTGGACGATGATGACCAGCCGCCACTGCGTCCGCGGTGCCAGCCGTGACGGGCGCGCCGTCATGACCAGGCCGACCAGCGCGCTCGGCACGCCCATCAGCCCGTAGACGAGCCCGGCCGCGCCGGGCTGGCCGAGTTTCTCGGTCAGCTCGGTGATGCCGGTCTGCAACGACCCGAAGACCATCCCCTGGAGTGCCATCCCGGCGCACAGGAAGCACAACGCGGGCGACAGTAGCCGCCTAGAGGAAGACGTCCGGCGAACCGTTTCTGCCCGCGCCGTACGGTGCAACGCGAAAAGCGGCCCGCACACCGCAACCAGACCCGCCGCCACCAGCATCCCGGCGGCCGGGTCGATAACGGCCAGAACGCCGACGAGCGCGGGCCCGGTCACGAAACTGGTCTCGTCCACCGTCCCGTCGAACGACAGCGCCGAGGACGTCAGGCGCGCATCGCCCTTGGCCAGCGACACGAGCCGACTACGCGAAAGCGGCCCGACCTGCGGAACCGACAGCCCCGCCATAAGCGCCAACGCGCCCTGGATAACCGACGGCCATCCCGCCATGGCGGCGACGACCAGAAACGCGATCGCCGCCGCATTCCCTAGGGACGCGGCCAGAACCGTAGGCCGCTGTCCTTTGCGGTCGGCCAGCCGTCCGATGAGGGGCCCGCCCGTGGCCTGCCCTAGGGCGAACGCGCCCGCGACCAGACCGGCGGTGGCGATGCTGCCCGTCCGGTCGTTCACCAGCAGCAGCGACCCGATCGGGCACATCGCCGCCGGAAGCCGCGCCAGGAACGAGACGACCGGGAGCGCGGGCCCCGACAACGCGATGACGTCACGGAAACCGGCCCCGCCTCGGGTGGTGGAGGCGGGGCCGGTCCGGAGACCGGTGATGGGGGCACCGGTCTGGTCCATTAGGCGCGCAGCTCCTTGACGGCGGTTTCCACGGCGTGGCCGTAGGCGGGGTCGGCGGCGGCGAAGTGCGCGACCATCCGGTCCACGATGCCGTCGTCCGACACCTGCGAGAGGCCGCCCGCGATGTTGGCGACCAGGCGCGCCTGCGCGGCCGGGCCCATCAGACGGAACAGCGTGCCCGCCTGGACGAAGTGGTCGTCGTCGCGGTGCAGGACCGGGGCGTGGTTGGCGGCCTGCCCGGACACCTCCACGCCCAGCGCCAGCGGCCGGTCCGTCTGCACGGGGCCGCCGAAGCTGTCGGGCTCGTAGTTCTTGGCGCGACCGCCGTTGCCGTCGAAGCGCATCGCGCCGTCACGGCCGTTGTTGTGGGCGGTGGTGGCGTGCGGGGCGTTCACCGGAAGTTGCGTGTGGTTGACGCCGAGCCGGTAGCGGTGCGCGTCGCCGTAGGCGAACAGGCGGCCCTGGAGCATCTTGTCCGGGGACGGCCCGATGCCGGGGACGAAGTTGTTGGGCGAGAACGCGCTCTGCTCGACCTCGGCGAAGATGTTCTCCGGGTTGCGGTTGAGCACGAGCTTGCCTACGCGCACGCGCGGGTAGTCGGCGTGCGGCCACACCTTCGTCAGGTCGAACGGGTTGAACCGGTACCGCGCCGCGTCCTCGACCGGCATGAGCTGCACGTACATCGTCCACGACGGGAACATGCCGCGCTCGATGGCCCGGTGCAGGTCCTGCTGGTGCGAGTTGCCGTCCCGCCCCACCAGCTCGCCGGCCTCCTCGGAGGTGAGGCAGCGGATGCCCTGGTCGGTCTTGAAGTGGTACTTGACCCAGTGGGCGCGGCCCTCGGCGTTGACCCACTGGTAGGTGTGCGAGCCGAACCCGTCCATGTGCCGGTAGGACGCCGGGACGCCGCGGTCGCCCATCAGCCAGGTGACCTGGTGGGTGGCCTCCGGCGAGTGCGACCAGAAGTCCCAGACGTTGTCGGGCTCCTGCACGCCGGTGAACGGGTCGCGCTTCTGGCTGTGGATGAAGTCGGGGAACTTCAGCGGGTCCTTGATGAAGAAGACCGGGGTGTTGTTGCCGACGAGGTCGTAGTTGCCCTCCTCGGTGTAGAACTTCACCGCGAAGCCGCGCGGGTCCCGCACCGCGTCCGCGCCGCCGAGGCTGTCGGCGACGGTGGAGAAGCGGAGGAAGACCTCGGTGCGCTTGCCCACCTCCGCCAGGAACGCGGCGTGGGTGTAGGGGGTGACGTCGTCGGTCACCTCCAGATGGCCGTACGCGCCGGCGCCCCGGGCGTGCACGACGCGTTCGGGGATGCGCTCGCGGTTGAACCGGGCCAGCTTCTCGATCAGCTGCTGGTCCTGGACGAGAAGCGGCCCGCCGGGCCCCGCGGACTGGCTGTTCTGGTTGTCCGCGATCGGGGCACCGGACTCGGTCGTCATGATCGGTCGGCTGGTCAAGTCTCCACCTCCAAGGTGAGCCGACGGTACGTTCGCGGGCCCCGCCCCGGTCAAGGCGATCACGACAACTCTGGAGGAAGCTCCTCACCCGGCACGCGGCGCGGAAGGGAAGTCGGCACGATCCTCCAAAGCACGAGGAACGCGGCGAGAACGGCGGAGGCGACGGCCTGGTACCCGACCCAGATCTCACCTCCGCCGGAGCCGAGCAGCAGCGCGACGACCGTGACCAGAACCCAGCCGGTGTCGTAGGCGGCCATGAGCCACAGATAGACCCGCAGCGGCCGGACGCGCGCATACCGGATCTCGGCCAAGCCACACACGAGCAGGAACACACCGGAGACGACCATCAACCAGACCGCGACACCGAGCAGACGCCCGAGCGGACCGGCGGCGGCGACGTAACCGGCGGCGAGCAGCAGCTTGACCAGGCCGTCTGCGACGATGCCCGCCCGCATGCCGCCGGTGGCCGGTGATGATGTGGCCTGGACGTGGAACATGGGGCCTCCTGCCGCCGTTTTGATAACCGGATTACTAGGATAACTAGATTATGAGAATGTCGAGAGCCGAGACCAAGGAGCGCAACCGCCGCGCCCTGCTGGACGCGGCGCTGCACCGCGTCACCCGGGACGGCCACCGCGCCCGCCTGGACGAGATCGCGGCGGAGGCGGGCCTGACGACCGGCGCGGTGTACTCGTTGTTCGGCAGCAAGAACGGCCTGCTCATGGCGCTGGTAGCCGACTACCTGGAGCCGTTCTACGAGGAGATGAGACAGGCCGTTCCGGCTGGGGCGGACTTGCTGGGGGCGGTGGAGGCGTTCGCGCGGTACTACTGGCGGACGTGCGAGGACCCGGATGCGAGAGCTGCTGTGGCGCTCCAGATCAGCTTGTTGGACATGGCGCTGCGGGATTCGGAGCTGGGGGAGCGGTTCGCGACGTCGGTCCGGGCGCAGGAGGAACAGTTGATCGCGCTGTTCACGGGCAGAGCGCGCGAGGGCGGGAGCGTGACACCAGGCCAGGCGCAACGACTGGCGACTGCCTTGCGAGCACTCTTCGTCGGCCTCTCGCAGGGGGTGGCCCTGGGCCTAGCCCACGGAGTGGACGAGCAGTACTTCGCAGACGCGGCCCGAGCCCTTGCCGCCAACGCGTCCTTCTTGGGTCAGGGGAGGGACACCGCACCCTGATCGGAGCGCTGGGTCGCCGCCGCGAGAGCGTCCGGATCGGCCGCGCCCAAACCGTCCAGCAGTCCTTCGAGGCTGGAGGAACTGATGAGGATGACACCGGACGCGCGCCAGACATCCCGGTCGCAGACCCAGATGTCCCAGTGAGGGAAGAGATCGCGGACGAAGGAGAGCAGGAGAAGGCGGGCGGTCACGGGTAGCTCTCCCGGAGGAGGGCCCAGACGGCCTTGCCGGAGGGGGCGAGGGGAGTGGTGCCCCAGTCGCGGGCCATCTCGGAGACGAGGAGGAGCCCGCGCCCGGAGAGGCGTTCGACGTCGAAGGGCTGGGCGACGGGCGGTGCGTCGGAGGTGTCCCAGACTTCGAGGACGGGCCCGGCGTCGGCGAGATAGGCGCGGACGGCGATGGGGTCGCCGGGCTGGGAGCCGTGCTTGTAGGCGTTGGTGACGAGCTCGGTGGCGATGGTGGCGGCGAGGTGGACCGAGGAGGCGTCGAGCCCCGCCCGGGTGAGGACGGCGGTGACGAAGTCGCGCGCCTTCTTGATCGACTCCGCCCGCGCCGCTATCACGAGCGATGCCACCTCGGCCGGAGCCGCGGGCGCTTTCTCGACTTTGATCATTTGACGGCCTTTGCTCGGTAGTTGTGTCCCTCTCCGTTGATAAGCCCCTTGGGGCATACAGGCCATCAGCCCGAAGCAATCGTGTAAAAGTCGAAAAGCTGCACGAGCTTTGTGAAGTGCTGCGAAACTTGCTGTCAATCTAGTCAAAGCAGGTGATCATGCCTCGTGGGCGGAAGCGCAGCACCGGTGAAGCCGCACTTCAGGCGTTCGGCCGACAGATGAAGCAACACAGAATCCAGGCGAACGTGGTGCAGCAGGCCATAGCGGCGCAAACCTCGACAAGCGTTTCGTACGTCTCGCTGGTCGAAACCGGGAAACGACACTGCAAGCGTGATTTCGCGGCAGTGGTTGACGACATGACCCGAGCCAAGGGCGCGCTGCTGCGGGTATGGGATGACCTCAACCATGACGACGGGCCGCTACCGTCCTGGTTCGACTGGCCCGCCATCGAGCAGGAGGCCGTCATCTTGACCTCCTGGAACACCTTGTTGGTGCCCGGCCTCCTCCAGACACCCGAATATGCGCGCACGATCCTGCCGACCGAAGCCGCGGTGGAGGCGCGCATGGCGAGGCAGCGCATCCTGACCAGGGAGAAGCCCGCGCCTCCTACGTTCGTGGTGCTCATGAGCGATGTGGTGCTCTGGTGTGAAATGTGTTCATCCGAAATCATGCGTGGGCAGTTGGAGCACTTGCTCGCCATGGCGGAACTGCCCAACGTCCGTATGCAAATTGTCCCCTTCCCTGGGGCGGCTCCGGGTTCGGGTGGAGGTTTCGTCATCGCCACCTTGGGTGACGGGAGCGAGGTCGCCTACATGGATGCATCGGCACGGGGATCCACGACGGACGAAAGGTTCGATCTTGCTGCGATGTCAAAGACGTTGATAGACCTGCGGGCCAGCGCACTGCCAGTGGCCATGTCGCTGGACATGATAAGGAGGGTGAAGGAGGAGAAATGGAGTTAAAGCCCTTCGCCCAGCAGGCTTGCCGTGACGGCACCCATCTGCATGCCTGTGTTCGTTAGTGTGCGGAGGGTGAAGGCGTTCAACACGACAGGGCCTTGCGATCCAGACCGGCACTACATGCTCGATCCGCTGGCTCGGCTGCCGGAGGCGCGCGGGCTGGTGGAGCAGGGCAAGTACTTCGTGGTGCACGCGCCCCGGCAGACCGGCAAGACCACCGCGCTGGCGGCACTGGCGCGCGAGTTGAACGCCACCGGAAGGTATGCGGCGGTCAGCTTTTCGTGCGAAGTGGCCAGGATGACCGGCGATGACGTGGGCTGGACAGAACGGCTCGTCCTGCGCTCGATCCAGGACGCGGCGCGGACGCTGGGGATGCCGCAGGGATGTCTGCCGCCGACTCCTTGGCCGGAGAACATCCCCGGGTTCACCCTGATAGAGGGGCTGCGAGTGTGGGCGGATCAGTCCCCTCGTCCCTTGGTGTTGTTATTCGATGAGATCGATTCGTTGGCGGGTACGGGCCTGGAGTCGGTGCTCAGCCAGCTCCGTGACGGCTATACCTCGGCTGATACGCCGTTTCCTCATGCGGTGGTGTTGTGCGGGATGCGGAACGTGCGGGACTACCAGGCGGCCTCGGACGGCGACCCGGATCGGTTGGGGACGCCCACTCCGTTCAACGTCAGTGCCGCGTCGCTGCGGATCGGTGACTTCTCCTTCGCCGACGTGGCCGAGTTATACGGCCAGCACACCGCCGCCACCGGCCAAGTGTTCACCGATTACGCGGTGCAGCGGGCTTTTGAGGCGAGTCAGGGGCAGCCGTGGCTGGTCAACGCGCTGGCGCGGGACGTCATTGAGATGATGCGGGTCCCGCTCGATCAGTCGATCACCGATACGCACATGGAGCAGGCGATGGGGCGGCTGATCACCCAACGCGCCACCCACCTGGACTCCCTGGTGGTCCAACTGGACGAGCCCCACATTCGGCGTTTCATCGAGCCGATGATCACCGGTGGGTGGGTTCTCAAGGAGCAGAGTTACAGCGACGACCTGTCCTATGCGCGTGACCTGGGATTGGTCACCCGTTCGCTGCCACTCCAGATCGCCAACCCCATCTACCAGGAAGCCATCGTCCAAGTCCTGGCGCAGCCCCTGCTCGATGGGATCGACGCTGATCCGAGTGCGCTCCTGCTGCCGGACGGTCGCTTGGACATCGCCATGCTGCTGGAGGAGTTCGTGGCGTTCTGGAAGGTCAACAGCAAGATCATCGATACGCGGTACACCTATCAGGAGGCGGCCTGCCATCTAGCGTTCATGGCGTTCTGTCGGCAGGTGGTCAATGGCGACGGGTTCATCGACCTCGAATACGGCTTGGGGCGCAAGCGCCTGGATCTCGCCATCCGTAAGCCCTTCACCGACGGGCGTGGGTGCAGGGCCGTGCAGTGGTCGGCGTTCGAGTTGAAGGTCCGCACGGATGACAACGGTGATCAGGTGTCGAGTGGGCTGGAGCAGTTGGACGGTTATCTGAACCGGCTCGCGCTGGATACCGGGACGTTGATCGTGTTCGACCGTCGTCGGGATGCGGCTCCGACCTCGGAGCGCACTCGTCTGACGGAGGCTGAGACACCCAAGGGTCGGATGGTCACCCTCTTGTTGGCTTGACCGGCGCCCTCTGGCTGCGCGGGTGCGCGCGGCATGTGGGCTGGGGTTGTTGGCTGGGTGTGGAAAACCCGCGTGGGCTGGGGTCGCTGGGCATCTGGAGCAACCCCGCGCGGGCTGGGGGTTGTTGGCTAGGTGCGGGAAACCCGCGCGGGGTTGGGGTTGGGTGGGCCTGTGTAGACCCCCACGGGCTGAGTCGGTGCCTCGGCCTCGGGGAAAGCGTCGTG
>NZ_BCRO01000093.1 GCF_001552635.1 Actinomadura hibisca NBRC 15177 | reverse complement strand
CAACGACACTCGAAGGGGCGAACCCTCAAGCGCCAAACCTTGGAAACAATCCCAGCAAATGCGACCCCCCAAACGGAGGATCGACTTGCCTCAAAGAAATCCCTGCCGACACCCGAAAGCATCAGCACGGGGTGACCAGGCACATTGGCCTGGTCTGTAAAGGCACTGGCTTTTAACACGCTGTTGAGTTCTCAAGAAACGGACACCCACCGCGCTTGACCCGCTACTCGCGAGCCCCGCTCCGGGGCAACCCTTCAAGCTTATCCGTTTCGCCCGTTTTGTCAAACTTTGGGCGATTCGGTCTCTCTCGCAACCCGGACGCGCGACAGCGTCGCGATCCTGGCTTCGGGAGGTCCCCCGGGCCGGCCGCCTCTCGGCGTCCGCTCCCCCGGGGGGCAGGTAGAACATTAGGTCGCTTGCGCGACACCGTCAAATCAGAGGTTTCAAGCTACGAAACCCCAGGTCAACGCCGGTTTAACGGCTCTCGAAACCCTTCTGATCGAGCCTCCTGTGACCCCACTGTGACGTGGATCTACCGAAGCTTTTCTCCCAGCAGGCCGAACGCCCGCCCGGGTTGACCCCGGACGGGCGTTCAGGTGCGTTCGCGCGCAGGACAGCAGCTCCGCTCAGGGAGCCACGACCTCCACGCCGCCGATGTTGCGCTTGCCCCGGCGCAGCACCAGGAAGCGGCCGTGCAGCAGGTCCGCCGCCTCCGGTGCCGCCTCCTCCGACTCCACCTTCGTGTTGTTCAGGTACGCGCCGCCCTGGGCGATGGTCCGGCGCGCCTCCGACTTGCTCTTGCACAGGCCCGACGCCGCCAGCAGGTCCGCCACCGTCGGCAGCTCGCCCGGAGGCAGCTCGGCGCGCGGGACCTCCGCGAGGGCCGCGCGCAGGGTGCGTTCGTCCAGTTCGCGCAGGTCGCCCTGACCGAACAGCGCGCGGGAGGCCGCGATCACGGCGGCGGTCTCGTCGGCGCCGTGCACCAGCGTGGTCACCTCCTCGGCGAGGGCGCGCTGCGGGATGCGGGCGGCCGGGCGCTCGGCGCCCTGCTTGAGCAGGTCCTCGATCTCCTCGCGGGAGCGGAAGCTGAACACCTTCAGCAGCTTCTCCACGTCCCGGTCGTCGGCGTTGATCCAGAACTGGAAGAACGCGTACGGCGAGGTCAGTTCGGGGTCGAGCCAGTAGGTCTCGCCGCCGGCGGTCTTGCCGAACTTGGTGCCGTCGGCCTTGGTGAGCAGCGGGGTGGTCAGCGCGTGCGCCGAGCCGCCCTCCACCCGGCGGATCAGGTCCACGCCCGCGGTCAGGTTGCCCCACTGGTCGCTGCCGCCGGTCTGCAGGCGGCAGCCGTGCCGGCGGTACAGCTCAAGGAAGTCCATGGACTGGAGCAGGACGTAGCTGAACTCGGTGTAGCTCATTCCGGTCGTGTCCAGCCGCGACTTGACGGTGTCGCGGGCCAGCATCTTGTTCACCGGGAAGTGCTTGCCGATGTCGCGCAGGAACTCGATGGCCGACATGGGGCCGGTCCAGTCGAGGTTGCTGACCATGGTCGCGCCGGTCGGGCCGTCGTTGAAGTCCAGGAACCGGGAGACCTGGCCGCGGATGCGCTCGACCCAGGCGGCGACGGTGTCCTCGGAGTTCAGGACACGTTCGGCGCTCTTGCCGCTGGGGTCGCCGATCAGGCCGGTGGCCCCGCCGACCAGGCCGAGCGGGCGGTGGCCCGCCTGCTGGAAGCGGCGCAGGGTCAGGATCTGGATCAGGTTGCCCAGGTGCAGGGAGGGCGCGGTCGGGTCGAAGCCGCAATAGAGCGTGACCGGCCCCGCGGCGAGCATCGCCCGCAGTTCGTCCAGGTCAGTGGACTGCGCGATCTGGTCGCGCCACGCGAGATCATCCAGGATGTCGGTCACGTTCTCCCTCGTCTCCGACGTGCGTTCGGTACGTCCACCAGCATGTCCGATGGAGCACCGATCACGGTAACGGGTTTCGGGGCCCCGCCGCTGGTCGGGGCCATGGGCGGTATCAGCGGCCGCCGAGGAACCAGCGGGCGGGGACGAACGTCTGGTGGCCGCTCGCGAAGTGCACCCGGACGCCTTCGGGGCGCCACTCGGCGGCGGTGATGCGGGGCTTCCCGCCGCCGGGGGCGATGCCGTCGAGCTGGACGCGGTGGCCGTAGTCGGGGCTCTCGCGGTGGGTGATCCACAGTTCGTAGGGGCGGTGCCGGCGCAGCAGGAGGGTGTGCACCTCCACCAGCGCCGCGCTGTAGGTGGCCTTGTCCGTGTAGGTGTCCGGGGTGGGCTGCGTGGACCTGCTGATGGTCGTGCGATCGCTCACCGCGCCGTCCACGGCCACGGTCAGGGTGGTGAGCAGCACGCCCAGGACGAGCGGGGCCAGCGCGCGGGGGACGCGGCGCTCAGCCATGGGTCGTCTTGCGCTTGCGCGGCACGTGGACGCGGTACGGGGAGACGGTGGGGTCGCCGTCGGCCCAGAAGCGCCACGGGGTGTCCTTGGCGGAGCTGACGCCGGTGCGCGGACCCGTCCGGATCAGTGCGGGGTCGGCGGGCTCGCCCGGCAGGGCGCGCAGGGTGGAGGCGGGGTCGCAGACGTCCAGGCCGTTGTGCTCGCGGACGATGCCGAGCGCCTGGCACAACCGTGCCGGGCCCCGGGCCAGGTCGCGGACCGTGGAACGGGGGCGGCGCTCGCGGGCCAGGTCCTCCCCCACGACGATCTCTCCGGCGCGCAGCAGGACGGCCGAGGACATGCCGTCGGGCCCGCACACCAGGTTCACGCAGAAGTGCATCCCGTAGGTGAAGTACACGTAGGCGTGGCCCGGCGGCCCCCACATGACGTCGTTGCGGGCGGTGCGGCCCCGGTAGGAGTGCGAGGCGGGGTCCAGCGGCCCGGCGTACGCCTCGACCTCGGTGAGGCGGACCGCGACCTCGCCCTCGGGGGTGGTGTGGCTGAGGACGCGGCCCAGCAGCGCGGGCGCGACCTGCTCCACGGGCCGGTCGAAGAAGTCGCGGGGCAGCAGCGCGTCCATGTCCTCACCTGATCGTCGAAAGGTCCCGGCCGGGCGGTCACGTTACCGCCCGGCCGGGACCGGGTGCGCCGGTGCGTCAGCCTTCGGAGCCGGCCGCCCAGGCGGCGTGCTCGTCGACCTGGGCGCGCAGCGCGGTGAGCTGCTCGCGGACGCGGTCGGGGGCGGTGCCGCCGAACGCCTTGCGGGAGGCCAGCGCGCCGGGGACGTTGAGGACCTCGCGGACGTCGGGCGTCAGGTGCGGCGACACCTTGGCCAGCTCGTCGTCGGTGAGGTCGTCGAAGTCCTTGTCGTTGACCTGGCACCACACCACCAGGTGGCCGACGACCTCGTGCGCGTCGCGGAAGGCGACGCCGCGCCGCACCAGCAGCTCGGCGAGGTCGGTGG
This sequence comes from Actinomadura hibisca NBRC 15177, assembly GCF_001552635.1. Classification (GTDB taxonomy): domain Bacteria; phylum Actinomycetota; class Actinomycetes; order Streptosporangiales; family Streptosporangiaceae; genus Spirillospora; species Spirillospora hibisca. The sequence goes on along the minus strand of NZ_BCRO01000093.1, from coordinate 50,078 downwards.
CCAGCGCGAAGCCCTGCGGGGCCAGCTCCTCCAGCTTCTCGGTGTTGACGCGCATGGTGGCGATGAGGCCGGACATGGCGGGCAGCACCAGCAGGAGGGTCTCGACGGCGTCGAAGGCGCCCTCCTTGTCCTCCTGGAGGTCGCGGTTGTAGGTGAGCGGCAGGCCCTTGAGGGTGGTCAGCAGGCCGACCAGGTGGCCGATGAGGCGGCCGGCCTTGCCGCGCGCCAGCTCGGCGACGTCGGGGTTCTTCTTCTGCGGCATGATCGACGACCCGGTGGCATAGGTGTCGTCCATCTCGATCCAGCGGAACTCCTGGGAGGCCCACAGGACGATCTCCTCGCCCAGGCGCGACAGGTGCACGCCGATGAGCGCGGCCGCGAACAGGAACTCGGCGACGAAGTCGCGGTCGCTGACGGCGTCCATGGAGTTGGGCGCGGCGGCGTCGAAGCCGAGTTCGGCGGCGGTGGCCTGCGGGTCCAGCGGCAGCGAGGAGCCGGCGAGGGCGCCGGAGCCCAGCGGGGACACCGAGGTGCGCTTGTCCCAGTCGCGCAGCCGGTCGATGTCGCGGGTGAGCGGCTGGACGTGCGCGAGGAGCTGGTGCGAGAACAGCACGGGCTGGGCGTGCTGGAGGTGGGTCATGCCGGGCGCGGCGACGCCGAGGTTGTGCTCGGCCTGCGCGATGAGGGCGGTCTCCAGCTCCACCAGGCGGCTGACGATCTGGCGGGCGTGGTCGCGCAGGTACAGGCGCAGGTCGGTGGCGACCTGGTCGTTGCGGCTGCGGCCGGCGCGCAGCTTGCCGCCGAGGGCGCCGAGGCGCTCCAGCAGGCCGCGCTCCAGGGCGGTGTGCACGTCCTCGTCGGCGACGGTGGGCCGGAACTCGCCGCTGCGGCAGGCCCCCTCCAGGTCGTCGAGGGCGCCGATCATGCGCTCCAGCTCGTCGTCGGTCAGCAGGCCCGCCCGGTTGAGGACGCGGGCGTGCGCGCGCGAGCCCATCAGGTCGTAGGGGGCGAGCCGCCAGTCGAACTGGACGCTCACCGAGAGCCGCGCGAGCGCGTCCGACGGGCCGCCTTCGAACCGGCCGCCCCACAGACGCGTCGGTGCCTTGGTCACGGAAATCCTCTTCTTCCCACCGTCTTGTTGTCTGGTCCCCTGCACGGATACACCGTGGACCCCGGTCGTGCCAAACCCCGCGCCGCGGCCGGGGGGACGGGCGTGTCCCGCTCCCCCGGCCGCGCGCGGGTCAGCCCTGGGCGCGGTCGCGCCTGGCGGCGATCTTGCTGGGCAGGCTCCACAGCTCGACGAAGCCCTTGGCGAGGCTCTGGTCGAAGGTGTCGCCGGTGTCGTAGGTGGCCAGGTCGTAGCTGTAGAGGGAGGCGTCGCTGCGCCGCCCGGTGACCACGGCCGTGCCGGCGTGCAGGGTCAGCCGCACCTCGCCGGACACGTGCTTCTGGGCGTCGACGATGAAGGCGTCCAGGGAGTCCTTGAGCGGGGAGAACCAGAGGCCGTCGTAGACGAGCTCGCCCCAGCGCTGGTCGACCGAGCGTTTGAAGCGGGCGAGGTCGCGCTCGACGGTGACGTTCTCCAGCTCCATGTGCGCGGCGATCAGCGCGATGGCGGCGGGGGCCTCGTAGACCTCGCGGCTCTTGATGCCGACGAGCCGGTCCTCGACCATGTCGATGCGGCCGACGCCCTGGGCCCCGGCGCGCTTGTTCATCTCGTCAATGATCTGGAACGGGGTGAGCGCGCGGCCGTCGAGGGCGACGGGCACGCCCGCCCGGAAGGTGACGACGACCTCGTCGGCCTCGCGCGGCTGGGCGGGGTCGGCGGTGTAGTCGTACAGGTCCTCGATCGGGCCGTTCCAGATGTCCTCCAGGAACCCGGTCTCCACGGCCCGGCCCCACAGGTTCTGGTCGATGGAGTAGGGCGACTTGGCCGACACCTCGATGGGCAGGCCGCGCTCCTCGGCGAAGGCGATGGCCTTGTCGCGGGTCCAGGCGTAGTCGCGGGCCGGGGCGATGACCTTCAGCTCCGGGTTCAGCGCCGACAGCCCGGCCTCGAAGCGGACCTGGTCGTTGCCCTTGCCGGTGCAGCCGTGCGAGACCACGGTGCCGCCGAACTCCGCGGCGGCGGCGACCAGGTGCTTGACGATCAGCGGCCGGGACAGGCCCGACACCAGCGGGTAGCGGTCCATGTAGAGGGCGTTGGCGCGCAGCGCCGGGACGCAGAAGTCGCGGGCGAACTCCTCCTTGGCGTCCACCACCACGGACTCGACCGCGCCGCAGGCCAGGGCCCGCTTGCGGATGGTGTCCATGTCCTCGCCGCCCTGACCGAGGTCCAGCGCCACGGCGATGACCTCGCCGCCGGTCTGCTCGGCGAGGTAGGGGATGGCGACCGAGGTGTCCAGGCCGCCGGAGTACGCGAGTACGACGCGCTCGCTCATGTTCGTGTGTCTCCTGTACGAAGGATGTGGCTGCGGATCGGGTTGCCGTGCGGGTGCGCGGGGCGGCGGTGCGATGGCGCGGCCCTGCGCGACGTCGGGGACCGGGGCGCGGACGGCCCCTAGCTTCGTCGTTCCCGCCCGGCGGCCAGCTTGAGGAGGGCCCGCGCGAGGTCCTCCCCTCCGTCAGGGTGGCGGGAGATGACCAGGATCGAGTCGTCTCCCGCGACGGTGCCGAGGATGGTCGGCCATTCGGCGTGGTCGATGGCCGAGGCGAGGTACTGCGCGGCCCCGGGCGGGGTGCGCACGATGACCAGGTTGGCCGACGCCTCGGCCGAGACCAGCAGCTCGGCGGCCAGCCGGGTGAGGCGGCCGTCGAAGGTCTCGGCGGCGCCGGTGCGGGCGCGGCGGATGCGCTCGCCGCCCTCACCGGGCACGGCGTAGATCAGGCTGCCGTCGTCGGCGCGGAGCTTGACCGCGCCGATCTCCACCAGGTCCCGGGACAGGGTGGCCTGGGTGACCTCGACGCCGGCGTCCAGCAGGAGCTTGGCGAGCTCCCCCTGGGAGTGCACCGGGTGCCGGGTCAGCAGCTCGATCACCCGGGCGTGCCGGGCGGCCTTGGTCATCGGGGTGGTCATGGGGCGGACTTCTCCAACAGCCACGTCAGCAGGGCCTTCTGGGCGTGCAGGCGGTTCTCCGCCTCGTCCCAGACACGGCTGTGCGGGCCGTCGAGGACCGACGCGGCGATCTCCTTGCCGCGGTAGGCGGGCAGGCAGTGCAGCACGACCGCGTCCGGCGCGGCGAGCGCGAGCAGTGCCTCGTCCACAGCGTAGGGCTCGTAGCGGGCGATGTCCTTGCCTTCCTGCCCCATCGACACCCACGTGTCGGTGGCGAGGACGTCGGCTCCGGCGGCGGCCCGCTTCGCGTCGGCGGTCACGGTGACCGATCCGCCGGTCTGGGCGGCGATCTGCTCGGCGCGGGCGACGACCTCGGGGTCGGGCGGCAGGGTGTCGGGCGCGGCGATCCGCACGTGCATCCCGGCGGTGGCGCAGCCCAGCAGGTAGGAGTGGGCCATGTTGTTGGCGCCGTCGCCGAAGTAGGCGAGGGTGACGCCGGCGAGGTCGCCCTTGGCCTCGGCGACGGTCTGGAGGTCGGCGAGGATCTGGCAGGGGTGGAACTCGTCGGTGAGGGCGTTGACGACCGGGACGGTGGTCCCGGCGGCCATCTCCTCGATGCGCTCCTGCCCGGCGGTGCGCCACACGATCGCGCTGACCTGGCGTTCCAGGACGCGCGCGGTGTCGGCGATGGTCTCGCCGCGGCCGAGCTGGCTGCTGCCGGCGTCCATGACCAGGGCGTGGCCGCCGAGCTCGGCGATGCCGACGGCGAAGGAGATCCGGGTGCGGGTGGAGGGCTTGTCGAACAGCACCAGCACCGACTGCGGGCCCTCCAGCGGCCGACGGGAGAACCGGTCGGCCTTGAGGGCGGCGGCCAGCGCGAGCACCTCGGCCTGCTCGGCGGGGGTGAGGTCGTCGTCGCGGAGGAAGTGCCGGGTCATCGCTCAGTGCTCCTTCGCGGCGTGCAGGGCGGTGTCGAGTGCGGTGTCGAGGATGGCGGGCAGCGCGTCGACGAACGTCTGCGCCTGCTCGGCGGTGAGGGTGAGCGGCGGGGCGAGCCGGATCACGTCGGGCTGGACGGCGTTCACCAGGAACCCGGCGGCGCGGGCGGCGGCCTCGACGGCGGGCGCGGCGGCCTCGGTGAGCACGACGCCGCGCCACAGGCCCCGGCCCCGCACGCCCGCCAGCAGCGGGTGGGTGATGGCGGCGATCCCGGCGGCGAGGGCGTCGCCGACCCGGGTCGCGTTGGCCAGCAGGCCGTCCTTGTCGACGGTGGCGAGCACCGCGAGGGCGGCGGCGGCCGCGACGGGGTTGCCGCCGTAGGTGCTGCCGTGGTCGCCCTTGGCGAAGATGCCGCCGTGCTCGCCGAAGGCCAGGCACGCGCCGACCGGCAGGCCGCCGCCCAGGCCCTTGGCGAGGGTGAGGACGTCGGGGCGGGCGTCGTCGTGCTGGAAGGCGAACCAGGTGCCGGTGCGGCCGATGCCGGACTGGATCTCGTCGGCGACGAACAGCGCGCCGGTGGCGTCGCAGACGCGCCGGGCGGCGGCGAAGTAGCCGTCGGGCGGCGGGACGACGCCGCCCTCGCCCTGGGTGGGCTCCAGGAACAGCGCGGCGCAGTCCTCGGTGACGGCGGCTTCGAGCGCGGCCGCGTCGCCGTAGGGGACGAAGCGGACGTCGATGGCGAACGGGCCGAACGGCTCGCGGATCGCCTTCTTGCCGGTCAGCGACAGCGCGCCCATGCTGCGGCCGTGGAAGCCGTTCTCGGTGGCGACGAAGGAGGAGCGGCCGTGGGTCTTGCCGTACTTGATGGCGAGCTTCAGCGCGCACTCGTTGGCCTCGGTGCCGCTGCTGGTCAGGAAGACCCTGGCGTCGCCGCCGGCCAGCTCGACCAGCGTCTCGGCGAGCCGCACCTCGGGCTCCTGGAGGAACAGGTTGGAGGTGTGGGCGAGGGCGGCGGCCTGCTCGGCGACGGCCCGGACCAGCGCCGGGTGGCCGTGGCCGAGGGAGGAGACGGCGATGCCCGCGATCAGGTCGAGGTAGGCGTTGCCGTCCACGTCCCAGACGGTCGCGCCCTCGCCGCGCGCCAGGGCCAGCGGCGGCACGCCGTAGTTGGGCATGAACGCGGCCTCGTACCGCGCCCTCAGGTCGTCGTTGTTGTCGGTGCTCATGGGGTGGGGGCTCCCGCGGGGGTGGGCAGGACCATCGTTCCGATGCCCTCATCGGTGAAGATCTCCAGCAGCAGCGAGTGCGGCACGCGGCCGTCCAGCACGTGCGCCTGCGGCACGCCGCCGCGCACCGCGTGCAGGCACGCCTCCATCTTGGGGACCATGCCGGCCGACAGCTCGGGCAGCAGCATGGCCAGCTCGTCGGTGGTGAGGCTGTCGATGACGTCGTCGCTGTCGGGCCAGTCGGCGTACAGGCCCTCCACGTCGGTGAGCACCACCAGCTTGGTGGCGTCCAGCGCGACGGCGAGGGCGGCGGCGGCGGTGTCGGCGTTGACGTTGTAGATCTCGCCGTCGTCGCCGCGCGCGACGCTGGAGACCACCGGCACGCGGTCGTCGTCCAGCAGCGCGCGCACCGCGCCGACCTGCACCTCGACGATCTCGCCGACCTGGCCGATGTCGACCGGCTCGCCGTCCACCAGCGCGGGCTTGCGCTCGGCGGTGAACAGGTTGGCGTCCTCGCCGGACATGCCGACCGCGAACGGGCCGTGCCGGTTGATCAGGCCGACCACGTCGCGCTGCACCTGCCCGGTCAGCACCATCCGCACCACCTCCATGGCCTCGGGCGTGGTGACCCGCAGCCCGGCGGTGAAGGTGGAGGCGATCCCGGCCTGCTCCAGCGCGGCGTTGATCTGCGGGCCGCCGCCGTGCACCACGACGGGCCGCAGCCCGGCGTAGCGCAGGAACACGATGTCCTCGGCGAACGAGTGCCGCAGCGCCTCGTCGCTCATGGCGTGGCCGCCGTACTTGACCACGACGGTGGTGCCGTGGAAGCGCTCCAGCCACGGCAGCGCCTTGATGAGGGTCTCGGCCTTGTCCAGCACCCCGGCGCGGTTCTTGCGCATGCGCGCGCCGCTGACGACCGCGCTCACGTCGAGTACGCCGAGTTCTCGTGGACGTAGTCCGCGGTCAGGTCGGTGGTCCACACGGTGGCGCTGTGCGGGCCGGCCGACAGGTCCACGGTGATGGTGACGTCGCGGGGCCGCAGGTCGACCTTGCCGCGGTCGTCGCCGAACGAGCCGTTGCGGCACACCCACACGCCGTTGATGGCGACGTTGAGGTGGTCGGGCTCGAACACCGCGTCGGTGGTGCCGACCGCCGACAACACCCGGCCCCAGTTGGGGTCCTCGCCGTGGATGGCGCACTTGAGCAGGTTGTTGCGGGCGATGGAGCGGCCGACGGTGACCGCGTCGGTCTCGCTGTCGGCGCCGACGACCTCGACGGTGATGGACTTGGAGGCGCCCTCGGCGTCCACCAGCAGCTGCCGGGTGAGGTCGTGGCAGACCTCGGTGAGCAGCGCGGTGAACTCGGCCTCGTCGGGGGTGACGCCGGTGGCGCCGGAGGCCATCAGCAGCACGGTGTCGTTGGTGGACAGGCAGCCGTCGGCGTCGAGCCGGTCGAAGCTGACGCCGGTGGCGGCGCGCAGCGCCCGGTCCAGCGCCGCGGCGGGCAGATCGGCGTCGGTGGTGACCACGCACAGCATGGTGGCCAGCGACGGAGCGAGCATCCCGGCGCCCTTGGCCATGCCGCCGATCATGTAGCCGGCCGCGCCCTGCCGGAAGGCGATCTTGGCGACGGTGTCGGTGGTGCGGATCGCGTCGGCGGCGGCGAGACCGCCGTCGCCGCGGGTCAGCTCGGCCGCGGCCGTGTCCACCCCGGCCAGCAGCGGGTCCATCGGCAGCCGCTCGCCGATCAGCCCGGTGGAGCAGACCGCGATCTCCCCGGCCGAGGTGGCGAGCGCGGCGGCGGCCCGCTCGGCGGTGGCGTGGGCGTCCTGGAACCCGGCGGGGCCGGTGCAGGCGTTGGCGCCGCCGGAGTTCAGCACGACGGCGTGCACGCGGCCGCCCTTGAGCACCTGCTCCGACCAGAGCACCGGCGCGGCCTTGACGCGGTTGGCGGTGAACACCGCCGCCGCCGCGCGCGAGGGCCCGTCGTTGACGACCAGCGCCAGGTCGCGGGCGCCGCTGTTCTTCAGGCCGGCGACGACGCCGGCGGCCCGGAAGCCTTGGGGGGCGGTGACGCTCAAGGGGAGACTCCGATCGTGGTGAGACCGAGCGTTTCGGGCAGGCCGAGGGCGAGGTTGGCGCTCTGCACCGCGCCGCCCCCGGTGCCCTTGGTGAGGTTGTCGATGGCGGCCACGACGACGACGCGCCCGGCGTGCTCGTCGAGGGCGACCTGGACCAGGGCGGTGTTGGCGCCCAGCGTCATCGAGGTCGCGGGCCACTGCCCCTCGGGCAGCAGCGCGACGAACGGCTCGCCGTCGTAGGCGGCGGTGTAGGCGTCGCGCAGGGCGGCGGCGGTGAGGCCGGGGGCGGCCTTGGCGGTGCAGGTCGCCAGGATGCCGCGGCTCATCGGGACCAGCGTCGGGGTGAACGACACCGTCACCGGGGCGCCCGCGACGGCGCTGAGGTTCTGGATCATCTCGGGGGTGTGCCGGTGCACGCCGCCGACGCCGTAGGCGCTGACCGACCCCATGGTCTCGCTGCCCAGCAGGTGGGGTTTGAGGGAGCGGCCCGCGCCGGAGGTCCCGGAGGCGGCGACCACGACCACGTCGGGCTCGGCCAGCCCGGCGGCGAACGCCGGGAACAGCGCGAGCGTGACGGCCGTCGGGTAGCAGCCGGGCACCGCGACGCGCTTGGCACCGCGCAGCAGCTCGCGCTGGCCGGGCAGCTCGGGCAGGCCGTAGGGCCAGGTGCCCGCGTGCGGCGAGCCGTAGAAACGTTCCCAGTCGGCGGCGTCGGCGAGCCGGAAGTCGGCCCCGCAGTCGATCACCAGGGTGTCGTCGCCGAGCTGCTCGGCCAGGGGGCCGGACTGCCCGTGCGGCAGCGCCAGGAAGACGACGTCGTGGCCGGACAGGGTGCCGGGGGTGGTCTCGGCCAGGACGCGCCCGGCCAGGGATCGCAGGTGCGGCTGGTGCGCGCCCAGCTCGGTGCCGGCGTTGGAGCCCGCGGTGAGCGTGCCGATCTCGAACTCGGGGTGGCCCGCCAGGATGCGCAGGACCTCGCCGCCCGCGTACCCGCTGGCGCCCGCTACCGCCGCTCGGATTCCCATGTTCCCCCGCCCTCGTTCCAGCAACGAGCAAGATTATGCATGAGAGTGGATGAGTATTCAAAGAAGCCGGGCGAAGTTCTCACTATCTGGACGGTAAGACCTGGATGAATATTAGTTAGATACCTAAGGATTTGACACCTAACAATCAGGGGTCTAAGAAGGGGGCATGGAAAGCAGGGACCTCGGCTTCGACGTGCCGAGCACGGCGTTCGGGCCGATCGAGGAGTGGCCGCTCGGCCGGCTGTTCGGGACGGCGGCCCAGCGCTCGGGGGCGGTGTACGCCAGGCTGGTGGACGAGGCCCGGCCCGGCACCAGCCTCAGCGGGTTCCTGATGTTGCGCCTGCTGGTGGGCCGGGACGGGCAGCGTCCCGGGGAGCTGGCGCGCCAGCTCATGGTCACCCCCGCGACGGTCACCACCGTGGCCGACACCCTGGAGCGCAACGGGCACCTCGAACGCCGCCGCGACGCGGCCGACCGCCGCGTGGTGCGGCTGCACATCACCCCGAGCGGGACCGACCTGGTCGACCGCACCGCCGCGCGGATGCTCCCCCACCTGCGGGACCTGTACGGGTTCGTGGACCCCGAGGACGAGCCCGCCGTGCGGCGGTTCCTGCTCGGCCTGATCGAGCGCTACAACGCCCTGCTGTCCCAGGACGGACCGGCCGACACCTCCTCGGCGGCCGTCGAGGAGGCCGCCGAGGACATCCTCGACGCCCTGATGCCCGACGAGCTGCCCGACGACCTGGTCCCCGGCACGACCGACCGCCCCTGACCACCCATCCCTGACCATCGACCCCTGCCCGACCCCGACCACGACGCCTCTTCCGAAGGAGAGCGCGCATGACCGCACCTCCCCCCGAGCCCACCGTCCGCACGGTGGACCTGCACAAGACCTACTCCTCGCCGCGCGGCGACGTGCCCGCCGTCCAGGGCCTGGACCTGGCCGTCGCGCCCGGTGAGTTCTTCGGCCTACTCGGCCCCAACGGCGCTGGGAAGTCCACCACCATCGGGATGCTCACCACGCTGGTGGTGCCCACCTCGGGCCGCGCCGAGGTGTGCGGCTTCGACGTCGCCGCCCACCCCGTCGAGGTGAAGCGGCGCATCGGCGTCGCCTCGCAGAACAACACCCTCGACAACGACCTCACCGGCGCGGAGAACCTGGAGTTCCGGGGCCGCTACTTCGGGCTGAACGCCAAGGACGCCCGCCGCCGCGCCGACGAGCTGCTGGACATGTTCGGCATGGGCGACCGGCGCGACGGCAAGCCGTTCGAGCTGTCGGGCGGCCAGGCCCGCCGCCTGATGATCTGCCGGGCGCTGATGCACCGCCCCGAGGTGCTGTTCCTGGACGAGCCCACCGCCGGGCTCGACCCGCAGACCCGGGTGAACCTGTGGGAGGTGCTGCGCGACCTCCAGCAGCAGGGCCAGACCATCCTGCTCACCACCCACTACATGGAGGAGGCCGAGGCCCTGTGCGACCGGGTCGCGGTCGTGGACCACGGGAAGCTGCTGGCCAGCGGCACCGTCGCCGACCTCAAGGCCGAGGCCGGGGCCGACACCGTGATCACCGTCGGCTATGACGGGCCGGTCCCCGAGGGCGTGGCCGCGCTGCGCGAGCGCGCGGGCGTCGAGCGGGTCGAGGTGACCGACGGGCAGGTCCGCGTGTTCGCCCGCGCCCCCGAGGGCGTGCTCGGCGAGCTGGTCGCGGTCGGGTCCGCGGCCGGGGTCGGCGTCACCGACGCCTCCCAGCTCCGCCCCAGCCTGGAGACCGTGTTCCTCACCCTGACCGGACGGGAGTACCGCGAGTGACCGCCACCGACTCCACCACCGACGCCGCCGCCCCGGCTCCGGCCGCTCCGCCCGTGCCGATCGGGCGGCCCACGCTCGCGCGCACGTTCCTGGCGATGATGGCCCGCGAGGTGCGGGTCATGCGCAAGAACTTCCTGTCCACGTTCCTGCGCGTGGTCATCCAGCCGGTGTTGTTCGTGTTCGTGTTCGCCTACGTGCTGCCCAAGATCAGCACCGGCGGCGCGTCGTTCGCCCAGCAGGGCTCCGGCCCCACCTTCGCCACCATCCTGGTGCCCGGCCTGATCGCCTCCTCGATCGTGATGCAGGGCATGATGGCAGTGATCTTCCCGCTGATGATGGAGCTGTCCTGGCAGCGCTCGATCACCGACCGGGCGCTCGCGCCGGTGCCGGTGCCGCTGCTGGCGGTCCAGAAGATCGTGGCGGCCGCGCTCCAGGCGCTGATCGGCGGGCTGCTGGTGTTCCCGGCGGTGCTGCTGATCCACGCCGAGGGGCAGGCGCCCAGCATCCACGTCGGCAACTGGCCGCTGCTGGTCCTGATGATGGTGTGCGGGTCGCTGCTGTCGGCCGCGGGCGGGCTGCTGCTCGGCACGTTGATGGACCCGCAGAAGATGCAGGTGCTGTTCGCGCTGGTGCTGCTGCCCATGACGATGCTGGGCTGCGTGTACTACCCGTGGGCCGCGATGGACGGGGTGCGCTGGCTCCAGATCGTCGTGCTGGCCAACCCGATGGTCTACGTCAGCGAGGGGCTGCGCGCGGCGCTGACCCCGCAGATCGAGCACATGCCGTTCTGGGCCTACGGGTCGGTGCTGGTGCTGGGCACCCTCCTGCTGGGCTGGTGGGCGACGCGCACCTTCACCAAGCGCGTGCTGACCTGACGGCGGGTGCCCGCCCGGCGCGTCGCCGGGCGGGCACTCCGGGCCCGGTCACATCGGCTCGATCTCGGTCAGGCCCGTGTCCCGGTCCATGTGGAGCCAGCGGGTGACGCCGAGGGAGCGCAGGAACGGCAGGTCGTGGCTCACCACGACCAGCGCGCCCTGGTAGGCGTCCAGGGCCTGGCCGAGCTGGCGGACGCTCGCCATGTCGAGGTTGTTGGTCGGCTCGTCCATCAGCAGCAGCTGCGGGGCGGGCTCGGCCAGCAGCAGCGACGCCAGTACGGCGCGGAACCGCTCGCCGCCCGACAACGTCCCGGCGAGGCGGTCGGCCCGGTCGCCCCGGAACAGGAACCGGGCGAGACCGGAGCGGACCTCGGTCGTCGAGGCCGACGGCGCTTGGGCGCGCACGTTGTCCAGCACGCTCAGCGCGTCGTCCAGCACGTCCAGCCGTTGCGGCAGGTAGCGGACCTGCACCGCCGCCTCCTCGGCCAGCCGCCGCAGCAGCGTGGTCTTGCCCGCGCCGTTCGGGCCGACCAGCGCGAGCCGCTCCGGCCCCCGCACGATCAGCTCTTCCAGCGCGACGGGCACCGGGCCGTCCTCGGGCTCCGTTTCCAGCCTGGCCTCGGGCACGGGCAGGCCGCCGACCGCCAGCACCGTCCGGCCCGCCGGGACCACGGTCGCGGGCAGCTCGACGCGGATCTCGGCGTCCTCCCGGACCAGCTCCTCGGCCTCGCTGAGCCGCTGCCGGGCGCTCTCGATCCGGTCCTCGTGCAGGCCCCGGTGCTTGCCCGCCGAGACCTGCGCGGCGCGCTTGCGCGCCCCGATCAGGATCTTGGGCAGGCTGCCGCTCTCCTGGACCTTGCGGCCCTGCCGGGCGCGCCGGGCCAGCTTGGTCTGGGCCTCGGCCAGCTCGCGCCGCTGCTTGCGCAGGTCGGCCCCGGCGGTGCGGACCGCCTGCTCGGCGGCCCCGCGCTCGGTCTCCAGCAGCTCCTCGTAGGCGGTCAGGCCGCCGCCGAACGAGCGCACGCCGCCCTCGCGCAGGTCGGCGATCTCGTCCACCAGGTCCAGCAGCTCGCGGTCGTGGCTGACCACCACCAGCACGCCCGGCCACGCCGCCACCGCCTCGTACAGGCGGTGGCGCGCTTCCAGGTCGAGGTTGTTGGTGGGCTCGTCCAGCAGCAGCACGTCCGGCCGGGCGAGGAACAGCGCGGTCAGCCCGACCATCACGGTCTCGCCTCCGGAGAGGGTCGCGACGGTGCGGTCCAGGTCGAGGTGGCCGAGGCCGAGCCTGGCAAGCTCGGCGTGGGCGCGCTCCTCCACATCCCAGTCGTCGCCGACCACCGCGAAGTTCTCCTCGGTGGCCTCGCCGCGCTCGATGGCGTGCAGCGCCGTGCGCGCCGGGGTGATGCCGAGCAGGTCGGCGACGGTGCTGCCGGTGCCGAGCGGCAGGTTCTGGGGCAGGTACCCGATCCGGCCCTCGACGGTGACGGTGCCCGAGGCCGGGGCCAGCTCCCCGGCGATCAGCTTGAGGAGGGTGGACTTGCCCGCCCCATTGAGGCCGATCAGCCCGGTGCGGCCGGAGCCGAAGACGGCGTTCAGCCCGTCCAGCACGACGGTGCCGTCGGCCCAGGCGAAAGTGACGTCGGAACACACGATGGAATATGACAAAACGGAACCTCCACGACGCGTCGGAATGCACAGGGACACGTTGGAGACACCGCGGAACACGCAGCGCACCGGAAGGCAGATGCCGAAGAAGGCATGAAAAAGCCCGGCGAACGAGGGGTCCACACTGAGGTCACGATGCGCGAGCCGCAGAAGGGCTACCGCGCGGCGTCTCGACCTCAGTTCTTCAAAGGACTCCCCTACCGGGCGACAATGTGACCCAACTACTCTACCCGCGCTCCTGACGCACCTCAAGAGACGTGCGCCCGTTTTCTCAGTGCGCGATGAAATCCCGCGCACGGCACCCGCGCGTCGAACAATGGACGCTCCGACTAAGGGAGCCCGTCGATGCGCCACCAGCCCCCGTCCACTCCCCCACCCTGGGCCGTCCGGATCCGCGCCGAACGTGAGACGCGCGGCTGGGGCAAACGCGCCATGGCCCGCCAACTCCTGGGGGCGCTGGAGGCTCCCTTACAGGAGCGCCGGATCAGCTCGCTGGCCCGTCAACTGGGTTACTGGGAAGCCGGAACCCACTATCCCCGGGACTGGGCTCCCTGGTTCGCGCGGGCCTTCGGCGTGGACGAGGCCGAGCTGTTCGGCACGGCGAGCCCCGCGCCGACCTTCGGCAAGACTCTCACCCGCCTAATGGCCTGGCGCGGCGTGCACCTGCGCGAACTGGCCGAGACCGCCGGCTGCGACGTGTCCGACCTCGTCATGATCTCCAATGACCTGGTCCTCCCGTCCCGCCCCCTGGCCGAACGCCTGGACACCGCCCTCGACGCCCAAGGAAAGTTGATAGCCCTCGTCCCCGCCGAGTCGGCCTCCTCCGTTCCGCCGGGTCTCCCAGCGGTTAGCGTGGAAGAGACCATCCGCCTTGACGATGAGGACGACATGGAGCGTCGGCGACTGCTGCTGGCCGCCCTCGGCCTGGGGGCGGGAGCCCTCGGTTCGAGTGGCGAGCCCGTCCGGCAGCTCCTCGCCGACGCCCTGGACAGCGAGCCGCGCACCCTGGAGGAATGGCACCTGGCCTACCTCGACCACCGGTACGGCCTGGCCAGCCGGTCGCCCGCGCAGGTGCGCGACGCTCTCATCATCGACCTGATCGCGGTCCGTCGGCAGCTGGCCACGGCGGGCCCGCGCGAGAAGCCCGAACTGGAGCGCGTCGTCGCGGCCCTGTCGACGGTGCTGGCCAACGCCCTCACCCGGCTCGGCGAGGACGGGGCCGCCATCCGCTGGTGGCGCACGGCCAAGGCGGCGGCCGACCGGTCAGAGGATCTGGATCTGCGCCTCATGGTGCGCGCCGAGGAGGCGGGGTGCGGCCTCTACGGCCAGCGCCCTCCCGCCATGGTCCTGCACCTGGCCGAGCAGGCTGGGCACCTCGCGGACGGCCCTGCCCGCAGTGGCCTGGTGATGGCCGGCTGCCACCGGGCGAAGGCACTGGCGCTCGAAGACCGCCGCGAAGAGGCCCACCGCGCGCTGGCCGACGTCACGGAGCTGCTGTCCGGCCAGGTACCGGCGGCCGAGCACGGTTACTCCGACCAGATCCTCATCAGCTCGTTCCATTTCGCGCAGAGCTGGGTGTACGCCCGCACCGGCGACGAGGGCCCGGCGGCCGACGCCCGTGCGCGGGTCCTGGAGACGCCGGGCCTCGACTACCAGTACCGGACCAATGTCGGTCTCCACGAAGCCCAGTGCACCGTGATCAAAGGCGGCGTCGACACCGGCGTCCGGCAGGCGGCCGACATCCTGGCGGAGCTGCCCGCCCAGCAGCGCAGTCACGTGATCGGAGAAACGGGCAGAGCGGTGCTGCGGGCGGTGCCGGTCGAACAGCGCCAGCGGGCCGCCGTGCGCGAGCTGCGCGAAGTGCTGGCGCAGACCGCGCCCTCGCCCGCTCTCGGTTCCGGGGCCTGACACAGCGGAACGGCCCGCGCCCCCGGAAATCCGGGGGCGCGGGCCGTTCCGTCGTGTTCGCCTTACGCGCCGCGCAGGGCCGCGCCCGTGCGTTCGGTCGCCACCGCCACCGCCGCGTCGCGGGCCGCGCCCGCCTCCTCGGCGGTCAGCGTGCGGTCGGGCGCGCGGAAGCGCAGCGTGTAGGCCAGGGACTTGCGGCCCTCGCCCACCTGCTCGCCGGTGTAGACGTCGAACAGCCGCACCGACTCCAGCAGCTCGCCCGCGCCGTCGCGCAGCGCCGTCTCCACGCGCGCGGCCGGGACCGCGCCGTCCACCACCAGCGCCACGTCCTGCGTCGCCACCGGGTAGGTGGACACCGGCGGCGCGACGACGGTGCCGGGACCGGCCAGGCGGTCCAGCTCCAGCTCCATCGCGCAGGTGCGCGGCGGCAGCCCGTACGCCTTGATGGTGCGCGGGTGCAGCTCACCGGCGTGGCCCAGCAGGACGTCGCCCGCGTACAGCGCCGCGCAGCGGCCCGGGTGCCACGGCTCGTGCCGGTCGGCCTCGACGCGCAGCTCCACGCCCGCCTCGCGGGCCACCACGCGGGCGGCCTCGACGGCGTCGGCCCAGGTCGCCGGGCGGCCCTTGCCCCACCAGCCCGACGGCTCGAACTCCCCGGCCAGCACCACGCCCACCCGGCGCGGCTGGTCGGGCAGCGCGGCGTCCACCGAGGCGATGTCCTCGGCCGACGGGCCGTGCTCCACCGACAGCCGGGGCGCGCGCGACGGCGCGCCCTCGCGCGGCCGGAACACCAGGCCCGTCTCGAACAGCGCCACGTCGCCGAAGCCGCGGCCCACATTGCGCGCCAGGGACTTCAGCAGCCCCGGCAGCAGCGTGGTGCGCAGCAGCGGCTCGTCCTCCGACATCGGGTTGGCCAGCCGCAGCGCGCGGCGGCGCGCGTCGCCCTCGGGCAGCAGCAGCGCGTCGGCGTCCTTCTCGGCGGTGAACGGGTAGTTCAGCACCTCGACGTAGCCCGCGCCCGCCAGCGCGCGGCCGACCCGGCGGTGCAGCCGCTGGCGCGGGGTGAGGCCCCGGCCCGCGGCCGGGCGCGGCGCGCGGGAGGGGATGTTCTCGTAGCCCTCCAGCCGGATGACCTCTTCGGCCAGGTCGTTGGGGTCGCCGAGGTCGGGACGCCACGACGGCGGCGTCACCGTCAGGGTGTCCTCGCCCTCGACCGTGCAGCCGACCTGCTCCAGCCGCTTCACCACCGTGGCGCGGTCGTAGGCGACGCCCGCGACCTTGCCGGGGTGCCCGGCAGCCATCGTGACGGTGCGCGCCGCGACCGGGGCCTCCGCCTGGGTGACGCCCGGCACGATCTCCGCGCCGCCCAGCTCGGCCAGCAGCCGCGCCGCCCGGTAGGAGGCGTGCAGCGGCAGCTCGCGGTCGACGCCGCGCTCGAACCGGTAGGACGCCTCGCTGTGCAGCTTGTGCCGCCGCACCATGCGCGCCACGCCGACCTCGTCGAAGTGCGCCGCCTCGATCACCATGTCGGCGGACTTCTCGTCGATCTCGGTGGCCAGGCCGCCCATCGTGCCCGCCAGGGAGATCGGGCCCGAGTCGTCGGTGATGAGGATGTCCTCGGCGTCCAGCGTGCGCTTGACGTGGTCGAGGGTCTCCAGCTTCTCGCCCGCCGCCGCGCGCCGCACGATGATCGGGCCGGTGAGCTTGGCCCGGTCGAAGGCGTGCAGCGGCTGGCCGAGCTCCAGCATCACGTAGTTGGTGACGTCGACCGCCAGCGACACCGGCCGCATCCCGGCGCGGAACAGGCGCACCTGCATCCGCAGCGGGGTCCGCGCCGCCGGGTCGAAGCCGCGCACCTCGCGCAGCACGAACCGGTCGCAGGCGGTCGGGTCGGCGATCGCCGCCGGGTAGGACTCGCCCTCACCGGCGGGCAGTTCCACGGCGGCGGGGTCGGTGAACGGCACGCCGTAGGCGGTGGCGGCCTCGCGGGCGATGCCGCGGATCGACAGCGCGTAGCCGCGGTCGGGCGTGACGGCGATGTCCAGCACGTCGTCGCGCAGGCCGAGCAGCTCGATCGCGTCGTCGCCGGGCACGGTGCCGGGCGGCAGCACCAGGATGCCGCTGTGGTCGTCGCCGATGCCCAGCTCGGTCACCGAGCAGATCATGCCCGCGGACATGCGCCCGTAGGTCTTGCGCGCGCCGATCTGGAACCCGCCGGGCAGCACGCCGCCCGGCAGGATCACCACGACGTGGTCGCCGACGGCGAAGTTGGTCGCGCCGCAGACGATCTCCTGCGGCTCGCCGGTGCCGTTGGCCCGCCCGACGTTGACCGTGCAGTAGCGGATCGGCTTCTTGAAGCCGGTCAGCTCCTCGATGGTCAGCACCTCGCCGACCACCAGCGGGCCGGTGATGTCGGCGCCCGCCTGCTCGACGGTCTCGACCTCCAGCCCGGCGTCGATCAGCTTGGCGGCCAGCGCGCGGCCGGTCACCTCGGCGGGCAGCTCGACGTACTCGCGCAGCCAGGAAAGCGGGGCCCGCATCAGATCTCCGTCCCGAACGGAAGGGTGAACCGCACGTCGCCCTCCACCATGTCGTGCATGTCCTCGACGCCGTGGCGGAACATCAGCGTCCGCTCCACGCCCAGGCCGAACGCCCAGCCGCTGTAGCGCTCGGCGTCCACGCCCGCGGCCACCAGCACCCGCGGGTTGACCATGCCGCAGCCGCCCAGCTCGATCCAGCCCTCCGACGAGCAGGTGCGGCACGGCTCGGCGCCCGGCTCCACCGACGCGCCGTGGCACACGAAGCACTGCATGTCCACCTCGGCCGACGGCTCGGTGAACGGGAAGTACGACGGCCGGAACCGCGTCTTCAGCCCCTCGCCGAACATCCCGGCCACGAACGCGTCGATGCCGCCGCGCAGGTCGGCCATCGTCAGGCCCTCGTCCACCGCCAGCCCTTCGAGCTGGTGGAACACCGGGCTGTGCGTGGCGTCCAGCTCGTCGGTGCGGTAGGTGCGGCCGGGCACCACCACGTACACCGGCAGCTCGCGCGACAGCAGCGAGCGCACCTGCACCGGCGAGGTGTGCGTGCGCAGCACCAGGTCGCTCTCCTCGGCCTCCACGAAGAAGGTGTCCTGCATGGAGCGGGCCGGGTGGTCGGGCTTGAAGTTCAGCGCGTCGAAGTTGAACCAGCCCGCCTCGACCTCGGGCCCCTCGGCGATCTCGAAGCCCATGGACACGAACACGTCGGCCATGCGCTCCTGGACCGTGGTGAGCGGGTGGCGGGCGCCGCGCGGCGCGCGGTCCCAGGGGAGGGTGACGTCGACGGTCTCCTCCACCAGGACGCGCTGGTCGCGCTCCTCCTCCAGCTCGGCCTGGCGGGCCTTCAGCGCCTGGGCCACCGCGCCGCGCGCGGCGCCGATGCGCTTGCCGGCCTCGGCGCGGGCCTGCGGCGGCAGCGCGCCGATCTCCCGGTTGGCGAGCGCCAGCGGGGACCGGTCGCCGGCGTGCGCCAGGCGGACCTGCTTGAGGTCGTCGAGGCCGGTGGCGGCCGCGATGGCCGCCAGGGCGCGGTCGCGGGCGCCGTCGAGCTCTTCGGGCTGCAACGCGGACACCTCGACGGGGTCGTAGGACTTGTTGGGTGCAGACATGGTGGTGTGACAACTCCGGTCGGCGTGGGACGTCCGCAGTCTAGTGCGCGGACGGTGAGGTTCCGGAACAGCGTGCGCGTGCCGCGCCGCCCGCTCGGGGCCCGTCGGGCGGCGCCTCGCTCAGGAGGCGGCGTAGTCCGGGGCGCCGGCGGGCAGGGTAAATCGGAACTCGGCGCCGCCCCCGGGGGCGCGCTGCACGGTGATGGTGCCGCCGTGCGCCTCGACCAGGCCCTTCACGATGTACAGGCCGAGGCCCGTGCCGCCGCGCCGGTTGCCGCCGGGACCGCGCCAGAACCGCCGGAACACGCGCTGGGCGGCCTCGGGCGGAATGCCCTCGCCCTCGTCGCGTACCGACACCGCGGCCCCCTCCTTGTGCGCGTCCGGCTCCACCACGATCGTGACAGTACCAGCGCCGTGCCGCACCGCGTTTTCCACCAGGTTGCCGAGGATCTGGTCGACCTTGTCGGGGTCGAGCCACATCTCCGGCAGCTCGCCGCGCACCTCGAAGCGGAACCGGTCCTCGGCGTCGCCCGCCGCGACCCGGCCCGCGAGGATCTTGCGGATCTCCTCGGCGACGTCCACCACCTGGCGGCGCATCTCCAGCCGCCCGGCCTCGATGCGCGACACGTCCAGCAGCTCGGTGATGAGCCGGGTGACGCGGTCGGCGTCGGCGTTGACGGTCTCCAGCATGACGCGCTTCTGGTCGTCGTTGAAGCGGTGCCACTTGGCCAGCAGCGTGGCGGTGAAGCCCTTGACGCTGGTCAGCGGGGAGCGCAGCTCGTGCGCGACGGTGGAGACGAGGTCGGCGCGGTCGCGCTCCAGGCGGGCGCGGTGGGCGGCGTCGCGCAGCGACACCGTGAACCGCTCGACGCGGCCCCGGTCGTCGCGCCGGTAGCCGGCGGTGACCAGCAGCTCGGTGCCGGTGGGCAGGTAGAGGGGGCGTTCGGGGTGGCGGGTGCGGGTGGCGAGGCCGTCGTAGGGGGCCAGGCACTTCCACCAGTCGCGGCCCTCGGCGTCGTGCAGCGGCAGCACGTCGCGGAAGTCGCGGCCGAGCGCGGCGGCGGCGGGGATGCCGGTCATGCGGGAGGCGGCGGCGTTGAACACCACCACGCGTGCGTCGCGGTCGGCCACCAGCAGGCCGTCGGGCAGGTCGTCGGCCAGAGCGCCGGCCGGGTCGGCGGCGGGGCCGCCCTCCCCCGGATCCGCGGGCACGCGTTGCGGCACGTGCGGGGATTCCTCTCCGCCCACAACGGCCTCCAGAACACCGGTGAATACGCGGCCTGTCGAGAACAGACTCTATCCGGAGTCGGCCACCTCGCGGGACCCGGAGAAGCCCTCGCGGCAAGGCTTTTGTGGCCCCGGCGACGGGTCGGCGACGGATCGCCGGAGGTCAGCGGCGGGCCGACGGGCCGCCGTGACCGGGCACGCCGCCGGGCGCGCTGCCCGGCTCGTCCTCGACGGGGAACAGCCGGTACAGCCCGGTGATGTGCAGCAGCCGCCGCTGGGCCGGGCGCACCCGCGCCAGCCGGATCTCCCCGCCCTGCTCGGCGAGGTGGTTGTGCACCGCCACCAGGGCCCCCAGCCCGGTCGCGTCGCAGAACGGCACCCCGGCGAAGTCGACCACCAGCGTGCGGAACCCGGCGGCGTGCAGCTCGACCAGCCGGGCGCGCAGCGTGTCGGCGGTGCGCAGGTCGATCTCGCCGGTCACCGCGGCCACCGCCGTCTCGCCCCGGGTGCGCGCCACGGTGACGCGCAGCTCGGGCGGCTCGCCCCACGACGGGTCGGCCCACGCGCGCCCCTCGCGCACCCGGACGGCCCCCACGCCGCGGTCGGCCTCGGGTGCGCCCCCGCACCGCACCGCCGCCGGCCTGCGGCTCGTCCTGCGGACCGCCGTGTTGTCGTCGGTCATCACGTTCGCCCCCACTTCGCACGGCCTCATCGCCGCCCTCGTCAACACCGTAGGCATTCGATGAGACGCGTGAATCCGCCGCCGGGTTGGTATCCCGCTCCTCCTTCGGAACGAGCCGGACCCGGGGAGCGGCCCCCCGCACGCCTCCCATACGGGTCCATGCTCGCAGCTCAGAGCTTTGGAAAAGGCCCTGAGCGCGGCCGGTTGCGGCCAGGCGGGAAAAGGTGACGCACAGTGACGCCGGGCAGCTCACGCTGACAATGGCCCGACAGGCGCGTCAGGCCGGCCGTCGGGCCCCGGAGCCGCTCAGCCCTGCCGCTGGGCGCGCGCCGAGGCGTACAGGCAGACCGCCGCCGCGGTCGCCAGGTTGAGGCTCTCGGCGTGCCCGTAGATGGGGACGCGCACCACGTCGTCCACGTGTTGCAGGATCTCCTCGGGCAGGCCCCACGCCTCGTTGCCGAAGACCCACGCGGTGGGCCGGGCCAGGGTGCCGTCGTCGATGGCCTCGTCCAGGGTGCGCTTGCCCGCGCCGTCGGCGGCCAGGACGGTGAGCCCGGCGCGCTTCAGCTCCGGGATCAGGGTGTCGAAGCGCGGGCCCACCACCACCGGCAGGTGGAACAGGCTGCCCGCCGAGGCGCGCACGCACTTGCCGTTGTAGGGGTCGACCGAGGCGTCGGTGAAGACCACCGAGTCGGACCCGGCGGCGTCGGCGGTGCGCAGGACGGTGCCCGCGTTGCCGGGGTCGCGCACGTGCGCGAGGACGGTCACCAGGCGCGGGGTGGTGGCGAGCGCGTCGTCGAGGGAGACGTCGACGAACTCGCAGACCGCCAGCAGCCCCTGCGGGGTGACGGTCTGGGCCAGCTCGGCCATGACCTCGCCGCTGACCCGCAGTATCGGGACGCCCGCCTGCTCGGCCGCCTGGATCAGGTCGGCGTGGCGGGTCTCGGCCTCGGCGGTGGCGAACAGCTCGGCGAGGCCGCCGGGGATGCGCAGCGCCTCGCGCACCGCCTGCGGGCCCTCGGCCAGGAAGCGGCGCTCGCGGCGCCGGAAGGCACGTTTGGCGAGCCGGCGAGCCGCCTTCACCCGTGGTGATCGGACAGAGGTCAGCTCGCGGCCCGCCATACGCAGTTACTCGCTATCTACAGCTACGGTCGCCGTCAGGCGGCCTGGCTGCCCTCGGCGGGCAGCGCGTCCTGGGCCAGCTTCACCAGGGCGGTGAAGGCGGCGGCGTCGTTGACGGCCAGCTCGGCCAGCATGCGGCGGTCCACCTCGATCTCAGCGGCCTTCAGGCCCTGGATGAAGCGGTTGTAGGTGATGCCGTTGGCGCGGGCCGCGGCGTTGATGCGCTGGATCCACAGCCGGCGGAACTGCCCCTTGCGGTCCTTGCGGTCCCGGAAGGCGTAGGTCATGGAGTGGAGCTGCTGCTCCTTGGCCTTGCGGTACAGACGCGACCGCTGGCCGCGGTAGCCGCTCGACCGCTCCAGGACGACCCGACGCTTCTTGGCGGCGTTGACCGCCCGCTTCACGCGTGCCACGTGTTGGACTCCTTCGTGGGGGCCGGGGCTCTCGGCTCCGGCCGGTCGTACAGACGGTGGGTCTTGCGGCGCTTACTTGCGCAGCAGCTTCTTGATGTTCTTGGCGTCGGCCGGGGCCACGACGGCCGGGCCGTCCAGGCGGCGGGTGCGCTTGGTCGGCTTGTGCTCAAGCAGGTGGTTCTTGTTGGCGCGGCGGCGCATCACCTTGCCGGAGCCGGTCAGCTTGAAGCGCTTCTTGGCACCGCTGTGGGTCTTGGTCTTCGGCATGGCGCCGTCGTCTCCCTCTGCTTCGGGGCCTCCGCGCGGCGGCACGGAGGCGCGCCTGACGGGCGCGATCTACGGGTCACGTGGACCGCGCCTCGGTCAGGCTCAATGTAGGTGCGTCCAGGTCCCGCCGGAGCGGGACCGTCAGGATCGGGACCGGCCCGCGGACCGGCCCCGGTGGCCCGGCCGGGCCGTCAGGCGGTACCGGCGTCCGAGACCTGCTCGGCGGCCTGCTCGGCGGCCTCGTCGGCGGCCTGCTGGGCGCGCTCGGCCTTGGCTTCCGCCTTGGCCTCCGCCTTCTTCTTGTGCGGACCGATCACCATGATCATGTTTCGGCCGTCCTGCTTGGGCCGCGACTCGACGAAGCCGAGCTCCTCGACGTCGTCGGCGAGCCGCTGCAGCAGCCGGAAACCGAGCTCGGGCCGCGACTGCTCGCGGCCGCGGAACATGATCGTCACCTTGACCTTGTCCCCGGCCTTGAGGAACCGCACCACGTGACCCTTCTTGGTCTCGTAGTCGTGCGGGTCGATCTTGGGCCGGAGCTTGATCTCCTTGATGATCGTGTGCGCCTGGTTCTTCCGCGCCTCACGCGCCTTCATCGCGGACTCGTACTTGAACTTGCCGTAGTCCATGAGCTTGGCGACGGGCGGGCGCGCGGTGGGCGCCACCTCGACCAGGTCGAGGTCCGACTCACGCGCGAGTTCAAGGGCCTTGGCGATGGGAACGATGCCCACCTGTTCGCCGTTCGGGCCGACGAGCCGGACCTCGGGCACGCGAATGCGGTCGTTGATACGCGGTTCGGCGCTGATGGGACCTCCTTGGGGCCGTTCCTTGGGCTGTGGGACCGGTCGTACCCCTGGGCCTTCACGCAAAAAGCCCCGCACGACTCGCATGCGGGGCCACCTTCGGTCGCCGCGACGCCCAGTGGCGACGCGGACGACGGCGTTCCGGGCGGCGAAGCGCCTGGACACCGGACCGAGACCCGCCGGCCCGCGAGCCGGTCAGGTGGGAGGTGGCCTCCGCTTGAGCGCCCGGAGCGTCCGCCGTTGCGGGCGTGCGTACCGGGCCGGTCAGCTCCCAAGACTATCACCTGCGGGAGGATGCGGCGAACCCGCGCCGGAGCCCGGCCGCGGCCCGTCCTCTGACGGTGGCCAGGCCCGGCCGCCGCGCCGTCAGTCGTCGGTCAGGACGATCACCCGGTCGCCCGCCGCGAAGGTCAGCGGCCGGTCCTTGGCGGGGTTCAGCACCACGCCGAAGGCGGGCGGGACCTGGGTCCGCGCGCCGACCCGGTAGCCGACGGCGATGTCGCCGCGGCGGCGGGCCGCCTCCACCACGGTGTGGAAGGTCATCTCCACGCCGGGCAGCACGTAGTCCTCGACGGGCTTGAGGTAGATCTCGGCGCCGCCGGGGTCGAACAGGTCCCCGAACACTTCAGCCAGGTGCCGGTTCTCCGACAGCTGCACCATCAGCAGGCTGAGCAGCTTGTCGCCGACGATGAAGTCGTCGGCCCTGGCGACCTGGGCGAGCCTGCGGTTGCGGTCGTCGCTCATCTCGCTGACGATCGCGTACCGGCGGCCGCTCTCGCTCTGCATCTGCCGCAGGTGCAGCAGGGTGATCAGCACCCGGCTGTCGGCGTACTGGGCGTCGGCGTCGTCCCGGCACAGGACGATCACGTTGGCGTAGGAGGCGATGTCGAACGACTCCAGCGCCGCGCGGGTGCCGGTGTCGCCCAGGGTGAAGGCGGTCTCCAGGTTGCGCAGGGCGGGCCGGAGCAGTTCCAGCTCGGCCTTGGCGTCGGGGTCGTCGGCCACCACGTCCAGCCGGGAGCCGGGGGCGGCGTGGCCGTCGAGGCGGCGGACGATGATGGCGGCGCGGCGGTTCCAGCCGAGCACCAGCGTGCGCGAGGGGCGCGGGGCCCGGTCGGGGACCGCGGCGATGCCCTCCTCGACGACCCGGCCGTCCCAGGGGCCGGTGAGCACGGTGTCGTCGTCGGCGGAGATGGCGATGATCTGGTCGCCCGCGGCGACGACGGTGTCCAGGTCGGGGCGGAGCTCGACGGCGCCGCCCGCCCGGCGCAGGCCGATGACCGAGGAGTCGGGGTAGGCGTGCAGGGCCTCGCCGAGGGTGCGGCCGGTCAGCCCCGGCTCGGCGGTCATGTAGATCTCGTCGCCGGCGAAGTCGAGCAGGTCCTGGTAGACCACCGACAGGCCGGACTGGCGCGAGGTCTGCACGATGAGGCGGGCGGCGATGTCGTCGGAGTCGACCAGCACGGTCTCCTCGCCGCCGGCGAGCCGGACGGCGGCGCGGTTGCGGGCGTCCTTGACCGGGGCGACGATGTGGTACGGCCCGGCGCGCCGGGTGGGGCTGTTGGTGATGGCCAGCAGCGTCTTGGTGACGTGCGCGTCGGGGGCCGCGCCGGGCGGGGCGAGCACGATGATCGACTGCGCGGTCTGCGGGCTGACGATGTCGATGTCGCCGGGGTCGACGGGGCTGCCGGTGCGGCACACCACGCGGGTGCGGCCGGTGCGGCCGACCACCTTGCGGATCTCCTCCTCCATCTCCACCCGGTCCCGGTCGGCCAGCACCGCCACGCAGCCGCCGCGCCGGCTGGCGTTGGCGGCGGCCAGCTCGGAGATGACCGGGAACACCTGGTCGGACCAGCCGAGCACGACGGTGTGCCCCTTCTCCACGACCCGGGAGCGGCCCTTGCGCAGTTCGACGATCTTGTTGTCCACGCCCTTGGTGAGCAGGCTGATCAGCGCGCTGGCGAAGAACAGCCCGGCCAGCGCCAGCGCGATCACCAGGCCCCGGTGCGGCCAGCTGCCGGTGGTGGCCTCGCCGAGCTTGAAGGTGTCGACGGTGTTCTTCCAGATCTCCGCCAGGGCGCCGGACGCGGTGGCCCGGCCGCCGCCGTCGACCACGACGATCAGCGCGCTGAGCACGACCACCAGGACGGCCGAGACCAGCGCCAGCCAGCCGATCAGGGCGGGGGTGCCCCGGGACATGGTGTTGTCGAACCAGTACTTAGAGCGACGGCCCAGCGTCGGTCTGCTCAAAGGATCTCCCTCCGGGAACCGTGCTGCGAGAACCCCGTGCCCGGCCGGATGCGCCCGGCCCCACCGCGCTGAACTGCGGCTACTGGGATACCCGGCGGGGCCGGGGGCAACCGCGCGCCCACCCTGGCCTGTTGAGATATACCGTCGGCCGATATATACAGATCACATGAGCAGGCAGATGCAGGAGCCCACGTTCCTGATCCTCACCGCGCTGGCGGGCGGGTCCCGGCACGGCTACGGGATCATCACCGACGTCGAGCGCATCTCCGGCGGCCGCGTCCGGCTGCGCGCGGGCACCCTGTACGCCGCGCTGGACCGCCTCCAGGGCGACGGCCTGATCGCCGCCGACCGCGAGGAGATCGTGGACGGCCGCCTGCGCCGCTACTACGCGCTGACCGACACCGGGGCCGAGCGCCTGGCCACCGAGGCCGAACGCCTGCGCGCCCGCGCCGAACTCGCCACCCGCCGCCTGGCCGCCCTGCCCCGCCTGCGCGGCGACGGCTCCCCCGCCTGACCGAGAGGACCTCCCCTTGCGCACCCTCGAAGACCGGTACCGGCGGCTGCTGCGCTGGTACCCGGCCGAGCACCGCCGCGTCCACGAGGACGAGATGCTCGGCGTGCTGCTGGCCACCGCCGAGCCGGGCCGCTCGCGTCCCCCGTTCAGCGAGGCCACCGACCTGATCTGCGGCGGGTTGTGGTTGCGGTTCCGCTATACCCCCGAGCGGCTGCGGCGCGCGGGCTGGCCGGACGCCGCCGCGCTGACCGCGCTGCTGGCGCCCTTGCTGCTGCTCGCGCTGACCCTGCGCTATGCGCTGGACGCCGTCCTGGTCGCGAGGCTCGCGGAGCAGGAAGTGGTCTTGGTGGAGATAGTGCCCGGCGGCTTGTTGACGTTCGACATGTTCAACGCCGCCCCCGCCTGGCTCGCCGCCGGGACGGCGGCCGTGCTCGCCTTGGCCGGACTGCGCCGGACCACTGCCGTGGTGGCGGTCGCCGCCGCAGTGTTCCAGATGGTCACGCAGCCTTGGGAAGGGGGAACGGGTTTCGTCACGATGACCCTGCGCGCGGTGACGCCGGGGTTGCTCCTGCTGATGCTCGCCGCCGCCGTCCTGGTGTCCCCCGGACCGCGCCGGGCCGTGCGGCTGCTGGGCGGCACCGGGGTCGGACTGGCCGTGGTGGCGGCCTGCGCCGCGGTACTGGCGGGCTCCCGGCTGCTGGACCTCTCCACGCCCCTGGGGAACGGGCCCCCGCTGGCCGCGACGGCGGTCGCGGGCGCGGCCGCCGGGGTCATGCTGCTGCGCAGTGCCGGCGGGCGGCGTGCGGCGGTCGTGCTGGCCGTCCCCTTGGCGGCCCCGCTGCTGATGCTCGGTTGGCGCGCCGCGCTGCTGCTCGGGGCGGGCGGCGCCGGGTGACGGGGTTGTGCCCGTTGGGGCCGGGCCTGGAGCCGTCCCGGTTGTTACCGTAGGGCCAGGACGGCCCCCTCGGGCCGGTGCCACGGAGAGACCCGCGATGCCCGCTCCCAGGACCGCCTCCCGGACCGCCCCCTCGCTGCCGCGGCTGGAGTTCGCGCAGAAGGCGTTCATCTGCGACCGCGACCGGCTGCTGCTGGTCCGCAAGACCGCCGCCGACCCGCACCATCCGGGCCGCTGGGAGGTGCCGGGCGGGCGGCTGGAGGCCGCCGCCGACCTCGATCTGGACGACCACATCCGGCGCGAGGTGTGGGAGGAGGTCGGGTTGAAGGTCGATCCCGGGCCGCCGTTCCACCTGTGGCAGTGGTTCATGCCCGACGGCCGGGACCGGGTGCGGGTGGTGGCGGCCGCGCGGGAGTGCCGGCCGCTGTCGCTGGACGTCAGCATGGTCCACCAGACCGCCTCCGACCATCTGGCCGACCCCACCTGGGTGCCGCTGCCCGAGGTCGCCGGGTTCGAGCTGATCCCCAGCCTGCGGCCGGTGCTGCGGGCCTTTCTGCGGCTGCGCGCGGTTCGTTGATGGACCGGGCCCGCGTCCCGCGCCCTCCGGTGGCGTGGCCGGGCCTGGCGGGGGTCGCCGACCGGCGCTTCGCGATGGTGGTGATGGGCGACGTGCGGATCGAGGTGCGCGCGGCCCTGCCGGAGTT
This sequence comes from Actinomadura hibisca NBRC 15177, assembly GCF_001552635.1. Classification (GTDB taxonomy): domain Bacteria; phylum Actinomycetota; class Actinomycetes; order Streptosporangiales; family Streptosporangiaceae; genus Spirillospora; species Spirillospora hibisca. The sequence goes on along the minus strand of NZ_BCRO01000093.1, from coordinate 22,973 downwards.
GCGGTTCACCGAGCTGACCGCCGACCGGCTCACCTACGCGCCCGCGCGTGTGCTGGTCGCCGGGACCGCCGTCAACCTGGCCCGCCGCGCCACCGCCTACTTCGGGCGCGTGGCGGTGGTCGGCAAGGTCGGTGACGACGACTTCACCGCGCCGATCCGGCGCGAGCTGCGCCGCCTGGGCGTGCGTGACCTACTGTGCGCCGAGCCGGGCGCGGCCAACGCGGTGTCGGTGATGCTGCGCGACCGCGCCACCGAGCAGGGGCCGGGGGTGCGGCTGCTGGTCGCCGAGGAGCACGCGCCGAGCCGCCGCCTGTCGGCTGCCGACGTGCGCCGCGCCGCCGGGGAGATCCGCCGCGCCGACGTGCTCTGCACCGACGGGTACGCGCTGCTGTCGCCGATCTCGGCGGGCGCGCTGCGGCTGGCGGCCGGGATCGCGCGCCGGGCCGGGACGCTGGTGGTCTTCGACGTGGTCCCGCACGACGTGGACTCCCGGCTCGCCGCCGCCGAGCTGGCGCAGACGTTGTGCCTGGCCGACGTCGTCATCTGCGAGGTGCCCACCGTGGCGCGGCTGCTGGGCCGGGCCGCCCCCGGCGACGCGGCCGGGGTCCGGGCGCTGCTGCCCGCGCTGGACGGGCTCGCGCCGGGCCGCCCGCTGTGGCTGCTGCGGTACGGGCCCGGCTCGATGGAGCACGCCGTCGCCTACCGCAACGGCGATCTGCTGCTGGAGTACGACACCGGGTACGGGCCGGGCGTGGAGCGGGCCGGGTTCGGCGACCGCCTCGCGACCGCGGAGATCTACTGGTGGCTGTCGGCCCGTTCGGGCTCCTGACCCCCGGCCGCCCGGCGCATCGCCGCCAGCGTGCGGGCGAACCGCGCCCGGCTGTCGGGCAGCCCGAAGCTCTCCTGCCAGCGCCAGGCCGCCGGGGCGCGCCCGTCCAGCGCCAGCGCGGCCGCCCGGCGCAGGAACTGGCTCGGCGCGCCGTCGCCGGGGTGGACGGTGGCGATCCCGTCCTCCTCGACCAGCAGGTAGGAGCGCCCGGCGCGAAAGCGGGCGCGCAGCGCGCCGTGGGAGCCCTCCTCCCCGGGCCGCCCGAACGCCTCCAGCACCGCCCGCATCCCGGTGACCGACGGCAGCAGATGCCAGTGCGCGTGGTCGATGCACGCTCCCCCGCCCTGCGGGCTCCCCGGGCCGTGCTCGAACAGCGCCAGGTCGGGGCTGCCGTAGGCGGTCTCGTACAGGCGGGCGACGCGGTCGCGCCAGCGGCGGGCCCGCGTCCACAGCGCGGCGTCGAACTCGCCCGCGCACGTCAGGTGCTCCTCCGACACCAGCAGCAGGTGCCCGTCGGCGAGCGGCGCCAGGTCCGGCATCAGGAACAGGCCGCCGCCCGCCGCCAGCACGGCCGACGCGCCCGGCAGGTCCGCCATGGCGTTCAGCCGGAACCGCAGCGGCGGGCACAACACGCAGTCGGGCTCCGAGCGTTCGGTCACCGCGCCTCCCCGGGGGTCGTCACAGAACGTGCCCGGCGGCGCGCCCCGGTGATCTGTACGCGGGCGGTCAGATCGGCGGTACCGGAAGGTTGCGGAAACTGGCGAAACGGGCACATACCGGGTGAAAGGTCAGCATCGTGAACCCCCAGCACAGCTCCCCGGTCGCCGCGCTCGACATGGCCGCGCTCACCGCCCGCCTGGACGAGGCGCTGGAGGTGCTGCGCGGGACCTACGCGCCCGACCTCGGCGCGGGCGGCGGCTGGTACCACGAGCTGTCGCGGCCCGAGCCGGGCGCGACCGCGACCGCCCTGGGGCTGCTCGCCTTCACCGAGACCGGGCGGCCGTTCGAGCACTTCGACGACGGCCTGGCGTTCCTGGCCGCGCGGCAGGAGTCCTCGGCCGACCCGCTGCGCGACGGCGGCTGGGCGACCAAGACCAGCCTCGGCATCCCGGTCGTGGAGGCCACCGCCTGGATCGTGCGGTTCCTGTCCGGGGCCCGCTGCGGCCTGCGCGCCGGCGCGCCCGACCTGCGGCGCGGGCACGCCTGGCTGCTGCGCAACCAGAACCCCGACGGCGGCTGGGGCTCGCTGCTGGGCTGCCCGTCGCGGGTGTGGCTGACCTGCCTGGCGCTGCGCGCGCTGGTGCGGCTCGACCCGCACGACGACGCGGTGCGGCGCGGCGTCGAGTGGCTGACGGCCGACCGCAGCGTGAACCGGCCCGCGTGGGGGCCCACGCCCAGCGCGGCGCCGACCGTGACGCACACCGCGTTCGTGCTGGTGACGCTGGCCGAGGCCGACCCCGAGCGCAACGACGAACGGCTGCTGGCCGCCTACGACTGGTTGCGCGGGCGGGTGGACCCGGCCGACCGGCACGCCTGGATCGAGACCTACGACGTGTCGCCGTTCGGGCCCGGCGTCGAGCCGGTCTGGCGGCTGGCGTTGTGGCACCACGGGCTGCCGGTCGCGCTGGCGGCGCTGCTGCGCGACCCGCGCGGGGTGCCCGGCCCGCTGGTCGGGCGGCTCCTGCAGGCCCTGGTCGGCGACACGGTCACCGACCCGCGCCGCAACGGCCGTCCCGGCGACGGCCGCTCCTCGCTGTGGATGTTGTGGTGGCGGATGGAGGGCCTGCTCGCGACGGCCCGCGCCCCGCTGGCGCGCGGCCGGGACGTGCTGCACTGGCTGCCCGACGCGATCGTGGTGCAGCAGGCGCACGCCCGCGACCTGCCGCTGGCGGACCTGCTGCCGGGACGGCCCGGCCGCGCGCCCGTCCGGCTGCTGCTGCGGCACTGGGCGGCGCTCGCCCTGGGCCTGGTCGCCGTCGCCAGCATGGGCGGCGTGGCGACCCGGACGTGGGGATGGCGCGACTTCTGGCTCAGCGTGATCCTGCCGATGGTGATGACCACCGTGCACGAGGCGATGAAACGCCGCCGCGCGCAGACCCCGCCCGCGCCTCCCCCGGTGCCGCCACCGGCTCCGCACTGACCCCGCCGCGAGGACGGGCGGGTCAGGCGGCGGCGCGGCGGGCCAGTTCGGCTTCCCCAGCGGCGCGCATCGCCGCCACCGGCACGTCGGCGCGGCCGGTCATCAGCGTCACCTGCCGCACCGCCTGGTGCAGCAACATCTCGAAACCACCGACCACGGTTCCGCCCGCGTCCTGTACTGCCGCCGCCAGCGTCGTCGGCCACGGCGCGTACACCACGTCGAACAGCGCCGCCCCCGACGCGGCCACCGGCTCGGCGAACGTGTCGGCGGCCGTGCCCGGCAGCGTGGACACGACCAACTCGACCGGTGGCATCACGGGCACCCGGTCGAGCGTGCCTACCGGCACCTTCAACCCGAACCGCTCGCCCACCGCCACCGTCTCGGCGGCCCGGGACGGCTCGCGCACCGCGAGCCCCACCTCGGTCAGGCCCAGCTCCGCCAGCGCCGCCAGCGCCGAGGCGGCCGTCGCGCCCCCGCCCAGGACCAGCGCCGAGGCGGGCGCGGCCAGGCTCGCCTCGGTCAGCGCCGTCACAATGCCGTGCACGTCGGTGTTGTCGGCGTGCCGCCGACCGTCGCGCAATACGATCGTGTTAGCCCCGCCGACCGCGACCGCGAGGTCTGACACCGTGTCGGCGAGGTCGAGCGCGACCCGCTTGAGCGGCATCGTCAACGACAGGCCCGCCCAGGAGGCGTCGAGCCCCGCCAGGAAACCGGCCAGCCCGTCCTCGCCGCACTCGTGCGCGGTGTAGGACCAGCCGTCCAGCCCCAGCGCGGCGTACGCCGCCCGGTGCAGCACCGGCGACAACGAGTGGACGATCGGCGAGCCCAGCACCGCGGCCCGCGCGGTCATGCTCGTCCGGTCATGGTCGTCCCCACCGGATCAGTTGCCCGGGTTCTTGCGCTGCCACTGGCGGAACTCGGCGACGAGCTGGTCGAACTCCGCCTTCGTCTCCGCGAACTTGGTGATCTTGCGGTGCGGGTCGGTGGCCACGAAGTACATCCACCCGCCGCTGGCCGGCTTCAGCACCGCCTTGATCGCCGCCTCGCCGGGGTTGCTGATCGGCCCCGGCGTGAGCCCCTTGTGCCGGTAGGTGTTGTAGGGGTGCTCGGTCTCGGTCTCCTTGAAGCGCACGTCCAGCGTGCGCTTGTTCAGGAAGTACAACACCGAGGTGTCGAACGCCAGCGGCCACCCGATCTTGAAGCGGTTGAGCACCACCCGCGCGATCTTGGGCAGGTCCTGGGGCTTGCCGCCCTCGGCCTGGATCAGGCTCGCCATGGTGATCACCTGCTCGGGCCGCATGTCGACCTCGCGCGAGGCGTTGACCAGGTCCAGCCGCTCGGCCTCCTGGTTGAAGCGGGCCACCATCTGCTTGAGGATCTGCGCCGCCGTCGCGTTCGGGTTCAGGTCGTAGCGGCCCGGGAACAGGTAGCCCTCGACCTGGTTGAGGGCGCCGGCGGGCGCCTTCGCCCACGACGGCAGCCCGAGCGCCCTGGGGTTGCGCGACGCCGCCACGAAGTCCTTGGCCGGGATGCCGGTCTTCTGCGACAGCCTGGCGAACACCTCGGTGGCGCGCAGCCCCTCGGAGATGATGATCTGGTTGCCCGAGCGGGACTTGGAGTCCAGCAGGTGGGCCATCGCCGCCTTGGACGACATGCGCAGCCGCATCTGGTAGTAGCCCGGCTGGATCTTGCTGGCGTCGGGCTCGTTGGCGTAGACCTTCATGAAGGCCCGCACGCTCTTGATCACGTCGTGCTTCTGCAGGGTGGCGGCGATGGTGCCGCCGAGGTCGCCCTCCTTGACCTGGACGGTGACGTGCCCGGCGCCCTGGCCCTCGTAGTCGGGCGGGTTCATCCGGTTGTCCAGGAAGGCGTAGCCCAGCACGCCCCCGGTGCCCAGCACCGCGACCAGGATGGCCAGCGAGAAGAACACCACGGCGCTGTTCTTGCGTTTGCGCTTGCGCTGCTTCTTGCGCGCGGTGCGCTGCCCGCGGCGGCCCGGCGGACCGTCCACCGGCTGGCCGTCGCGACCGTAGGGATCTGAGAAAAGGTCCAAATCGTTCATGCGCTTCCCCGGACGATCTCGCCTGGGGGCCGTCCCGTCAACCGTTCCCCGTCCAGGGCCGCCTGAAGCAGGACCGCCGCGGCGGCCTGATCGACGACCCGGCGACGGGCCTGGCCGTGGACTCCCCCGGCGCGCAGGCCGCTCTCGGCCGTGACGGTGGTGAGCCTTTCGTCGTACAGCCGGACCGACGTCTCCGGGGGAAGCCGGTCGGCCAGCCAGTTCGCGAACCTGCGCGCGGCCGCCGCCGCCGGGCCCTCACGGCCCGACAGCGAGGTGGGCAGGCCCACGATCACCTCGACGGCCTCATGCTCGGCGACCAGCGCCGCGAGGCGGTCGATGTCCCCTTTGCCGCTCTTCACGGTCTCCAGGGGCGAGGCGAGGATCCCGCCGGGGTCGCTGCGGGCCACGCCGATGCGGACGCTGCCCACATCGACCCCGAGCCGGATTCCCTGCCTCATGTTTGCGCTCCGCTCACGGCGGGCTGGTCGCTCACGCGGCCCCTACGGCTCGTTCGACGGCGGCCAGCGCGTCGCCGATCGCTCCGGCGTCCGCACCTCCGCCCTGGGCCAGGTCGTCCTTGCCGCCTCCGCCGCCGCCGAGGGTCTTGGCGGCGAGGCCGACCAGCTTGCCGGCCTTCAGGCCGCGCTCGCGCGCGCCCTCGGTGACGGCGATGACCACGACGGGACGGTCCTTGGGCGCGCCCGCGACCATCACCACGGCCGGGCGGGCCTGGAGGCGGCCGCGCACGTCGACGGCGAGCTTGCGCAGGTCGTCGGCGCCGGTGCCGTCGGGGGCGCGGTGCCCCACGAACGCCACGCCGCCCACGTCCTTGGCGCCGTCGGCCAGCGACGCGGCGATGGCGAGGACCTGCTGGGAGCGCAGCCGCTCCAGCTCCCGCTCGGCCTCGCGCAGCCGGGAGACGACGCCCGCGACGCGCTCGGGCAGCTCCTCCTTGCGGGTCTTCATCTGCTCGGCGAGCTGGGCGACCAGCACGTTCTCCTTGGCCAGGAACCGGAAGGCGTCGATGCCGACCAGCGCCTCCACCCGGCGCACCCCGGCGCCGATGGACGACTCGCCCAGCACCTTGACCAGGCCGAGCTGCCCCGAGCTCGCGACATGGGTGCCGCCGCACAACTCGCGGGAGTAGTCGCCGATCTCCACGACGCGGACCTCGTCGCCGTACTTCTCGCCGAACAGCGCGAGCGCGCCCATGGCGCGAGCCTCGTCGATGGAGGTGTGGAAGGCCCGCACGTCCAGGTCGTTGATCAGGACCTCGTTGACCTCGTCCTCGACGTCGCGCAGCACGCTGATCGGCACGGCGCCGGCGGCGGTGAAGTCGAAGCGGAAGCGGCCGGGCGAGTTCTCCGACCCGGCCTGGGCGGCCGACTCGCCGAGCGCGCGCCGGAACCCGGCGTGCACCATGTGGGTGGCCGAGTGCGAGCGGGAGATGGCGCGCCGCCGCTCGACGTCGATCTCGGCGTAGGCGGTGTCGCCGACCTGGACCTCGCCCTGCCGGACGCGGCCCCGGTGCACCACCAGGCCGGGCAGCGGCGACTGCACGTCCTCCACCACCACGACCGCGCCGTTGCCGAGCTTGATCAGGCCCTGGTCGGCGAGCTGGCCGCCGCCCTCGGCGTAGAAGGGGGTGCGGTCGAGCACGACCTCGACCTCGGCGCCCTCGCCGGCGGCCTGGACGTTGGCGCCGTTGACCAGCAGGCCCGCCAGCCGCGCCTCGGCGACCACGTTGTTGTAGCCGATGAAGTCGACCTTGCCGCCGGAGGCGTTGAGCAGCTCGTCCAGGACCGAGACGTCGAGGTTGCCGGTCTTCTTGTCCTGGGCGTCCTTCTTGGCGCGGTCGCGCTGCTCCTTCATCAGCCGGCGGAACCCGGCCTCGTCGACCTCCAGGCCCTGCTCCTGGGCCATCTCCAGCGTGAGGTCGATGGGGAAGCCGTAGGTGTCGTGCAGCTTGAACGCCTGGTCGCCCGCCAGCGCCGCGCCGCCCGACCGCTTGGCCTCGGCGGCCGCGGTGTCGAAGATCGCGGTGCCGGTGCGCAACGTCTGGAGGAAGGACTCCTCCTCGGCGTCGATCACGGTGTGGATGTTGGCGGCGGTGCGCACCAGGTCGGTGTACTGCTCGCCCATCGCCGAGATCGCGGCGGCGGTCAGCTCGTGCATGAGCCCGGCCTCCTGCCCGCCGAGCAGCCGCAGGTTGCGGATGGAGCGGCGCAGGATGCGGCGCAGCACGTAGCCGCGACCCTCGTTGCCGGGGCGGATGCCGTCGGCGACCATCATCGTGCCGCTGCGCACGTGGTCGGCGACCACGCGCAGCGACACGTCGTTCCGCAGGTCGCGGCCGTAGCGGGTGCCGGTCAGCTCGGCGGCGCGCTCCAGGACCTTCCACAGGGTGTCGGTCTCGTAGATGTTGTCGACGCCCTGGAGGATCGCGGCCATGCGCTCCAGGCCCATGCCGGTGTCGATGTTCTTGGCGGGCAGGTCGCCGGTGACGTCGAAGTCCACCTTGGAGCGGACCGCGCCCAGCTGCTTCTGCATGAAGACGAGGTTCCAGACCTCCAGGTACCGGTCCTCGTCGGCCACCGGGCCGCCCTCGTCGCCGTACTCGGGCCCGCGGTCGTAGTAGATCTCCGAGCAGGGGCCGCCGGGGCCGGGCACGCCCATGTGCCAGTAGTTGTCGGCGAGGCCGCGGCGCTGGATGCGGCCCTCGGGCACGCCGACCTTGGTGTGCCAGATGTCGTGGGCCTCGTCGTCGTCGTGGTAGACGGTGACCCACAACTTCTCTTCGGGGAACCCGAACCCGCCGTCGGCGACGGGGGCGGTGAGCAGCTCCCACGCGAACGGGATCGCCTGCTCCTTGAAGTAGTCCCCGAGGGAGAAGTTGCCCAGCATCTGGAAGAACGTGGCGTGCCGGGTGGTCTTGCCGACCTCCTCGATGTCCGGCGTGCGCACGCACTTCTGCGCGCTGGTCATCCGGGGCGCCGGCGGCGTCCGCTGGCCGAGGAAGTAGGGCTTGAACGGCACCATCCCGGCGGGGACCAGCAGCAGGGTCGGGTCCTCGGCGATCAGGCTGGCCGAGGGCATCACGGTGTGCCCGCGCTGCTCGAAGTACTTGAGGAAGCGGCGCGCGACCTCTGCCGACTCCATGATCAGTGGCCATCCTTGTCGTCGTCGATGATGGTGTAGCGGCCCCGCAGGACCCGGCGCCGGGCGCCGTCGGACTCGGGCGGGGCCTGGTCCATGCGGACCGCCTCGCGCAGCTCGGCCTCGCGCGCGTGCATCTCCACGCGCACGTCGGCGGCGAAGCCGCGCAGCCGCGCCCCGGTGGACTGCCCGGCGGTCACCGCGCGCGCGGCGACGCCCTCCGGGGACCACGCCTGCACGACGCGCTCCACCTTCCGCTTGACGCGGTGGGTGGCGTAGACGCCGGCGCCGGCGCCCACCGAGAGCCAGAACAATCTTCTCACCTGCGCCCCTTACCGCCGGACCGGGCCGCCAGCTGGGGGCGGTCGCCCCCGGCCGGACCGCCGTCCGAGCCGCCGCCGTCGCGGTTGCCGAGGGCCTTGCGGACCCCGTAGGAGAAGGCCGCGGCCTTGACCAGCGGGCCGCCGACCACCGAGGTCATCACGGTGGTCACCGCCGACACGTTCTGGGTGACGGCGCCGACCTGCTTGGTGATCACGTCGGTGCGGCCGAGCTGCTCGTCGGCGCGCCGGACCGTGCGGGTCATGTCCTTCAGCAGGGGGCCGGCCTGCTCCCCGACGTCGCGCACCATCTCGGCGGCCTCGCCGAGCAGACGGGCGAGTTTGAGAAGGGTGTAGGCGAGGAAGGAGACCAGTACCGCCCAGAACACGGCCACGATGAGACCTGCGAGCTGTCCACCAGTGAGCATCAGGGCTTCCGTTCGCTGTGTCGGCTACGTCTGTCGGCTGCGTGCGTGTCGGCTGGTTGTGGTCGGGCTGCGTGCGGTCGGACCGCGGGTGGGCCGGCCGCTGAGGTTGTGCTGCCCACGGCGGCCCGCACCGTGGTGACAGACCCTACCGCGAGCGCCGGTCACGGCCGTGCGAGGCGCGGGAGCCCCCGGGCCGGGCCCGGGATCTCCGGGGGCAGGCTACCGGGACGGGGCCGCCGATGGCGGGACCATCGGGCGGGACGCCGTGCGGGTCAAGGCCGGGAACGGCTGGGGCACACGCGCCCCGGCACGCGTGCGGCCGGTCAGCCCCGGCGGTCGCCGGGGTCGCCGCGCAGCACCGAGCGGATGCGGGCCAGCACCTCCGAGAAGCGCCCCTCGGCGCCGTGCCGGGTGGGCCGGTAGTACTCGCGGCCGTGGACCGCGTCGGGCGCGTACTGCTGGCGCACCACGCCGCCGGGGTGGTCATGGGCGTACTTGTACCCCTCGCCGTGCCCGATGCGCGCCGCGCCCTTGTAATGCGCGTCACGCAGGTGGCCGGGCACCGGCCCGGCCAGGCCCTTGCGCACGTCGCCCAGCGCGCCGTCCACCGCCATGATCACCGCGTTGGACTTGGGCGCCAGCGACAGGTGGATGACCGCCTGGGCGAGGTTGATGCGGGCCTCGGGCAGGCCGACGAACTCCACCGCCTGGGCGGCGGCGACGGCGGTCTGGAGCGCGGTGGGGTCGGCCATGCCGACGTCCTCGCTGGCGTGCACGATCAGCCGCCGGGCGATGAAGCGGGGGTCCTCGCCCGCCTCGATCATGCGGGCCAGGTAGTGCAGCGCGGCGTCGGCGTCGCTGCCGCGGATGCTCTTGATGAAGGCGCTGATGACGTCGTAGTGCTGGTCGCCCTCGCGGTCGTAGCGGACCGCGGCGCGGTCGACGGCGCGCTCCAGCACGTCGGCGTCTATGACCTCGCCGTCGGCCACCACCAGGGCGGCGGCCTCCAGGTAGGTGAGGGCACGGCGGGCGTCGCCGCCGGCGAGCCGGATCAGGTGGTCCTCGGCGGCCGGGTCGAGGGTGACCGCGCCGCCCAGGCCGCGCTCGTCGGCGAGCGCGCGGCGGACCACCTCGCGCAGGTCGTCCTCGCCGAGGGGCTCCAGGGTGAGCAGCAACGAGCGCGACAGCAGCGGGCTGATCACCGAGAAGAAGGGGTTCTCGGTGGTGGCGCCGATGAAGGAGACCCAGCGGTTCTCCACGGCGGGCAGCAGCGCGTCCTGCTGGGCCTTGTTGAAGCGGTGCACCTCGTCGACGAACAGCACGGTCTGGCGGCCGGACATGCCGAGCTCGCGGCGGGCGAGGTCGATCTCGGCGCGGACGCGCTTGACGCCATCGCTGACGGCCGAGACTTCCACGAAGCGGCGCTGGGTGGCCTGGCTGACCACGGTGGCGAGGGTGGTCTTGCCGGTGCCGGGCGGGCCCCAGAGCACCAGCGACATGGGGACGTCGCGGTCGACCAGTTGCCGGATGGGGGTGCCGGGGCCCAGCAGGTGGGCCTGCCCGACGACCTCGTCCAGGCCGCGGGGCCGCATCCGCACCGCCAGGGGTTGTTCGGCGCCGTTCGGGGACGCGCCTGCGCCCGTGCGGCCGCCCGCTGCGGAGGAGGCTGCCTCCGCTGCTCCGTCACCCGGTCCGGCGGGCGCGTCGCGCTCGTCGGGCCGCTCCTGCGCCGGGTCGTCGAAGAGGCCCTCCGGCTGGCCCGGTCCCACACTGGTCACGCTCCGACACTATCTCGGGGGACCGACATTTCCGGCCGCGCCGGAGCCGGGGGACGCTCCAGCCAGAAGGTCGCCACCAGCGCCACCACGACCACCGCGACGCCGACCGCGCCGTCCAGCCAGTAGTGGTTGGCGGTCAGCACGACCACCAGCAGCGTCACCACGGGGTGCAGCACCGCCAGGTAGCGCCACCGGGTGCGGCCGTAGCGGATGATCCCCCAGGCGATCAGCACCGCCCAGCCGACGTGCAACGACGGCATCGCGGCGAACTGGTTGGCCATGCCCTCGCCGGGCTCGGTGGCGTAGGCGCTGGGCCCGTAGACGGTCATCAGGTCCAACATCATCATGTCCCCCATGTCGGGTGAGGGCAGTAGACGGGGCGGGGCCAGCGGGTACAGGGCGTGGATCACCAGCGCGAGGGCCGCCGACAGCGGGATCGCGGCCCGGATGCGCGGCCAGGCGCGGCGGTGCCGCAGGTAGACCCAGATCATGAACAGGATCGAGGCGGGGAAGTGGACCCGCACGTAGTACTGGTTGGCGGGCCATACCCAGCGGAGGCTCCAGTCCAGGGCGGCGCGCTGTAAGGCGGCTTCGTCAGGCAGGCCCAGCTCGCGTTCGAAGTTCCACAGGAACCGGGCGTGCTCGAAGGCGGTGTCGAAACGGCCGTCCACCAGGTGCCGCGCATATCCGTAGGCTCCCAATAGGGCCGCCATCAGCGCCGCCTGGAGGGCCGCCGCCGCGAGCGCCCTGGCCGTCCGGGCGCGCCAGAGGCTCGCGAAGGTGCTCCACATGCGTCCATCCTCGACGGTAATCTTCGGTAAAGCCTGGTCCGCGAGGATGGTCCGCGCTCCGTCGCGAGACCGAGCCGGACCGGGAACCCCCGGCCGGGTCGCGGCGTTGCTCTCGGGTGACCGGGACGGCGCTGGGTCAAGCGATGGGAACGAGGAGGTGACAGCGGGGCCATGACGGGGATCGGCGCACTCAGGCGGCACCACCGGCAGCGCCATGGGCTCGCGGGCCTGCTCATCGCGCTGTTCCTGGTGGGCGGGCTGGTCTTCAGCTACGGCCTGGGACACGCCCCGGCGCTGCGGCTCTGCACCGCGCACGACGCCGGTGTCCCCGCCGCCCCGACCGCGCCCGCCCTGCTCACCGGCTCCGCCTCGGGCCACGAGGCCGCCCATGCGGCGGGCCACAGCCCGCTGGCACACCTGGCGGTCCCGGACCTCGCCCAGGCGATCGCGCCCGCCGACCGGGCCCCGCTCGACCCGGCGCACGCCTGCCTGTGCCTGGCGGTGCTGCTGTCGCTGATGGTGCTGGCCCTGGTCGCCCCTTCCCGCCGCACGCTGCTGCGGTTGCCGCCCCGGCTGGGCTGGCTCGTCGGGCCGTCGGCGTCGACGACGCCCGCGCCGCCGTCCCTCAGTGCCCTGCAGGTGCTCAGGTTGTGATGGACCGGCCGTTCAGTCCGAACACCTCCGTCATCACCTAAAAGCACCCACAAGGGGATAAGAATGTCCAAGAGCGCTCGTAACCGCGCGCAGCAGCGCAACGCCCTGACCCAGCGCCAGGTGCCCTGGGGCGGCATCATTTTCTTCGGCGTCATCGGCCTGGTGGCCGCCGTCGCCATCGGTTTCGCCTTCCTCCAGTCGCGGCCGTCCTCGGCCGACGGCGGCGGCTCGATCGCGGGCCTGGTCCAGAAGGACGACCTGAGCCGCGAGCACACCACCGACGCCGTCACCTACGACACCGCCCCGCCGATGGGCGGCTCGCACGACCCGATGTGGCAGAACTGCGACGCCCGCGTCTACGACCGGCCGCTGCGCAACGAGAACGCCGTGCACTCCATGGAGCACGGCGCGGTGTGGATCACCTACCGGCCCGGCCTGGACGCCGCGCAGGTGGCCGCGCTGGGCGCGAAGGTCAAGGCGACCGACTACTCGCTGATGAGCCCCTACCCCGGCCTGGACGCCCCGATCGTGCTGTCGGCGTGGGGCAAGCAGGTCAAGGTGCAGGACGCCGGCGACCCGCGCGTCGACGCGTTCCTGCGCGCCTACGTGAAGGGCCCGCAGACGCCCGAGCCGGGCGCGGCCTGCACCGGCGCGAAGGACGCCGCGTGACGCAGGACGCCCCTGCGGCCGACCTCACGGAGGACGCGGCGGACCGCCGTCCGGCACCGCGCGGGCGGCGGGTCACCGCCGTCCTCGCGGTGCTGGTCCTGGTGGCCGCCGCGGCCTTCGCGGGGCTGGCCGCGCTGCGGTCGGGCGAGCCCGGCCCCGACGGCCCCGAGGCCGGGTTCGCGCGGGACATGAGCACCCACCACTCCCAGGCGGTGCGGATGGCGTTCACCGTCCGCGACCGCACCCGCGACGAGGCCGTGCGGACGCTGGCGTTCGACATCGCCACCACCCAGCAGTCGCAGATCGGCATGATGACCGCCTGGCTGGACCGCTGGGGCGCGCCCAAGACCGACCCGGCGGGCACGATGCGCTGGATGGCCGGGCACCCCGGCCACCCCGGCGGGGCCGCCGGGGGCGGGGCCTTCACGATGCCCGGCATGGCGACCCGCGAGCAGCTCGCCGAGCTGGAGCGGCTGTCCGGGCGGGCCGCCGAGGTGCGCTTCCTGCAGCTGATGATCGTGCACCACCGGGCCGGGGTCCAGATGGCGCAGGCCGCGCTGACGCTGGCGGGCGACGAGCAGGTGCGGCGGCTGGCGCGGACCATGGTGGACGGGCAGCGCTCGGAGATCGACCTGATGGAGCGGATGTTGCGGGAACGCGGCGCCACCACCGGCTGAGGCGGTCCGGCGGCCCGCGGTCGATCTTTCCCATAGCGCTTGACAGCGCGGGCCGATCGCGGGTCACTGGGCGCCATGGCTCAGGAACTCAGCGGCTACCGGCGGGCACTGGATCTGTTCGAGCGCAGGGTGGCGGACGTCCCGCCGGACGGCTGGGACGCGCCGTCGCCGTGCGCCGGGTGGACCGCGCTGGAGGTGGCCGGGCACGTCATCGGCGGGCAGCACCTGGTGCTGGCGCTGGCCACCGGCGAGCCGGAGCCCGACGTCACCGCCGACCCGGCCCGGTTCTGCGCCGGGGACCCGCTGACGGCCTGGCGGGCGGCGCGTAAGGAGTGCGCCGCCGCCCTCACCCCGGCCGCGCTGCGCCGCCCCATCCCGTTCGGCGCGCTGGGCGACCTGCCGCTGGGCGACTACCTGGGCGGCTACATCCTGGAGCCGCTGGTGCACACCTGGGACCTGGCGCGGGCCACCGGGCAGCCCGCCCGGCTGGACCCCGACCTGGTGCACCACGCGTTCGCGACCGCGCAGGTGGTGGCCGCCGCGCTGCGCGGCGACGGGCGGCTCGGGACCGCCCTGCGGCCGCCGCGCGGCGCCGACGAGCAGACCCGGCTACTGGCCTTCCTCGGCCGGACCGCGTAGCTTCCAAGGCCCGGCCCAGGAGGCGTTCCAGAAGAACGTCAGGAGAACTCGGCGAGCGTGCGCTCGGCCTCCTCCAGCCACGCGCGGCGGGCCGTCAGGGCCTCCTCGGCGTCGCGGACGTCCTTGTCGCGCCCGGCGGTACGGGCCTTGTCCAGCCGCTTCTCCAGCTGCTCGATCGAGTTGCGCAGCTGCGCCACGGTGGCCTCGGCGCGGGCGCGGGCCTCGGGGTTGGTGCGCCGCCACTCCTGCTCCTCGGCGCCCCGGATCGTCTCCTCGATCTTGCGGAGCCGCCCCTCCAGCCGGTCGCGCTGGTCGCGCGGCACCATGCCCGCCGCCTCCCAGCGCTCCTGGACCGAGCGCAGCGCCTGGCGGGCGGCGCGCACGTCGCGGACCGGCAGCAGCTTCTCGGCCTCGGCCAGGATCTGCTCCTTGACCTCGGCGTTGCCCTGGAACTCGGCGTCGCGCTCGGCGAACGCGGCGCCGCGCGCGGCGAAGAAGGTGTCCTGGGCGCCCTTGAAGCGGGTCCACAGGTCCTCCTCCACGTCCCGGGAGGCGCGGCCGGCCAGCTTCCAGCGGCGCATGAGGTCGCGGTAGGCGGCGGCGGTGTCGCCCCAGTCGGTGGAGCCCGCCAGCGCCTCGGCCTCGGCGACCAGGCGCTCCTTGTCCTTGCGGGCCTCCTCGCGCTGGTCGTCCAGCGTCGCGAAGTAGGCCTTGCGGCGCTTGGTGAAGGCGTTGCGGGCCGACGACAGGCGCTTCCACAGCGCGGTCTCGGTGGGCCGGTCGATGCGGTCGGCGGCCTTCCACTCCTCGACCAGCTGGCGCAGCCGCTCGCCGCCGTTCTTCCAGTGCGTCTCCTCGGCCGCGATGCGCTCGGCCTCGGCGACGATGCGCTCCTTGACCTCGCGCGCCTCGTGCCGGGCGTGCTCGCGCTGGGCCTTGACCTGCTCGCGGCGCTGCCCGACCAGCTCGGTCAGCGCGTCCAGCCGCCGGACCAGCGACTCCAGGTCGCCGACCGCGTGCGCGTCGGTGACCTGCTCGCGCAGCCGCGCGATGCTCTGCTGGGCCTGCTGCGGCTGCAGGTCGGTGGTCTTGACCCGCTGTTCGAGCAGCCCGATCTCGGTGGCCAGCGAGTCGTACTTGCGCTTGAAGTACGCCAGGGCCTCCTCGGGGGCGCCCGCCTGCCAGGACCCCACGACGCGTTCACCGTCCGACGTCTTCACGTAGACGGTGCCGTCTTCGTCCACCCGGCCCCAAGGATCGGTCGCGCTGGACACGCTTGCCTCCTGTATCGCGGACCCGGCCGTGCTCACACCCACCGGACCCTCCACACCTTAGTATCCCGTTCGCCTATTTCCCGGCGATCGCGACGTCCTGGATCGTGACCTTCTTCTTCGGCTCGCCGGTGCCGTCCTGGCCCGGCTTGTCGATGCCCGCCTTGGCGACGGCCTCCAGCTTGTCGAGCCCCGAGGTGATCTCGCCGAAGACCGTGTAGTCCGGCGAGAGCTGCGAGTCGCCGTACACCAGGAAGAACTGGCTGCCGTTGGTGCCGCCCCCGGTCGGGGACTGGCCCGCGTTGGCCATCGCCAGGGTGCCCTTGCCGTACTTGGCGCCCTCGGTGTTCTCGTTGTCGAACTGGTACCCGGGGCCGCCGGAGCCCTTGCCGGTGGGGTCGCCGCACTGGAGCATCTTCAGGCCCTCGCTGGTGGACAGCCGGTGGCAGTGGGTCTTGTTCCAGAAGTCCTTCTTGGCCAGGAACGCGAACGAGTTGACCGCGCAGGGGGCCTTGGCGCCGTCCAGCGTCAGGCCGATGTCGCCCTGGCTGGTCTTGATCGTCGCCTTGACCGTGCCCTGGTAGGCGGGCTTGACGGGCGGGGTGCCCAGGCCCTTGGGGGCGCCCGGCTCGCTCGCGGCGGTGTAGGCGCACTCCCCCGGCTTGGCCTTGGCCTGCGGGGTCGCCGAGGCGTCGGCTCCCGCCTCGGACGCCTTGTCGCCGTCGTCCTTGCCGCCCACCGCGGCGGCGACGCCCGCCCCGGCACCGGCGATCACCGCGACCGCGGCCACCGAGCCGACGATCTTCAAGCGGCGGGCGCGGGCGGCCTCCGCCTGCCGCCGCTGCTCCTGGCGCTCATAGCGCTGCCGAGCCAACTGCTTCTTGCGGTCCTTGGCCGCCACGTGCCCGCCTCTCCGCCGTGATCTGGTGAACGTGCAGCGCATAGTAGCGGGCCGTGGGAGCCCGCGCGCCGCTGGCCCGGCACGGCCGCCGCCCCGCCCCGAACGGCCCGGATGCCGCCGACACGGCGATCGGGCCATCTCGTTCGCGGTGGCCACGGCCACGCCGGTACCCTCGGAGGCATCGCGCGCGCCCGGGGACGCCCGGCCGCAGGACGCGAGACTCTCCAAGAAGGTCTTCAGGAAGGACGACCGTGCTCGTCGCCGGGTTCCCCGCTGGTTCGTTCGCCGCCAACTGCTACGTGGTGGCGCCCGCCGCGGGCGAGGAGTGCGTGATCATCGATCCGGGCCAGGACGCCGAGGCCGGGATCGACGAGATCCTGCGCGAGCACCGGCTGAAGCCGGTCGCGGTGCTGCTCACCCACGGCCACATCGACCACGTGTGGTCGGTCGCGCCGGTGTGCGGCGCCAAGGACGTCCCGGCCTACATCCATCCCGACGACCGCGACCTGCTGACCGATCCGGCCAAGGGGCTGTCGCTCCAGGCGGGCCAGCAGCTGTTCGGCGGGATCACGCTGGCCGAGCCGGACGACGTGCAGGAGCTGACCGACGGCCAGGCGATCACGCTGGCGGGCCTGGACTTCACCGTCGACCACGCGCCCGGCCACACGCCGGGCTCGGTGACCTTCCGGACCCCGCCGGCCGGCGAGGTGCCCGACGTGATGTTCACCGGGGACCTGCTGTTCGCCGGGTCGATCGGCCGCACCGACCTGCCCGGCGGCTCGTACGAGCAGATCCTTGCCAGCCTGGCGCGGGTGTGCCTGACGATGCCGGACCAGACCGCCGTGCTGCCCGGCCACGGCCCGCAGACCACCATCGGCCGCGAGCGCGGCACCAACCCCTTCCTGGCGGAGCTGGCTCCCCAGGACGGGCCTGACAAGGGATTCTGAGCCTAAAAGATCATGAGTTCGAGCTTTCAGGCCCCCAAGGGGGTCAAGGAGTACGCGCCGCCGCAGGCGGACCTGTTCTACGCCATCCGCGAGGCGTTCGCCGAGCAGGCCCGGCTCGCCGGGTACGGCTACCTGGAGCTGGCGGTCTTCGAGGACACCAACCTGTTCAAGCGCGGGGTCGGCGAGTCCACCGACGTGGTGTCCAAGGAGATGTACACCTTCGAGGACCGCGGCGGCCGCTCGCTGACGTTGCGCCCGGAGTTCACCGCCACCGTGCTGCGCTCGGTGCTGGAGCACAACCTGCACAAGCAGGGCGGGCTGCCGGTGAAGGTGTGGACCAGCGGCCCGGCGTTCCGCGCCGAGCAGCCGCAGGCCGGCCGGTACCGGCAGTTCTACCAGCTCGACCTGGAGGCGATCGGCAGCGAGGACCCGCAGGTCGACGCCGAGACCATCGCCATCGCGGCGAACTGGTACAAGAGCCTCGGCCTCACGCAGGTGCGGCTGCTGCTGAACTCGCTGGGCTGCAAGGAGTGCCGTCCGGCCTACCGGGCCCTGCTCCAGGAGTTCCTGCGCGGCCTCGACCTGGACGACGCCACCCGCGCCCGCATCGAGATCAACCCGCTGCGGGTGCTGGACGACAAGCGCCCCAAGGTCCGCGAGCAGGTCGCCGGGGCCCCGCTGATGGCCGACCACCTGTGCGGCGACTGCAAGGCCCACCACGACCGGGTCCGCGAGCTGCTGGCCGACCTCGGCGTCGCCTGGGAGGACACCCCGACGCTGGTGCGCGGGCTGGACTACTACACCCGCACCACCTACGAGTTCGACCACCCGCTGCTGGGCGCCCAGTCCGGCATCGGCGGCGGCGGCCGCTACGACGGGCTGTCGGAGGACATCGGCGGCCCGCCGCTGCCGGGCATCGGCTTCGGCCTCGGCCTGGACCGCACCGTCCTGGCGCTGGAGGCCGAGGGCGCGGCGTTCGCCGCCAAGCCCCGCTGCCAGGCGTTCGGGGTGGCGCTGGGCGAGGCCGCCGAGCGCCGGGTCTTCTCGCTGGTGGCCGAGCTGCGCGCGGCCGGGATCGCGGCCGACATGGCCTTCGGCGGCAAGAAGCTGAAGGGCGCCATGAAGGACGCCGACCGGTCCGGCGCGCGGTACGCCGTCATCCTGGGCGACCGGGACCTCGCCGCCGGGGAGGCCCAGGTCAAGGATCTGGGCAGCGGCGACCAGGACGCCGTCCCGCTCACCGAACTCACCGCCACGTTGAAGGAAAGGCTGTCACGATGATCCGCTCGCACGAGGCGGGGACGCTCCGCAGGGAGCACGCCGGTCAGCAGGTGACGCTGGCCGGCTGGGTCGCGCGCCGCCGCGACCACGGGGGCGTCACCTTCATCGACCTGCGCGACGCCTCCGGCTCCGCCCAGGTCGTCTTCCGCGAGGAGGACACCGCCCACGACCTGCGCGCCGAGTACTGCGTCAAGATCACCGGCGAGGTCCGGGTGCGGCCCGAGGGCAACGAGAACCCCGAGCTGCCCACCGGCGAGATCGAGGTGGCCGCCACCGAGATCGAGGTGTTGTCGGAGTCGGCGCCGCTGCCGTTCCCCATCGAGGGCGACGTCAACGTCAACGAGGAGATCCGGCTCAAGTACCGGTACCTCGACATGCGCCGCGAGCCGGTCGCCAAGGCGATGCGCATCCGCTCCACGGGCGCGCAGATCGTCAACCGGGTGCTGGACGAGCACGGCTTCGTCAACGTCGAGACCCCGACGCTGACCCGCTCCACGCCCGAGGGCGCCCGCGACTTCCTGGTCCCGGTGCGGCTCAAGCCGGGCCACTGGTACGCGCTGCCGCAGTCCCCGCAGCTGTTCAAGCAGCTTCTGATGGTCGGCGGGCTGGAGCGGTACTACCAGATCGCCCGCTGCTACCGCGACGAGGACTTCCGCGCCGACCGGCAGCCGGAGTTCACCCAGATCGACGTCGAGATGTCGTTCGCCGAGCAGGACGACGTCCTGGCGGTCGGCGAGGCCATCGTGCGCGCGTTGTGGAAGGAGATCCTCGACCACGAGATCGGCGAGATCCCCCACATCACCTACGCCGACGCCATGGCTCGCTACGGCTCCGACAAGCCCGACCTGCGGTTCGGCAACGAGCTGACCGACATGACCGAGTACTTCGCGGGCACCTCCTTCCGGGTGTTCCAGGCCCCCTACGTGGGTGCGGTGGTCATGCCGGGCGGCGCGTCCCAGACCCGCAAGGAGCTGGACGGCTGGCAGGACTGGGCCAAGGCGCGCGGCGCGCGCGGCCTCGCCTACGTGCTGGTCCAGGAGGACGGCGCGCTGGGCGGCCCGGTCGCCAAGAACCTGTCCGACGAGGAGAAGGCCGGGCTGGCAGGCAAGGTCGGCGCCAAGCCGGGCGACGCGGTGTTCTTCGGCGCGGGCAAGCCGCACTCCACCCGCGAGCTGCTGGGCGCGGCCCGGCTGGAGATCGGCCGTCGCTGCGAGCTGATCGACAAGAACGCGTGGGCGTTCTGCTGGGTCGTGGACGCGCCGGTGTTCGAGCCGGTCGAGAACGACAAGGGCGAGCAGATCGGCTGGACGGCGGTGCACCACCCGTTCACCGCGCCCAAGCCCGAGTACGCCGACACCTTCGTGTCCGACCCGGGCTCGGCCCTCGCCAACGCCTACGACATCGTCTGCAACGGCAACGAGATCGGCGGCGGCTCGATCCGTATCCACCGCGCCGAGATGCAGCAGCGGGTGTTCGACGTGCTGGGGCTGTCCAAGCAGGAGGCCGAGTCGCAGTTCGGGTTCCTGCTGGAGGCGTTCAAGTTCGGCCCGCCGCCGCACGGCGGCATCGCCTTCGGCTGGGACCGCACGGTCATGCTGCTGGCCGGCGAGGACTCCATCCGCGACGTGATCGCCTTCCCGAAGGCCGCCTCCGGCTACGACCCGCTGACGGCCGCGCCGACGACGATCACCGAGCAGCAGCGCAAGGAGGCCGGGATCGACTTCGTCCCGGACGAGGACGCCGGGGAGCCCGCCTCCGTCTGACCCCTCTGAGCACGGCGAAGGGCCGGTCCGAGCGGACCGGCCCTTCTTCGTGTGCGCGGATCAGCGGTTGGTGCCGCTGGTGACGCGGTAGACGTCGTACACGCCGTCGATGGACCGCACGGCCTTCAGGACGTGCCCCAGGTGCTTGGGGTCGCCCATCTCGAAGGTGAAGCGGCTCACCGCGACGCGGTCGCGGGTGGTGGTCACCGACGCCGACAGGATGTTGACGTGCTGGTCCGACAACACCCGCGTGACGTCCGACAGCAGCCGCGGCCGGTCCAGCGCCTCGACCTGGATCGCCACCAGGAACACCGAGTCCTCGCCCGGCGACCACTTGACGTCGATCAGCCGGTCCGGCTCCTCCTTGAGCTGGGCCACGTTGGAGCAGTCGGCGCGGTGCACCGACACCCCGTGCCCGCGCGTGACGAACCCGACGATGTCGTCGCCGGGCACCGGCGTGCAACATCGCGACAGCCGCACCCACACGTCGGGGTCGCCCGCCACCACCACGCCGGGGTCGGTGGAGGGGCGGTTGCGCTTGCGCCGCGTCGGCAGCGCGATCTCGGCGAGGTCCTCCTCGGCGCTCTCCACGCCGCCGAGGGCGTCCACCAGGCGCTGCACGACCGTCTGCGCCGACACCTGGTTCTCGCCGACCGCCGCGTACAACGACGACACGTCGGGGTAGCGCATGTCGCGGGCCAGCGCCAGCAGCGCCTCCCCCGACATCATGCGCTGCAGCGGCATGTTCTGCTTGCGCATCGCGCGCGCGATGGAGTCCTTGCCGGACTCGATCGCGGTGTCGCGGCGCTCCTTGGAGAACCAGTGCCGGATCTTGTTGCGGGCGCGGGCGCTCTTGACGAAGTTCAGCCAGTCGCGGCTCGGCCCGGCGTCCGGCGACTTGGAGGTGAAGATCTCCACCGCGTCGCCGTTGTCGAGGGTGGACTCCAGCGGCACCAGCCGCCCGTTGACCCGCGCGCCGATCGTGCGGTGCCCGACCTCGGTGTGGATCGCGTAGGCGAAGTCGACCGGCGTCGCGCCCTGCGGCAGCGCCATCACGTCGCCCTTGGGCGTGAAGACGAACACCTCCGACACCGACAGGTCGAAGCGCAACGACTCCAGGAACTCGGCCGGGTCGGCGGTCTCCTTCTGCCAGTCCAGCAGCTGCCGGAGCCACTGCATGTCCCCCGCCTTGCGCCCGGCGAGGGTCTCCTCCTTGTACTTCCAGTGCGCGGCCACGCCGTACTCGGCCCGCCGGTGCATGCCCCAGGTGCGGATCTGCAGCTCCACCGGCTTGCCCTCGGGGCCGATCACGGTGGTGTGCAGCGACTGGTACATGTTGAACTTCGGCATCGCGATGTAGTCCTTGAACCGGCCGGGGACCGGGTTCCACCGCGCGTGGATGGTGCCGAGGGCGGCGTAGCAGTCGCGGACGCTGTCCACCAGGACCCGGATGCCGACCAGGTCGTAGATGTCGTCGAAGGACACGTCCCGCGCGATCATCTTCTGGTAGATGGAGTAGTAGTGCTTGGGGCGGCCGGTGACGGTGGCCTTGATCCGCGACTCGCGCAGGTCGGCCGACACGTTCTCGATCACTTCCTGGAGGAAGATGTCGCGGCGCGGGGCCCGCTCGGTGACCAGCCGGGCGATCTCGTCGAAGCGCTTGGGGTAGAGGGTGGCGAACGCCAGGTCCTCCAGCTCCCACTTCAGGGTGTTCATGCCGAGGCGGTGGGCCAGCGGCGCGAACACCTCCAGCGTCTCGCGGGCCTTCTTCTCCTGCTTGTGCCGCGGCATGTAGCGCAGCGTGCGCATGTTGTGCAGCCGGTCGGCGAGCTTGATCACCAGGACGCGGATGTCGCGCGACATCGCCACGACCATCTTGCGCACGGTCTCGGCCTCGGCCGCGTCGCCGTACTTCACCTTGTCGAGCTTGGTGACGCCGTCGACCAGCGCGGCGATCTCGTCGCCGAAGTCGCCGCGCAGCTCCTCCAGCGTGTAGTCGGTGTCCTCGACGGTGTCGTGCAGCAGCGCCGCGCAGAGCGTCTCGGTGTTCATGCCCAGCTCGCCGAGGATGGTCGCCACGGCCAGCGGGTGGGTGATGTAGGGGTCGCCGCTCTTGCGCTTCTGGTGGCGGTGGTAGTGCGCGGCGACGTCGTAGGCGCGCTCGATGAGCCGCAGGTCCGCCTTGGGATGGGTGTTGCGGACCGTCTTGATCAGTGGTTCGAGTACCGGGTTCATGGTGGGTCCGCGCTGGGCCCCCAGCCGGGCGAGCCTGCGGCGCACCCGGGCGGCGGACGGTGGGATGGTGGCCGGCGTGGGCCGGGCGGGGGCCTCGGGCCGGTCGGCGTCCGGCTCGCCCCCGGCTTGGTCGGCGGTTTTGTCGGCGGTCCTGGCGGGGCTCTGCTCGGCGGCTCCGCTCCCGCCCTCGCCCCCGGTGGTCACCTGCTCGGGAACGGCGGGCCGCTCCCCGGGTGCCCCGGGTGCCGTCGCCTCAGAGGCTCCGGCGCGCTCGGCGGGCTGCCCAGAAGGCTCGGCGGGCTGCCCGGAAGCCTGCTCGGCGGCCTCCGGTCGGTCGGCAAGGGCCGGGGCTTCGGCGGGCGGGCGCTCGGCGGCGTCCGGGCCGCTCGCGGCGTCCCGGACCGGCCCGGCGGGCGGCGCGGCGGGCGGAGC
>NZ_BCRO01000092.1 GCF_001552635.1 Actinomadura hibisca NBRC 15177 | reverse complement strand
GAGCGCGGGCATGGCGCGGAGCGCGGGCATGGCGCGGAGCGCGGGCATGACGCGGAGCGCGGGCATGACGCGGAGCGCGGGCATGACGCGGAGCGTGCCCTTGCCCTTGCGCGGAGCGCCAATTGAGGCAGTTGCGCAGAGCGCGCCTCCAGCTACTCAACAACCAACTCAACCGGAATGTTGCCCCGCGTCGCGTTCGAGTAAGGGCAGACCCGGTGCGCCCGCTCCACCAACTCCCGCCCCGGCTCCCCCTCCAAGCCCTCAGGCAGCTCCACCCGCAGCACCACCGACAGCCCGAAACCCGACTCCACATCCCCGCCGATGCCGACCTCCGCCGTCACCGACACATCCCGCACGTCCTGCTTCGTCTGGCGGGCGACCGCGCCCAGCGCGCTGGCGAAGCACGCGGCGTATCCGGCGGCGAACAGCTGCTCCGGGTTGGTGCCCTCGCCGTTGCCGCCCATCTCGTGCGGCGGGGCCAGGGTCAGGTCGAGTCGGCCGTCGGAGCTGACGGCGCGGCCCTCGCGGCCGTTGGCGGTGGCGACGGCGGTGTACAGGGCGTCCATGGTGAACCCTCTCAATCGGTTGCGTACAACTCAATGTAACACAAGTCAGTTGCATGCAATTGAGTTGTAGGCTGGAACCATGGACAGCCCGACCCCCGACAGCGTTCCCGCCGACGAGCTGCTGCGCCTGGACCGCCAGGTCTGCTTCGCCGTGCACGGTGCCGCGCGCGCCTTCGACGCGGTCTATCGCCCGCTGCTGCGCGAGCTCGGCCTCACCTACCCGCAGTACCTGGTGATGCTGGCGCTCTGGGAGCACGGGACGCTGACGGTGAAGGAGTTGGGGCTCGCGCTCCGGCTGGACTCGGGAACCCTGTCCCCGCTGCTCAAGCGCCTGGAGGGGGCCGGGTTCGTGCGGCGCGAGCGCGATCGCCGCGACGAGCGCTCGGTCACGGTGTCGCCGACGGCGGCGGGCGAGCGGCTGCGCGAGCACGCTCTGGGCGTGCCCCGGGAGATCCTCGCGGCGACCGGGATGGACGGGGAGGGGCTCGCCGAGATGCGCGCGTCGCTGGCCCGGCTCACCGCCGCCCTGGACGCCGTCGCGCCGGGCGGCCGCTGACGCCGCGTCCGCGCCCGGAAACGGGCGGGCAAGTGCGGCGCCCTACAAGATCGGAACGGCCGCTTTTGTCCGGGCGCCCAGCGACCCCGTGATCTTGCGGAACCTAGCCTTCCGGTGCATGGACCCCGAACGCCTGATCTACCCGCTGACGAAGCACGTCGTGCTGGGCCCCGCGTTGCGCGTCACCTGCCGCCCGAAGGTGACCGGCCTGCACCACCTCCCCCGGACCGGTCCGGTGATCCTGGCCGCCAACCACCTGGCGTTCTGCGACTCGTTCGTGCTGCCGCTGGTGGTGCCGCGGCAGGTCTTCTTCCTCGGCAAGCACGAGTACTTCACCCGGCCGGGAAAGGCCGGGCGCGCGCTGGCCGCGCTCTTCCGGGGCCTGGGCGCGATCGCCGTGGACCGCTCGGGCGGGCGTGCCGCGCTCGCCGCGCTGGACGCCTCGGCGGCGGTCCTGGAGCGCGGCGAGGTCTTCGCCATCCACCCCGAGGGCACCCGCTCGCCGGACGGGCGGCTGTACCGGGGGCACACCGGCGTCGCCCGGCTCGCGCTGCGGACCGGCGCGCCCGTCGTGCCGGTGGGACTGATCGGGACCGACCGCATCCAGCCGCGCGGGCAGCGGCTGCCCAGGCCCGGCCGTATCGAGGTCCGCATCGGCGAGCCGTTGCGGTTCGCCGGGCGCGGCCGTGAGAGCCACCGGGACGTGACGCGCGGCGTCACCGACGAGGTCATGGCCGCCATCCGCGCGCTGTCGGGCCAGGAGTACGTGCCGTCCTACGCGCCCCGCCCGGAATCCTCTGCCCGGCCGGAATAACACCGTCAAAACGGGTATGCCGGTGTTGTGCCTCGGAGGAAGGACACCGCCATGCCCGTACGACCCGCAGCAGGCGGCCTGCTGCTCGGCCTCGTCTCGGCCTGCTGTTACGGCTTCTCGGGACCGCTCGCCAGGATGCTCATCGACGCCGGACTCGCCCCGCTCCAGGTGGCGTGGCTGCGCCTGGGCACCGCCGCCCTCGTCCTGGTGGCGGCGGGCCTGCTCGTCCGCCCCCGCTCGCTGGTGGTGCCACGCGGGCAGCGCCGGTTCGCGGCGCTCTACGCGCTGGTCGGCTTCGCCGCCGTCCAGGGGCTCTTCTACGCGACGGTCGCGCGGCTGCCGGTCGGGCTGGCCTCGCTGCTGGAGTACACCTCGCCGGTGATGGTGGTGTTGTGGCTGCGGGTGGCGCGCGGGGTGCGCGTCCCGGCCGTCGCCGCGGTGGGCGCGGTCTGCACGCTGGCCGGGCTGGCCTGCGTGGTCGAGGTGTGGCACGGGCTGCGCGCCGACGCGCTGGGCCTGCTGCTCGGCCTCGCCACGGCGGTGTGCGCGGCGGGCTACTTCCTGCTGACGCAGGACTCGGGCGGGCGGCTCGCGCCGTTCACCGCCATCACCTGGGGCCTGCTCGGCGCGTCCATCGCGCTGCTCCCGGCCGCCCGGCCGTGGGAGCTGCCGTGGGCGACGCTGACCCGGGACGTGACCGCCGCCGGGCACCAGGTTCCCGCGCTGGCGGTGCTCGCATGGCTGGCGCTGGTCGCCACGATCGCCGCCTACTTCGGGAACATGGCGGCGATCCAGCGGTTGTCGGCGGCGGTCGGCTCGTCGGTGTCGTCGGTGGAGGCGGTGGCCAGCGCGGTGCTGGCGTGGGTGCTGCTCGGGCAGGCGCTCGGCCCCGCGCAGATCGCCGGGGGCCTGGTGGTGCTGGCCGGGATCGTGCTGGCCCAGCGCGCCGTGGCCCGCCTGACGACGCCGGACGCGCCGCCGCGCGAGGACCCCGCGCCGGGAACCCGGACGGCGGTCCGGGCGTCCGATGGGTGACACCGGGAAACCGGCCCATCGCGGCGGCCGCGCGTGTACAAGTACCTCCACACGTGCGGGCCCGAGGTGCACAGTGGTCCCGGTGCGCACCCCGCTGACCGGGAGGTACGGTGCTCCGCATCCTGTTCACCCCCGAGGACCTGGCCGGAGTACGGGTCGCGGCCGAACCCGACTTCCTGTGGGAGGTCACCGGCAGCGTGCGGACGCTCCGGCGGCGCGACGGCGCGCGCGTGTTCGGCGAGTGGCGGCGGCAGGTGCGCCACCGGCTGCCCGCCGACGCCCGGTCCCCGCGCCCCCTGCTGGCGTCCGCCGTCCACTCCCCCGAGATCGTTGGGGCCGAGGCCCCGGTCGAGACGTTGACGGGCATCCCGAACGCGCGGCTGCCCGCCGACCTGGGACGTCCGCCGTGGCTGCGGCGGCTGGCCGACGGTGATCCGGACGCGCTGCGGCTGCTGGGCCACCCGATGCGCGCCTACCACGCGGCGGCGGTCGCGCCGTTCTGGGGCCAGGTGCGCTCGCACGTGCACGCCGACCGGACGGTGCGGATGCGCGCGCTGCTCGACGGCGGCGTGCACGGCCTGCTGGCGTCGCTGGGCCCCCGGATGCGCTGGCGGCCACCGGTGCTGGAGGCCGACCACCCGGCCGACCGGACGGTGCGGCTCGACGGCCGGGGCCTGCTGCTGCAACCGGCGTTCTTCTGCTGGCCGACGCCGGTGCCCCTCGCCGATCCCGAACGGCCGCCGGTGCTGGTGTACCCCGTCGAGCACGAGGAGGGCTGGGCGTCCGCCGCCGAGGCGCGGGCGCGGCGGGGCGGCCGAGCCGACCCGCTGGGCGCGCTCATCGGCGGCACCCGCGCGGCGCTGCTGCGCGCGGCCTACACCGGCTGCACCACCGGGGAGCTGGCGCGGCTGCTGGAGGTCACCGCCCCGGCGGTGAGCCAGCACGCGTCGGTGCTGCGCGACGCGGGCCTGCTGTCGACGGTGCGCCGCGCCGGATACTCCCTGCACACCACCACCGTGCAGGGCCGCGCGCTGCTACGCGATTGTGCTCATTGACGTCTAGTTCACGCCGGGCGGGCGTTCGCCGAACTGCCAGCCTTCCGCCAGCCGGTCCTTCACGACCGGAAAGCCTTCCATGTGCCTTCGCTGGGCGGGCGGCAGCCCGAACTTCGCCGGGACCAGCAGCACCACCACGGCCGCGACGATCGCCGCCACGGTCAGGAAGAACGGTCCGCCGTTCACCAGCAGGAGCACTTCGATGATCGCCAGTATCACCAGCAGGACGCCCCGGCCGCCGGTGGGGATGTGCGCGCGGTAGAGGTGCGACGAGCGGCACTCCTGGCAGCGCGGCACCTCGACCGTGCCGTGGTTCCAGGTGACGCGCGTGCTGCCCGCGTAGCCCGGCACGTACTGAACGTTGCCGAACATGTTCTGCTTGAACGTGTGGGCCTCCGACGGCGGGCGCTCCTGGCAGAACCAGCAGCGGCCGAAGGTGAGGTTGCCCTTGACGATCTCCAGGTTCTCCTCGACGCGCGAGCGCGTGGCGCTGGTGACCGCGATCTGGCGGGCGCGCTCGGCGAGCCGTTCGGCGGTGGTCCAGTCGCCGGTCTTGTTGCCGTAGGCGATCATGCAGTTGAGCACCTGGTTGGCGATGCCGTCGCGGGCCCCGGCGAGCGCGGGGTGGTCGGGCAGCAGGGCGGTCTCCAGCAGGCCCAGCGGCGCGGCGGTGTCGGTCAGCAGCCGGTCGGCCACCTGGTCGGCGGTCTCGGGCGCGGACCTCGCCTGCTGCTCGGCGGTCTCGCCGAGGCTGCGGATGCGCGCGGTCTCCGGTGCAAGGAGACGACGTAGGGCGTCCTCGAACAGGTCCGGCCCCAGCGTCGTCTGCTGGGCGCGCAGGACCGGCCGCAGGCTGCCCAGCAACTGGGCTGCGTCGGAGCGGCGGCCGTCGCGCAGCGCGCCCACCACCAGCCGCGCGTTGAGCGACAGCAGCGCGGCCGACAGCTCGGCGCGGAAGCGGCGGGCGGTGTCGAGCTGGAGGCGGGGGTCGTTCAGGCGGTGCGCGCGGCCCTCCAGCAGCCGCCAGACCCCGTCGTCGTTCAGCAGCGCGCGCCACCAGGTGAGGGAGCGCTGCCACGCCCTGCCGTCGAGCCCGTCGCCTTCGAGGGCGCGGGCGTGCAACAGCACCGCCATGTTGTGGGCGGAGGTCGGGGTGTCCTGCTCGGACCAGATCCGTTCGGCCTCGTCGACGTCGCCGCGTCGCAGCGCCGCTATCGCCGGGTCGGGGCCGCCCTCGGCGGTCGGCCAGAACCAGAAGAACTCGTCCACCAGCCGCCGCACCGGGTCGCGCAGCCGTTGGACGGCGGCCTGCCGCTCGGTCGGTTCGGGGCGGCGCAGGAACGGCAGGAGCGGCGCGGCGGCCCCGCCGTTCCCGGCCGCGCTGCCGCCGACCCGTTCCAGGACGCGCGCGCGTTCGTTGAGCCGCCGGATGTCGCGGGCGGTGGCGTCCACGCCCAGTCCGGTGACGGCGAAGGCGTTGTCCTGGTAGAGGTCGGGGCCCAGGTCCTCCAGGAGCCGGGGCAGGTCCATCGTCCCTCCTAGACGGCGGAGATCCGGATGCTGACCGTGCGGGCGGCGCGGCCCCGGTTCGGCGGGACCGCCGGGCCGAGGGCCGACACCGTGACGGCGGCGGTGGGGACGGCCGCGCGCTCGTGCAGGACCTCCCGGACGGTGGCGGCCCGCGCCTCGGCGAGCTCCATGTTCCCCGCGTAGGGGCCGCCCGCGCGGAGCGGCTGGTCGTCGGTGTGGCCGAGGACGGTGAGGCGGAGCCGTCCCGCCTGGGGTTTCAGGCGGTCGGCGAGGCGGGCGAGCAGCGCGCGGCCGTCCCGCGTCAGCGTGGTGTCCCCGGCGAACAGGCCGCGGTCGAAGGTGACGGTGATCTCGCCGGGCGTCCGGCGGGCGCGCACGCCCGGCATCGTCACGTCCAGCCCCGTCAGCACGTCCTCGGCCGAGGCGAGGGAGGGGGCGGGCGCGGACGGTGCGGCGGTCGCGGCGGCCGGGGGCTTCTCGTCGTCGCCGCCGGTCAGCAGCGCGGTGACGACCGCGCCCACCAGTAGACCGGCTATACCGGCGGCCAGGATCGGCGGCAGCCGCCGCCCGGTCCGCATCCGGGCGATGCGGCGGCGGGCCGCGGCGTACTCGGTGTTCTCCGGCGACAACCGCTGCGCCTGCGCCCAGCACTCGTCGGCGCGGGCAAGGTCGCCCTGCTGGGCGTGGACGCGGGCGCGCAGGTCGAGGTAGGCGGTGTCGGGCTCGGTGTCGTGGTACGCCTCGTCCAGCAGTTCCCCGGCCTCGGCGAGCCTGCCGCGCCGCGCCAGCTCGCGCGCCTGCGCGAGGGCCACCTCGCGGATCGCGGTGAGGGCCGCCATCAGTCGCGCCGCACCGTGCTGGACCGGTCGCCGAACGGGTCCGGCGGGGGCGGCGGCACCGGCAACATGTCGCGCAGCTGCGCGTTGATCTGCCGCAGCCGCATCTGGTCGCCGTTGCCCGCCGCGAGCCGTCCTTCGGCCATCAGCCGGTCGGCCTCGGCCGGGTCGCGCATCTCGCCGCGCATCGCGCTGAGGTCCTCGAAGGCGAGCTGCTGGAGCTGGCCGGTGGCCTCCAGCACGTCCAGGACCAGGTCGCGCAGGTTGCCGCCGCGCTGGCGCAGCAGGTCGGCGTCGTGCGCGGCGATCGCCAGCCGCACCGCCGACTCGGTGTCGGCCAGGGTGCGGCGGTGCTCGGCGGTGCCGCCGTGCACGACCAGCTCGGTGGTGAAGCGGAGCATCTCCTCCACCTCGCCGACCAGCTCGGGCCACTCCAGGGCGTCCTCCAGCTCGTCCACCGCGGCCTTGAGGTCCAGCAGGCGCTTGCCGCAGGTGGTGGCGGCGTCGGGGTCGACGCGGGAGGCGCCCAGCAGGCCGTCCACGTCGGCGACGATGCGCTCGCGGTCGACGCGGTCCAGCACCGCCAGCGCGGCCGGGTCGCCGGACTCCACGGCGCGGTCGCGCGCCCCGGCCAGCCGCCGCTTCTCGGTGGCGGCCTCGGCGGCGAGCTCGGCGTGCTCGGGGACGGTCTCGGTGCGCAGGGTGACCGCGTGCTCGAACTCCTCGTCCAGGATCGGCACGTAGGCGCGCGCGACCACCAGCCGCGACTCGTCGATCTCCAGGGTGAGGTCCACCTCGCTGCCCTCGGGCACGTCGCGCGGCACCTGCGCGGCGTCCACCTCCAGGCGGCCGATGCGCCGGTTGCGGTCGGCGTAGCGGTGCTCGCCCTCCAGCAGCGGGATGCGCAACATGCCCTGGCCCTGGCCCCGGCTGATGGCGACGGTGGTGCGCAGCAGCACGCGGCGGCGGGCGGGCAGCGGGGTGCCGCGCTCCAGCAGCCACTCCACCTCGTTGCCGTCCAGGCCGACGCCGACCGAGTGGGTCAGCGGCGGCTGGGTGTCCACGACGCCGACGGTGTAGGTGAGGGTGGCCGGTTCCACCGGGCGGCGGGTCCCGGCCGCGTCGGTCAGCTCGATGGCGAACACGTTGGCGCGGCCCTTATCGGCCCACAGCGTGGTGGCGAACGTGCCGTCGGGGCCCAGTTCGAGGCGGCCGCTGCGCCACGGCGGGCGGGACTGCTCGTTGACGAACTCGATCGCGTGGCCGGTGGTGTCGCCGCCGCCGACCCGGCCGCCGACGAACGGCTCGGTGTCGGGGCCGACCGGCTGGTACTCCAGCTCCACGGTGTAGCCGCCGGCGACCGACGGCACGGCGGGCGCGGTGTACTCCACGCGTTGGGTCCCGGCGAAGATGGCCGCGCCGCGCGCCACCACCGTCACCGGCTCCTGGCTGTGGTCGAGCGCGATGCCGAGGCCCTCGCGCGGGTCGGCCAGGCGTTCGCGCAGGTAGGGCGACAGGGTGGGGCCGCCGACCAGCAGCAGGCGTTCCACGTCGCCGGGCCCGAGGCCCGCCTCGGCCAGCGCCTTGCGGCACAGGTTGATCGAGCGCACCAGGTAGGGCTCGGTGAGGCGCTCCACGTCGGCGCGGCGCAGCTCGTACTCGAACTCGAACGACTGGCCGCGGTCGTCGGTGAGGTCCACCAGGATGTCGGCGCCGTCGTCGCGCGACAGCCGGATCTTGGCCTCCTCGGCGGCCAGCTTCAGCTTGTTGACCGCGCCGACCCAGCGCGGGTTGCCGCGCCCCAGGCCGGTGACCGGGCGCTGCGCGGCCACCGCCGGGATCAGCAGTTCCTCCACGATCTGCCAGTCGATGAGCTTGCCGCCCAGGAAGTTGTCGCCGCGGTGGTTGGCGACGGTGAACTCGCCGTCGCGGACGTTGACGACGGCGGCGTCGAAGGTGCCGCCGCCGAAGTCGTAGACCAGCCAGAACACGTTGTCGGCCTCGCTCTGGAAGCCGTAGGCGAGGGCGGCGGCGGTCGGCTCCTGGAGCAGCGGGGTCTGGGTGAGCCCGGCCAGCTCGGCGGCGCGGCGGGTGGCGTCGCAGGCGCTGAGGTCGAAGGCGGCGGGCACGGTGATCACCGCGGCGCGCAGCTCGTCGCCGGTGCGCTGCGCCACGTCGTTGCGCAGCGACTTCAGCACCTCGGCCGACAGTTCCTCGGGGCCCATCCGCCGCCCGGTGGCCTCGAAGATCTTGGGGGCGCCGGAGGTGCCCATGCGCAGCTTGAACTCCACGCAGGTGTTGCCGGGGTCGAGCTCGCTGCGCTCCTTGGCGGCGCGGCCGACGTAGCGGCGGTCGCGGCGGTCGATCCAGACCGCCGAGGGGGTGGTGTCGAAGCCGTCGTTGTTCTTGACGATCTCGGCGTCCACGCCGCTCAGCACGGCGATGGCGCTGTTGGTGGTGCCGAGGTCGATGCCGTAGTCGATGGTGGCCCTGCTCATGGACGCCCCCCTGTCGTGTCGCCGTGCACCGTCGTGTCACCGTGCGCGGGCGTCTCCCCGCGCGCGGTCGTGTCACCGTGCGCAGTCGTGCCGCCGTGCGCGGGCGCGTCCCCGTTCACCGGCGTGCCGACGATCACCTCGCCGGGGCGCAGCAGCCGCCCGTCCAGGTAGACCGTGGGCCGCACCGCCTCGACGACCTGCTCGCGGCCGAGGCCCGGCGTGGGCTGGAACGCCACCACCTTGATGCGCAGGCCCGGGTCGAACGGCTGGCCCAGGTGGTCCTGCACCTCCACGCCCGCCGCCCCGAGCGCGTCCCAGGCGGCCTCCAGGTGGCGGCTCAGCGCGCGGGAGCCGCCGGACGCGGTGTCGATGCGGTTGCCGAGCCGCCACAGGTGGACGGCGAGGTCGGCGAGCGCGCCCTCGGACGGGACGGCTCCGGGCGGGGCGGTGCCGCCGGGGGTTCCGGGTTTGTCCGCCGGGGCGGGCGCCTGGCCGGGGATCGTGTCGTCGGCCGGGTCCGGTGCCGTGTCGGTGAGGCCGGGCGCATCGCCGGGGCGGTCGTCGCGCGCCGCGGCGAGCGCGGCCAGGGCCTCGGCCGGCCAGTGCGGGGCCGCGATCCTGAACTCGCGCGGCTGCCGCCACTGCCGGAAGGCGGCGCCGATCTCCGTCAGCATCGTCGGTCCCGTCGTGTCACGCGGTGTTGCCCGCACGCGCATCCCCGCACCGGAAGAACTCCCCTGCCCGTCCCGACCAGCATCGGCAAGCGCGGCACGATCCGCAACGGTGCGAAGCAGGGCCTAAAACCCCCTGATCAAAGGGGTCGCGGGCGTGCGGCGCGGGCGGAAAACCGATCGCCCGCCGAAAGAATGATCAGTAGTGTCCCGGCCATGGAACCGCACGGACAGCTCCTCAACGTGGTCGACGTGGAGGCCACCTGCTGGACCGGGCAACCACCGCCCGGCCAGACGAGCGAGATCATCGAGATCGGGCTGTGCGTGGTGGACTTGGCGGCGCGCGAGCGGGTGGCCAAGCACCGCGTCCTGGTGCGGCCGCAACGCTCGGAGGTCAGCGCGTTCTGCACCGGGCTGACCGGCCTCACTCCGCAGGAGGTGGCACGTGGGGTCACCTTCGCCGAGGCGTGTGAGCTGCTGGTCGAGGCCCATGACGCGCGGAAGCGCGCCTGGGCGAGCTGGGGCGACTACGACCGCAAGCAGTTCGAGCGGCAGTGCGGCCCCGGCGGCCCCCGGTATCCCTTCGGCCGGCGGCACACCAACGCAAAGAAGATCTTCACCGAGGCCCACGGCCTGCGGCGGCGCCCCGGCATGGCCCAGGCGCTGGAGCACGCCGGGCTGCCCCTGGAGGGACGCCACCACAGCGGGCCCGACGACGCCTGGAACATCGGCGCGCTGGTGCTGGAACTGGCCGCCCGGGACGCCTGGCCGGGCTGAGCGCGAGCCACCTCACCAGGTCACCGAGGTTTGGCGCGCGTCGCGCGGGCAGTGATGACTCCAGAAGAGGACCATCTGAAGTCAGACGGTGCCCGGCTGCGACGTTGGAGTTGATGTGGAGCTCAATCTCGACCTTCGGCTGCCCCGCGACGCGGCGAGCGTGCCCGCCGTCCGGCAGCTTCTGGACTCCGCGCTGGAGACGCTGGGCGTCGAGGAGTCCATCCGCGGCGACATCGAGCTGATGCTCAGCGAGGCGTGCGGCAACGTGATCCGGCACGCCGAGGCGGGCGACGACTACACCGTGCGCGTCACGATCGTGGACGAGCGCTGCGTCATCAAGGTGATCGACTCCGGCCGCGGCTTCGACGTGGCGGCGGCCGACGGCGACGGGGCGGGCCCCGACAGCAACGCCGAGTCCGGCCGCGGCATGATGATCATGCGGGCGCTCGCCGACGACGTGCGGTTCCGCAGTTTCCCCGAGAGCGGCGCGCTGGTGGCGCTGGAGAAGCACCTGCGCTACGACGCGGGCTCGCTGGGCGGCAAGTTGTCGGAGGCGACCTCCGACCACCCCGGCTCCGACGGCGCGGGGAGCGTGCGGCCGCTGAGCGGCGCCGACCACGAGCTGGAGGAGTTCGCGACCCGGCTGTTCGACATGGCGCGCAACGGCCAGCACGAGCAGCTCGCCACCTATGTGGAGGCGGGCGTGCCCGCCAACCTCAACAACGAGAAGGGCGACACGCTGCTGATGCTGGCCGCCTACCACGGGCAGACCGCCACGGTGCGGGCGCTGGCGGCGGCCGGGGCCGACCTGGAGCGGCCCAACGACCGGGGGCAGCGGCCGCTGGCGGGCGCGGTGTTCAAGAAGGAGCCCGAGGTGGTGCGGGCCCTGCTGGAGCTGGGCGCCGACCCGTGGGCGGGCGAGCCGTCGGCCGCCGACACCGCCCGGATGTTCGGGCACACCGAGATGCTGGGCTGGTTCGAGGAGGCCAGGTCGGGCCAGCGGAGCTGACCCGACCGACCCGGTCGGTCAGCCCGGCCGACCCGGCTGACCAGCCGAGTCGGGACGCCCGCCCCGCACGGTGGGCGGGCGTCCCGCCCCTCAGCGGTCGAAGGCGATCTCGCTCGGCGGGGTGTTCCCCGTGCGGCCGTTCTCGTTGCGCACGCGCAGCACCGGCAGCGGGATGTCGATGCGCTCGGCGCGGAAGCGGCGGTGCAGCCGCTTCACGAACTCGTGCTTGATGCGGAACTGGTCGCCGAACTCGCCGGTCCGCAGGATGACGGTGAAGCCGATGCCCGAGTCGCCGAAGGTGTGGAAGCGCACCAGCACCTCGGCGTCGGCCACGCCGCCCTCGACCTCGGCCATGACCTCCTGGCCGACCTCGATCACGACCTTCTCCACCTGCTCCAGGTCGCTCTCGTAGGCGACGCTCGCCTGGAGGAGCAGGCCCATGTCCTGGGCGGGCCGGTGGTAGTTGGTGAGGATGGTGTCGGAGAAGCGCTGGTTCGGGATGACCTCGATGTTGTCCGACAACGTGCGGATGGAGGTGTTGCGCCAGTTGATGTCGACGACGTACCCCTCCTGGCCGCTGGACAGCCGGATGTAGTCGCCGGGCTCGATGGTCTTGGACGCCAGCACGTGCACGCCCGCGAACAGGTTGGCCAGGGTGTCCTGGAGGGCCAGCGCCACCGCCAGGCCGCCGACGCCCAGCGCGCCGAGCAGCGGCGTGATCGACACCCCGAGGCTCTGCAGCATGACCAGCAGGCCGATGCCGAGCACCAGCACGCGGGTGATGTTGGCGAAGATGGTGACGTTGGCCGCCACGCCCTGGCGCGCCATCGCCACCGAGGTGACGATGCCCGCGATCAGCCGGGCCAGCGCCAGCGACACGATGATGATCGTGATCGCGGTCAGCACCTTGCGGGTGTAGTTCAGCGCGTCGTGGTTGGGGATGAGGATCTCGGCGGCGATCCACGCCCCGCCCAGCAGCGACATCGGCACCGCGAGGTCGTGCAGCAGCTTGGCCGCCAGGTCGTCCCAGGCCCACCGGGTGTCGCCCGCGCGCCGGTTCAGCCGGCCCGCCAGCATCCGCGAGGCCACGGCGATGCCGATCGCGATCACCATGACGACGGACGCGGCGATCGCCTGGCCCCAGTTCCACCACACGGGCATGACGTCGAACACTCCTCGAAGGCAGGGGATTTGGTCCGGGTATCGGCCCGATCGTAGTGAACCGCCGCCCTCCCCGGGGCGCGAAGCGCACGCCCGGGACGAGGGGGGATACGATCAAGGGGATGGTAGGAACGGGGTTGGTGCGCCGGCTGGGGGTCACGGCGCTGGGACTGCGGAACGGCCCCCACCAGGTGACGGTGCGGCGCGATCTGGAGGTGCCCGCCGCCGACGGCGTCGTGCTGCTCGCCGACCACTACGCGCCGGTCGGCGTGGAGCGCGCCCCGACGATCCTGGTGCGCTCGCCGTACGGGCGGCGCGGGCCGTTCGGGCTGATGTGCGGGCAGGGGTTCGCCTCGCACGGGTTCCAGGCCGTGGTGCAGAGCGTGCGCGGCGGGTTCGGGTCCGGCGGGGTGTTCGAGCCGCTGGACGAGCGCGACGACGGCCTCGCCACCGTCGGGTGGCTGAAAGAGCAGCCGTGGTTCGGCGGCACGTTCGCGATGCACGGGCCGAGCTACCTGGGTTACGTGCAGTGGGCGGTCGCCGCCGAGGCCGGGCCGGAGCTGAAGGCGTTGTCGATGCAGGTCACCGCGTCGCAGTTCCGTGACGCGATCAACGTCGGCGGCACGTTCGCGCTGGAGTCCACGCTGATCTGGGTGGACCTGACCGCGCGCATGAAGCACCCGCTGTCGGGGCTGACGACCGGCATCATGTCGCCGCGCCGGGCCCGCCGGGCGGCGCTGTCGGGCAAACCGCTGGCCGAGCTGGACGTGCTGGCGACCGGGCAGCAGCAGAAGTTCTTCCAGGACCTGCTGGTCAGCGGGCCGGACACCCCGTTCTGGGACCGCCGCGACTTCAGCCCCACGGTGTCGGAGGTCTCCGCGCCGGTGAACATGACCGGCGGCTGGTACGACATCTTCCTGCCGTGGCAGCTCAAGGACTACGCGGCGCTGCGCGCGGCGGGCCACCGCCCCTACCTGACGATCGGCCCGTGGTTCCACGCCGACCAGCGGATGATGCGGGGCTCGATCGGCGAGGCGCTGTCGTGGTTCCGCGCGCATCTGCTGGACGACCCGTCCGGGCTGCGCGAGCAGCCGGTCCGGGTGTACGTGACGGGCGCCGAGGAGTGGCGGGAGTTCCCCGACTGGCCGGTGCCGGGAATGCGCGAGCAGCGCTGGAACCTGCAACCGGGCGGCGGCCTCTCCCCCGACGAGCCGCCGGAATCCGAGCCGGACCGCTACCGCTACGACCCGGCGCACCCGACGCCGTTCCTGGGCGGGCCGACGCTGCTGGGCGAGACCCATCCGTCCACCGACCAGCGCAGGCTGGAGCGCCGCCGGGACGTGCTGACCTTCACCTCCGCCGAGCTGGCCGGGCCGCTGGAGGCGATCGGGCCGGTGGCGGCGGAGCTGTTCGTGCGCTCCGACCGCGAGCACACCGACTTCGTGGTGCGGTTGTGCGACGTCGCGCCGGACGGCACGTCGCTGAACCTGTGCGAGGGGATGCGGCGCCTGGTTCCGGGCGTGGACGATCCGGACGAGGACGGGATTCGCCGGGTGGCGGTGGAACTGTGGCCCGCGGGACACCGTTTCCAGGCCGGTCACCGCATCCGGGTGCAGGTGTGCAGCGGGGCCTACCCGCGCGTCGCCCGCAACCCGGGCACCGGCGAGCCGATCGGCACCGCGACGCGGCTGCTCACCGCCGACCAGGAGGTCTTCCACGCGACGGGCCGGGCGTCGTCGATCTCCTTGCCGGTCGTCGAGGGCTGACCCCGGGTCCCGCTACTTCGCGCGGGCGCGCAGGGCCTCCAGCGCCTTGTCGGCGTGCGCGTTCATCCGCACCTCGCTCTTGACGATCTCCAGCACGCGGCGGTCGGTGCCGATGACGAACGTCTGCCGCTTGGTCGGCATGAGCGCGATGCCGCGCTTGACGCCGAACAGCGCGCGGACCGTCCCGTCGGGGTCCGACAGCAGCGGGTAGCCGAAGCCGTGCTTGTCGGCGAACTCCTTCTGCTTGTCCACCGCGTCGGCGCTGATCCCGACGGGGTGCGCGCCGACCTCGGCCAGCTCGGCGACCAGGTCGCGGAAGTGGCACGCCTCGGCCGTGCAGCCGGGCGTCATCGCGGCCGGGTAGAAGAAGAGCACGACCGGGCCCTTCTCCAGCAGGCCGCTCAGCGTGCGCGGCGTCCCGGTCTCGTCGGGCAGCTCGAAGTCCTGGACCACATCACCGACGTTCATGGGCCCGACGCTAGCAGCGCGGTGATCGCGCCCGTCGTCCAGGCTCCGCGCGCGCCGGGCCGGGCGGCGAGGTAGGCGGCGGCGCGGCCGGCGTCCCAGCCGTGCGCCTCGCGCAGCCCGTGGCCGAGCATGGCCAGGTAGGGGGCGGTGGGCGCGTTCAGGGCGGCCTCGGCGGCGGCCTCGGGGGCGGTGAAGGTCAGCATGGGGTGCCCGCCGCGCTCGCCGATCTTGAGGACGGTCTCGTAGCGGCCGGGGCCGAGGCGCTGGCGGCCGGTGCGCAGCACCTCCGACAGGTCGGGGTCGGTACCGGTCCCGCGCCGCATCTCCTGCGCCATGACGTCGCAGAACTGCTGGCGGGTGAGCAGGTAGGCGCGGGCGGCGGCGCGGCCCGGCAGCGCCGGGTCGTAGAACGCCATGCCGCCGCCCCAGGTGAGGGACTCCAGCGCGAAGTAGATCCCGCCCGGCAGGGTGACCGACCGTTCGGCGCGGGCCGGGCGGGTGTCGCGGCAGCCGGTGTAGCGGCGCGCGCCGCCCGCCGGGGTGCCGCCCGCCAGGTAGCAGGCGAACCGCTCCCGGTACAGGTTGGAGCCGTAGGCGACGTACCAGAGGTCCATGCGCGCGCCTGCCTCAGGAGCGCGACGGGTCGGCGACGGTGGCCAGGAACAGCGGCTCCCCGGTGCGCGTGTCGCGGACGACGAGCACGTAGGGCCGGTCGAACACGACCTTCACGCCCGGCGGCGGCGCGGCCAGCGCGCCCACGCCCGCGCCGGTCGCGGCGGCGGCCTCGGTGCCCTTCTCGTCCATGGTCAGCGACGCCGCGTGCCGCACGAACGCCAGCCGGGTCGCCTTGGGCGAGATGCCGGTCAGGTCGGCGTCGCCGGAGAACGCCGTGCCCATCCCGAGGCCGGTCAGCAGCGGTTTCAGGTCGGCGCGCGAGCGGAGTTCGACCTTGGGGACGGTCAGGTCGAGCAGGGTCGGCCTGAGCGCGCCGGTGATCTTGGCGAGGGCGGCGGCGTCCACGCGCGGGCAGGCGGCGGGCCTGTCGGGCAGCAGCGCCGTCATGGCGAGGGCGCCGCCCCGGTAGGGCATGTCGACCGCCGTCCAGCCGGGGACGCGGGCCAGGCCGTACTGCCCGGCCCGGTTCATCGTGGTGGCCTGGACGGTGCGCGCGTCGGCGGTGGTGAACGGGGTCCGGCCGGTGCCGCTCCGCTTGAACTCCGCCGCCCAGCGCGCCTTGAGGTAGACGGCGTCGGTGAGGATCCAGCCCACGTCCCTGGTCACCGCGCCCTCGGGCAGCAGGTCGCTGATCCGGCCCCGGGTGGACTTCTCGACAGCCTCGTTGACGGTGCGGCGCGCGCCGTCCGGGTCGCCCTGGATGTCGAGGAGGTTGAGGCCCGCGTCGTAGGCGGTCGCGACCCGGTTCAGGTAGTCCTGGCTGGGCGGGTTCTGCTTGTCGGACCACACCTGGTCGGTGATGTGCAGGGTGGTGTCGCCGCCGATCCCCTTCATCGCCCGGTTGCGCGCGTTAAGGCCGGGCAGCGGGTCCCCCTTCGGCAACGCGAGGGTGCGGGCCATCGCCTTGGCGGTCTCGCCCCGCGCGCCCAGATGCACCATTCCGAGCCCGCTCGCCACGCTGCTGGGCGACAGCACGACGTTCGCGCGGGGATCCTCCTGGCACCACGCGTGCATCAGGTTGAGCCCGAAAACGGTGTCGGCGCGGGCGAACGGGCGCGGATCGACCGGCGCGACCCGTGCGGACACGCCGCGCACAGTGCGAATTTTTTGCCCCGGCTCGGAGCCGCACGCGGCGAGCGTTCCGAGGGGAAGCGCCGCACCCAGGGAAGCGGCGAAAAGCCTGGTCATCGCAGGTTTCCCGGGCAGCAGAGGCATTCTGCTTGGACGCCGCCCACCGTGATCCGGTTCCCCGAAAAGGCTTGCCCGCACGGCATGTTGGGGTGACCTGCGCCACACGCATGTTTGCGGTGATCACCCATCGGGGATACGTTCAGAGCGACCGCCGCGCGAATCGGTGGGGACTGAACTCCCCCCGCCGCTTCCTTCCTCCTGGGAGGGATTCCCGCTGGCGGGCCACCACGAAGGTGTCTAAGACGCAGATACCTCCAGGTCACTCATGCCCTGAGCCCGGAGGATCACATCATGCGCCGCCCCCTGAACATCGCCTTCGTCTCCGCCGCCGACCTCGACGGCGACAGCGTGCAGGCCATCCACGTCCGGGAACTCGCCAAGGCCCTGGCCCGCCCCGCCACCGAGGGCGCCGAGGGCAACCAGGTCACCGTCTACACCCGCCGCGCCGACGCCGCCGCCCGCGGCCGGACCCGCCTCGCCCCCGGCGCCGCGCTGGTCCAGCTGGACGCCGGGCCCGCCCGCCCGCTGAGCGACGCCGAGGCGCTGGAGCACGTCCGCGACCTCGCCGACGCGCTGCGCCGCCGCTGGTCCGGCGCGCACCGCCCCGACGTCGTGCACGCCCACGGCTGGATCGGCGGCCTGGCCGCCTGCGCCGCCGCCC
Organism: Actinomadura hibisca NBRC 15177; assembly: GCF_001552635.1. Classification (GTDB taxonomy): domain Bacteria; phylum Actinomycetota; class Actinomycetes; order Streptosporangiales; family Streptosporangiaceae; genus Spirillospora; species Spirillospora hibisca. Next base: position 36,727 of record NZ_BCRO01000092.1, on the reverse strand, counting down.
GCGAGCTGGACATCCCCTTCGTCGCCAGCTACCACGGCCTCGCCGCCGGCGAGCGCCGCCTCGGCCACGAGGTGCACCCGGCCCGGATGCGGCTGGAGCGCGCGATCGGCTGCGGCGCCGACCTGGTGCTGGCCGCCCACACCGGCGAGCGCAACGCGCTGGTCCGCATGGGCGTGCCGCGGCCGCACGTCGGCGTGCTGCCCTACGGCGTGGACGGCGACCTGTTCAGCCAGGTCGGCCCGGCCATGCCGCGCGGCGACCGGGCCCGCCTGGTCACCGTCAGCCGCGACCTGGAGGACGGCGGCGTCGCCACCGCGATCCGCGCCCTGGCCCACGTCCCCGACGCCGAGCTGGCCGTCGCGGGCGGCCCGGCGCGCGAGGAGCTGGAGAACGACCCGGCGGTGCACCGGCTGCGGATGCTGGCCAAGGAGCTGCACGTGGCCGACCGCGTGATCTTCCTGGGCCGGCTGCCCCGCAAGTCGCTGCCCAAGCTGCTGCGCACCGCCCGCCTGGTGTTGTCGCTGGCGCCCTACCAGCCGTCGTCGATGGTGCCGCTGGAGGCCATGGCCTGCGGCGTCCCGGTCGTGGCGACCCCGTCGGGCGGCAACGCCGACAGCGTGCTGGACGGCATCACCGGCCTGCACGTCCCGGCCGACCGGCCCACCATGATCGGCCGCACGCTGCGCAAGCTGCTGGCCGAGGAGACCACGCTGCACGGCTGGGCGATCGCCGCCGCCGACCGCGCCGGGTCGCGCTACTCCTGGACCCGGATCGCCGCCGAGACCCTGCGCTCCTACGACAAGGTGCTGCCGGTCCCGGTGGTCGAGGAGGAGCCCGCGGCCGAGGGCGCCGCCGAGGAGGCCCCGGCGGCCGTCGGGGCCGCCCAGGACAACGAGCTGGCCGCCGCCCTGGCGAGCTGACCCTCGGTCCCGGGACGCCCCCGGGCCGCGCACGGGCCCCCGATCCGTCAGGATCAGGGGGCCCATGCGCTTTCATGGCCTTTGTCCCTGTTGGTGGCCCCGAATGGCATACTCGGGGCGTGGGGGACGGGGAACGCGACCAGGTCGCACAGCAGGTCGCACAGGGCGCGCGGGTCGCACCGCGCGGCGCGCTGATCGGGCGGGCCGCCGAGTTCGGCATGCTCGCCGCCGCGCTGGACAAGGCCGACGGCGGCTCGGCCGGGGTGGCGCTGGTGAGCGGCGACGCCGGGGTGGGCAAGTCCCACCTGACCGGCGCGCTGGCCGCCGCCGCCCGGGAGCGCGGCTGGACCGTGCTGGCCGGGCAGTGCGCCGAGCTGGGCGAGAGCATCCCCTACCTGCCGCTCGCCGACGCGTTGTGGAGCGGCGTGCGCGACCCCGCCGCCGGGCGGGTGCGCGACGCGCTGGGGACGCGGCCGGTGCTGGGGCGGCTGCTGCCCGACGCGGGCGGCGGGCCCGACGGGGTGTCGGAGCTGGGCCAGCAGCAGCTGTTCGGCGCGGTCCTCGGCCTGCTGGGCGAGCTGGGCGCCGACCGGCCGGTGCTGCTGGTGCTGGAGGACCTGCACTGGGCCGACCGCTCGACCCGCCACCTGCTGACGTTCCTGTCCCGGGTGCTCCAGCGCGAGCGGGTCTGCCTGGTCGGCACCTACCGCTCCGACGACCTGCACCGGCGGCACCCGCTGCGGCCGGTGGTCGCCGAGCTGCTGCGGCTGCCGAACGTGGCGGCGGTGGACCTGCGGCCGTTCGGTCCGGGCGAGACCGCCGAGTACCTGGCGTTCCTGGACGGCGGCCGCGCGCCGTCGGCCGAGGAGGCCGCGCGGGTGCACCAGCGGTCGGAGGGCAACGCGTTCTACGCCGCCGAGCTGCACGCGGCCGCCCGCAGCGGCGAGGAGCTGCCCGCCGGGCTCGCCGACCTGCTGCTGGCGCGGATGGAGCGGTTGTCGGACCAGGGCCAGCGGGTGGTGCGGGTCGCGGCGGTCGCGGGCCGCCGCGTCAACGACGAGCTGGTGCGCCGGGTGTCGGGGCTGGACGAGCAGGCCGTGGGCGAGGCGCTGCGCGAGATCGTCTCGCACCAGCTGCTGGTGCCCGACGGCGCGGAGGGCTACCGGTTCCGGCACGCGCTGCTGGCCGAGGCGGTCTACGCCGACCTGCTGCCGGGCGAGCGCACCCGGCTGCACGCGGCGTTCGCGGCGCTGCTGGCCGAGCCGCCCGCGCGCGACCTGCCCCGGGCGGCCGCCGAGCGCGCCCACCACAGCATGGCCGCCCACGACCTGCCGGTGGCGTTCGCTGCGTCGGTGCGGGCCGGGCGCGAGGCCGACGAGATGGGCGCGCCCGACGAGGCCGTGGAGCACTACGACCGGGCGCTGGAGTTGTGGGAGGCGGTGCCCGGCGCCGCGGAGACCGCCGGGACCGACCGCGTCCGGCTGTCGCTGGCGGCGGCGCTGGCGACGGCGCGGGCGGGCGACCGGCGGCCCGCCGTGCACCGGCTGCGCCGCCTGCTGGAGCTCGCCGACCCGGCCGACGTGCGGCTGGGCGTGCGGATCCGGGAGAACCTGGCGTCGAGCCTGTCCGACATCGACGAGGAGGTCGAGGCGCTGGAGGTCGCGCGCGAGGCGGTCGCGATGTTGCCGGCCGATCCGCCCACGCCCGAGCGGGCCGCCGCGCTGGCCGCCTACGTCCGCATCCTCCACTTCCAGCCCGGCCACGAGGCCGTCCCCGAGCTGGCCGCCGAGGCGATGGCCGCCGCCCGCGCGACCGGCGCGGCCGACGCCGAGGCCAGCGCGCTGGTGACGCTGGCGCTCTACCGCGAGTCGCTGGAGGCCGACCCCGAGGCGGTCGGCCTGTTCGGGCGCGCCCGCGACCTGGCGATCGGCACGGGCAACCATCCGGTGGCGCTGCGCGCGGCCTTCCAGTACGCGCGCGCCCTGTTCGAGCGCGGCGACCTGGCCCGCGCGACCGCCGCGGCCGACGAGGGCGTGGCGTTCGCGCTGGCCAACGGCGTGGGCTGGAGCACCTACGGCACCACCATGCGCTGCCTCCAGTACCTGATCCACTACGCGTCCGGCGACTGGGCGCGGGCCGGGCGGCTGGCCGAGGACTTCGCCGTGCAGGCGGTGCGCACGCCCGAGGCGCAGGTGTCGGCGTACGCGCTGTTCACCGAGATCGCCCAGGGCGACCCCGTCGCCGACGAGCGGCTGCGCTGGATCGCGCCGCTGTGGTCGCAGGACACGTTCCTGGCGTTCGTGGCGCGCGGCCTGGCCGCCGAGCACGCGCTGTGGCGGGGCGACACCGGCGGCGGCCTGGCGCACGCGCGCGCGGCGCTGGACGCCCTCTACCCCTACGACGCCGGGGCCGTCCGGGTGGCCGCGACGGCTCTGTGGGCGCTGGCCGACCGCGTCGCGGCCGGTGAGCAGCCGGACCTGGAGGCGGCCGAGGTCCTGGTGAAGCGGGCCCGCGACGCCGCGTCCCTCTCCCCCAACGGCGCGCCGCGCGCCTGGTTCGGCATGGAGGGCAAGGCGTGGCTGGCGCGCGCCGAGGCCGACTATCTCCGCGCGGTCGGCCGCAACGATCCCGAGGCGTGGCGCAGGTCGGCCAAGGCGTTCACCTACGGCGACCCCGACGGCGGGTTCCGGTACGAGGTGGCGCGGTCGCGGTGGCGGCTGGCCGAGGCGCTGGTCGAGCACGGCGACCGCGAGGGGGCGGCCGAGGCGTGGCGGCCCGCCGTGGCGGCGGCCGAGCGGCTGGGGGCCGCGCCGCTGCTGGCGGCGCTGCGCGACCTGGGCACCCGCGCCCGGCTGGAGAACGGCCGCGGCGGCGGCGAGGGGGCGGGGCCGCTGGCCGCGCTCACCGCGCGCGAGCACGAGGTGCTGAAGCTGGTCGCCGAGGGCCTGGGCAACAAGGAGATCGCAGCGGCGCTGTACATCTCGCCCAAGACCGCCAGCGTGCACGTCTCCAACATCATGGGCAAGCTCGGCGTCACGGGCCGCACCCAGGCGGCGGCGATCGCGCACCGGGCGGGCCTGCTCAGCGCAGCAGACCCCGGCCCGGGACCAGGGGCAGGTCCAGGGCGGTGAGCAGCCCGGCGGGCGCTTCGACGACGGCGGGCACGGCGTTCACCAGGCGCATCGCGGTGGCCTTGAGCCCGGCGGTGTTGTGGTCGCCGTCCTCGCCGAGCAGTTGCAGGTCCAGGGTGTAGTTGGGCTCGCCGGTCACCGTGACGCGGTAGCACCCGGCCCCGGCGGGCTGCGGCCAGTCGGGGGCCAGGTCGTCGCGCAGCCGGGTGACGTGCTCCAGCACGACGGCGGGACGGCCGCCGAGCATCCCGCGCACCTCGAAGCGCAGCGCGGCGGCGGTGCCCTTCTCGATCGTGCCGGAGGCCACCTGGAAGGTCTCGGAGGCGGGCAGGCGGGTGTGGTGCTCCACGACCTCGTCCAGCTCGACGCCGAGCCCGGCGGCGATCTGGCGGACGACGCTGCCCCACGCCATGGTGAGCACGCCCGGTTGCAGCAGCATGGGCGTCTCGTCCAGGGGGCCGCCGAAACCCATGATGTCGAACAGCACGGTGCCCTGGTCGTAGGTGGCGTAGTTGAGGACCTCCATGCAGCGGACCTCGTCGATGCGCTCGCTGATGCCGGTCAGCGCCAGCGGCAGCACGTCGTTGGCGAAGCCGGGGTCGATGCCGTTGACGAAGATCGACGTGCCGCCCTCGGCGGCGGCGGCGCGCACCGGGTCGGCCATCTCCGGCGGGACCACGCCGTCGGGGAACTGGAGGAACACCGGGCTGCTGGACACCACGTTCGCGCCCGAGCGCAGGATGCGGCACAGATCGTCGATCGCCTCCATGATCCGCACGTCGGCCATGGCGGTGTAGACGACGCAGTCGGGGCGCAGCGCCAGCGCCTCGGCCTCGTCCCCGGTGGCGGCCACGCCGAGGGAGCGGCCGAGCCCGGCCAGCTCGCCCGCGTCCCGGCCTGCCTTGGCGGGGCTGGACACCCAGACCCCGGCCAGTTCGAGGTCGGGGTGGGCGTCGATCCCGGCCAGGGTGTTGCGGCCGACGTTGCCGGTGCTCCATTGGACGACGCGGTAGGTCATGCGGGGTCTCCTGCGGGCGGTGGGGCGGGCGACGGGTCGCGGGCTACAGGTCGGGCAGGCCGAGGTCGAGGTTGGGGGTGTCGATGCCGCCGTCCACGCGCAGGACCGCGCCGGTGGTGTAGGCGGCGGCCGGGGAGGCGAGGTAGAGGACGGCGGCGGCCACGTCCTCGGGGTCGCCGATGCGGCCGAGCGGGGTGCCGGACTCCATCTGGGTGCGCAGCTCGTCGCTGGACATGACGATGTCGAGCGCGGAGGTGGCGACCGAGCCGACCGCGATGGCGTTGACGCGGACGCGGGGCGCGAGGTCGGCGGCGGCCAGCCGGGTGTAGTGCGCGAGGGCGGCCTTGGCGCTGCCGTAGGCGGCGTAGCCGCGACCGGCGATCCGGCCCATCACCGAGGAGATGTTGACGACGGAGCCGCCGTGCTCCAGCAGGTGCGGGACGGCGGCGCGGGTCAGGGCGTGCGCGTTGCTCACGTTGAACTGGAACGCGTTCTCAAGATGGCGCGGCTCGGTGTCCATGAGGGGCCGGGGCAGCGCGCCGCCGACGTTGTTGACCACGATGTCCAGGCGGCCGAAGCCCTCGGCGGCGCGTCCGGCGAGCGCGGCGGCGGCGTCGGGGTCCGACAGGTCGGCCGGAACGACCAGGGCGCGCCGCCCGGCGGCCTCCACCTCGGCCGCCACCTTGTGCAACTGCTCCTCGGTGCGCGCCGACAGCACCACGTCGGCGCCCGCCTGGGCCAGCGCCACGGCGGTCGCGGCGCCGATGCCCCGGCCCGCGCCGGTGACGACGGCCGCCCGGCCGTCGATGCGGAACCGTTCCCAGATCATCGGCCCACCTCCGTCGTGCCGCCAGCGTAGACGTAAGTAGAACGTGTTTCAATGACCTGGCACGGGCGGCGCCTTGCGCGCGGCGGCGGGCGCTGTCAACCCCCGGGGCCGGTCCCGGGCAACGTTCCCGGAGAGGAGGCCCGGACGCGGGACACGGGGCGCGTCCTGAGGTACACCGGAGGAACGCACCCTGACGCGCCGGAGGTGGTGCCGCGATGTCCCGTCGTCGAGCCCGGCCGCGCGGCCCGCGCCGCGCCTCGTGCCCCAGCGGCAAGGTGCGGTTCCGCGACCGCATCGCCGCGACCCTCGCGCTGGCCACGATCCAGCACGACGACCGTCCCGGCCGCCCCAAGGTGGAGGCGCGCGTCTACCGCTGCCCCTCCTGCGCGGGCTGGCACCTGACCTCCAGCCGCCCGCTCCGGCGCTGAGCCGTCCCGTCCGGCGCTGATACGTCAGGCCGACCCGGGGCCAGGCCGGCCCGGAGGCAGGCTTGGGCGGGGGGTCAGGCCAGCAGGTCGAACTCGGTGCCGACGCCCGCCTCGGCGGCGGCGCGGTAGGCGGTCCAGGCCAGCGCCAGGTCCTGCCAGGGCAGGCCGACCGGCGCGTAGACGGTGATCTCGCGCTCGCGGACGCGGCCGGGCACCTGGCCGCGCAGCAGGTCGCGCAGGGTCCCGGCGGCGTGCTTGACGTCCAGCCCGGCGGCGGCCAGCACGCCCATCTCCACCGACAGCGCCACGTCGTCCACCACCACGCGCGCGGCCTGCACGAGGTCGGGGGCCAGCTCGCACTTGCCGGGCTCGTCGGCGCCCAGCGAGGTGAGGTGCGCGCCGGGGACGACGTCGGCGGCGTGCAGCAGCGGGCGGCGCGCCCACGTCGCGACGACGATGATGTCGGCGCCCTGCGCGGCCACGCGCGGCTCGGCGGCGACCGAGGCGGGCACGTTGAGGCGCGCGCCGTGCCGCTCGGCGAAGTCGGTGGCGCGGCGGGGGTCCAGGTCGCAGACCGTCAGCTCGCGGGCGGCGCGGAGCTGCGACAGGCCCAGCATGACCAGCTCGGCCTGCGCGCCCGCGCCGATCACCGCGACCTTGGCGGCGGCGCGGCGGGCCAGCGCGTGGGTGCCGAGCGCGGCGGCGAGGCCGGTGCGCCAGGCGGTCACCGTGCCCGAGTCCAGCAGCGCCAGCAGCTCGCCGGTCTCCAGGTCGTGCAGGCACACCACGCCGCGCAGCGCGGGCCGCGCGCCGGGGAACTTGGCGTTGACCTTGACGGTGTAGGCGGGCACGCCCTCGATCAGGCCGGGGATCAGCGCGGTGGCGCTGCCCTGGCCGGGCAGGGGGGTGACGACGCGCCGCGCCGCCACCTCCCCGGGCTCGGCGGTGAAGCCGCGGCGCAGCGCGGCCAGGCAGTCGGCCGGGTCCAGCAGCGACTGGAGGTCGGAGCGGTTCAGCAGGAGGGTCACCGGGCCATTGTCCCGTCGTGTCCGGTCCCGGGTCGAGCCGCGGGCCGGACACTACTGCGGGCGGCGACGCTCGGAGACCAGATCGTCCCACTCGGTGACCCAGTTGCGGCCGTCGTCGTCGATGAACGAGCCGGGCGGCGCCTTGACGTGGTGCCGTTGCAGCCACTCCCCCGGCCGCCGCATCGACGGCCGCACGCGCCCGTCGCTCGGCATGAGCTGCGGCGGGATCGGCGCGGGCATGGCCTGGAGCCCCTGGCCCTCGTTGTCCAGCTCCGCCTGGTCCTTCTCCTCGGCCATCCCGATCGGGCCCTGGCGGCGGGCGTTGAAGAACTGGTTGACCGCCGGGTGGGTGCTGGACAGGACCATCTCGCGCGGCCCGAACATGACCAGGCCGCGCCGGAACAGCAGTCCGAGGTTGTCGGGCAGCACGCGGGCGGTGCCGATGTCGTGGGTGACGATCAGGAACGTCGCGCCCAACTCGCAGTTGAGGTCCACGAACAGCTGGTTCAGGTAGGCGGTGCGGACCGGGTCCAGGCCCGAGTCCGGCTCGTCGGCCAGGATGATCTCCGGATCGAGGACCAGCGCGCGGGCCAGTCCGGCGCGCTTCTTCATCCCGCCGGAGATCTCGCCCGGGAGCTTGTCCTCGGCCCCGGTGAGGCCGACCATCTCCATCTTCTCCCGCACGATGTTGCGGATCTCGGTCTCGCCCTTCCTGGTGTGCTCGCGCAGCGGGAAGGCGATGTTGTCGTAGATGCTCATGGAGCCGAACAGGGCGCCGTCCTGGAAGAGCACGCCGAACTGGCGGCGCATCTCGTAGAGCTCGCTCTCGCGCAGCCGGGGCACGTCGCCGTCGCCGACGAACACGTGGCCGCGGTCGGGCCGCAGCAGCCCGATGAGGTTCTTGAGGAAGACGGACTTGCCGGTGCCCGACGGCCCCAGCAGGGCGGAGATCTCACCGGAGGGGATCGTGAAGGTCACGTCCTCCCAGATGGTCTGCCGCCCGAACGACTTCTTGAGCCCTTCCACCCGGATCTCGATGCCCATGGCGACTCCCAGGACGGGTGAACCGGGCACGGGGGTTCCGCGGCTGTTGTCCGGCCCCCGCCGTCTCTGACGATACGTCCGCTTCCGCGGGCGGGACAGACCCGTTCCGGGACCGATATTGGACATTCGGTCCAGTGTGGGGGCGGGCCGTCGCGGGGCATGTTCCCGGTCACTTTGCGGCCGGTGACCCAGAGCCGTCCGCGCGCCTGTGATCACGTGGAATCCAGTGCCGCTACCGAAGGGAACGCCCTGTGATCCACACTGGTCCGCCCCGCTCCCCGGACCGCGAGGTCCCGCCCGTCCCGCGCGGCCCGGCCCGGTGGTTGCGCCGGGTCGGCCACCGCGCGTTCGGCGTGCACGACGCGCAGGCCCGCTCCATGGGCCTGGAGCCGGCCGAGTCGCGGGACGGCCTGCGCCGCCGCTACCGCGACCCCCGGTTCGACCTGCGCGCCGCCTGCCCGGTGCACCGGGGGCCGGTCGGGACCGTCTGCGGGTTCTGCCGCGCGCGGTTCTTCCGGCGGGTGCCGTGAGGGCCGTGCGCCGTCACCCCGTGCCCGTCACCCCGTGCCCGTCACCCCGTGCCCGTCACAGGGACGGCGGGACCTCCAGGGTCCGCATGACCTCGGCGATCACGTCGGCCTGGCGGGGCATCAGGTAGAAGTGGTCGCCCGGGAAGGACCGCAGCGCGAACCGGCCGTCGGTCAGCTCGGCCCAGCGCGCGGCGCGGGCCTCGTCCACGTGCGGGTCGGCGTCGCCGATGAGCGCGGTGAGCGGGGCGTTCAGGCGGGGCGCGGCGGTGTGGGCGTAGTCCTCGATCAGCTTGAAGTCGTTGCGGATGTAGGGCAGGACCAGCTCGCGCAGCTCGGGGTTCTGCAACGCCTCGGCGTCGGTGCCGCCGAGCTTCACGATCGCGTCGACCAGGCCGTCGTCGTCCCGGCCGGCGACGCGCTCGTCGTCGCCGCGGTCGTGCGGCGGGCGCGCGCCGGAGGCGAACACGTGGACCGGCGGGCGGCCCCGCTCCTGGAGCAGGCGGGCGACCTCGTAGGCCAGCACCGCGCCCATGCTGTGCCCGAACAGCGCGAACGGCCGGTCGGTGAGCGGCGCCATGGCCCCCGCGATGAGGCGGACGAGCTGCCCGGCGTCGGTGACCATCGCGTCGCGCATCCGGTCGGCGCGGCCCGGGTACTGCACCGCCTGCACCTCGACGGCCGGGCTGATCTCCTTGGCCCAGCTCCGGTAGAACACCGCCGACCCGCCCGCGTGCGGCAGGCAGAACAGCCGCATCGACGCCCAGGGGCGCGTCTCGGCGCAGCGGAACCAGGTCATGGGATCAGCTCCTGTTCGGACGGGGCGCGCACGACGTCCTGCGCGGCCTCCTGCACGACTTCCCGCACGGCATGCCGCGCGGCGCGCTGGCGCGGGTCGCAGGGCAGCGGCCAGGGGGCGAGGCGCGGGTCGGGCACGGTCTTGGGCGTGGTCGACTCCAGCGCCACCCGGAACCCGCGGCGGCGGTAGTTGGCCAGCGCGTTGGGGTGGTCCAGGGTGCTGGTGCGCAGCCACACGCGGCTGGCCGGGCCCGCGTGCTCGGCCCAGGACGCGCCGCGCTGCCAGGCGCGGCGCACGCACTGCTCGACCAGGTGGCCGCCGTTGCCGTGCCCGACGAAGGCGGGGGTGAGCCCCACCAGGTGGATCTCGGTGTCGCCGCCGGGCTGCGCCTCGATCTCGAAGAACCCGGCGAGCGTGCCCTCGGCCTGCACCAGCCAGGTGCCGAGCTCGGGGCGCGACACCCAGGCGTCCCAGTCGGCGTAGGACCAGCCGAACCGGTCGGTCCAGCACACCCGCGCGCCGACGGCCGCGTACAGCGCCCGGTTGACGTCGGGCGAGGGCACGCGGGCCAGGGAGAAGGCCATCTCGACGGCCGGGGCCGGGGCGGGCCGCAGGTCGGCGGGATCGCGCATCTCCATGGCCCACTCGGTGACGGCGGGGAGCTCGACTCCGCCGGTCACGCCGTCAGTCACCCATCGCCCGGACGAGGCTCCTGGGGCGCATGTCGGTCCAGTTGGCCTCGATGTACTCCACGCACGCGGCGCGGGTGTCCTCGGCCTTGGCGACGGTCCAGCCGGCGGGGACCTCGGCGAACGACGGCCACAACGAGTGCTGGCCCTCGTCGTTGACGAGCACGGAGTAGGTGCCTTCGGGGTCCTCGAACGGGTTGGTCATCTGGGGGTCCTTCCCACGGGGGCGAATACGGAGGGATATGTCAGGTTAGCGGCGTGCCGAGCGGAGCTTGTCCAGCCGGGCGGCCAGCACCGCGCCCATCTCGGCGACGGCGGCGGGCTCCATCAGGTGGTGGTGCTCCACGTCCAGGGGGTAGTCCTCGATCCCGCCGTCCACCAGGCCGCCCCAGTTGGCGCGGGCGGTGGGCGTGTCGGGGGTGCGGCCCTGGAGCGCGGTGAAGAAGACGACGTCGCCGCGGAACGGGCCGGGCCGGTACTCCTCGGCCTGCCGGACGCCGTTCTCGTAGTTGCGGTAGACGTTGACGAGGTCGTTCTCGTCCAGGGTGGCCAGGGCGTCGCCGCGCTCGGCGAGCACCCCCATGATCTGCTCCATGTCCGGGTTGCCGTCGGGGTCGAGCATGGTGGCGTCCACGCCGATGCCCAGGAGCAGTTCGGGCAGCACCTCGCGCTTCTCGGAGTCCAGGTCGAGGCTGTTGTAGGAGTCGATCATCGCCAGGAGGGCGACCTCCTCGCCGTCGGCCTGGAGCCGGGTCGCCATCTCGTAGGCGACCAGGCCGCCGAGCGACCATCCGGCCAGGTGGTAGGGGCCGTGCGGCTGGACGGTGCGGATCAGCGCGAGGTAGTCCGCGGCCATCTCCGCCACCGAGCCGGGCAGCTCGTCCTGGGTGAAGGCGCGCGCCTGGAGGCCGTAGATGGGCTGGTCGGGGCCGAGGTGGCGCTGGAACTGGAAGTAGGGCCAGGCCAGTCCCCCGGCCGGGTGCACGAAGAACAGCGGCGGGCGCGTCCCGGCGGCGCGGATCGGCAGCAGCACCTCGAACCCGGCGCTCGCGGGCACGTCGCCGAGGCGGGTGAGGCCCTCGACGGTCTGGCGGGTGAACACGTCGCGCGGAGTGAACTCCACGCCGTGCTGGCGCGCCTGGGTGACGAGCTTGAGCGCGGTGATGCTGTCGCCGCCCAGGTCGAAGAAGCTGACGTCGGCGCCGACCCGCTCCAGGCCGAGGACCTGCGCGAACAGCCCGCACAGCAGCTCCTCCTCGGCGGTGGCGGGGGCGCGGCCGAGCGCGGCCTCTTCGAAGTCGGGGGCGGGCAGCGCACGGCGGTCGAGCTTGCCGGTGGGGCCGGTCGGCAGGGTGTCCAGCCGCACGAACGCGGCGGGCACCATGTACTCGGGCAGCCGCCCGGCGAGGTGGCGGCGCAGCGCGGCGGCGTCGTAGTCGGCGGCGGGGACGACGTAGGCGGCCAGGCGCTTCACGCCGGGGCTGTCCTCGCGGACGATCACAGCGGCGTTGGCGACGGCCGGGTGGTCGGCGAGGGCCGCTTCGATCTCGCCCAGCTCGATGCGGAAGCCCCGGATCTTCACCTGGAAGTCGGCGCGGTCCACGTATTCGAGCGTGCCGTCGTGCCGCCAGCGCAGCAGGTCGCCCGTGCGGTACATGCGGTCGCCGGGCTTGCCGAACGGGTCGGCGACGAAACGCTCGGCGGTCAGGACGGGCCGGTCCAGGTAGCCGCGCCCCATGCCCGCGCCCGCGATGTACGCCTCGCCGGTGACGCCGGGCGGGACGGCCCGCAGGTTCTCGTCCAGCAGGTAGACGCGCATGTCGTCGATGGGGCTGCCCAGCACCGGCTGCGTCTCGCCATCGGCCAGGGGCGCGCGCATCCCGAGGATGGTGGTGTAGGTGGTGCACTCGGTGGGGCCGTAGACGTTGCCGACCCCGGTGTCCGGGCAGGCGGCCAGGACCTTGCGCATCGCGGCGACCGAGCCCGCCTCGCCGCCGGTCAGCACCTCCTTGAGGTGCGCGAACGCCTGGGGGCGCTCCTCGGCGACCAGGTTGAACAGGGTGGTGGTGATGAACAGGCCGGTGACGTCCTCGGCGGTGACGACCCGCTCCAGCCCGGCGGCGTCGAGGCGGCCGGGCGGGGCGACGACGAGGGTGCCGCCGTGCAGGAGCGGCATCCAGATCTCGTAGGTGGAGGCGTCGAAGGCGTGCGGGGAGTGCATGAGCACGCGGTCGTGGGCGCCGTTGCGCATGGCGGCGTCGTCGGCGAGGTCCACCACGTCGCGATGCCGCACCATGACGCCCTTGGGCAGGCCGGTGGAGCCGGAGGTGAACAGGACGTAGGCGACCTGGTCGGGGTGGACGGTGACCGGGGGCGGCCCGGAGGGTGCGTCGGCGGGGGCTTCCACGTCGCCGTCGAGGACGATGACGTCGGCGGCGGTGTTCAGGCCCTCCACCTGCGCGGCGGTGGTGGGGTCCACCAGCAGGACGGGTGCCTTGACCTCGTTGACGGCCCACTCGACGCGGTCGGGCGGGTAGCTGAGGTGGATCGGCGCGTAGACGCCGCCCGCCTTGACGATCGCGAGGGTCGCCACGACCACGTCGGCCGAGCGGTCCAGCAGCGTCGCCACGCGGGTCTCGGGGCCGACGCCGCGCGCGGCGAGGAAGTGGGCGAGGCGGTCGGCGCGGGCGTCCAGTTCGGCGTAGGTGATGGACGCGCCGTCCGCGCGGATCGCGACGGCGTCGGGCGTCGCGGCGACGTGCGCGGCGAAGCGCTCGGTGATGGTGGCGGGCGGCCGGCCGGCGCGGCCGGTGACCGGGCCCTGCCAGGTGTCGAGCACGAGGGCGCGCTCGGCGTCGTCCAGCACGTCGACGCGGGCCAGCGGCAGGTCGGGGTGGTACGCGATGTGCTCCAGCACGCGGACGAGGCGGCCGACGAGGCGTTCGGCGTCGTCGGCGCTGTAGACGTCGGTGCGGTGGTCGAGGCGCAGCGACAGGCCCTTGCCGGGGACGGCGGCGAGCGCGAGCGGGTAGTGGGTGGCGTCGTAGCCGTCGTGCGGCCGGATCGTCAGGCCGCCCAGGTCGGCGGCCGCCGCGTCGGGGTCGAAGGGGTAGTTCTCCAGCACCGTCATGGTGTCGAACAGCGTGCCGACGCCGGTGAGGCGCTGGATGTCGGTCAGGCCGAGGTGGTGGTGGACCATCAGGTCGGCCTGCTCGCCCTGGAGCCGGGCGAGGGCCTGCGCGACGGTGTCGGCGGGGCGGGCGCGGACGCGGACCGGCAGCGTGTTGATGAACAGGCCGATCATCTGCTCGACGCCGGGCAGCTCGGGCGGGCGGCCCGACACCGCCGCGCCGAACACCACGTCGGTGCGGCCGGTGAGGCGGCCGAGCAGGGTGCCCCAGGCGAGCTGGAGGACGGTGTTGAGGGTGACGCCGTGCGCGCGGGCGCGGGCGTTGAGGGCGGCGGTCAGGTCCTCGTCCAGGACGAGGCGGACGCGGCCGGGCTCGCCCGTACTGGAAGACGGGGCGGGGGCGATGAAGGTGGGCTCGTCCACGCCGTCGAGCGCGTGCCGCCAGGCGTCCTCGGCGGCGGCGCGGTCCTGCCTGGCGACCCAGGCCAGGTAGTTCTTGTACGGGGTGACGCGCGGCATGCCGGTGTCGTCGCCGCGCGTCAGGTACAGCGCGAACAGCTCGGTCTGGAGGATCGGCGTGGACCAGCCGTCCAGCAGGATGTGGTGGTTGGTGAACACCATGCGGTGCCGGTCGTCGCCCAGCTTGATCAGCACGAAGCGCAGCAGCGGGGGCTTCGCCATGTCGAAGGGCGTGGCGCGCTCCCGGTCGGCGATCGCGGCGGCCTCGGCCGCGCGCTCGGCCTCGGGCAGCGCCGACAGGTCGGTCTCCGTCCAGGGCAGCCTGACCTGGCGGTGCACGACCTGGACGGGCGTGCCCTCCTTGCGCTGGCGGAATCCCGAGCGCAGGTTGGCGTGCCGCCGCAGCAGCGTCGCGGCGGCGGCGCGGAGCGCGGCGGCGTCGAGCGGGCCGTCGAGGTCGAAGACGAGCTGCGCGGTGTAGACGTCCTGCCCGGCGTCGTCGTACAGGGCGTGGAAGAACAGGCCCTGCTGGAGGGGCGACAGCGGCAGGACGTCCTCAAGCTGCGACTGCTTCTTCGGCGGGGCGCCCTGCGGCCGGACGGCGTGCTGCTCGGTCATCAGTCGGTCTCCCATTCGCCGTCCAGCTCGGCGGCCAGCTCGTCGATCTCGTCCTGGCTGACGTCCACCAGGGACAGGTCGGACGGGGTGAACCCGCCGACCGGGCCGTCTCCGGCCGGTTCGGTCACGTGCGCGACCAGGCCGCGCAGGGCGGTGAACCAGCGGTCGGCGAGGCCGGTCACCTCGTCCTCGGTGAACAGGGCCCCGGCCCAGGTCCAGGTGGCGGTCAGCTCCGGCCCGGACGGCAGGTCGCGGGTGTGGGCGTTGACCTCCAGCGCGTGCACCAGGCTGAGCCCGTCGTCCTGGCCGCCCGCGAGCGCGGCGTCGGGGGCCGGGGACCAGTCGGCGGCCTCCTGCACGGCGGCGCGGCCCAGGTAGTTGAACGCGAGTTGCGGGTGCGGCAGACCCGCGAAGCGGTCGGCGGCGGCCGGGTTCAGGTGGCGCTGGAGGCCGTGGCCGATGCCGTTGTCGGGGATCTCACGGAGCTGTTCCTTGATCTTCTTGAGCGCGGTGCCGACCGCCGGGCCGCCCTCGGCGACCTCGGCCCAGTCCACGCCGCCCGCGTCCAGCCGGACGGGGTGGATCGCGGTGAACCAGCCGACCGTCCGGGACAGGTCCACGCCCGGGACGATCTCCTCGCGGCCGTGGCCCTCCAGGTCCACCAGCACGGCGCTCCGGTCGGTGACGCCGCGCTCGCGCCGCCACTCGGCGACGGCGAGGGCGAGGCCGGTGAGCAGCACGTCGTTGACGCGGCCGTGGAAGGCGGCGGGCACGTCGGTGAGCAGCGGCCCGGTGACGTCGGCGGGCAGCGTGACGGTGCGGTGCCGCGCGGTGCCGAAGGTGTCGGCGGCCGGGTCCAGGGCGCGCGAGCCGAGCGCCGGGTCGGGGGTCCGGAGCGTCTCCAGCCACAGCGGCAGCTCGGCCGCGCGCTCGGCGTCGGTGGCCTCGGCGGTGAGGCGTTGCGCCCAGCGGCGGAACGAGGTGTTCACCGGCTCCAGCTCGCCGCCGCCCCAGGCGGTGACCAGGTCGGGCAGCAGGATGCGCCAGGAGACGCCGTCCACGACGAGGTGGTGCAGGGTCAGCAGCAGGCGGCCGGAGGCGTCCGGTCCGGCGTCGAACCAGACGAGCTGCGCCATGATCCCGGCTGCGGGGTCCAGGCGGCGGCGCGCGGCCAGGGACTCGGCGGCCAGGGTGGCGTCGTCGATGCCCTCGACGCGGCGGACGAGCGCGGCGGCGTCGACCGTGCCGGGCTCGGCGGTCTCGAAGCGCCACTCGGGGGCGGACCGGTCGAGGCGCAGGCGGAGCATGTCGTGGTGGTCCAGGACGGCCTGGAGCGCGGCGGTGAGCCGGTCCACGCCGAGGCCGGGCGGGACCTGGAGCAACATCCGCTGGCTGTAGTCATCCACCGGGCCGGTGAGTTCCTGGAACCAGCGCATGATCGGCGTGGCGGGGACCGGGCCGACGCCGGTGCCGGGCGGCTCGACCTCGACGCGCCCGCCCTCGCCGACGGGCTGGGCGACGGCGGCCAGCTCCTCGACGGTCTGGTGCTGGAACACCTCGCGCGGCGAGATGACCAGGCCGGACTGGCGGGCCCGGGACACGAGCTGGATGGCGATGATCGAGTCACCGCCCAGATCGAAGAACCCGTCGTCAACACCGACCCGCTCCAGGCCCAGGACCTCGGCGAACAGCGCGGCGAGGGTCTCCTCTTCGGGGGTGCGCGGGGCGCGGCCGGAGACCTTCGTGGCGAAGTCGGGCTCCGGGAGGGCCTTGCGGTCGAGCTTGCCGTTGCCGGTCAGCGGCAGCGCGTCCAGGGGCACGACGGTCGCGGGGACCATGTAGTCCGGGAGCGTCTCGTTGACGAAACGGCGCAGCTCGGCGGAGTCGATCTGCGCGCCGTCGGCGGGCACGGCGTAGGCCAGCATCCGCTGGTCGCGGACGATGACGGCCACGTCGGCGACGGAGGCGTGCCGCGACAGCGCCGACTCGACCTCGCCCAGCTCGATGCGGAAGCCGCGGAGCTGGACCTGCTGGTCAGCGCGGCCCAAGTATTCGAGATTGCCGGACTTGCGCCAGCGGCCGAGGTCGCCGGTGCGGTACATCCGGGTGCCGGGCTTGCCGAACGGGTCGGCCACGAAGCGCTCGGCGGTGAGTGCCCGGCGGTTGAGGTAGCCGCGCGCCAGGCCGTCGCCCGCGACGTACAGCTCACCGACCACGCCCGCCGGGACGGGCTGGAGGCGATCGTCCAGCACGTAAATCCTCAGGTCCGGGATTCCGGTGCCGATGATGCTGCCGGGAGCCGTCGCCGCGTAGGCGCGGTCCAGCGCGACGTACGACACGTGCACCGTGGTCTCGGTGATGCCGTACATGTTGACCAGGGTGGGCGCGTCGTCCGCGTGCCGGGAGTACCAGTCGTCGAGGCGGCCGAGTTCGAGGGCCTCGCCGCCGAAGACGATGTGGCGCAGGGCCAGGTCGAGACCGGGGTTGTCCCGGTCGGCGGCCATGAGCTGGTAGAAGGCGGAGGGAGTCTGGTTGAGGACGGTGACCCGCTCGTCGGCGAGCAGCTTCAGGAAGTCCTCGGGCGACCGCGACGTCAGGTACGGCACGACGACCAGGCGGCCGCCGTACAGCAGCGCGCCCCACAGCTCCCACACCGAGAAGTCGAAGGCGTAGGAGTGGAAGAGCGTCCAGACGTCGTCGGGGCCGAAGTCGAACCACTGCTCGGTGGACTTCAGGAGCCGCACCGCGTTCTGGTGCGGGACGACGACGCCCTTGGGCTTTCCGGTCGAGCCGGACGTGTAGATGACGTAGGCGGGGTGCTCGGGCCGCAGCGGGTGAACGCGGTCGGCGTCGGTCGGGGCGGTGTCGACGCTGCCGAGGGGCTCGGCCTCTTCCAGGAGCAGGCAGGGCAGCGTGTCGGGCAGCGTCCCGGCGGCCTCCCTGACGGTGATCGCCAGGGCGGGGCGCGCGTCCTGGAGCATGTAGGCGATGCGGTCGGCCGGGTAGTCCGGGTCGATCGGCACGTAGGCCGCGCCCGTCTTCAGCACGGCCAGGACCGCCACGACCAGCTCCGCCGAACGCGGCAGCGCCAGCGCCACGAACTGCTCAGGCCCGATGCCCCGCTCGATGAGCTGGTGGGCGAGGCGGTTGGCGCGGACCTCCAGCTCGCCGTAGCCGAGGGTGGTGCCCTCGAACGTGACGGCCGGAGCGTCGGGACGCGCCGCCGCCTGCGCCTCGAACAGCGCCGGGATCGTGGTGCGCTCAGCAGCGCCGATCGCGGTGCCGCCCGCCCACTTGCGCAGCAGCGTTCGGCGCTCGCTGCGCTCCAGGATCTCGGCGGTGCCGATCGGCTCGTCCGGGGCGTCCACCAGCTCGCGCAGCAGCCGCTCGAAGCGGGCGGCGATCGCGGCGGCGGTGTCGGCGTCGAACAGGTCGAGCGCGTACTCCAGGCCCGCTTCGATCCCGGCGGGACGGCCCCGGTCGTCCTGGCGTTCCTCCAGGTAGAGCGACAGGTCGTACTTGGCCGCGCCGGAGCCCAGGGGCTCGGCCCCGCCGGACAGGCCGTCGAGTTCGAGCTTGGCCTCGGGGTTGTTCTGGAACGACAACGACACCTGGAACAGCGGGTGCCGCGCCATCGAGCGGGCCGGGTTCAGCACCTCCACCAGGCGCTCGAAGGGCAGGTCCTGGTGGGCGTAGGCGGCGAGGTCGGTCTCCTTGACCCGCGCGATCAGGTCCTTGAACGACGGGTCGCCGGAGGTGTCGGTGCGCAGCACCAGCATGTTGACGAACATGCCGACCAGGTCGTCCAGGGCCTCGTCGGTGCGGCCCGCGATCGGCGCGCCGATCGGGACGTCGGTGCCCGCGCCCAGGCGGGTGAGCAGCGCCGCGTAGGCGGCCTGCATGACCATGAACAGGCTCGCGCCGGTCTCGCGGGCCAGCGCGAGCAGCGCGGCGTGCAGGTCGGCGTCCAGCTCGAAGGCCAGGGTGTCGCCGCGGTGGGTCTGCGCGGCGGGGCGGGGCCGGTCGGTGGGCAGTTCGAGCTGGTCGGGCAGCCCGGCGAGGGTGTCCTTCCAGTAGGCGAGCTGCTGGGCGGCGAGGCTTTCGGGGTCGTCCTCGTCGCCGAGGAGTTCGCGCTGCCAGAGCGCGTAGTCGGCGTACTGGACGGGCAGCGGGGCCCACTCGTGGGCGTGGCCCTCGGCGCGGGCCGCGTAGGCGAGGATGACGTCGCGGGCGAGCGGGGCCATCGACCAGCCGTCACCGGCGATGTGGTGCAGCACCAGCAGCAGGACGTGCCGTTCTGCGCTTATGGTCGCGCTCTCTTGCTCACTCGTTCCTCGCTCCGCCGCTCGCCGCTCAGGACCCAGCTCGAACAGCCGCACCCGCAGGGGCGGTTCCACCGACAGGTCGAAGCCCGTCCCGGCGACGGCCGCCAGCTCCACCGGCAGGCGCGCCTCGTCGGTGGTGGTGACGGTGAGGCGAGGCGCGGCGGTGGCGGCGTCCAAGACGAGCTGGCGCGCGGTGCCGGAGGTGTCGGGGAAGACCGTGCGCAGCGTCTCGTGCCGGGTGACGACGTCGGCGAGCGCGGCCCGGAGCGCGTCGTGGTCGAGCGCGCCGTCCAGCCGCAGCGCGGCGGGCATGTTGAAGGTCGCGCTCGGCCCCTCGAAACGGTTGAGGAACCACAACCGCTGCTGCGCGTACGACAGCGGCACGGTCCCGGGCCGGTCGGCGCGCACCAGCGGGGGCCGCGCCGCGCCCGTCGCTTCGGCGAGGCGTCCGGCGAGGCCCGCGACGGTCGGGGCCTCGAACAGCGCCCGCACCGGCAGCTCCACGCCGAGCGCGGAGCGGATCTTGCTGATCAGGCGGGTGGCGGTGAGCGAGTCGCCGCCGAGGTCGAAGAACCTGTCGTCCACGCCGACCCGGGCGACACCCAGGATCTCGGCGAACAGCCCGCACAGGATCTCCTCCTGCGGGGAGCGCGGCGCGCGGCTGACGGTGGCGGCGGCGTCGGGCGCGGGCAGCGCGGCGCGGTCCAGCTTGCCGTTCACCGTGAGGGGCAGGGCCTCCAGCAGGGTGATCGACGGGACCATGTAGTCGGGCAGGTGCTCGGCGGCGTGCCGCCGCAGGGCCGCCGCGTCGACGGTGGCGGGCGTGACGTAGGCGGCGAGACGGCCCTCGTGCACGACCACGGCGGCGTGCGCGACGCCCTCGTGCTGGGCGAGGACGTTCTCGACCTCGCCCAGCTCGACGCGGTAGCCGCGGATCTTGACCTGGTCGTCCACGCGGCCCAGGTACTCGATCACGCCGCCGGCGGTGCGCCGCACCAGGTCGCCGGTGCGGTACATGCGGTCGCCGGGCGCGCCGTAGGGGTCGGCGACGAAGCGTTCGGCGGTCAGCGCGGGGCGGCCGAGGTAGCCGCGGGCGAGCTGGACGCCCGCGAGGTACAGCTCGCCGGGCACGCCGGGCGGCACGGGCTGGAGCGCGGCGTCCAGCACGTAGGCGCGGGTGTTGCGGTACGGGGTGCCGATCGCGGGCCGGTCGGCGTCGGCCACGCGGTGGTTCATGGTGTCCACCGTGGATTCGGTGGGGCCGTAGAAGTTGCGGACGGTCACGCCTTCGAGGGCGCGCAGCTCGTCCCACAGCGCATCGCTGATCGCCTCGCCGCCCAGGAGGAGTTGGGCGGGACGATGGTCGGCGGTGAGAAGGCCCGCCTCGCGCAGCGACCGGAAGTGCGAGGGAGTCGTGTTGACCAGGTCGATGCGGGCGGCGGCGATGTAGCGGGCGAACGCGGCGACGTCGCGGCGCGTCTCGTCGTCGATCAGGTGCAGCTCATGGCCGTGCATCATCCACAGCAGGCCATGCCACGAGGTGTCGAACGAGAACGACGCCAGGTGCGCGAACCGCAGCCGCCGTCCTCCGGCCGCTTGGCGAGAACCGGACGAAGGAGGATTCTCGCCAAGCGGCCGGTTCCCGGGGGTCTGGGGGTTGTCCCCCAGAAGTGCTGCTGCCTCGGCGATGGCGGGCTCGAAGAACGCGGCGCGGTGCGCCTCGTAGTAGTTGAGCACGCCGACGTGCGGGACCACGACGCCCTTGGGGCGGCCGGTGGAGCCGGAGGTGTAGATGACGTAGGCGGCGCTGTCGGCGGTCACCGGGCGCGCGCGGTCGGCGTCGGTGGGGTCGTGGGCGGGGCGGCCCGCGACGTCCGGCAGCTCGTCCCGGATGACCAGCGCGGGGGCCGCGTCCTCCAGCATGTAGGCGATGCGGTCGGCCGGGTAGTCGGGGTCCACCGGCACGTAGGCCGCGCCCGCCTTGTGCGCGGCGAGGATCGCCACGATGAACGCGGGCGTGCGCGGCAGCACCAGCGCGACGCGGTCCTCGGCTCCGATGCCGCGCGCGATCAGCTCGTGCGCGAGGCGGTTGGCGTGCTCGTTCAGCTCGGCGTAGGTGAGGCGCCGCTCCCCCGCGATCAGCGCGACGGCGTCGGGCGTGCGGGCGGCCTGCGCCTCGAACAGGTCGGCCAGGGTGCCGGTCGGGACGTCGGCGGCGGTGTCGTTCCAGGCCGCCAGCTGGGCGCGGCCGTCGTCCCCGGCGAGGTCCACGCCGCCGATGGGCTGCTCGGAGTCCTCGGCGAACGCCTCCAGGAAGCCGCGGACGCGGGCCAGCAGCGCTTCCACGGTCGCCGCGTCGTACACGTCGGTGCGGTAGTGCAGCCGCAGCGACAGCTCGTCGCCGGGCAGCGCGACCAGCGACAGCGGGAAGTGCGTGGCGTCGTAGGAGTCGAACCCGGTGATGCGGACGCCGTTGAGGGAACCGTCCATCGACGCGGGGTCGAACGGGTAGTTCTCCAGCACCGTCATCGTGTCGAACAGCGCGCCGCCGTGCCCGCCGACCCGCTGGATGTCGGTGAGGCCGAGGTGGTGGTGCGGCAGCAGCTCGGTCTGCTCGTCCTGAAGGCGTTCCATCAGCGAGCCGAGGGACTCGCCGGGACTGAACCGCACACGGATCGGCAGGGTGTTGATGAACAGGCCGATCATCTGCTCGACGCCGGGCAGCTCGGGCGGGCGGCCCGAGACCGTCGCGCCGAACACCACGTCGTCGCGGCCCAGCAGCCGGGCCAGCGTCAGGCCCCACGCGCCCTGCAGGACGGTGGACAGGGTCGCGCCGTGGCGGCGCGCGGCGCGGCCGAGCTTCTTGGTGAGGCGCGCGTCGAGGGTGATGAGGGTGCGGGCGGGCGGCGCGGGCTTGCGGCCCGCCGCCTCGGGAGCGACGAGGCTGGGCTCGGCCACGCCGTCGAGCGCGTGCCGCCAGGCGTCCTCGGCGGCGGCGCGGTCCTGCTTGGCCAGCCACGCCAGGTAGTTCTTGTACGGGGTGACGCGCGGGAACCCGGTGTCGTGGCCGCCCTGCACGTAGAGCAGGAACAGCTCGGTCGCCAGGATCGGCGTGGACCAGCCGTCCAGCAGGATGTGGTGGTTGGTGAGGATCAGCCGGTGCCGTTCGGGTCCCAGCCGCACCAGCGTGAACCGCAGCAGCGGCGGCGCGGTGACGTCGAAGCGGCGCGTGCGCTCGGCGGCCACGATGGCGTCGGCCTCGGCGTCGTCGGCCGCCTCGACCTCCTCCCAGGGCAGCTCGACGGCGCGCGGGACCACCTGCACGGGGCGCGACAGGTCCTCGTGCCAGAACGCGGCGCGCAGGTTGCCGTGCCGCCGCAGCAGCGTGTCGGCCGAGGCGCGGAGCGCGGCCGTGTCCAGCGGGCCGTCCAGGTCGAGGGAGATCTGGGCGGTGTAGACGTCGGCGTCCCCGGCGTCGAACAGCGCGTGGAAGAAGAAGCCCTGCTGCAACGGCGACAGCGGCAGGATGTCTTCGAGGTCCCCCCGGTTCAAGACTTGTTCCTCCACGCGTCCTGCAGCTTGTCGATCTCGTTCTGGTCCAGCTCCACCAGCAGGTCGGACGGGGTGAACCCGCCCGCCGCGGCGTCGTCACCGGCGGCCACGTGCGCGACCAGGCCGCGCAGCGCCGCGAACCACGCCTCCGCCAGCGCGCGCACCTCGTCCTCGGCCAGCAGCCCGTCCGGCCAGGTCCAGGTGGCCGACAGCTCCGGGCCGCCCGCGAGGTCGCGGGTGATGGCGTTGATCTCCAGGACGTGCGCCATCGGCAACCGCGGGTCCTCCCCGGCCGGGGGCTCCTCGGGGGCCAGCTCCCAGTCGCCGCCGGTGTCGCCGGGCGCGACGCGGCCCAGGTAGTTGAACGCGATCTGCGCGGGCGGCAGGTCGGCCAGCTCCTCGGCGGCGTCCTCGTTGAGGTGGCGCAGCAGGCCGTAGCCGATGCCGTTGTCGGGGACGGCGCGGAGCTGCTCCTTGACCCGCTTCAGCGCCGCCCCGGCGGCCGGGCCGCCGCTCTGGACCTCGGTCCAGTCGGTCGTCCCGGCGTCCAGGCGGACCGGGTGGATGGAGGTGAACCAGCCGACCGTGCGCGACAGGTCCACGCCCGGCACCACGTCCTCGCGGCCGTGCCCCTCCAGGTCGATCAGGACGCCGGTGCCGCGCCCGCCCCGGCCCTTGCGCCAGTGCGCGACGGCGAGGGTGAGGCCGGTGAGCAGGGCGTCGTTGACGCGGCCGTGGAAGGCGGCGGGCACGTCGGTGAGCAGCGGCGCGGTGGCGTCGGCGGGCAGCTCCAGGGTGAGCGATCGGGCGCGGGCGGCGATGTCCACGCGCGGGTCGAGCGCCCGGGGGGCGAGCTTCTGGTCGGGGCCGTCCACGATGTCGAGCCAGGTGTCCAGCTCCTCGGCGCGCGCGGGGTCGGACGCGGCGGCGGTGAGGCGCTGCGCCCAGCGGCGGAACGAGGTGCCGACGGGCTGGAGCCCGCCGCCCGCCCAGGCGGTGACCAGGTCGGGCAGCAGGACGCGCCAGGAGACGCCGTCCACCACCAGGTGGTGCAGCATCACCAGCAGGCGGCCCTGGTCGGGGCCCGCGTCGAACCAGACGAGCTGCGCCATGACCCCGGCGGCGGGGTCGAGGCGGTCGCGGGCGGCGGTGGCCTGCTCGGCGAGGACGGCGGTGCGCTTGTCGGCGTCCAGGCCCGCCACGTCCACGCGGGTGACCAGGCCGTCGGCGGGGACCTCCCCGGCGGGACGGACGACGGGCTGCCAGTGGTCGCCGTCCACGTCCAGGCGCATGCGCAGCACGTCGTGGTGGTCCAGGACGGTCTGGAGCGCGACGGTGAGGCGGTCCGCGCCGAGGTCGGCGGGGGTGCGGAGCACGGTCGCCTGGTGGAACCCGGCGATCAGCTCGGCGTCGCCACCGGCGCGGTCGCGCAGCCAGGCGATGATCGGGGTGACGGGGACCGGCCCGGTGCCGGTGCCCGAGGGCTCGACCTCCAGTTCCTCGCCCTCGCCGACGGGCTGGGCGACGGCGGCCAGCTCCTCGACGGTCTGGTGCTGGAACACCTCGCGCGGCGAGATCACCAAGCCGGACTGGCGGGCCCGGGACACCAGCTGGATCGCGATGATCGAGTCACCGCCCAGATCGAAGAACCCGTCGTCCACACCGACCCGCTCCAGCCCCAGGACCTCGGCGAACAGCGCGGCGAGGGTCTCTTCCTCCGGCGTGCCGGGCAGGCGTGTGGACACCTGGGCGGTGAAGTCGGGGGCGGGCAGGGCCTTGCGGTCGAGCTTGCCGTTGCTGGTCAGCGGCAGCGCGTCCAGGGCGACGACGGTGGCGGGGACCATGTAGTCGGGCAGGTCGCGGCCGACGAAGCGGCGCAGCTCGGCGGGGTCGATCTCTTCGCCGTCGGCGGGCACGGCGTAGGCGACCAGGCGCTTGGCAGTGCCTATGGTCGCGCTCTCTTGCTCACTCGTTCCTCGCTCCGCCGCTCGCCGCTCTATGGGCCGGTCTTCACGGGCGATGACCGCCACGTCAGCAACGGCGGCGTGCTTGGACAGGGCCGCTTCGATCTCGCCCAGCTCGATGCGGAAGCCACGAAGCTGGACCTGCTGGTCAGCGCGGCCCAGGTATTCGAGCCTGCCGTCTGCCAGCCAACGACCAGTGTCACCGGTGCGGTACATCCGGGTGCCAGGCTCGCCGAACGGGTCGGCCACGAACCGCTCGGCGGTCAGCGCGGCGCGGCCGAGGTAGCCGCGCGCCAGGCCCGCGCCCGCCACGTACAGCTCACCCACCACGCCCGCCGGGACAGGCTGGAGGTGCTCGTCCAGCACGTACAGGCGCAGGTCGGGGATGCCGACGCCGATCACGCTGCCGGGCGCGGTGGCGGCGTAGGCGCGGTCCAGGGCGACATACGACACGTGCACCGTGGTCTCGGTGATGCCGTACATGTTGACCAGCGTCGGAGCGTCGTCCGCGTGCCGGGAGTACCAGTCGTCGAGACGGCCCAGCTCCAGGGCCTCGCCGCCGAACACGATGTAGCGCAGCGCCAGGTCGAGGCCGGGGTCGTCCCGGTCGGCGGCCATGAGCTGGTAGAACGCCGACGGCGTCTGGTTGAGGACGGTGACCCGCTCGGCGGCGAGCAACTTCAGGAAGTCCTCAGGCGAACGCGAGGTCAGGTACGGGACCACCACGAGACGGCCGCCGTAGAGCAGCGAGCCCCACAACTCCCAGACGGTGAAGTCGAAGGCGTAGGAGTGGAACAGCGTCCACACGTCGTCGGGCCCGAAGCCGAACCACTGCTCGGTGGACTCCAGCAGCCGCACCACGTTCTGGTGCGGGACGACGACGCCCTTCGGCTTGCCGGTCGAGCCCGACGTGTAGATGACGTACGCCGGGTGGTCCGGGACGAGCGGCCTGATCCGGTCGGCGTCGGTGAGGTCGGTCTCCAGGTAGCCCGCGTGCTCGGCCTCCTCCAGCAGGACGCGCGGCAGTTCCTCGGGCAGCGCCGCGCCCGCCCCGCCGGTGGTGATCGCGACGACGGGCCGCGCGTCCGCCAGCATGTAGGCGATGCGGTCGGCCGGGTACTCGGGGTCGATCGGCACGTACGCCGCGCCCGCCTTCAGCACGGCCAGGACCGCCACGACCAGCTCCGCCGAACGCGGCAGCGCCAGCGCGACGAACTGCTCGGGGCCGATCTCGCGCGCGGCCAGGTAGCGGGCGAGGCGGTTGGCCTCCTCGTTGACCTCGGCGTAGGTGAGGGTGCGGCCCTCGAAGGTGACGGCCGGGGCGTCGGGACGCGCCGCCGCCTGCGCCTCGAACAGCGCCGGGATCGTGGCGCGCTCGGCGGCGGTGGCTGTGCCGCCCGCCCACTCGTCCAGGATCGTGGCGCGCTCGGCGGCGTCCAGGACGTCCACCGCGCCGATGCGGGTGTCCGGGTCGGCCAGCAGCCCGGTCAGGAAACGCTCGAAGCGGGCGATAAGGGTCTCGACGGTCTCCGCGTCGTACAGGTCGAGCGCGTACTCGACCTCGCCGTCCAGCCCGCGCTCGTCCTCGGTGAGGACCATCAGCAGGTCGAAGCGGGACACCGCGGCGCGCAGCGGCTCGACCTCGGCGGTGAAGCCGGGCAGCTCCAGCCGGGCCTCGGGGTTGTTCTGGAAGGTGAGGCCGATCTGGAACAGCGGGTGGCGGCCCAGGTGGCGCGGCGGGTTCAGGACCTCGACCAGGCGCTCGAACGGCACGTCCTGGTGGGCGTAGGCGGCGAGGTCGGTCTCCTTGACCCGCGCCACCAGGTCCCGGAACGTGGGGTCGCCGGAGGTGTCGGTGCGGAAGACCAGCATGTTGACGAACATGCCGACCAGGTCGTCCAGCGCCTCGTCAGTGCGGCCCGCGACCGGGGAGCCGATCGGGACGTCGGTCCCGGCGCCCAGCCGCGTGAGCAGCGCGGCGAACGCGGCCTGCGCGACCATGAACGGGCTCGCGCCCGTCTCGCGGGCCAGCGCGAGCAGCGCGGTGTGCACGTCGGCGTTCAGGCGGAAGCGGGCGGTGCCGCCCCGGTAGGTGGCCTCGGCGGGGCGCGGCCGGTCGGTCGGCAGCTCCAGTTCCTCCGGGAGCCCGGCCAGGGCGTCCTTCCAGTACGCGATCTGCTGCGCGATGAGGCTCTCGGGGTCGTCCTCGGAGCCGAACAGCTCCTGCTGCCAGAGCGTGTAGTCGGCGTACTGGACGGGCAGTGGGGCCCAGCCGGGCGCGCCGCCGCCGACGCGCGCGGCGTAGGCGGTGATGAGGTCCCGGGCGAGCGGCGCGAGCGACCAGCCGTCGGTGGCGATGTGGTGCATCAGCAGCAGCACCACGTGCTCCTGCTCGTCCAGCCGGTACAGGTGGGCGCGGATGGGCGGCTCGGCGGAGATGTCGAAGGCGTGCCCGGCGGCCATGCCGAGCCGGGACGGCAGCTCGGCGGCGGTGGTGCCGGTGGTCTGGAGTTCGGGGCGCGCGGCGGCCGGGTCCAGGATGTGCTGGCGCGGCACGCCGCCGCTGTCGGGCAGCACGGTGCGCAGCGCCTCGTGCCGGGCGACCAGGTCGCCGAGGGCGGCCTGGAGCGCGTCGCGGTCGAGCGCGCCGGTGATGCGCAGCGCGAGCGGCATGTTGTAGGTGGCGCTGGGGCCCTCGAAGCGGTTGAGGAACCACAACCGCTGCTGGGCGTAGGACAGCGGGATCGCGTCGGGCCGCTCGCGCGGCTCCAGCGCGAGCCGTCCGGCCTCGCCGCCGGGCTCGCCCAGCAGCGCGGCCAGGGCGGCGACGGTCGGGGCCTCGAACAGCGCCCGCACGGGCAGCTCGGTCTCCAGGACGCGCCGGACGCGGCTGACGACGCGCATCGCGATGAGCGAGTTGCCGCCCAGCTCGAAGAAGTCGTCGTCGATGCCGACGCGCTCCAGGCCGAGCAGGTCGGCGAAGACGGCGGCGATGGCGCGCTCGCGGTCGTCGCGCGGGGCGCGGTAGGCGGCCTCGGCGGTCCCGGCGATCTCGGGCTTGGGCAGCGCCTTGGTGTCCACCTTGCCGTTGGGGGTGAGCGGCAGCGCGTCCAGCAGGACGACGGCGGCGGGCACCATCGACTCGGGCAGGTGCGCGCGGACGTGGGCGCGCAGTTCGTCGGGGTCGAGGTCCTGGCCGGGCTGCGCGACGACGTAGGCGACCAGGCGCTTGACGGCGGCCTGCGCGGGGTCGGCGACCGGCACCGGCGTGGGGACGGTCGCGGCGCGCTCCTCGATCCCGGGCAGCTCCAGGCCCGAGACGGTGACGGCCGCGCCGGTGGCGACGACCGCCTCCAGGACCTGCCGGTACCAGTCGGCGAACCGCTCGACGGTCGCGCGGTCGAACAGGTCGAGCGCGTACTCGATGACGCCGCCCAGCCCGCCGGAGCCGTCGCGCGGCTCCTCCAGCAGGAACTCCATGTCGAACTTGGCGACCCCGGCGTCCACCGGCTCGACCGCGACCGCCAGGCCGGGCAGCTCGACGGCGGCCTCGGGGTTGTTCTGGAGGGTCAGCATGACCTGGAACAGCGGGTGCCGGGCCAGGGAGCGGGCCGGGTTCAGCACCTCCACCAGGCGCTCGAACGGCACGTCCTGGTGGGCGTAGGCGGCGAGGTCGGTCTCGCGGACGCGGGCCAGCAGCTCGGCGAACGCGGGGTCCCCGGCGGTGTCGGTGCGCAGGACCAGCGTGTTGACGAACACGCCGACCAGCTCGTCCAGCGCCTCGTCGGTGCGGCCCGCGATCGGCGAACCGATCGGGACGTCGGTGCCCGCGCCGAGGCGGGTCAGCAGCGCGGCGAGCGCGGCCTGGAGCACCATGAACAGGCTGACCTGGTGGTCGCGGGCCAGCGCGGTCAGGCCCTGGTGCAGCTCGGGCGGCAGCGTGAACTCGACCTGGCCGCCCCGGTAGGAGGCGCGCTCGGGGCGGGGGCGGTCGGTGGGCAGCGGCGTCTGGTCGGGCAGCCCGGCCAGGGCCTGCTTCCAGTAGGCGAGCTGCTGCGCGGCGAGGCTTTCGGCGTCGTCCTCGTCACCGAGGAGTTCGCGCTGCCAGAGCGCGTAGTCGGCGTACTGGACCGGCAGCGGGGCCCACTCGGGGGCGTGGCCGTCGCGGCGGGCGAGGTAGGCGGTGATGACGTCGCGGGCCAGCGGCGCGAGCGACCAGCCGTCACCGGCGATGTGGTGCATGACGAGCAGCAGCAGGTGCTCGTGCTCTGCGACCCGGTAAAGATGCGCGCGCAGCGGCAGCTCGTTGGCGAGGTCGAAGCCGCGCGTGGCGTCCACGAACAGGGCGCCGTGCAGGTCACCGGCCACGACCTCACCGACCGCCAGGTGCGGTTCGGCCTGCTCGGGCGGCAGGATCCGCTGGACGGGCGTGCCGTCGGCGTCGCCGAACAGGGTGCGCAGCGCCTCGTGCCGGGCGGTGACGTCGCGCAGCGCGGCGCGCATCGCGTCGACGTCGAGCGCGCCGGTGATCCGCAGCGGGATCGGCATGTTGTAGGTCGCGGTGAGACCTTCGAGCTCGTTGAGGAACCACAGGCGTTCCTGCGCGAACGACACCGGCAGCGGGTCCGGGCGCTCGGCGGCGGCGCGCAGCGCGGGCCGCGCCGCGCCCGCGTCGCGCTGGGCGGCGGCGATGTGCCCGGCCAGCCCGGCGACGGTCGGGGCCTCGAACAGCGCGCGCACCGCCAGCTCGACGTCCAGCGCGGCGCGGGCCCGCGACACCACGCGGGTCGCCTTGAGGGAGTCGCCGCCGAAGTCGAAGAAGTCGTCGTGCACGCCGACCCGGGGCAGGCCCAGCACCTCGGCGAAGATCCCGCACAGGATCTCCTCGCGGGCGTCGCGCGGGGCGCGGCCGGTGTCGGAGGCGGTGAACACCGGCGCGGGCAGCGCGGCGCGGTCCAGCTTGCCCGAGGGGTTCAGCGGCATCGCGTCCAGCACCGTGACCGAGGCCGGGATCATGTACTCCGGCAGCGTGCGGGCCAGGTGCTCCTTCACCTCGGCGGGGTCGAGCCCGGCGGCACCGGCCGGGACGACGTAGGCGGCCAGCGCGGTGTCGCCCGCGGCGTCCCGCCGCGCCACCACCGCGCTCTGCGAGACGCCGGGGTGGTCGGCGAGCGCGGACTCGATCTCGCCCAGCTCGATGCGGAAGCCGCGCACCTTGACCTGCTGGTCGGTGCGGCCGAGGTAGTCGAGCTGGCCGTCCTCGTTCCAGCGCACCAGGTCGCCGGTGCGGTACATCCGCTCCCCCGGCGCGCCGAACGGGCAGGCCACGAACCGGTCGGCGGTGATGTCGGGGCGGCGCAGGTAGCCGCGGGCCAGGCCGCCGCCGGCGATGTACAGCTCGCCGGGCACCCCGATCGGGACCGGGTTGAGGGCGGTGTCCAGCACGTACAGGCGCGCGTTGCGCATCGGGCCGCCGAGGGGGGCGCGGGCGGCGGCGTTGCCGTCGTCGAACCAGTCGGTGACGATGACGGTGGTCTCGGTCGGGCCGTAGATGTTGGAGATGCGCGCGCCGGGGACGTGCTCGCGCAGGTCGCGCAGCAGTTGCGGAGACAGCGCCTCGCCGCCGAGCGTGACCTCGTCGGCGGCCAGCTTCAGGCCGCCGCGCGCCAGCATCGCCGCGACCGCCGAGGGCACGCCCGCCAGCAGGGTGCCCTCCCAGCCGCCGCGCTCGGCGACCTCCAGCAGGTCGCGCACCACCTCGACGCGGCCGCCGACGGTGAGCGGGATCATCCACTCGATGATCGACACGTCGAAGTTGAGGGAGCTGGCGAACAGCGTGCGGGCGAAGCGCGCGGCCGGGACGTCGGCGAGGAACGAGGCGCGGAAGTCCACCGCGTTGGCGTGCTGGATCACCACGCCCTTGGGGCGGCCCGTCGAGCCGGAGGTGTAGATGATGTAGGCGGGGTGCTCGGGGCGCAGCGGGCGGCGGCGCTCGGCGTCGGTGAGGTCGGCGTCGCCGTAGGAGGCGAGGTCCAGGACGTCGAGCTCGACGCGCGCGGGGTCGCCGGGCAGCGCCGCGTCGCCGGTGGTGATGACGCAGGCGGGGGCGGCGTCGGCCAGCATGTAGGCGACGCGGTCGGGCGGGTAGGCGAGGTCGATCGGCTGGTAGGACGCGCCCGCCTTCATGGCGGCGAGGGCCGCCACGACCAGGTCGGCGCCGCGGGGCAGGGCGAGGCCGACGAAGTCCTCGGGGCCGATGCCGCGCCCCACCAGGTGGCGGGCCAGGCGGTTGGCGCGGGCGTTCAGCTCGGCGTAGGTCAGCTCGGTGTCGCCCGCGAGCACGGCGGGCGCGCCGGGGTTGCGGGCCGCCTGCTCCTCGAACAGCGCCGTGACGGTGGTGGGCTCGACGTCCAGGTCGGTGTCGTTCCAGCCGGTGAGGACCCTGGCGCGCTCGGCGTCGTCGAGCAGCTCGACCTCGCGCAGCGGGGTGGCGGGGTCGGCCTCGCCGAGGGTGCGCAGGAAGCGCAGGTAGCGGTCCTGGTGCCGGGCGACCTGCTCGCCGGTGTACAGGTCGGGGTGCGCCTCGAAGTCGACGCGCATGCCGTTGCCGTCGAAGTTGTCGTAGATGTTGATGGCGAGGTCTTCGATCGGCCCGATGGTGATGGCGTGCATCCGGGCCGGGATGCCGGCGAAGTCCAGCCGGTAGTCGAAGGCCATGATGTTGATGACCGGGCCGTGCAGGCGGTGCCGCTCCCCCAGCAGCTTCAGGTCGCGCAGCAGGTCCTCGCGGCGGTAGCGCTGGTGGCGCAGCGCGCGGGCGCTCGCGCGGGTGACCGAGCGGACCAGCTCCTCCACCGTCATGTCCGGGGTGACGCGGACCCGCAGCGGCAGGATCGACGACAACATCGCCGGGGTCTGGAGCGCGAGCTGGGTGGTGCGGCCGGTGACGGCGAGGCCGAGGATGACGTCCTCGGTGCCGGTCATGCGGGCGACGTAGGCGGCGGTCGCGGCGATCGCCAGGCCCTGCGTGGCGGTGCGCAGCCGCCGCGACCCGGCCGCGAGCGCGGCGGTCTGGTCGGGCGGGACGACCGCGACGCGGCTGATGAAGTCGGCGGTCGGGGCGGCCAGGTCGTCCGACAGGCCCGCGGCCATGGGCTTGTCGGCGAACCGTTCGGTCCAGTAGGCGCGGTCGCGCTCGAACTTCTCCGACTCGCGGTAGGCGGCCTCTTCCGCCAGCAGCTCGCGGTAGTCGCCGAGGCGGCCCGGCTCGTACTCGCCGCCGCCCGCCAGCGTCGTGTAGATCTCGGCGGCGCGGCGGCTGATGATCGAGCCGCAGAAACCGTCCTGCGCGACGTGATGGGCGCGGATGAACCACCAGTACAGGTCGGGCGCCAGCCGCAACATCGCGGTGATGACGAGGGTGTCGGCGTCCATCGGGAGGGGCTCGCGCATGCGCGCGTCCATCCACGCGCGCGCGGCCGCGCGCGGGTCGTCCGCCGCGCTCAGATCGACCAGCGGAATGGGCTTGGCGGCGTCGGGGGCCAGTTCCTGGTGCACCATTCCGTCGCGCTCGACGAGCCGGACGTGCATGGCCTCGGCCTCGTGCGCGGCGATGCGTCCCACCCGGTCGAACAACGCGTGGTCGAGCGGGCCCTCGATCTCGATGTACTGCGCGATATGGATCGGCGTTTCGGGCGCCAGCTGCTGCGCGTACCAGACGCTCTGCTGAGCGGCGGAGAGAGGAACGTACTCGGTGGACGACATCAAGCAGCACTTTCCCGGTCGGAGGGAGTTTTCTTTACGCCGGAGACGGTGGCCGGCGTTTCGGCCAGGGGGCAGGGAAAAGGAGGGTGAACACCAAAACGTCGGACCGTCCCCGTGTCCCCTTTCCCCCAAGCACCGCCGCGGGAGTCCCGCCGCGCCGATCGTGTCGCACCAGCACGATCGGCGGGCGCGTCCGGCCGCCCGGACCGTCACCGGCCGGGGCCCCGGCGCCCGCGTTTTCCGCCCCCGGCGGCGGGCCGACCGGCGGCCCCTGTTCCCTACTCAGGAGTAGCGAAGGCACAGTTAACCAGCCTGTCACATGCCTCGCAATCCCCTCGAAAGTAGAACTTGACCTCCCGAATTACTCACGATGGTGACAAAGATCCGGCGCTCCGGGGGCGGTCCTGCGACTCCGGACGCTCACCCGGTGACAACGGCCGGCGACCGGACCCGGCCACCGCCATCACCCTGCGTCACCACCGTTACGCTCAGGCCGGATACTCGTGCACCACGACCGCCGCGGCGGCCACGCCCGGGTGCCGCTGGAGCACCGCCTCGATCTCGCCGAGCTCCATCCGCACCCCGGAGATCTTCACCTGCCGGTCGACCCGGCCCAGGTACTGGAGGGTGGGGCGGGGGTCGCCGCCCGCGCCGGGCGGCAGCAGCCGGACCGCGTCGCCGGTGCGGTAGAGGCGGCCGGTCGGGGTGGCCTCGAAGGGGTCCTGGCAGAAGGCGTCGCGGGTGCGCTCGGGGTCGCCGAGGTAGCCGCGGCCGACGCAGACGCCGCCGACGAACAGCTCGCCGGTCTCGTCCAGGTCGCAGGCGCTCCAGGTGTCGTCGTCCTCGCGGCGCAGCACGTAGAGCTGGGAGTTGATGATCGGCACGCCGATGGGCAGCCGCAGCAGCTCCAGGTCGCCGGCGGTCACGGTGTGGTGGGTGACGTCGTCGGAGCACTCGGTGGGGCCGTAGGCGTTGAGCAGCCGGGCGTGCGGCATCGCGGCGAGCCAGCGGCGCGACAGCTCGGTGGGCAGCTCCTCGCCGGTGGCGATCATCCAGCGCAGGGCGGCGAGCGAGCCGGCGGGGGCGTCGGCGAGGTCGTCCAGCAGGTGGCGGACCATGGTGGGGACCAGCTCGACGATGGAGATGCCCTGCCCGTCCACCGCGCGGGCGAAGGCGACCGGGTCGTGGCCGACCTCGTCGCCGATCACGTCCACGCGGCCGCCGATGAGCAGCGGGCAGAGCATCTGCCAGACCGAGATGTCGAAGCCCAGCGGCGCGGTCTGCGCGACGACGTCGGCCCCGGTCAGCTCCAGGTCGACGATCTTGGCGTACAGGTGGTTGATCATCCCCTGGTGCTCGACGACCGCGCCCTTGGGACGGCCCGTCGAGCCCGAGGTGAACAGCACGTACCGGGGCTGGTCGAGCGACTCCAGCCGGGCGGGCCCCTCCCAGGGCGCGCACCCGGCGGCCTCCTGGACGCGCACGACCCGGCACCCGGCCTCGCCCGCGCCCTCCAGCAGCGCCGGGGCGGACTCCCCCTCGTCCACGGTGACCAGCAGGGACGCGCCGGCCTGCCCCAGCACGTCGCGGACGCGCCCGGCGGGCCAGGTCTCGTCGGCGGGCACGTAGAGCGCGCCGACCAGCTCGATCGCGAGGAAGGCGGAGATGACGCTCGCGCACCGGGCACCGCCGACGCCGACGACCTCGCCGGGCCGCACGCCCTCGCGCTCCAGCAGCGCGGCGATGCGGCGGGCCTCGGCGGCGAGCTCGGCGTAGGAGAGCGCGCGCCGGGCGTCGGTCACGGCGGGCCGGTCACGCTCGGCGGCGACGCGCTCCACGCGGGCGATGACCGGATCGGCGAGATCGACCTCGCGGAAGCCGCTCATGCCGTGCCGGGCGGTCAGCTCCCGGGCCCGCTCGACCTCGGCGGGCGGCACGGCGAGCACCGGCAGACCGTCCCGGGCCAGCAGGCGTTCGCCGACGGGTCCGCGAGCATTCATGTTGACTCTCCGTGATGTAGAAATTCTCCACCGTCATCACCGAAACAAGCGGGCGCTCAGCTTATGACGGGAAGCACACCGTATTGCCGCATTAGACCCTACTCGTGGGTAAGTAGGGGGTTGCGAGGTGCCATGCCCGAAGGTACGGTGATGCTCCGCCACGGTTCGGTCAGAACCTCGCGGCGTACTTCGGGGGACGATGGGGGAACGGCCAGAAATTGCTTTCTGGATATTCATCGCACGGGATGACCGAGGATCAAAAGTCCGAGCACCCCACCCCGGCCGACCGAAAATCCCCGAACTCATCAATTGTCATTCATTCAAGGGTGGCAGCGTGCCCATCATAACCTCGCCACAGGATTTCAACGTCGATGATCTCTACATCGACCTGAGGCCGGTCCTGGACCGACCCCTCTACCTCAAGTGCGAGGGTTTCAATTTCGCCGGCTCGGTGAAACTCAAGGCGGCCGCCGCGATGGTCGCCGCCGCCGAGCGCGACGGCACGCTGAATCCCGACTCGATCATCATCGAGTCCTCGTCGGGCAACCTCGGCATCGCCCTCAGCATCATCGCCGCCAGCAAGGGCTACCGCTTCGTGTGCGTGACCGACCCGCGCTGCAACCCCGCGTCGGTGCGGGTGATGCGGGCCCTGGGCGCGGAGGTGCGGGTCATCTCGCACCAGGACGCCAACGGCGGATTCCTGGAAAGCCGCATCCGCTACGTGCGGGGCCTGTGCGAATCGGGCGGCGGCTACGTGTGGCTGAACCAGTACGGCAACGGCAACAACTGGATGGCGCACTACGGCGGCACCGCGCCCGCGATCGACAAGCAGTTCCCCGACCTCGACGTGCTGTTCGTGGGCGCGGGCACGACCGGCACGCTGATGGGCTGCGCGCGCTACTTCCGCGAGCGCGGCCGCCCCGTCACGATCGTGGCGATCGACGCGGTCGGCTCGGTGACCTTCGGCGGCATCCCCGAACGCCGCATGGTCCCGGGCCTGGGCACCAGCACCCGCCCCGAACTGGTGGACGAGTCGTTCATCGACGACGTGGTGCACGTGCCGGAGACCGACACGATCCGGACGGTGCACGCCCTGGCGGCCCGCGGCTTCCTGTTCGGCGGCTCGACCGGGACGGTGGTGTCGGGCGCGTCGCGCTGGCTGGCCGACCGGTACCCGGCGGGCGAGGAGCCGGTCGCCGTCGCGATCGCGCCGGACCTGGGCGAGCGGTACCTCGACTCGATCTATGAGGAGAGCTGGTTGCGCGAGAACTTCGCCGGCCTGCTGTCGGAGTTGTCGTTGCCGGGCGCCGATATCCTCGGCGTCTGATCCCTAGGGTCCTTCACCCCTCTTTGTCCCACCCCCTCGTCCCACGGAGCCAGAAACCATGCCGCAGCCGTCGTTCGCCGTGATCTCCGGAGCCCAGGTCCACGAGGCCGTCAGCGGCCGCGAGGAGCAGGTCACCGCCATGATCGAAGCCGCCTACCGGCTGCACGGCGAGGGCCGGACGGTCAACCCCGACTCCTACTTCCTGCGCTTCCCCGACCAGCCCGCCAACCGGATCATCGCGCTGCCCGCCTCCGTCGGGGGCGAGGTGGACGCGCACGGCATCAAGTGGATCAGCAGCTTCCCCGGCAACGTGGCCAACGGCATCCCGCGCGCCTCGGCCGTGCTGATCCTGAACGACACCGAGACCGGCTACCCGTTCGCGTGCCTGGAGAGCTCGATCATCTCGGCCGCCCGCACCGCGGCCTCGGCGGCCCTGGCGGCCGCGCGCCTGGCCGACGCGCGGGGCGCCCGCCCGCGCAGCGTGGGCTTCTTCGGCGTGGGCCTGATCGCGCGCTACATCCACACCTACCTGGCGGGCAACGGCTTCGAGTTCGACGAACTGCACGTGCACGACCTGTCGCGCGAGCACGCGGAGGGCTTCCAGGGCTACCTGGAGCGCACGGAGAAGGGCCAGGTCACGATCCACGAGAACGCCGAGGACCTGGTGCGCGCCTCGGACCTGATCGTGTTCGCGACGGTGGCGGGCGAACCGCACGTGACCGACCCGGCGTGGTTCGCCCACAACCCGCTGGTGCTGCACGTGTCCCTGCGCGACCTGTCCCCCGAGATCATCCTGGCGTCGTACAACGTGGTGGACGACGTGGAGCACTGCATGAAGGCGAACACGTCCCCGCACCTGGCGGAGCAGCAGGTGGGGAACCGGGACTTCGTGGCGGGGACGCTGTACGACGTGCTGGAGGGAAAGACGAAGCCGCCTGCGGACAAGCCGGTGGTGTTCTCACCGTTCGGCCTGGGGGTGCTGGACCTGGCGGTGGCACGGTACGTGTACGACCAGGTGCGGGGGACGGGGGACTTGCAGGAGGTTCCGGGGTTCTTCCATGAGATGAAGCGCTACGGGTGAGGCGATTCGGGTGAGAGGGGCGGCGGTTGCGCGGCACGCGACCAACAACCCCAGCCCCGAGCCCGAACCATCCCAGCGACCCCGGCCACCGGGG
>NZ_BCRO01000091.1 GCF_001552635.1 Actinomadura hibisca NBRC 15177 | reverse complement strand
CCCCGGTGGCCGGGGTTGGCGTGATGGTGCAGCGCGCGGGGCTGGGGTGGATGGTCATGTGCACAAACCCGCGCGGGGCTGGGGTGGATGGTCTGGTCAGCCTGCCTGGCGGCTTGCCGACTTTGGCTTCGGCTTCGTCGGTCTTGTCGTCTCCACCGCCGTGCAGCGCCACTGGCCCCTGTGCCGCTCCAGACGGAACGCCAGTGCCTGGATGTGGCCCGCCAGGATCACCACCGCGTTTGCCTCCACCACGTCGGGGGCCGGTTCCTGTGCTCGGACGGATAGCACTCGCGGTGGGGCCACCTTTGCTCCCTTCGCCACCGCGATCTGGTGGGCCGCCACGCCCGATCTCACCTGCGGCAGCGCCCTCGTGTCCAGGTGGCGGGGGACTCGGACGCCCGCCAGCACCTCGATCACCAGGCGTGCCGTCGCCTCGGCCACGTCCTGCACGCTCGTCTCTGGTGGGTTGATCAGCCTCAGGCCGGGGACGGCGGGGCGCGGGGCCGGTTCCTGCTGTTTCGACGGTGGTGCGCCTCTTACTGGGCGTAGGTGGGTTCTCTCCGTCTTTGCCCTTCCCTGAGTGCTGTTGTGCGGCGTGTACGGCACTACTCGTACGGGCGGGCGCAGGGGCGGGTTGGTCGGTGGCATGGAAGCGGCCCTCCTCGGTGTCGTGAAGAAGGAGGGCTGCGGGGGAGCGCTGATACGTTCTGGCCGGATGCGGGCACCCGCGTAACGCGAACGCCGAGGTGGCAGAGCATCAGGGAATGCTCTGCCACCTCGGCGTTAGTGGCCCTGGGCTGGGTGGGCCTGAATTCTTACGCTGGCGAGTCCTGCGTTTCGGACTTGCGCTTCTTCTTCGGCTCCGACCCCGCCGCCACCTCCGGCGCCGCCGCCGGGTCCGCCGCGACCGAGTCCTCGCCCTCCGGCTCCCGTCCCGGCGTCGCGAAGTTGAACTTTTCGATCAGGAACTTGAACACGAAGAAGTACACCAGGAAGTACAGGACCCCCATCCCCAGGATCAGTGCCAGGCCCTTGGTGTTGTCCTTCGTCGCGTTCAGCGCCATGTCGATCAGGCCCGCCGAGAAGCCGAAGCCCAGCTGGGCCCCCGCCGCCTCCAGCACCGCCATCGAGATGCCCGTCAGCACCACGTGCACCCCGTACAGGACGGGCGCCACGAACATGAACGCGAACTCGATCGGCTCCGTCACGCCCGTCACGAACGCCGTCAGCGCCGCCGAGATCATGATGCCGCCGACGGCGGGGCGGCGGTGCGCCGGGGCCGCGCGCCACATCGCCAGCGCCGCGCCGGGCAGGCCGAACATCAGCACCGGGAAGTAGCCCGCCAGGAAGCCGCCCGCGTTCGGGTCGCCCGCCAGGTAGCGGTTGATCTCGCCGTGCACCACGCCGTCGGGGCCCTGGAAGTCGCCGAACACGAACCAGATCAGCGAGTTCGGGATGTGGTGCAGGCCGAACGGCAGCAGCAGGCGGTTGATCACGCCGTAGACGCCCGCGCCGGCCGCGCCCGCGCCGGTCACCCAGTTCCCGAAGTCGGCCAGCACGCCGCCGAGGAACGGCCACAGCAGGCCGATCACCACGCCCAGCACCAGCGCCGCCAGCGCCGTGATGATCGGCACGAACCGGCGGCCGCCGAAGAACGCCAGGTAGGTCGGCAACTTCACCCGGTAGAAGCGCTGGTAGAGCAGCGCGGCGACGACGCCGATCAGGATGCCGCCCAGCACGTCGGTCGGGTTCTTGGCGCCCCAGTCGATGACGGTGGCGGCCTTGCCGTCCGCCATCTTGTCGATCATGAAGCGGCCCTTGAGCTCGGCGCTGTCGCTGAGCGAGAACATGACCTTGGAGACGCGGTCGAAGACCAGGTAGCCGACCACGGCGGCCAGCGCGGTGGAGCCGTCGGCCTTCCTGGCGAAGCCGATCGCCACGCCGACCGCGAACAGCAGCGGCAGCGCGCTCAGCAGCGCGTTGCCCGCCTCGCCGACGACGCTGGCGACCTTGTCCCAGCCCAGCCCGTCGACGCCGAGCAGGTCGGGCTGGCCCAGGCGCAGCAGCAGGGCGGCGGCGGGCAGGACGGCGATCGGCAACATCAGGCTGCGGCCGATGCGTTGCAGGACGGCGAACGTGCTGGAGCCGCGCTTGGGCTTGGCCGTGCCGTCCGCTGCGACAGCGGTGCTCATCAGGGGGTTCCTCCTCTTAGGGGCGCGACGGGGGGTTTCCGAGGGCGGTGTGGATCTGGTAGCGGTCGGCCCGGTAGGTCGACACGCCCAGCTCCGCGCAGACGCCGTTGATGTAGGAGCGGCGCTGCAGCAGCAGCACGGCGCTGCTGCGGGGGATCTGGAGTCGCCGGGCCTCGGCGGCGTCGGCCAGCACGGCGTCGATGGTCTGGTCCCCGGCGTCGAAGACCAGCCCGTACACCGCCTCCAGCACCCCGTACAACGACCGGTCGGCCAGCCGCCGGTCCAGCAGGTCGGGGGCCAGCGAGGCCAGGATGTGCGCGCGCTCGACGGCCATCGGCTGGCCGTCGGCGGTGCGCAGCCGCTCGATGACGTGGATCGGGGTGTCGGGCTCGACGTCGAACAGCCGCGCCAGCCGCGCGTCCGCGGGGATCGTGCGCCGGTCCAGGTCCACCGCGCCGGGGCGCAGGCCGCGTGCCAGCATGTCCTCGGTGAACGAGATCAGCCGCAGCGGCATCTCCAGCTTGGGCCGCGCCACGAACGTGCCCTTGCCCGGGACGCGGTACAACCGCCCCTCGGTGACCAGCTGCTCCACCGCCTGCCGCACGGTCATGCGGGACAGCTCGTACCGCGCGCACAGCTCGCGCTCGGAGGGGATCAGCGCGTCCACCGGCAGCTCCGCGCTCTCGATCAGGTCGAGCAGGATCGCGCGGAGCTGGAAGTACTTGGGGACGGGGCTGTGCGGATCGATGGTCGTCACGGGGGGCGTCCTCGCCGGATCGACAGGTTCGTACTGGTCTAGGCCGGACTAGACCACATGCCGGAAAGGAGTGTCAATGCCCCGGCCGGTAACGGACCGGTCACGCATGATCGTGAATACGTGCAGGTCAGAGACGTGGAACGGCGGCGGACCTGAGGACGATCCCCAGGTCCGCCGCCGTGGTTCTGTCTGCGGTCAGAGGCCGTCCTTCGCCATGTCCGGCGGTTCCTGGTCCTCGGGCTCGCGGCCCGGCGTCGGCAGGTTCAGCCGCTTGATCACGAAGGTGAAGATGCCGAAGTAGAGCAGGAAGTACAACACCCCCATGCCGATGATCAGCCCCAGATGGCGGGTGTTGCTCTTGGTCGCGTTCAGCACCATGTCGATCAGCCCGGCCGAGAACGAGAAGCCGAGCTGGGCGTCGGCCGCCGCCAGCACGTACATCGAGATGCCGGTCAGCACCACGTGGATGCCGTACAGCAGCGGCGCCACGAACATGAACGAGAACTCGATCGGCTCGGTGACGCCGCACACGAACGCGGTCAGCGCCGCCGAGATCATCAGGCCGCCGACCGCGTCCCGCTTGTGCGGCGGCGCGGCCCGCCAGATCGCCAGCGCCGCGCCCGGCAGCCCGAACATCAGCACCGGGAAGAAGCCCGACAGGAACGTGCCCGCGTGCGGGTCCCCGGCCAGGTAGCGGTTGATCTCGCCGTGCACCGCGCCGTCCGGCCCGTCGTAGGTGCCGAACACGAACCAGATCAGCGAGTTCAGGATGTGGTGCAGGCCGAACGGCAGCAGCAGCCGGTTGGCGACGCCGTAGATGCCCGCGCCGACCGCGCCGAGCCCGGTCAGCCAGTCGCCGAACGAGTCGATCCACCCGCCGAGCAGCGGCCAGACCAGCCCGAACACCACGCCCAGCACCAGCGCCGCCACCGCGCTGATGATCGGCACGAACCGGCGGCCGCCGAAGAACGCCAGCCACGACGGCAGCTTGATCTTGTAGAAGCGCTGGTAGAGCAGGGCGACCATGATGCCGACGACGATCCCGCCCAGCACCTGGGTCGGGTTCTTGGCCCCGAGGTTCAGCACCTCCTTGGAGCTGTCGCCGTCCTGGACCATCTGCGTGACGCTCGCCTTCAGCTCCGAGCTGTGCTGGAAGAGCGTCTTGGACACGCGGTCGAACACCAGGTAGGCCACGATCGCGGCCAGCGCCGTCGAGCCGTCGGACTTCTTGGCGAACCCGATGGCGACGCCCACCGCGAACAGGATCGCCAGGTTGTCCAGCAGCGCGCCACCGGCCGCCGCGAACACCTCGGCGATCCGGTTCCAGCCCAGCCCGTCCTTGCCGAGCAGGTCGTCCTGGCCCAGCCGCAGCAGGATGCCGGCCGCGGGTAGGACCGCGATCGGCAACATCAGGCTGCGGCCGATGCGTTGCAGCACCGCGAACGTCGCTGACCACGCCCCGCGTGCTCCGCCGCCGGACGCGGCGGCCGTGGAACTCATGAGCGGACGACCTCCCCCGAGAGGGCCCCCGCCCGGACGACCGGGACCCGACATCTTCGCTCTTCCGGTTACCTGAGATATGGTGCGTACTGGTCTAGTCCGGACTAGACCAGTCGTCGGAGGCGACGACCAGTGGTTTCGGCGTCACGGAGCGTGCGCACCTATGGCAGCACTTCTGATCACCGCGAACAGCTTGATCACTTCCCCCGAGGGGGGTCCTACCCGCCTGGTGTCCCCGGGATTCGTCCGGGTCGAGAACGGTGTGATCACCGAGGTCGGCGAGGGCCGCCCGGACGATCCCGCCGACGTGCACCTGGCCGCGGGCATCCTCGCCCCGGGCCTGGTGGACCTCCAGGTCAACGGCTTCTACGGCTACGACATGGTGGACGCCGACGAGCGCGGCTGGCAGGCCGTCGTCACCCGGCTGCCCGAGACCGGCGTGACCGCGTTCCTGCCCACCTTCATCACCGCGCCCGTCGAGGTGCAGGCCACCGCGCTGACCCGCGCCAAGGGCCTGCTGCCGCGCCTGCCCGCCGGGTCCAAGGTGCTCGGCGTGCACCTGGAGGGCCCGTTCCTGTCGCCCCAGCGCAAGGGCGCCCACAACCAGGCGTTCCTCACCGACCCCGCGCCCGACGCGATCGCCACGCTGCTGGAGACCGGCCTGGTCAAGCTGGTGACGCTGGCCCCCGAGCGCGACGGCGCGCTGGACGCCGTCCGCGCCCTGACCGCCGCGGGCGTGCTGGTCAGCGTCGGCCACAGCGACGCCACCGCCGCGCAGACCGCCGCCGCGGCCGACGCCGGGGCCCGCATGGTCACCCACATCTTCAACGCCCAGTCCGGCGTGCACCACCGCGACCCCGGCGTCGCCGTCCAGGCGCTGATCGACGAGCGCCTGCACCCCGGCCTGATCGCCGACCTGCACCACGTCGCCCCGGAGGTCTGCCGCCTGGTGTTCCAGGCCGCGCCCGGCCGCGTCGTGCTGGTCACCGACGCCGCCGCCTCGGCCGGGATGCCCCCGGGCACCTACGAGCTGGGCGGCGAGCCGATCACCATGCCCGAGCAGGGCCCCCCGCTGCGCGCCGACGGCACCATCGCCGGTTCCGGGCTGCGGCTGGACGAGGCCGTCGGCAACGCGGTGTCCCTCGGCCTCGACCCGGTCGTCGCCATCGACGCCGCCACACGCGTGCCCGCCGACCTCGTCGGCCGATCCGACCTCGGCCGCGTCGCCCCCGGCGCCGCCGCCGATCTGGTCTGGCTCGACGACGATTACCGGGCGCGTACGACGTGGATCAACGGGCAGAAAGTCTTCTGAGGGGGATCATGAGCACCACCAGCCGCATGCGCGCCGAGATCGGCGAGCAGCCCGCCGCGCTGCGCGACACCGTCGACGGGCTGCTGCCGCGCGTGTCCGACATCGCGAAGCTCGCCGAGGGCACCCGCCAGGTGCTGTTCATCGCGCGCGGGTCGTCCGACAACGCCGCGGTGTACGGCCGCTACCTGGTCGAGTCGCACGCCGGGCGGCTCGCCACGCTGGCCGCGCCGTCGATCGCCACCACCTACAAGCGCGACCTCGACCTGTCGGGCGTGCTGGCGGTGGCGATCAGCCAGTCCGGCAAGACCGAGGAGATCGTGCAGACCATGGACTGGGCCGCCCGCTGCGGCGCCCGGACCGTCGCGGTCACCAACGGGGCGGGCTCGCCGCTGGCCGAGTCCGCCGAGGTCGCGCTGATCACCGAGGCGGGCGAGGAGCTGGCCGTCCCGGCGACCAAGACCTACACCACCCAGCTCGCCGCGCTCGCGGTGCTGGGCCTCGGCCTCGGCGCCGACGTGGACGCAGGCGACCTCGCGCGCGTGCCCGACGAGGTGGAACGGCTCATCGCCGCCACCGAGGCGTCGCCCGCGCTGCCCGAGATCGTCGCGGCGCTGGCGGAGGTGCCCGGCGCGGTCGTGTCCGGCCGCGGCATCGCCTTCGGCACCGCGCTGGAGCTGGCCCTGAAGATCAAGGAGGCGTGCTACCTGCACGCCATGGGCCTGTCCTACGCCGACCTGCTGCACGGCCCGATCGCGGTCGTGGACGCCGAGACGCCCGCGCTGCTGGTCGCGGCCAACGAGGGCCCGACGCTGCCGGGCACCGTCGCGCTCGCCAAGCGGGTGCGCGGCGCGGGCGCGGCGGCCTTCGGCCTCGGCGGCGGCGACGCCCTCGCCGAGGCCAGCACCGCCGCGCTGGCGGGGCCGGACCTGCCCGAATGGGTCGCGCCGCTGGGCCTGATCGTGCCCGGCCAGATCCTGGTCGAGAACCTGGCGCGCGCGCTGGGCCTGGACCCGGACGTGCCGCGCGGCCTGAACAAGGTCACCCAGACCGACTGAGACGAGGAGACACCGACATGGACAAGGCCGAGGCCATCGTCGCCGCCCTGGGCGGCGCCGACAACATCGTGGAGATCGAGCCGTGCGCCACCCGGCTGCGCACCGAGGTCTCCGACGCGGGGCTGGTGAACGAGGCGGGCCTGAAGGCCGCCGGCGCCTTCGGCGTCATGCGCAGCGGCACCGTGGTGCAGGTCGT
Organism: Actinomadura hibisca NBRC 15177; assembly: GCF_001552635.1. Lineage (GTDB taxonomy): Bacteria > Actinomycetota > Actinomycetes > Streptosporangiales > Streptosporangiaceae > Spirillospora > Spirillospora hibisca. Next base: position 34,307 of record NZ_BCRO01000091.1, on the reverse strand, counting down.
GGTCGGTCCCGAGGCCGACACCATCGCCAGCGACATCGAGGACATCCTCGACTAGGGAGGCCGGTCAATGACCCGAGTACTGTCCCCGGTCGCCGGCCGCGCCGTCGGCCTGCCGGGCGTGCCCGACCCCGTGTTCGCCCAGGCCATGGTGGGTCCGGGCACCGCCGTCGACCCCGAGCGCAAGCCGGGCGAGGCGATCGCCCCGGTCTCCGGGAAGATCGTGAAGCTGCACCCGCACGCCTTCGTGGTGGTGGACGCCGAGGGGCACGGGGTGCTGGTGCACCTCGGCATCGACACCGTCCAGCTCAAGGGCGAGGGTTTCCGGCTGCTGGCCGGGGAGGGCGACGAGGTGACCGCCGGGCAGGCGCTGGTGGCCTGGGACCCCGCCGAGATCGAGGCGGGCGGCCGCTCGCCGATCTGCGCGGTCGTCGCCCTGGACGCCGGGGCCGACGCGCTGTCGCAGGTCGTGGACAGCGGCGAGGTCGCCAAGGGCACCGAACTCTTCCAGTGGAACTGAGCCGTTGACCGAGCTGAGCATCGCCGGAGTGGCGTTCGACCTGGACGGCACGCTGATCGACACCGAGCCGCGCAACCGCGTGATGTGGTCGCGGCTGTTCGACGCGCACGGCGCCCCCTACGACGAGGCGCTGATCGCGTCGTTCGCGGGGCGCCGGGGCCGCGAGGCGCTGGCCGACCTGATCCACCTGTTCCCCGGCCGCGGCGTCGAGGAGCTGTTCCTGCAGGCCGTCTCCTACGAGAACGACCCGGACCTGCCCGCCGTCCGGCCCGTGCCGGGCGCGGTCGAGCTGGTCCGGGCGCTGCACGGGGCGGGCGTCCCGGTCGCGGTGGTGACGTCCGGGATGCGCGGGTACGCCACCGGGCTGCTGGACGCCCTGGGCGTGCGCGACCTGCTGGAACTGGTGGTGACCGCCGATGACGTGACCGTCGGCAAGCCCCACCCCGAGGGTTTCCTGGCCGCCGCGCGCGGCCTCGACCTGCCGCCGGGGCGCATGGTCGCGTTCGAGGACGCGCCCGCCGGGGTGGCCGCGGTCAAGGCCGCGGGTATGACGTGCGTGGCGGTGACCACCACCCAGCCGCCGGACGCGCTGGCCGCCGCCGACCGCGTGGTGGCCGACCTGTTGGAAATAGCCGTACTGCCCGGCCCCGCGCTGCGGGTGCCCGGGAGCTGACGAGGAGTTGCCGTGACCGAGCGTAATGTCAAGATCGAGTCCAAGGTGGGGCTGCACGCCCGCCCGGCCGCGCTGTTCGTGCAGACCGCGGCCAAGGCCCCGATGGAGGTGACCGTCGCCAAGCAGGGCAAGGACCCGGTCAACGCCAAGAGCATCCTGGCGGTGCTGGGCCTGGACGCGCGGCACGGCGAGCAGGTGACGCTGGCCGCCGAGGGCGACGGCGCCGACGAGGTGCTGGACCAGTTGCAGGACATCCTGGCGCAGCCGGAGCCCTCCGGTGCCTGAGGTGCTGACCGGCGCCGGGGTGAGCCCCGGCGTCGGTCACGGCCCGGTGCGCGGCATCGCGGGCGCGGTGCCCGAGCCGCCGGAAGGCGACCGGCACGACGGTGACGCCGCAGCGGCTTTGGCCACGGCGAACGCCGCGCTGGAGGCCGTGGCCGCCGATTTGGAGGAACGCGGCGAGCGCTCCGCCGCCGCTGGCAACACCGAGGGCCGCGACGTGCTGAACGCGCAGGCCCTCATGGCGCGCGACCCCGGCCTGGCCGAGGGTGCCGCCGAGCGGATCGCGAAGGGGACGGCCCCGGCCCGCGCGGTGTTCGAGGCGTTCGCCGTCTACCGCGAGATGCTCGCCGGGGCGGGGGAGTACCTGGCGGCCCGCGTCACCGACCTGGACGACATCCGCGACCGCGCCGTCGCGCGGCTGCTGGGCCTGCCGGTGCCGGGCGTGCCCGAGTCCGACGTGCCGTTCGTGCTGGTCGCGCGCGACCTGGCCCCGGCCGACACCGCCGTGCTGGACCCGGCGCAGGTCGTGGCGTTCGTGACCGAGGAGGGCGGCCCGACCAGCCACACCGCGATCCTGGCCCGCACGATGGGCGTCCCGGCCGTGGTGGCGCTGCCCGGCGCGACCGGCCTCGCCGACGGCACGATGGTGCTGGTGGACGGCGCGGCGGGCACCGTGCGGGTGGACCCGTCCGACGCCGAGGTGGCCGAGGCCCGCGAGGCCGCCGACGCCCGCGCGTCCGCGCTGGCGGACGCGACCGGCCCCGGCGCGACCAAGGACGGCCACGCCGTCCCGCTGCTGGCCAACATCGGCGGCCCCAAAGACCTGGACGCCGCGCTGGCCAACGGCGCGGAAGGCGTCGGCCTGTACCGCACCGAGTTCCTGTTCCTGGACCGCTCGACGCCGCCCGACGACGCCGAGCAGGAGGACGCCTACCGCCGCGTGCTGGCGGCGTTCCCCGAGGGCCGCGTGGTGGTGCGGGCCCTGGACGCGGGCGCGGACAAGCCGCTGGCGTTCCTGCCGCCGCCCGGGGAGGAGCCCAACCCGGCGCTCGGCGAGCGCGGCCTGCGGATGCTCCGCCGCCACGAGGACGTGCTGACGGCCCAGCTCACGACGCTGGCGCGCGCCGCGTCGGGCCAGAGCGCCAAGCTCCAGGTCATGGCCCCGATGGTGACCGACGCCGAGGAGGCGGCCTACTTCGCCGCCGCCTGCCGCGCGGCGGGTATCGAGCACCCCGGCGTCATGATCGAGGTCCCGGCGGCGGCGCTGCGCGCCCGCGACCTGACACCCGAGATCGAGTTCTTCAGCCTGGGCACCAACGACCTGACCCAGTACACCTGCGCCGCCGACCGCCAGATCGGCGGCCTGGCCCGTCTCCAGGACCCGTGGCAGCCCGCCGTGCTGGACCTGGTGGCGCTGGCGGCGGACGCGGGCGTGCCGTGCGGCGTCTGCGGCGAGGCGGCCGGAGACCCGGCGCTGGCGTGCGTGCTGGTGGGCCTCGGCGTGACGTCGTTGTCGATGAGCGCCCCGTCGTTGCCCCTGGTCCGCGCGGCCCTCGCCCACCACACGCTGGCCGAGTGCCGCACGGCGGCCCTGGCGGCCCGCGAGGCCCGCTCGGCGACCGAGGCCCGCGACGCGGCCCGAGCGACCCTGCCCGCCCTGGCGGAACTGGGCCTGTAGAACCCGCGGAGGCGAGGCCACCCGGTGTAGGGGTGACCTCGCCTCCGTGTTCTCAGGCCCGGTCGAGGTCGGCGAACGTCGCGGAGAAGGCGACCGGCTCGGTGAGCGTCAGCTCGCCCTCGTGCACGGCCACGAGCTGGTAACCCGCCTTCGACCAGTCGAGCCGGTACTCGCGCACGAACTTGACGTACAGTTCGTCGTCCAAGGTCACCACCAGGTAGACCGGGATCTGCTCCTTGGCGTACTCGGCGACCTTCTGCACGGTGTCGGCCTGCTCGCTGCCGGGCGACACGACCTCGACGACGATCAGCGCGTCGCGGCTGGTCAGATCGCTGCCGCGCGCCAGGCAGCGGTGCACGGTGACATCGGGGCGGCGGAAGGAGAGCCAGTCGCCGTCGGAGTTGCGATGGAACTTCCGGTAGTGCATGTCCACTTCGGTGCTGACCGCGATGCAGGGGGCGTCCGGGCGGGCCCGTTCGATCGCCTCGGCCAGGCGGCGCGCGACCCGGGAATGCTCCACGCTGCCCGAGTGCAGGAAGACCACGTGATTGTCCACGACCTCGATGGACCGGCGGACATGATCGGGCAGCTCCGCGTACTGCGCGGCCGTCAGCAGCAGGGACTTGGGATCGGTCGCCCAGGCAGGCATGGACATCGGTGTGCTCCTCGCTTCGCCGGGACCCACGCTACCGGCGGTCGTGCACACGGTGGCGATGGAACGCGCAGGTGGCGAGGGTCAGGAGACCAGGAGCCAGTGGGGGCCGGATTTGTGCAGGGTGAAGCGGGCGGCCAGGACGCCGCCGGGGCGGGCCGGTTCCGCCTTCCACTTCAGGTCCTCGAACTGCACGCTGTACTCGCCTGGGCCCGCGCCCGGTTCGGCGGTCGGGACGGTCACCGTGCGCAGCGCCGCCAGGTCCTTCGGGCGCAGTTTGCGGCGGGCCTGGGGGAGGCCGGGGCGGCAGCCGCCCGGTTTGCCGTAGACGGCGCGTTCGTAGGCCGGAGTCGTCAGGCCGCACACCTTCGCATCGCCCGCCGCCAGGCCCCGCAGGTACTTGGTCAGGGCCGTGCGGGCGGCGGCGGTCTGCTTCGGCGGCAGCGCCGTGCGCGCGCTGGGGCGGGGTGGGGTCCCGGCGGCGGGTTTGGCCGGTGCGGGGTCGCCGCTGCACGCGGCGGCGGGCAGGGCGAGGGCCACGACGAGGAGCAGGCGCAGGCGCACGGAACCTCCCGGAAGGTAAGCGCGCGCTGATCCTGCCAGTCCCGCTGCCGGGCCGTCTACCGGTAGGTGAGGCCCGTGCCGATCGGGGCGCCCGCCGCGACGGGGAGCTTGCCGGTGGGCTTGACCTGCCCGGACAGGACGCGGCCCAGCGCCTTCACCGCGACGGCGGCGGAGGAGTAGGTCGCCAGCGCCGCGTCGGCCCCGCCCGCCCGGTCCAGGTCGTAGGGGCGGCCCAGCGCGGCGACCACGACGGGCTTGCTGCCGGCCGCCCGGATGCGGGCCGACGGGTCGGAGTTCAGCGTGGTCAGGACCGTCACGTCGGCGGAGCCGGGAGAGGCGGCGACGTTCACGCCCGCGCTGCGCAGCGCCGCCGCGAGGGTGTCGCTGCGGGGGCCGGACACGTAGACGCGCTTGCCCTTCAGCGGCAGCACGTTCTCCTTGTTGCGGACCAGCGTCACCGCGTGCTCGGCGACCCGCCGCGCGACGGCCTTGTTGGCGGCCGACCCGATGATCTCGTCGGCGCGCGCCGGGTCGGCCTGCGCGTTCTGGAACAGCCCGCGCTTCTCCTTCAACCGCAGGATGCGCCCGACGGCCTCGTCCAGCCGCTTCTTGGAGATCTTGCCGCTGCGCACCGCCTTCAGCACCGCCGCGTGCGCGCGGGGCAGGCTCGGCGGCATCAGCAGCTGGTCGGCCCCGGCGTTGATCGCCCGGACCGGGGTGGCCGCGTCGCCGTACTTGCGGCGCGCGCCCTCCATCTGGAGCGAGTCGGTGACGATCACGCCCTGGAAGCCCAGCTTCTGCCGCAACAACCCGGTCAGCACCGTGCGCGACAACGTCGAGGGATCGCCCGAGTCGTCCAGCTTCGGCACCACGATGTGCGCCGACATGATCGCGTCCACGTCGGCGGCGACCGCGGCCCGGAACGGCGGCGCGTCCAGCCGCTCCCACTGCTCGCGGGTGTGCTTGATCACAGGGAGGCCGGTATGGCTGTCGGTCGCGGTGTCGCCGTGCCCGGGGAAGTGCTTGGCCGTCGCGGCGACCCCGGCCGACTGGTAGCCGCCGATCGCCGCGGCCAGCAGCGTGGACACCAGCTTGGGGTCCGACGAGAACGAGCGGATGCCGATCACCGGGTTGGCCGGGTTGACGTTGACGTCGGCGACCGGCGCGTAGTCCTGGTTGATGCCCACCGCGCGCAGCTCGGCGGCGGTGACACGGGCCGCGTCGCGGGCGTCGGCGGTGCTGCGCGTCGCGCCCAGCGCCATGTTGCCGGGGAAGCGGGTGATGAACGGCGTGCGCGTCACCAGGCCCTGCTCCTCGTCCACCCCCAGCAGCAGCGGCACCTTCGCGGCCTTCTGCAACCGGTTGGACAGCGTGGCGGTCGCGCGCGGCGAGGTCAGGTTGCCGGGGAAGTAGATGAAGCCGCCCACGTGGTACTTCTCGATCATCGCCTTGGCGTCGGCGGCGTCGGAGAAGGTCGGCACGAACAGCTGCCCGACCTTCTCGGGCAGGCTCATGCCGGCGACGAACTCCGGGATCCACGCGCCCGGCGGCGGCGTGGTGGGGGTGGCGGACGGCTCCGCCGAGTCCGAGGCCGCGCCCGGGGCCGCCGGCCGGGGCTCCTCGCTGCAGGCGGCCAGGGGCAGCGCGAGGAGCGCCGCGGCGGTGGCGGCCAGGGCGGGTGACGCGCGACGCACGGGACCAGGCCCCCCGACATGGTCGTTACTCGTTCGTGATCCGACCTCGCGACGTTAGCCGGTCCTTGGCGCGCTGTCGAGCCGACTCGGTCGACTCCGGCTCGGGGCCCGGGGACGGGGCCGGGGTCGCGGGCGGCACCAGGTCGCGGGTCGTCCCGGCGAACGCCGGTTCGGGGAAGTCCTCGGCCGCCGTCCCCGCCGTCGCCTTCGCCATGAACGCCCGCCAGATCTTCGCCGGGACGTCCTCGCCCGACACGACGCCGCGATGGCCGGGCAGGTCCCGCAACGTCTTGGCGCGCGCGTCCGACATCACCACCGCCGCCGACAACCGCGGGACGTACCCGACGAACCAGGCGTCGCGGTTGCGGTCGGAGGTGCCGGTCTTGCCCGCCGCCTGCCGGTCGGCCAGCGCGGCCCGCCGCCCGGTGCCCGCGACCACCGTGCTGCGCAGCGCGTAGGTCACCTGGGCGGCCTGCTCGCGGGTGAGCACCCGGCGGCCGGGCCGCCTCCAGGGCAGGGGCACCTCGCGGCCCTGCGCGTCCACGACCTTGGTGACCAGGTGCGGGGTGACGGCGGTGCCGCCGTTGGCGAACGCCGCGTACCCGGCGGCCTGCACCGACGCCGAGACGTCCGCGACGCCGAGCGCCACCCCGGCCTGCCCCTTGAACGGCTTCAGCGCCGCCGCCGGGACGCCGAGGTCGGCGGCGGCGCGGATCACGTTGTCGACCCCCGCCTCGAACGCCAGCTTCACGAACCCGGTGTTAACCGACAGCGCGGTGGCCCGGACCAGGTCCACCGCGCCCAGCGAGCCGATCTTCTCGTCGTTGTCGACCCGGTAGCCGGGCGCGGTCATCGGGGTGGTCTCGCCGTTGGGCGCGAACTTCACCGGCGACTTGCCGCTGACGCGCGTGCGCACCGTCATGCCCTTGCGCAGCGCCGCCGCCAGCACGTACGGCTTGAACGTCGAGGCGGCCTGCGCGATCGGCCGGAACACGGTGTCGATCTGGTTGCGCTTCGGGTCGCCCGCGTAGAACGCGCGGACCGCCCCGTCGGCCGGGTCCACCGCGACGAGCCCGGCCTGCACGTCCCGGTGCCAGCGCGGCTCGCTCGCCGCCCGCATGGCCTGCTCGGCGTAGGCCATCCAGCGCTGGTCGAGCCCGGTGTAGATCTTCAGGCGGCCGTTGACGACGCTCTGCTCGGGGATCCCGGCGTCGCGCAGCTCCTCCAGCACCCGCTGCCGGACCAGCGGCGACTGCCCTGACAGCAGCACGCCGCGCCACTCCTTGCGCGTCGTCGGGAAGCGGAGCCGCCCGGCGTCGGCGCGCGTCAGCCGTCCCATGCCGACCATCCCGTCGATGACGTACCGCCAGCGGGCCCGCAACGCGCGGGCGGGCGCGGAGTCGCCGCGCGTCACGAAGTAGGCCGGGAGCTGGATCATCGCCGCCAGCAGAGCGCCCTCGGCGACCGTGAGCTGCTGCACGTCCTTGTCGAAGTAGGCGCGGGCGGCGGCCTGCACGCCGAAGGTCTGGCGGCCGAAGTAGATCGTGTTGAGGTAGAGGTCGAGGATGGCGTCCTTGCTCTTGGCCCGGTCGAGCTTCAGCGCGATGAAGATCTCCTTGGCCTTGCGGTCGAGGGTGCGGTCGCGGCTCAGCCCCTTGTAGTAGTTGCGGGCGAGCTGCTGGGTGATGGTGGAGCCGCCCTGCGCGCCGCCGCCGGAGGCGGTGCTCCACAGGGCGCGGACGGTGCCGACGGGGGAGACGCCGTGCCCCTGGTAGAAGCCACGATCCTCGGCGGCGATGACGGCCCAGCGCACGTGGTCGGGGATGTCGCCGTGCCGGACGGCCTGCCGGTTGGCGCCCAGCCGCAGGATCGGGGTGCGGCCGTCGCCGTAGTAGACGGTCGACCCCTCGTCGGTGACCCCGGCCTGGGGCTCGGTCGGGGTGGGGGTCCGCTGGTAGACGACCACGAGCGTCCCGGCGACCAGCAGGACCAGGGCGGCGGACGCGCCCAGCACGACGCGCACGACGCGACGCGAGGGGCGCAGGGACCTGAGGCGGCGGGCGACGGCGCGTGCCAGCCGGGCGACGGCGCGCAGGCGGGAACGAGCAGGGGGGAGCGCGTGCAAGACGACCTCGTTCGGTGTGGGTGTACAGAACGTGACCGCCGCCCGTGCGCCGGGACGTGCCGAAGCCACACCGGCCCTGCTGAAGGGCGGAAAGGGGCGTTCGGCCGTTCACCCCTCGGAAGGGGGACAGGCGAGACGGACGGCGCTGCGCGTATCGCAGCCGGTTCGGTACAGGCCACATCCGTGGCTGGCGGATTCCCCCGGAGCCGCCCCTGACGGGCACGGCCGGGGAAAGGTCGTTTCCACCGTTGATCACAGCTTAATCACAACGGTCCGCCCACCCGCAACCGGAACCGGGAGAATCCCGGACCTCTTCCGCCCCACGGCAGGGCCCGGCAGGGCGGAGCAGGACGCTGCGGGGCACGGCAGGGTGTGGCAGGGCAGAGCGCGAGGGGTACGGCAAGGCACGGCAAGGCATGGCAAGGCGCGACGGGGCGCGGCAGGGCGTGGCGGCGTGAGGCGTGGCGTTGCAGCGGGGCGGGGCCGGGTCAGCCGGGGAGCGGGTGGCCCAGGCGGCGCAACGCCAGGCCCGCCGCGCCGATCGCGCCATCGCCCGCGCGGCGCGGGGCCGCCGCGAAGCGGTCGCGCAGGCCCTCGCGCACCGCGTCGGCCACCGGACCGTTGCGCAGCACCGAGCCGTGCATCACCACCGGCGCGGCCGGGTCCGCCAGCGCCGGGCGCACCGCGTCCACGTCGCGCAGCAGCCACTCGGCGGCCTCCTCGGTGATCCGCCGGGCCACCGGGTCGCCCGCCGCCGCCGCGGCCGCCACCACCGGGCCGAGTCTGCCCAGGGCCGCCGGCGGGCGGCCGTAGACCTCCTTGATGATCGCCTGCGCGAGCTGGGGGTTGGGCGGGGACTCGGCGAACGCCTGCGGCTCGGGCGGGCGCGGCGCGTCCTGCACCAGCATCGCGGTGCTCGCGCCCGCCGCCAGCGCAGGGCCGGGGCCGTGCGGGGACGGCGCGGCGACGCCCAGCGGCGAGGCTCCGGGGCCGAGCGGGGCGGCCCCGGCGCCCAGGCCGGACGCGCCGCCGTTGTGGCCGCCACCGGCATGCCCGCCGTTGTGCCCACCACCGTGACCGCCGCCATGGCCGCCACCGTGCCCGCCACCGTGGCAGCCGCCGTCCAGCGGCGCCGCCCCGGCCATCGCCAGCGTGCGGCGCTGCCGGGGGCGGGGCCGCCGGGCCGCGTCCAGCTCGGCGACCACCGCCGCGCCGAGCAGCGCGCGCGGCACCGACTCGGTCAGCGCGGTCGGGCGGCTGCGGCCGTCCAGCGCCGCCAGCGCGGCGCGCACCGCCTCGCGGCCCAGCCACACCGCCGAGCCCTCGTCGCCGACCAGCCAGCCGTAGCCGTCGGCGCGCTGCACGATCGCGCCGTCGTTGATCACGGCCGCGCCCGCACCGGTGCCGGAGAACACCACGATGCCCTTGGGCGAGCTGGTCCCGGCGGCGAACGCCACGGCGATGTCGGTCACCACCGCGGGCGAGCCGCGCAGCCCGACCGCGTGCCAGGCCCGCCGGGCGGCGGCGACGGCGGCGGGCCGGCCGGCCGAGCCGGCCCCGGCGATGCCGAACACGCCGGCGATCACCAGGGACCGGTCCACCTCGCCGAGCGCCTCCCGCAGGGCCGTGGTGAGCGCCCCCGCGGTGTCGCCCCCGGAGTTGGGGTTGGCTCCGGGACCGGTGCCGGCACCGGCCAGGGCTCCCCCGAGCGTTAGTACGACACAGCGGGTCTTCGTGCCACCCGCGTCTATGCCGATCACGAAAGGACCGGCCAAATGGGTCAACACATGGCGACCGTAGCCTTTTCTACCGTTGACGTGACATCGCGCAAGTAAGAAAATTCCTTACATGAGGAAACCCACCGGCTCAGAGCCGGGGAGCACAGGGGAGGCCGGCGCGCCCCACCACCCGCCCGGGGCGGAGGCGTCGCCCGCCAGGGAGGCGACGCCGCTGAGCACCGTGGTGCGGGTGCGCTCGCTGCTGCCCTCGCTGCCCCCCGCGGAGCGCCGTGTCGCGCAACGCGTCATCGACGACCCCGAAGGGGTCGCCAACTCGACCATCACCGAACTCGCGCAGAACTGTGGCACCTCCGAGACCACGGTCATCAGGTTCTGCCGCGCGATCGGGTTCCATGGTTATCCAGAGCTCCGACTGACCCTGGCCACCGAGGCGGGCCGCGCGCAGAGCGCCACCGGCGGCCGGGTCATCGGCAGCGACATCAGTCCCGACGACTCGCTAGAGCAGATCGTGGAGAAGGTGACCTTCGCCGACGCCCGCGCGGTCGAGGAGACCGCGGCCCAGCTCGACATCAAGGTGCTGGAGCAGGTCGTCGACGCCGTGGTGGCCGCCGAGCGGGTGGACGTCTACGGCGTCGGCGCCAGCGCGTTCGTGGCCGCCGACTTCCAGCAGAAGCTGCACCGCATCGGGCGCGTGTGCGCCAACTGGTCCGACGCCCACATCATGCTGACCAGCGCCGCGGTGCTGGGCAGCGGCGACGTGGCGCTCGGCATCTCCCACACCGGCGCGACGATGGAGACCATCGACGCCCTGGAGGTGGCCCGCGGCCGCGGGGTGACCACCGTGGCCCTGACCAATTTCCCCAAGTCCCCCATCGCGGAGGTCGCCGACCTTATCCTGACGACGGCGGCGCGGGAGACCACCTTCCGTTCCGGTGCGACCGCCAGCCGGCTGGCCCAGCTCACCGTGATCGACTGCCTGTTCGTCGGCATCGCGCAGCGCACCTACGGACCCACCCGCAAGGCCCTGGAGGCCACGTTCGAGGCGGTCCGCGGCCGGACCGTGCGACCCGACCGGAGGCGTCGGTGATCGATTGCGATCTGCCCACCGAGGGCCGTAACCCCCGCACCGTCGATGTGGACGTGCTGCCCACGATGGAAGTGCTGCGGCTGATCAACACCGAGGACGCCACCGTCCCCACGGTGGTGGCCGCCGTGCTCCCGCAGATCGCCGAGCTGGTGGACCTGGCGGTGGTCTCGCTGCGCGCGGGCGGCCGGGTGCACTACTTCGGGGCCGGCACCTCCGGTCGCCTCGCGGTCATCGACGCCGCCGAGATCCCGCCCACCTTCGGCTCCTGGGGCCGGGTCGTGGCCCACCACGCCGGCGGGCCGGGCGCGTTGTCGCAGGCGATCTCCGACGTCGAGGACGACGTGGAGCTCGGCGCACGCGACGCCGCCGACGTGCGGCGCGGCGACATCGCCGTCGGCGTCGCCGCCAGCGGCCGCACCCCGTACGTGGTCGGCGCGCTGCGCGCGGCGGCCGCGGCCGGGGCGCGCACGGCGCTGATCAGCTGCAACCCGCACACGCCCTACGGCGACGAGGTGGACGTGCACATCGGCCTCGCCACCGGCCCGGAGGTGATCAGCGGCTCCACCCGCATGAAGGCCGGCACCGCCACCAAGCTGGTGCTCAACTCCTTCTCCACCACCCTGATGATCAGGCTGGGCCGCACCTACTCCAACCTGATGGTCAGCGTGAACGCGCTGAACGGGAAACTGCGCGCCCGCCTGGTGCGCATCCTCACCGAGGCGACCGGCATGGACGCCCGCACCTGCGAGAACGCCCTGGCCGAGGCAGGGGGGAACACCCGCGTGGCCCTGGTGTCGCTGCTGGGCGAGGTGCCGGCCGCGCGCGCCACGGTGGTCCTGGAAGAGACCGACGGGGGAGTCCGGGAGGCCCTCCAGCGCCTGAGATCCGCCTGACCGGGCGGCGGGCCGGTGGCACCTGTCCACCGACGCCGCCCCGCACGCGAACGCTGACCTGTCGCAGGGGGCCCAAGCCGAAGGCGAGGTCCCCTGCGGCAGATCGCGAAGCGATGTAGCGTTCGCACGCTTTCCGGTCGCTTGCCGAGCCGCCAGGCGAGGGAAGCGGGCCGGAAGGCCGATCAAACACGGCGCCGCAGCTCCTGGCGGGCGACGGTGCGGACGTGGACCTCGTCCGGCCCGTCGAAGATCCGCATGGCCCGCACCCAGGAGTACATCGCCGCCAGCGGGGTGTCGTCGGACACGCCCGCGCCGCCGTGCACCTGGATGGCGCGGTCCAGCACCTGGTGGGCGACGCGCGGCACGACCACCTTGATCGCGGCGATCTCGGTGCGGGCCCCCTTCGCCCCGTGCCGGTCGATCAGCCAGGCGGTCTTGAGGGTCAGCAGCCGCGCCTGCTCGATCGCCATCCGCGACTCGGCGATCTGCTCGCGCACCACGCCCTGCGCGGCCAGCGGCCTGCCGAACGCGACGCGGTCCACCGCCCGCCGGCACATCAGGTCGAGGGCGCGCTCGGCCATGCCCAGGGCGCGCATGCAGTGGTGGATGCGGCCGGGCCCCAGCCGCGCCTGGGCGATCATGAAGCCGTCGCCCTCCCGCGCGATCAGGTTGGCGGCCGGAACGCGCACGTCCTCGAACAGGATCTCCGAGTGGCCGTGCTGGTCCTGGTACCCGAAGACCGGCAGGTGCCGCAGGATCTTGACGCCCGGGGCGTCGCGCGGCACCAGGATCTGCGACTGCTGGCGGTGCGCCGGGCCGTCGGGGTCGGTCTTGCCCATCACGATGAAGATCTTGCAGCGCTCGTCGGCCGCGCCGGTGATGAACCACTTGCGGCCGTTGACCACGTACTCGTCGCCGTCGCGCACGATGCTGGTGGTGATGTTGGTGGCGTCGGAGGAGGCCACCTCCGGCTCGGTCATCGCGAACGCCGACCGGATCTCGCCGTCGAGCAGCGGCTCCAGCCACCGCTTCTTCTGCTCCGCGGTCCCGAACATGTGCAGGACCTCCATGTTCCCGGTGTCGGGGGCGGCGCAGTTGACCGCCTCCGGCGCCAGGTCGGGGGACCGGCCCGTCAGTTCGGCGAGGGTGGCGTACTCCAGGTTGGACAGCCCCGAGACGTCGGGCAGGAACAGGTTCCACAGGCCGCGCCGCCGGGCCTCGGCCTTCAGCTCCTCGACGACGGGCGGCAGCGCGTGCGGGTCGTTGGCGGCCCGCCATTCGGCGTACACGCGTTCGGCCGGGTACACGTGCCCGTCCATGAACTCCTGGAGTCTCGCCTGGTACTCGCGCGCCTTGGGGCTCAGTTCAAAGTCCATGCCGCCAGTCTTACAGAACGGCGTTCGGTTATTTCGGGCGGCTACCCTGGCCCGATCCACCGAAAGGTTTCGAGACGATTGCGGAGATGGACGAGATCGTGCCGATCCGGCATCGTTGACCCACCATGACCGAGCTGAGCACACGGCCGGCGGACACCACCGCGACGCCGTCGGCCGAGCGCGGCGTTCCCACGAGGGACCGGTCCCGGGCGTTCGCCCGGCGGCACCGCGTGTTCCTCGCGGTCGCCGCGCTGGGCGTCGTGCTGCGGATCGTCACCATGCTCGGGTACCGGTCGGTGTTGTGGTTCCCCGACTCCTACGACTACCTGTCGGGCGCGGTCAACCCGAACCCGAACCTGATCCGTCCTAGCGGGTACTCGCTGTTCCTGGCGCTGGCCGGGCCGTTCCAGAGCCTGACGCTGGTCGCGTTCCTGCAACACGCGATGGGCGTCGGCATGGCGGTCATGCTCTACGCCCTGCTCTACCGGCGCGGCCTGAAACCCTGGATGGCGGGCCTGGCGGCGGCCCCGCTGCTGCTGGACGCCTACCAGCTCCAGCTCGAACATCTGGTCATGTCGGACACGCTGTTCGCGTTCCTGGTGATGGCGTCGGTGACGGCGCTGCTGGGCCCGCAGCGGCACCGCGCCCGCTGGGCCGTCGCGGGCGCGCTCCTGATGGGCCTCGCCGCGATCACCCGCTCGACGGGCCTGCCGCTGCTCGCCCTGGTGATCGTGGTCCTGCTGGTGCGGCGGGCCGGCTGGCGGACGGTCACGGCGGCGGTGGCGGCGGCCGTGATCCCGCTGGTGGCCTACGCGTCGTGGTTCGCGACCGACCACGGCCAGTTCACGCTGACCCGCAGCACCGGCGTCTTCCTGTACGGCCGGGTCGCGCCGTTCGCCGACTGCCACAAGATGGACGTGCCGGTCGAGGAGATGGCGTTGTGCCTGGGCTCGTCCCCGGCCGAACGTTCGGTGCGCCAGTCCTACATCTGGGGCATGAACGCGCCCCGGCACCGGGTGGAGGCCGAGGGCTTCACGCCCGAGGGCGAGCGGGTGGCCCGCTCCTTCGCCGTCCGGGCGATCATCTCGCAGCCGCTGGACTACCTGGCGGTGGCCGGGACCGACATCGCGCGGGCCTTCCGCCTGGGGCACCCGCCGTTCCCGGACGCCGACACCTACCGCCTGTACCTGTTCGCGCCCAAGGTGGCGCGGCCGGACGCCAAGGCCGAGCAGTACATCCGCGCCTACGACCCGGGCTACGAGCCGCCCCGCGTGGTGGAGCCGTACGCGGGCTTCCTCGGGGCGTACCAGAAGGCCGTCTACCTGCCGGGCCTGGCGCTGCTGGTCATCGCGGTCCTGGGCGCCGTGCGGATCGTGCGCAGGCGCGCCGACCTGGGCGGCGACAACCTGCTGCCGTGGTGCGCGGGCATGGGCCTGATCGTGATCCCGGCGTTCACCGCGCAGTTCGACTACCGCTACGTGCTCCCCGCCGCGCCGCTGCTGATGCTGGCGGCGGGCCTGAACCGCCGGGCATAAGGCGCGTACCGCCGTCATCTACCATCGGCCCGTGACCGTGAACGCTGTGATCACCGACTGGGGCGGGGTGCTGACCTCGCCGCTCAACGACGCGATCGGCCGCTGGCTGGCCGCCGACCGGATCGACGTGGACCGCTACAAGTCGATCATGCGCGCCTGGGTGCGGCAGGCCTACGACGGCGCGGGGGTGAACCCGATCCACGGCCTGGAGGACGGCACTCTGGAGCCCGCCGAGTTCGAACGGCTGCTGGCCGCCGAGCTGCTGACCGACACCGGCGACGCCGTGGTGGCCGAGGGGCTGATCGCCCGGATGTTCGGCGCGTTCATGCCCGTCGAGCCCATGTACGAGGCGCTGCGCGAGTGCCGCGCGGCCGGGACGCGCACGGCGTTGTTGTCCAACTCCTGGGGCAACGACTACCCGCGCGACCTGTTCGCCGACCTGTTCGACGCCGTGGTGATCTCGTGCGAGGTCGGGATGCGCAAGCCCGACGAGCGGATCTTCCGGCACACCGTGGACCTGCTCGGCCTGCCCGCCGCCGAGTGCGTGTTCATCGACGACATCGAGCACAACGTGCGCGCGGCCGAGGCGGTCGGCATCCGGGGCGTCCTGCACACCGACCCCGACAGCACGATCACCACGCTGCGGGAACTCGGCGCGCTCTGATCCGGCGGCCGGGTGTGGCCCGGCGCGGTCCACGGGCCGGGTCCGGATAGGCTGCCGATCGTTATGCGCGTCTATCTGCCGGCCACGCTGCCGGGCCTCGCCGCCGTCCACTCCGCCCGGGAGGCCGGCCCCGCGCCGCTCGCCGCCCACGCGGTCACCCCGGCGCTGCGCGAGTGGTACGCCGAGGGCGACCAGGAGGAGCTGGAGTACGTCGCCCTGACGGCCGCCGCCCGCGACTCGTTGCGGCTGCTGGCCGCCGACCCGCAGGCCCCGCCGCGCCGGGTGGTGCTGGCCGCCGAGGTGCCCGACCAGGACGTCGCCCGGGAGCACGGCGACGACCGCTCCCTGGTCCGGATCACCGCCCCGGTGTCCTGGAAGAAGATCGCCTCCGGCCATGTCGACGATGAGGACGCCGAACAGGACGTCCGCGCCGCGATCGAGGCCCTGGCCGCCGCCGACGCCGGTGACGAGGACGCGCAGTTCACCGTGGAAAGCGCCGAGGGCCACGAACTCCTCTGGTACGCGACCCAGGAGCTGGGCGACCTGACCCGCTGACGGCGCGAATGGGCGGATTCGACAAAGTTTCGTAGGCTGAAAGCGAGCGTCGCGGGCGGGGCGGGGTAGATCCCGTTCGGGGGCGGGGCCGCCGCACGGCCGGCCGTTCCCGAGGCGTGCGACGATACGTGGGCCTATCGACAATGATGTCGGACTTCCAGGGAGTGGTCAGATGGACGCCGTCACCAACGTGCCGGTACCGGTGAACGAGCCCGGCAAGGGGTACGCCCCCGGCAGCCCCGAGCGGGCCGCGCTGGAAAGCAAGATCAAGGAACTGGCCGGCGAGCGCCTCGACCTGACCATGGCCATCGGCGGCGAGCGGCGGCTCGGCGGCGGCGACGCCATCGACGTGGTGCAGCCGCACGACCACGGCCACGTCCTGGGCAGCGTCGGCAACGCCACCGACGACGACGTGCGCGCCGCCATCGACGCCGCCCGCGAGGCCGCCCCCGGCTGGCGCGCGCTCTCCTTCGACGACCGCGCCGCGATCTTCCTCAAGGCCGCCGACCTGCTGGCCGGCCCCTGGCGCCAGGTGCTGAACGCCGCCACCGTGCTCGGCCAGTCCAAGTCGGTGCAGCAGGCCGAGATCGACGCCGCCTGCGAGCTGATCGACTTCTGGCGCTTCAACGTCGCCTACGCGCGCGAGCTGTACACCCAGCAGCCGATCTCCTCGCCCGGCGTGTGGAACCGCATGGAGTACCGCCCGCTTGAGGGCTTCGTGCTGGCCATCACCCCCTTCAACTTCACCGCCATCGCGGCCAACCTGCCCACCTCGGCCGCCCTGATGGGCAACGTCGTGGTGTGGAAGCCGTCGCCCACCCAGCAGTTCGCCGCGCACTTCACGATGTCGCTGCTGGAGGCCGCGGGCCTGCCGCCCGGCGTGATCAACCTGGTCACCGGCGACGGCCAGGCGGTCTCCCGGGTCGCGCTGGGCCACCCCGACCTCGCGGGCATCCACTTCACCGGCTCCACCGGCACCTTCCAGCACCTGTGGCGGACCGTCGGCGAGAACATCACCGGCTACCGCGGCTACCCGCGCCTGGTCGGCGAGACCGGCGGCAAGGACTTCGTCGTCGCGCACCCGTCGGCCGACCTCGGCGTGCTGAAGACCGCGCTGGTGCGCGGCGCGTTCGAGTACCAGGGCCAGAAGTGCTCGGCGGCGTCCCGCTCCTACATCCCGCGCTCGCTCTGGAACCGGATGCGCGACGAGTTCGTGGACGAGGTCAACTCCCTGACCGTGGGCAACGTCGCCCAGGACCTGTCGGCGTTCATGGGCGCGGTGATCGACGAGCGCGCGTTCGCCAAGCACAAGGCCGCCATCGAGCGCGCCAAGGGCCTGGACACCATCGACATCCTGGCGGGCGGCGAGGTGGACGACGCGCAGGGCTGGTTCGTGCGGCCCACCGTCCTGCACTCGGCCGACCCGACCGACGAGATCTTCACGACCGAGTACTTCGGCCCGATCCTGGGCGTGCACGTTTACGACGACGCCGACTACGACACGATGCTCACCCAGATGGAGAGCGCCGCGCCCTACGGCCTGACCGGCGCGGTCATCGCGCAGGACCGGACCGCGATCGCGGAGGCGTCCGACAAGCTGCGCTTCGCGGCGGGCAACTTCTACATCAACGACAAGCCGACCGGCGCGGTGGTGGGCCAGCAGCCGTTCGGCGGCGCGCGGTCCAGCGGCACCAACGACAAGGCCGGGTCGATCTTCAACCTGACCCGCTGGGTGAACGTGCGCTCCATCAAGGAGACCCTCGTCCCGCCGACCGACTACCGCTACCCGCACATGTCCAATTGAGCCCCGGCCCAGGGGCGCTCGCCTAGCGGCTCGCGCCCCTGACCGTTGCTTTGCGAGTGCCAATCGCTTCGCGATCTGTCCCCGGCGGGGCTCGCCTTCGGCTTCGCCCCGCCGGGGACAGGTCGGGCACTCGCGTGGCGGTCGCGGGAAGTGGGAAGGCGGTCCGCATCGGCCCGGCGTCCGGTTGCGGTCATCGCCTGCCAAGCCCGACGATAAGGGCGCCCGTATCCGACCACGCCAAAGGACTGGGATGACGACGCCGAACCGGCTGGTGCTGTGGAACGTCGACCACACGCTGGTCGACGTCGGGCGGGTCGCCCGCGACGCCTACGCCGAGGCGTTCCAGCGCACCACCGGCCGCCGCCTGGTCCGGCTGGCCCCCACGCCCGGCCGCACCGAGTCCGAGATCATCTTCGAGACGCTGGCGTTCAACGACATCGTCACGACCGACGACCACCTGCCCGCCTTCATGGTCGCGCTGACCGACGCGTTCGCCGCCCGCCGCGCCGACCTGCGCACCCACGGCCGCGTGCTGGCGGGCGCGCGCGAGGCCGTCGCCGCGCTGGCCCGGGTGCCCGGCCTCGCGCAGTCGGTGCTGACGGGCTCGCTCCAGCCCAACGCCGTCCTCAAGATCAGCGAACTGGGCCTGGCCGACCACCTCGACCTGTCCAACGGCGGCTACGAGAACGGCGTGTACAGCAAGGCGGCCTTGCTGGAACTGGTCCGCAGCCGCATGGGCACGGCCCAGAACACGCGCTACGGCGAGTCCGCCACCGTCTACATCGCCGACTCGCCCCGCGACGTGCAGGCCGCCCACATCGCGGGCTCCCCGATCATCGCGGTCGCCACCGGCAGCGCGACGGCCGCCGAACTGCGCGCAGCAGGCGCCGACCACGTCCTGGCCACCCTCGCCGACACCGACGAGGTCGTGTCCGCCGTCATGGACCTCGCCCGATGACGGCCCTGATCACCCCCGACGAGGCCGAACGGCTCCGCGCGCCCGCCGGGGAGTACCTGGTCCGGCTGTCCGGCGAGCACACCGGCGGCTCCCTGGCCATCGTCGAGTACACCTTCCCGCCGGGCGCGCTGGGCGCGGCCCCGCACGTCCACCACGGCCACGAGGAGCACTTCCAGATCCTCGACGGCGAGATCGCCTTCGACCTGGCCGACGGCGTCCGGACGGTGGGCGCGGGCGGCACGGTGTCGGTGCCGCGCGGCGTCGCCCACGGCTTCCGCAACGCGTCGTCCGGCTGGGCGCGCTGCCTGTTCATCCTGACGCCGGCGGGTTACGAGAACTACTTCCGCGAGATCCACCGTGCCCTGGAGAAGGGCGAGGAGTTGGACGCGGCGCGCCTGACGGAACTACGCGCCGCCTACAACACCACGCCCGCCTGACCCCATGGCCAAGCCCCGCCGCAAACCCAAACGCTCCGGCACCGACCCGGCCGACCTGCTGCTGAACCTGCCCGACAGCGAGTTCGTCGACGCCCTCCGCCGCGTGTTCGCCGAACGCAGCCCCTGGCCGGGCACCGAGAGTTCCCAGGAAGCCCACTACGTGCTGGCCGTCGCCTCCCGCGTCCTGCCCGAAGACGACGAACCCCCACTCCGCACCGGCGAAGGCTGGGAACTCTCAGCCGTCGGCTATCCCGACCCCGCCCACTACGACGGCGACCCGCTGGGCGTCCGAGGCTCGATCTGCCAGTCCGGTCGCTGCACCACCTGCCGCACCGAAGTGCACACCACCTCCAAGCACGGACTCTGCCCCGTCTGCGGCGCCGAGTCCTACGGAACCTGACGGGGGCGGCCCCCGCGCGGCGCAGGTTGCGGACATAAGCTGGGGGATGCCGCGCACCGGGGCGCGGCAGGAGGGAAGTGCCCATGTCGTCCCAGGTCTCCGAGGGCGCTCCGCTGTGGGAGCCGTCCGAGACGGTCGTCGCCAACGCCCGCGTCACCCGATTCCGGCACTGGCTGATGGACCGGGGGGTGCCGACCGAATCGCAGGAGGACCTGTGGAACTGGTCGGTCACCGAGGTCGACGCCTTCTGGGACGCGGTCTGGGACTACTTCGACGTCGTCGGCGAGCGCGGTGACGGGCCCGTCCGCACCGGCGGCCCCACGCCCGTGGACGGCCTGCGCTGGTTCCCCTCCGCCACCCTCAACTACGCCGCCACCGCCCTCCGCCGGGCCGACGAGCACCCCGACGAGACCGCCGTCGTCTTCCGCTCCGAAGCGGGGGGCCACCGCGTCATCAGCCGCCGCGAGCTCGCCGCGCACGTCGCCGAGGTGCGCGCCGGACTCGCCGCGCTCGGCGTCGGCAAGGGCGACCGCGTCGCCGCCTACGTCCCCAACATCCCCGAGGCGCTGGTCTGCTTCCTGGCCGCCGCGTCGCTCGGCGCGGTGTGGTCGTCCTGCTCGCCGGACTTCGGCTCCTCCTCGGTGATCGACCGGTTCGCGCAGATCGAGCCCACCGTCCTGGTCGCCGTGGACGGCTACGCCTACAACGGGAAGAGCTTCGACCGCCGCGACACCGTCGCCGAGATCCGCGACGCGCTGCCCACGCTGAACGCGACCGTCCTCATCCCCTACCTGGACCCCGCCGCGACGCTGGAGGGCACGACCTCCTACGCCGACCTGCCCCGGCCCGGCCACGACCTGGAGTTCGAGCCCGTCCCGTTCGACCACCCGCTGTGGGTCGTGTACTCCTCGGGCACCACGGGCCTGCCCAAGCCGATCGTGCACGGCCACGGCGGCGTCGTGCTGGAACACCTGAAGGCCCTGTCGTTCCACCAGGACCTCGGCCCCGGCGACGTGTTCCTCTGGTACACCACCACCGGCTGGATGATGTGGAACTACCTGGTCGGCGCGCTGCTGGTCGGGTCCACGATCGTCATGTACGACGGCGCGCCGCTGGACCTGTGGACGCTCGCCGCCGAGA
Organism: Actinomadura hibisca NBRC 15177; assembly: GCF_001552635.1. Classification (GTDB taxonomy): domain Bacteria; phylum Actinomycetota; class Actinomycetes; order Streptosporangiales; family Streptosporangiaceae; genus Spirillospora; species Spirillospora hibisca. Next base: position 13,534 of record NZ_BCRO01000091.1, on the reverse strand, counting down.
CGGGCACCACCTACCTGGGCGTGGGCGCGCCCTACATCACGGCCTCGCTCAAGGCGGGCCGCAGCCCCGGCTCCGAACTGGACCTGTCGCGGCTGCGCGGCATCGGCTCGACCGGCTCGCCGCTGCCGCCCGAGGGCTTCGCGTGGGTGTACGAGCACGTGGGCCGGGACCTGCTGCTGGGTTCGTTCTCCGGCGGCACGGACCTGTGCACGGGCTTCGTCGGGCCGTCGCCGGTGCTGCCGCTGTACGCGGGCGTCATCCAGTGCCGGGGGCTGGGCGCGAAGGTGGAGGCGTACGGCGACGACGGGAAGCCGGTCGTCGACGAGGTCGGCGAGCTGGTGATCACCGAGCCGATGCCGTCGATGCCGGTGTTCTTCTGGAACGACTCCGGCGGCGAGCGCTACCGCGAGTCCTACTTCGAGATGTTCCCGGGCGTGTGGCGGCACGGCGACTGGATCAAGGTGCGCCCGGACGGCGGCTGCGTGATCTACGGCCGCTCCGACTCGACCCTGAACCGGGGCGGCATCCGGATGGGCACCGCCGACTTCTACCGGGTGGTGGAGGCGTTCGAGGAGATCGCCGACAGCCTGGTCATCGACACGGGTCGGCTGGGCCAGGAGGGCCGCCTGCTGCTGTACGTGCAGCTGGCCCCGGAAGCGGAACTGACCGACGACCTGACGAATCGCCTCAAGCGTGAAATCCGCTCGGCACTATCCCCTCGCCACGTCCCCGACGAGATCACCGAAGTACCAAGCGTCCCAAGAACACTGTCAGGCAAGAAGCTGGAGGTCCCAGTCCGCAAAATCCTGCTAGGCACTCCCGCAGACAAGGCGGCCAACCGCGACTCGATGGCGAACCCGGAGAGCCTCACCCACTTCCGCCCTCTGGAGTAGCGGCGTTCGCCTCGAACGCCTCGTAGAGCAGCTCAGTGAGCTCGTCCGACATGCACTCGGCGAGCACGCTCCGGAACGCGGCCTCGTCGCCCATCAGCTCGCGGCAGCGAGCCAGCCGCAGCACGGCCTGCGGCACGGCGGGCGACTCGACCTGCAACAGCAGCGGCAGGCTCGCGGCCGCGTACCGGATGGCCTCGGGCAGGTCGCCTAGCTCGGCGTGCATCCCGCCCATGTCGAGCAGGCACGTCGCCACCATCGCGGTGCGGCCGAGCTGGTGGTTGAGCTCCAGCGCGCGGGAGAACCAGCTCAGCGCGTGCTCGATGTCGCCCTGCTCGCGCGCGATGCTGCCCAGCGCCACGTAGCTCACCGCCATGCCCGTCCGATTGCCGGTGCGCTCCTTCAACGCCAGGGACTGGTGGTACAACTCCACGGCGGTACCGGGGTCCCCGCGCAGCCGGGCGAGGTTGCCCATCTCGTGCTGGATCCGGGAGATCATGATCTGCTGGTCGGTCTCCCGGGCGATCTCCAGCGAGCGTTCCAGCAACTCCTGCGACCGGTCCACCTCGCCCAGCTCCTGCACGATCATGGCGAGCTGGTAGCCGACCCCGCCCACCTCCTGCCGGTCGTCCAGCAGCTCGAACAACCGCAGGCTCTCCTCGCAGTGCCGCGCGGCCTCCGCCATCCGCAACTGCTGGAGCAGCAGGTTGCTCAGTTCCAGATGCGCGTTGGCGAGGTTGCGCCGGTCGCCGAGCCGCTCGCTGATCTCCAGCGCCCGCTCCAGCCACTCCTGCGCCTGCTGGAAGGCCCCGCACTCGGTCGCGACGCCGCCGAGCTGGTTGTAGCAGCTCGCCACACCGGCCTCGTCGCCCTCCCGCTCGCGGATCTCCAGCGCGCTCTTGTAGTGCTCCAGCGCCTGGTCGTAGTCGCCGAGGTTCAGGGCGATGTCGCCGAGCCGCATCAGGATCGACGCGTATTCCAGGGAGTCGGGCTCGACCTGGCCGAGGAGTTCGGCGAGGAGCTGCCGCTGCCAGCCCCACACCCCTCGCTCCTGAAGGCGGTTGAGGGCGGTGTAGGCGAAGGAGATCGCCAGCTTCCGATCGCCGGCGGCCTCGGCGTGGTGGCGGACTTCGAGCAGGACGCCGATCTCCACCAGAGCCTCGGGCCGCCAGTGTTGCCACATCCATCCCAGGCGCACGGCGGCGGCCCGGTGCGCCTTGACGATCGCCTCCGGCCCGGCGAGACCGGTGAGCGTCCCGGCGGTCCACCGGTGCATCGTGTACATGGGGGTTTCGGGCGTCGGCGTGCGGGACAACAAGCCCAGCCGGACCAGGGTGCGCATCGCCTCCTCCAGACCGGGCGGCGGCTCGACCGGCGGCATGGACAGCGACGCCACGTCCCGTGCCGCCTGCTCCTGCTCCTCCTCCGGCAGGCCGAGGTCGGCGAGCCCGGCGTCTGGCCCGGCCTCTTCGAACAGGCGGTTCAGCCGCTCCAGCCGGGCATTCCGGCCGGAGTCCGACAGGAACGCCGCAGGCTCGGCGATCCACCAGGCCCCCGCCAGGGCGGGCGCGGGGGTGCGGTAGACCGACATGCCGACCAGCACGTCGCGTTCGAGATCGCTGAGCCGGTCGAGCAGCTCGCCGAGCAGGACGTCGTCCACGGTCAGCGTGATGCTCTCGGCGAGCGCGCCGTCGAAGTCGCGCCCGGCCTCGCGGAACCAGGCGTCGGGATCGGCGATGCCGCGCCGCTCCAGCAGGTCTTCCAACTGCTCCTGGACGTCGTGGAACTGGGCCGTGCCGGACCTGAGCAGCGCGTCCAGGTACTCCAGCGTGCGGGGGTGGCCGCCGACGTCGGCCCAGGCGCGCCGCTGGTCGGCGGGCGCGAGCCGTTCCAGCGCGGCCAGCCGCCACATCAGCTTGCGGGTCTCGGCCCACGACAGCGGCCCGAGGTGGTCGGCGACCAGCAGGCGTTCCGAGCGGCGGGGCAGCGGGAAGGTGTAGCGGCTGGTGACGAGCAGCCGATGCCGACCGGGCAGCCGAAGCCAGGTCGCCAGGAACTCGGCGAGGTCGGCGTCGTGCGGGACGGGCTCGGAGCCGTGCAGGTCGAGGTTGTCCTCGAAGTTGTCGAGCAGCAGTGTCACCGGAAGCCGCGCCAGCAACGGGGCGATGCCACGCAACCGCGCCTGCCAGGGTTGCTTGGCGTCCCACAAAAGCTGGGCGGCGCTCTGGACGACCTCGTCGCGGAACGTTGCGGCCAGGCGTTCGGCCATCGAGGTGAGGATCTGCTCGGTCGTGGTCTGGCCGACCGCCGATACCACCAGCCCCGCGTCCGCGCCGAGCCGCCGCAGCAGTTCGACGGCGAGGCTGCTCTTGCCGAGCCCGCCGATCCCGTGCAGCAGGACGCCCCGCGCACTGCCGCGCAGCGCCCGGCGCAACCGCCGGATCTCACCACGACGCCCGACGAACTCGCCGACCTGCCGCAACGGAACACCCTCGGCGTACTGCTGCTCCACGACCGGCGCGATCTCCTCGAACGGCGCGGCCGGGTCGTACAGCCGCAACGATGGCCCACGCAGGAACAACGCGGGCGTGGCCCACTCGACCAACGCCGCGTACGGATCTTCCTCGGGCAGCCGCCGCCGGGCCTCCTCCAGCCGACGGCGCGCGTCACAGAAGGCGGGCAGGGCTTCGGGGGCGTCGCGGATGGCGAGCTCGCGGTAGAGCATCTCGGCCAGGGCGGTCGCGTAGACGTCGGTGACGGGCGCGGTCATCGCCAGCACAGCGGGAACCCCGGCCTGCGCGAGCCCACGGGCGAGCCCGCCCAGCTCAGGCCCCTCGGCGCGGGCCGTGGAACAGCCCGACAACACGACCAGCGGAACACCACGATCGGGCGGCAGCAGGTCGCGGACGAAGCGCTCGGTGGTGACACGGTCGACGCCGCCCTGCTCGTCCTCCAGCAGCAGCGCGCCGGGCTCGGCGTGGCAAGAAATATGGAGGACGTGGAAGCGCTCCTGGAGAAGGGCGTCGCGGATGGACTCCAGCGTGCCTTCGTTGAGGATGCGGACGTGGGCCTTGCGGCGGGGATCGACGGGGTGCCGGGCGGACTCGACGGCACCGAGGATCTTCTGAAGCTCGGCTTCGAGGTCGAGGGTCATGTCGTCGCCGGGCGACTCGGGCCCGGCGACGGCGACAAGGATGCGGAGCGGGCCGGGGATGGCCATGGCGGGCGTCTGCCCGGCGGCCTGGCGACGGTAGAGGCGGACCCTCGGATGGAGCGCGAGAGGCTCGGCTTGACCAGGGAGGACGAGGGCTTCCCAGGGGAGATCAGCAAGCGGTTCGGCGCATTCGAGCCCGAGTCGCAAGGTGGCGTTCAACCGCTCGGCCTCGGCAAGCTGCCCGGCCAGGGCGGCTCCGGCGGGCCCGTCGAGGAAAGCGGAACCAAGCGAGCGGCCGAAGGCGTCGAGGAGGGCATCGGGACCTGCGGCGTCGCCCTTGGTGAGGTGGACGTCGGAGCCGCGGGCGTTCTCAAGGTGGCGGCGGAGATCGTCCAGGCGGTGGGTGAACCCGGCGGGGACATGCTCGGCGAGCAGGGCGCCGGTGTCCTCACGGCGCAGCTCGACGGCGGCTTCGGAGACGCGCAACACGAACCGCTGGGGCCCTTCGGGCCGGACACCGGTGCCGGGCCGGACGGGCGGGCCGGGCTGGGGAAGCTCGGGACCGTCACCGCGGAGGACGCGGGCGAGCTCGGAGACGCGGCGGGCGAATTCCTCGCCGTCGGCGTTGCGGAGGTCGCAGCAGTAACGGTTGGCGGCGAACTCGGGAAGCTCGACGTCCTCGATGAGGACAGGGACGAAGCGGCGGCCGCCTTCGATGGAGCGGCGCATGAGCGCGGCGTACTCCTCGCGGACCCAGGCTTCGCTGAGGGCGGCGCGGCTGGTGATGAGGAGCCCGGCGGCGGAATCGCGGATGGCGTCTTCGAGCCGGTGGACGGCGACGGCGCCGGGCCCGAGGACGAGGGCGTCGTAGGCGATGGCAACACCGGCTTCGAGGAGGGGAGGGGTAAGGGCGCGGACCCATGCGGCGTCGGTGGGGGCGTAGGAGATGAAGACGCTACAGGAGTTCATGGCTCACCTGGCCTTCACCGTGCGGGGCCTGTCATGGGGTTGGACGCACGGGGAGCTAGGGGCGTTCGCGGAGGGCGCGGACGATGTCGTTGACCTGCTGGTCGTAGCGGGCGTCGCCGGGGTGGAGGGTGCGGAAGTCGGAGTGGTAGCGGGTGGCGGCGAACTCGGGGAGGGTGACGTCCTCGATGACGACGGGGATGAAGAGCTGGCCGGAACGGGCGGAGCGCTCGATGAGGAGGGCGTACTCGTCGGAGACCCAGCCGTCGGCCATGGAGGCGTGGCTGAAGACGAGGAGGCCGTGGGCGGAGTCGCGGACGGCTTGCTGGAGGGTGTGGACGCGATGGCGGCCGGGGCGGCGGACGACTTCGTCGTAGGCGACTTCGATGTGCTGGTCCTTGAGGGCGGCGGCGAAGTCGTTGACCCAGGGGAGGTCTTCGGGGGCGTAGGAGATGTAGACGTCGTAGGTGGTGGTGGGGTTGGGAGGGGGCGGGGGGAGCGGTGGGGGAGTGGGGCGGATGCGGCCGCGGACGGCTACGTAGGCGAAGTAGGCGGCGATGACTCCGGCGAGGGTGCTGATGATGGTGAGGATGAGGGTGGTGGTGTTCATGAAGGGTCCTTGGGGGATGCGGCGTCTAGGCGGTTGATGACAGCGTTGGCGAACTCGGCGTTGGTGTGGGTGATGAGGAGTTCGCGGAACCGTTCGGGGCCCAGGGCTTGGCGTTGCTGGTTGAGCTGGTTCAGGGGTCTTCCGACATTGGGTGAGCCGAGTTGGGCAAAGAGGAGCAGGGCGCGGATGCTGTGGCCGACAGCCTGCTCTGTCTGGCCGGTCTGGGTGAACAGGACGCCGAGCTGTCCGTAGCTGATGGCCATGCCCCCCCGATCGCCCAGTTCCTCAGCGATAGTCAGGGATAGGCGGTACCACTGCAGTGCCTGCTCGTATTCGCCTCGCTCCTCACTAATCGTGCCGAGGTGGTGGTAGCTGATGGCCATACCCGCCCGGTCACCCAGCTCCTCTTTGATGATCAAGGACTGCCGATACCACCGCAGCGCCTGTTCGTACTCCCCCCGCGCCTCGTCGATCATGCCGAGGTGGTGAGAGATTATGGCTATGCCCGCCCGGTCACCCAGCTCCTCGGCAATGGTTCGGGCCCGCCGGTACCATTGCAGTGCCTGCTCGTACTCTCCCCGCAATTGGTCGATGATGCCGAGCTGGTGGTAGCTAACGGCTATGCCTGCCCGGTCGCCCAGTTCTTTTTTGAGGGTTAGAGATTGACGGCACCACTGCAGTGCTTGCTCGTATTCGCCCCGCTCCAGGTCGATCGTGCTGAGCTGGTGGTAGGTGCGAGCCATGCCTGCCCGGTCGCCCAACTCCTCTTTGAGGGTTAGAGATTGGCGGTACCACTGCAATGCCCGCTCGTACTCTCCCCGCAACTCGTCGATCATGCCGAGCTGGTGGTAGCTAACGGCCACCCCCGCCCGGTCGCCCAATTCCTTATCAATGGTCAGAGCCCGTCGGTACCACTGCAGCGCCGACTCGTATTCGCCCCGTTGTTGGTCGATGAGGCCGAGCTGGTGGAGGATGGCGGCGCGGTCTTTGCTGGTCTGGGGTGTCCAGGGCAGGGTTTGGGTGAGCAGTTGCTGTTCCCAGTCCCACGCTCCCCAGGTGTGCAACTGGTCGCAAACACTACGGGTCGCGTTGATGGCGGTGTCCAGGTCACCGGCGGCGTGGGCGTGGAAACGGGCCTGCACCGCGTCCTCCACAGCCAGCCGCCGGTCCTGCGGCCAAACCCAGTAGCGCCACCAGTGGTAGTCGGCCGCGGCCTGGTGCGCCGCGCCAAGTTCAGGAGAGGAGGTCCAGGCAGGGCGGGCCAGCGCTGAGGCGGTCCACCGATGCACCACCCACCCCACCGAGCCGTCCCGGCCACCGGACACCGGTGTCACCAGACCCAACCGCGCCAGCCCCGCCAACGCCGCATCCAGCCCCGCCGGAGCCACCCGCGGCCCCGCCAACCGGGCCCGGAAATCCGCGTGAGCCTGCTCCAGCTCCTCCTGCGACAACCCCAGATCCTCCAAGACCGCACGCGGGTTGCTCCGGCGGACCTGGCCGACCACCTCCTCCCAACGCTGGAGCCGTGCGTCGCGTTCGGGATCAGGTTCGGCCAAGGTCCCCACCAGCCAGGCCGCGCCGATCCGGTCCACCGGACGCTGGAATACTGACACCCCCACCAGCACCCGCCGCTCCAACTCACCCAGCAGCCCTAGCAGATCCCCCAGCAGCACATCCCGCGCCGCCAATGTCACCGACTCCGCCAACGCCGCATCGAAGTCGCCGCCCACCGCGCCGAACCAGGCATCCGGATCAGTGACCCCGCCACGCTCAAGCAAATCCTCTAGACGCTCCCGCACGTCTGGGAACCGCGCCTCGCCACCCCGCAACAACGCGTCCAGATACTCCAGTGTGCGCGGATGCCCGCCCACATCAGCCCAAGCACGCACTCTCTCCTCACCTGACAGCGCGTCCAGCCCCGGCAGCCGCCACATCAGCTTCCGTGCCTCCGCCAGAGATAACGGTCCCAGGTGGCGGAACTTCAGTCGTCGGTGCGCACGTTGCGGCAGCGCGAACGTGTACCTGCATGTGATCAGCGTCCGATGCACGCCTGACATGCGGATCCAGGCCGCCAGGAACTCGCTCAGGTACTCGTTTCCCACTTCGTGCCCGGCGGTGTCGCGCAGGTTGTCCTCGAAGTTGTCCAGCAGCAACGTCACCGGCACCCGCGCCAGCAGCGGTGCGAGCATCTTCAACCGGTCCTGCCACGAGTGGGCGGGCTGCCTGATCTCGTTGGCCAGCCGCCGAACGGCCTCGTCTTCCGAATCCCGCAGCAGGCACAACCCCAGATCGCCCAGCAACTGATCAGGCGTGGTCGTCCCCACCGCCGACACGATCATCCCGGCCGACCGTCCCAGCCGCCGCAGCAGCTCAGCCGCCAAACTGCTCTTGCCGACGCCACCAATCCCGTGCAGCAGCACATGCGGATGCTCGCTGAGCAGCGCCCGCAGCTCCCGCCGCCGTCCCACGAACTGCCCCACCTTGCGCAGCGGCACAGCAGCAGCAAGCTCCGGTCCGACCGGCAGCTCGATCTCCTCGAACTCCTGCTTAGGGTCGTACAGCGCCTCCGGCTTCCCCGCCAAGAACAGCGCCGGTGTTGCCCACTCCACCAGCGACGCTTTGACCGTCCCCTCGGCTAGCCGCCGCCGCCCCTCCTCCAGCAACCGCCGCGCGTCGCTGACCGCCGCCAGCACGTCGGGCGACTCCCGCATTGCCAGCTCGTAGTACAACGCCCCGGCCAGCTCGGTCGCATACGGGTCCGTCACCGGCGCGGTCATCGCCAGCACCGCGGGGACGCCCGCCGCCACCAGCCCACGTGCCAGGCCGCTGAGGTTCTGTTCGTCCTCGGCGTCCTTCCCCGCGCCCAGAGCAGTAGAGCAGCCGGACAACACCAGCAGTGGCACGGCCCGTCCCGCCGGCAGGCACTCACGGACGAACCGTTCCGTGGTGACCTCGTCCACCGCGCCCTGCGCGTCCTCCAGCAGCAGCTTGCCGGGTGCGGCGTGGCAGGAGATGTGCAGCACGTGGTACGGCTGCTGGAGCAGGGCTTCGCGGATCTCTTCGACCGTGCCGAGGTTGAGGATGTTCACAAACGCGCCGGGCCGGTCGGCCGCTCCCCGGCGCGGACGCTCCACGGCATCGAGGATCTTGGCGAGTTCGGCTTCGAGGTCCAGCGAGACGCCATCGCTCCGGTCCGGGTCCGCCATGGCGACCAGGACACGCAACGGGCCGGGCGGCGCATCGACCCGGCGTCCGCCGTTGCCCACCGACCGGAACAGGTGGACGCGCGGGTGCAACGCCAGCGGCTCGGTCATCCCCGGCGGCGTCAGCGTCTCCCACGGCAGGTCCGCCAGTTCGTCGGGCACGTGCAGGCCCAGCCGCAGCGCCGCCCCCTGCGCCTCGGCCTTGGCGAGACAATCACGAAGGGCCTCCCCGGCGGACCGGCCAGGTAGGCGTCCCCCAACTCCCGCCCGTACTCGGCCAGCAGCGAACTCAGGCTTCCTCCGGGATCTTCACCCCGGACCACATGCCGGTTGCGGCGGCGCACCGACTCCAGTTGCCAGCGCAGTCCTTCCAGCCGGGCGGCTGTTCCACTCGGCTCATGTTGGGCTTCGGCGGCCTCGTCCGCCGGGCCGAACATGACCTGTTCCGGGGTGATCTGGAGCGTCCAGTGCGTCGGGTCGGCTAGCGCACGCTTCCGGGGCGCCGGAGCACCCCGCAGTGCTCGGACGATCTCTTCGACGCGCTGGTCGTACTCGGCGTCGCTGACATCGCGGAAGTCAGCCGGATGCCGAGCATCAGCGAACGCCGGAAGCTCGACGTCCCCAATGAGCACCGGCACGCAACGAGCCCCGTTGGTGATCGCGCGCTGCATCAGAGCGGCGTACTTCTCCTGCTCCCACGGCGCGTCCAGTGCGGCCCGGCTGAAGACAAGCAGCCCGTGCGTCGAGACGCGGATGGTCTCTTCCAGCTTGTGCACCCTGACGTCGCCGGGTTGCAGCACCCACTGATCGAAGCCGACCCGCAGTCCGGCCTGTTCCAGGCGCTCGGCGAGGCGTTCCGCCCACTCCCTGTCCTCGGAGGCATAGGAGATGTAGACGTCGTAACCGGTCTCCACAGGGTCAGTTCCGGAGGGCCTGGAGGAGCTTGTCGTACTCGACGGTGATGCCCTTCCGGAAGTCGATATAGACCCGATTCTGCGCGAAGGGCGGCAGCTCAACGTCCTCGATGAGGACGGGGATGAGCCGATGGTCGGGGTCGTCCACGGCGCGCCCCAGTAGCGCCTGGTACTCCTCGCGAACCCACCGGCTGGCGGCCGCGGCCGGACTGTAGATGAGCAGGCCGTGCGTCGAGTCGCGGATGGCCTGCTCGATCGAGTGGACGAGCGGGTCGCCGGGCAGCAGGAACAACTCGTCATAGGCGACCTTGATCCCGTCGCCCTGGAGCCGGGCGGCGAACGACTTCACCCACGCGGCGTCGTCGTGCGAGTAGGAGATGAAAACGTCCATCCGGGGTCCCCTCCCGTCTGCGGTAGCGACCACGGTAGAGCGCGCCGGACGTGTCGGGACGGGGATGAGCCGCTTTCGGTCAGTGACGGGTGATTCGCAACTTACGGACGGTGAGGAGCGTCTAATGGGATGCCACGATCGCGCGACGGGCGGGCTGGTGAGGCCGGATGGCTCCAGAACGGGTGTACATCGTCCACGCTCCGGATGACCTGGAGTGGGCGTTGCCCATGGCGACACGGCTGCGCGACGACGAGCGGTTGCGCGAGCACGGCCTGGAGATCCTCCTGGACGCGTGGGAGATGTTGCCGGGCGACCCGTACGTCAGGCGCACCGAGGAACTGATCGAACGCTCCGCCATCAGCGTGTTCGTGTTCAGCCGCGCCATGCAGGGCGACCATTTCTCGGACCAGAGATACTGGGCCCTGATCCGCAAGGCGGGGCACCGCTTCATCCCGGTGCTTCTGGACGACGTGCCGCTGCCGACCTTCGCCGCCACCCTCGTCGCGGCCGACTTCCAAGGCGAGGATCAGGACGGCCCCTACGAACAGCTCGTCCGCGCCCTGCGCCAGGACCGTTCGGCACGACCCGGCGGAAAACCCCTCGGGCCTTACCGAAGCCACCGCCTCGAAAGCCCGCACGAGGCGGTCTTGGAGATCGCCCCGGAGAAAGTGGCCTTCGGAACGCTCGGCGACAACCCCACAGCCGAACACCATCCTGGCCCGCTACCAGGCGGTTTCGACCACACCCTCTGGGAACTCGACCGGGCCCGCGCCGGTGCCTCAGCACTGCTCGTCAAGAACAGCGCCCCGAACGCGTCACGCGGTGCAGCACTCCAGGCCCGGCTACGCGAACTGGGCACGACACTGGGGGAGACGTTCCTAGCAGGACCAGCAGGCGAGGCCCTGGCCGCCGCCCTGACCGAGGCGTCCAGCCAGAACGCCCCACTCCGACTCGGCCTGCGGATCGACAACAGCCTGGCGACCCTGCCATGGGAAACCCTGACGCTGCCCGGCCAGGACACGCCTTTGTGCCTGCACCCGAGCGTCGAGCTCTACCGGCACCTGCCTGCGCAAACGGCCCCCACCGCGATCCGCATCCCGGCACCGCTACGCATCCTGGCGGTGATGGCCAGCCCAGACGGCCCGGACGGTGGGCCGCTGCTCGACCTGGAAGACGAACTGCGCCGCATCCTGAACGCGGTGGACGAGGCCCGCCAGCACGCGGCGGCTCATGTGCGAATCCTCAACGAGGGGACGCTCGCCTCGATCGAAGACGCGTTGAAGGTGGAGCGGTTCCACGTCCTGCACATCTCCTGCCATGCCAAGCCGGGCTTCCTCCAGTTGGAGAATGCCGAAGGCGGCACCGACGAGGTGGACGCGGCTGGACTGGTTGAAGCGTTGCGGTCCGGGGAAGGCGTGCCGCTGGTCGTCCTGTCTGGTTGCTCGACCGCGCTGGACGGCCAGGCCAAGGAGCAGAAGGCCTTGACCGGCTTGGCGGCCGGCCTGTCGGCGGCGGGTGTCCCGGCGGTGCTGGCGATGACGGCCTCAGTCACCGACCGGTATGCGGCGCTGCTGGGCGGAGCGCTGTACCGCGAGCTGGCGTTGCGGCCGCAGCCGGAGGTGCTGACCGCGCTGTCGGAGGCGCGCCGCGACCTGGAACGAGAGCGCCAGACCAAACCTGCTGGAGACCGCGACGCGGAGTTGGCGGAATGGGCCACCCCAGCTCTCTTCCTGCGCGGCCCGTCGCTACCCCTCTACGACGTGAACGCCGGTGTGGATACGAAAATCAAGCCACCGCCCGCCATCAAGCTGGCGCGCGGCACGGTCGTCCGCGCGGTCGGCGACTTCGTCGGCCGCCGCGCTGAGCTGCGCAAGCTGCTGGCGGCCCTGCGAGGCGGGACGTCCGGAGTGGTGCTGCACGGGATCGGCGGCGTGGGCAAGAGCACCTTGGCGGCCGAGCTGATCGGACGGCTCGGCACGGACGCGGGACTGGTGGTGTCGGTCGTCGGCCGCCAGCATCCTGACCAGGTAATGATCGCGATCGCCGACCGCCTGCTGGCGGCCACAGCGCAGCACGCCGAGGCTGGCCCTCTACGAAATCTGGCTCACTTCCTACGCGCCGCCGACCAGCCCAGGACCGTCCGCCTGGAGGCGTTGTCGGAACTGATGGCGCACATGCCGGTCACGCTGCTGCTGGACAACTTCGAGGACAACCTCACCGACGACGCCGAGCGGGCTTTCCGCGATGAGGAACTTGCTGAATTCCTCACCGAGTGGACACGGCTGCCGGGCCGAGGCCGATTGATCGTCACCAGCCGGTATCCCTTCGGGTTGCCTGACGAGGCCGAGGAGGATCTGCTCGTTCACCATCTGGGACCGCTGTCGCTGGCGGAGGCGCGGAAGCTGATGTGGCGGCTGCCGGGGCTGGACGCGCTGACGCCGGAGCAGCAGAAGTTGGCATGGGCCGAGGTAGGCGGGCATCCGCGCACGCTGGAGTATCTGGACGCGTTGTTGCGGGGCGGCGAGGGCCGCTTCGGCGACATCACCCGCCGCTTGAGACGCGGCCTCAAGGAGCGGTCTGACGTCGCGGACCCGGCTGTGCTGCTTGCTCAGACGTCCGGTGATCTGGACGCGGCGTTGGCGGAGTCGGTGACGTTGGCGGCGCGGGATGTGCTGCTGGGGGACCTGCTGGGGTTGTTGGGCGAGTTGGAGCGGCGGGTGTTGATGGGGGTGTCGGTCTTCCGGCGTTCGGTGGACCGGATCGGCGCGGCCTGGTCGGTGGGCACCCCGGCCGAACCAGACCCCGAACGCGATACCCGCATGCAGCGCTGGGACGAGATGGTCACCCAAGCCCACCGGAGCAACCCGCAGGCGGGCCTGGAGGATCTGGGGTTGTCGCAGGAGGAGTTGGATCAGGCGTATACGGATGTCAGGGGCCGGTTGGCGGGGCCGCGGGTGGCTCCGGCGGGGCTGGATGCGGCGTTGGCGGGACTGGCGCGGTTGGGTCTGGTGACGCCGGTGTCCGGTGGGCAGGGCGGCTCGGTGGGGTGGGTGGTGCATCGGTGGACCGCTTCGGTGCTAGGCCGCCCCGACTGGACGGCTCCGGCTGAGCTTGGTGCGGCGCATCAGGCCGCGGCCGACTACCACTGGTGGCGCTACCAGAACTGGCCGCAGGACCGGCGGCAGGATGTGGAGGACGCGGTGCAGGCCCGTTTCCACGCCCACGCCGCCGGTGACCTGGACACCGCCCTCACCGCAACCTACGCAGCCTGCCTCCAGCTGCACACCTGGAGCGCGTGGGACTGGGAACAGCAACTGCTCACCCAAACTCTGCCCTGGACACCCCCGAACAGCACAAACCACGCAGCCATCCTCCACCAGCTCGGCATCATCAACCAGCAGCGGGG
>NZ_BCRO01000090.1 GCF_001552635.1 Actinomadura hibisca NBRC 15177 | reverse complement strand
CCTCGGCCGCATCGACCAGCTGCGAGGTGAGTACGAGCGGGCGTTGGAGTGGTACCGGCGGTCCCTGGCCATCTTGGGGGAGTCGGGTGACCGGGCGGGCATGGCCCGCAACTACCACCAGCTCGGCATCATCGACCAGCTGCGGGGTGAGTACGAGCGGGCGCTGCAGTGGTACCGGCAATCCCTGGCCATCTTGGGGGAGTTGGGTGATCGGGTGGGCATGGCCCGCAGCTACCACCAGCTCGGCATGATCGACCAGCTGCGGGGTGAGTATGAGCGGGCGTTGGAGTGGTACCGGCGGTCCCTGGCCCTCAAAGAGGAGGTGAGTGACCGGGCGGGCATGGCCATCAGCTACCACCAGCTCGGCATCATCGATGAGCTGCGGGGTGAGTATGAGCGGGCGTTGGAGTGGTACCGGCGGTCCCTGGCCCTCAAAGAGGAGGTGGGTGACCGGGCGGGCATGGCCCGCAGCCACGGCCAGCTCGGCATCCTGTTCACACAGACCGGTCAAGTCGAGCAGGCTGTCGGCCACAGTGTCCGTGCCCTGCTCCTCTTCGTCCAACTCGGCTCCCCCGACGCCAAAACTCTCCTGTACTGGCTTGCCCGTCAACGTGATGAGCTCGGCGACGAGCGTTTCCGGGCCCTGCTCGCCTCCCATATGAATACGGAAGACATCACAGCCGTTTTCAATTTGCTGAATGAAGCCGCTACCGAATGAACTTCCTCTGTGGCAGAGACCACGATCGTTCCTTCGCTCTGCCCCTGAAGGGACGCAACGTCGGGCAGTGAAGCTCCGCACCACCAACGTCTACACGCGCACGTAGCCAGCGACCAGCACGCTCACACCCTCCGTTCAACCACACCGCCACGTCACTGATCGCACACCACTTAACCTCACACACGGCGGCACCAAGGTCGCGCCTGATCTCTGTGCCGCCCAGTCATCCCGCCACCCGAATTTGCTAACTCCATGCACCATCGACGCGAACGACTTCCCTCAAGCTCCCGTCAGAGATGCGCTGCGTGACTTCCTCCCATTCACGGATCACCCGCCTCTTCCCATCCGGAATATGCGGCCACTCCTGCCGGGTGACGAGCTTTTCCGCATAGCGAGGCTCCCACGAGATCGCATGGAATCGGCCGATCCCCGGAAGCAGCGTCTTGAGGATGTTCACCGTGCGGCGGTGGTACCACTTGCTGACCGCCGTGATCGTCAGCCCGGCGTCCAACGCCTCCCGCAGCGGGCCAACGAGAACTCGACGTTCTGCCAAGTGTCGGCCGAGCGGTCCTCCCATCGAATCGCCTCGTCGGGCACGCCGCGCTCGACGAGAAGCTTCAGGAACTCGCGCCCCTCGACGATCCCGTTATTACGGTTGACGCCGCCCGTGGCGATGATGAGCGGCGCCAGGCCCCGGTGGTACCGGTTAGCCACAATCTCCACGGGCTGGATCTGGCTGGTTCCGAAGATAAGATGCGTCGTCGGCTCGTCCTCGGGCGGCGGGGCCTCGATGGCCACGAAGTTCGTGATGGTGGTGACCTGCTCGTGGCTGATTGTTGCTTTGCTCATCGACCATCCTCAGGAGTGGCGGGCGAGCTGGAGGCGTTGCAGGGCTGTTGCTCGCCGAACACCCGCTCAACGGCAACGTCGAAACCGTGCTGGGCTGATCGGACGAGACGGAATGACGCCCCCAGTCCCAAGGACGTGCCCGGCTCGCTGACGAAGCAACCCGGACGCACAATGACCGATCAGCGGCCGGACGCCCCAGGCGGCGAGGCTGGTTCGTCGCCGAGTGTGGCGTGATGTGCCTCGTCCAGGTGCTCGATGTTCGCGTGTGCGTCCGCGCTGATGACCTTGATGGCGTCCGGGTTGAGGCCGTAGTTCCGCATAGCTTCCTCGTAAGCGGCTGACGCGACGTTGAGTGCGAGTCGCATGACGGCGGCCCGGAAGCGGTCGCCGATGGAATCCCCGGCGTTCACGAACGCCCCCATGCCTGAATGACGCGGGTGGCCAGAGCGTCCAAGGTGTCGGCCTCCAGCAGCAGCCCGAGCCCGTTCCCGGGCAGATAGGCCCACCACTTCCGTGTGTGTCGGCCCCACCAGCACTGCACGCCGGGGAACCGTTCACGCAGTCCTTCCACGGCGGCCTGCCGCATTAGGGCCACAGGGATATCCGGCGCGGTGTCGTCGTTCACGGGCTGCTCATTTCTCGGCAGCCGTCCGAAGTAGGGGAGCGGCGGCGCGGCCGGTGTGCCCGAGGGGGTGCCCACCGACCGCGCCACCTCCCCCCACGGGGCCGCGTCCCGGTGCGCGGCCCCGGCCGATGCCAGGGCGTTGGAGCGGGGGCCTGGCATCGGCGTCCTGGGTGGCTGAAAAGTGCTGGTCTCTCGGTGTCTGCTGAGTTCTGGGCGGGGGAACGGCGAAGCGAGGTCGCGCTCATGGCAGGGGACGGGCGGAGTGTCTGCCGTTTCCAGTTGCCATGTCGTCGCCGCCAAGCGCGCTCTCCACGCTGCAACGGCGCGTGAAGGTGCGAGCGCCCGGCGACCGCCCCTGCGTTTTGGTGGTGCTGATGTGGAGCGGCGTCGGCTCAGCATTCCCCGGCCCACCACTAGTGGGATCGCTGCTTGTCGGCGGCGCGTTCGCCTTCCTGAACCAGAGCCGCGCGCAGCGCTGCCGCGTTCGTCCGGATCACGGTCGGCTCGATGCCCGCCGCCGGGTCGTGCAGCGTGGCGATCCAGCTTCCGGCCGTTCCGGTCCCGTCACGGCCCCGCCATACGCGGTGCCCGGGGAAGTCCTCGCGAAGGCCGGCCAGCTCCCGTGCCGCGTCCTTGGAATCAGACGGTTCCGGGGAAGTGCGGGACGCGGAAGCGGCCATGGTCAAGGCTCCTTCTTGTCGAGGACATATGCGTCTTCATCGCCAATGTTTTTGTGAAGCCGCGTATCTGCGTTGTTCGCCTGACCAGGCTCGCATCACCGGGTTACGCTCGAAAAGCGACCCTGAGAAACCAGCGATAGACCCGGCAGAAAGATCCACTGAACCCCGATCAGGTTCGACGTCTGGAGGCAGTGATGTCCGCGAGTTCGGTGCCCTACGACAATCCCGCGATCGTCACCTTCGCCAAGGAATTGGAAGCATGGCGCCGTGCGGCCGGGCTCAACAAGAAAGAGCTGGCTGACCTGCTCGGATACACCGACTCCTACGTGGGTCAGATCGAGTTGCGCAAGAACACCCCTTCCGAGGACTTCGCCAAGGCTCTCGACACCTTCTTCAAGACCAACGGTCTGTTTCACCGACTGTGGGAACGGATCTTTGATTTCCGGGGAGCGGTGTCCATGCCACCCGGTTTCTGGGAATATGTGGAGCGTGAAAAAGTGGTCACCACCGCTCGGCTCTTCAGTCTGACGGTCTTCAACGGCCTGTTTCAGACGGAGGAGTACGCCCGCGCCATCATCGAAGCCACGGGGACGCGCATGGTGGACGAATACGTCGCCAGGCGAATGGAACGGCAAGCCATCCTGGTGCGCGAGGACCAGCCGGTGCGGGTGCTCTACACGTTCGACGAAAGCGTGCTGCGCAGGATGGTCGGAAGCAGGGAAGTCCAGCGGGGCCAACTGCATGCCCTGCTAGAGGTCGGCGAACGCCCGAACGTCATGCTCAACGTGGTTCCGCATGCGGCGGGCTACTATCTGGGACTGCGTGGAAGCTTCACCGTCCTGGGCTTCGAGGACGGCTCCCATGCCGCCTATTCAGAAGCCTTCGGAGGGGGCATGCTGATCGAAGATCCTGCCCGCGTCGCCCAGTACGCCATGGATTACAGCGAAATCCGCGGCTGTACGTGTCACGTGGAGGGGACACGTTCTCTGATCAGGTTGGCCTTGGAGGAGCTGTGAGCGACCCATCGATCATGCGTTGGCGCAAGAGCAGCCGGAGTGACCATGAAGGCGGCCACTGCGTGGAGGTCGCAGGTCTCACTTCTGGCATCGTCGTTCGAGACTCCAAGGACCCGGGCGGAACCAGACTCACCTTCAAGGCCACCGAATGGCGTGCGCTCACGCGGCAGGTTAAGCGTGGCGAGCACGATCTCACCTGACAATCCGCACGAGGCGGAGTCGAGCTTGTCGGCCCAGAACGTTCGTGGTGCTCGCAGCTCATGCCACATGCGCTTCTAGTGCGTCGCGCTCAGGAACGTGTCCGCGCCGCGTAGGCCAGGATGTCCGCTCGCCGGTAGTACCGCCGCACC
Source organism: Actinomadura hibisca NBRC 15177 (assembly GCF_001552635.1). GTDB lineage: Bacteria > Actinomycetota > Actinomycetes > Streptosporangiales > Streptosporangiaceae > Spirillospora > Spirillospora hibisca. The sequence goes on along the minus strand of NZ_BCRO01000090.1, from coordinate 8,709 downwards.
CGGCCGCCTCCCAGTGGCTCCACCTTCGCCGGCTCCGGCCAGCCCGCAGGCGGTCGCTTCGGGTACACCGTCACGCTCGTCTGCGCCAAGCCCAACATCCGGCCCGCCTCCGCCAGCGTCACCAGGTCCTCCGGGTCGCCCTCCTCCGGCTCCGCCTCCGCCAGGTCCGCGTACCAGGATGCCCACTCGTCGGCGTCCCAGTAGAGCGCCTTCCCGCTCTGGTGCGCCGGTTCCGGATGCCCGTTCGTCGCCCGCTCCGCCCACAGTTGCTTCAACCGGTGTCGGCTCAGACCGTGCCGCGTCCCCAGTTCCTCCCGCGACAGCAAGCCCGGCGGCACCTTCGGTGACGATCTCCGCGCCGCGTACCAGCGGTCCCACTCCTCGGCGTCCCACGCGTGCTGCGCGCCCACCATCCCCGCCGGTTCCGGGTGGCCGTTCTCCGCGCGTTCCCGGTACCACTTCTCCAGCGTGCTGCGGCCCAGCCCGTACGCGGCCATCAGATCGGTGCGGGTCCGCACGCGGCGTCCGTCGAGCATGGTCATGGCGTCCATCTTCGCCGATCCCGGGCCGCGCCGTCCCACACGCGCGACGCGGCCCGGGACGGTGTCACCAGAGCTCGGTCGGCACCTCGGGCAGCGGCTTCCAGCCCGGCCTGCTGGCCCCGACGAAGCCCGTGTCGTAGTAGCCCCGCAGCTTCTCCAGGGTCACGGTCCGGCCCGGACGCGGCGCGTGCACGAAATGCTGGTCGCCCACGTACATCCCCACGTGGCCCAGCTTGTTGAAGAACACCAGGTCGCCCGGACGCAGGTTCTTGCGCGCGATGTGCGTCCGGACCTTCCGGTACTGGTCGTAGCTCACCCGGGGCACGGTCACCCCGGCCTGCTTCCAGGCTTGTTGCATCAGGCCCGAGCAGTCGAAGCCGTTCGGGCCGGTCCCGCCCCACACGTACGGGCGGCCGAGCTGCTTGAGGGCGTGGCGGACGGCGCGGTCGGCGCGGCGGTCCCACTGGGCGATCATCTGGGCCCGCTGCTTGCGGACGGCGCGTTGCAGCGCGGCCAGCATCTTGGCGTGCACCTCCGCGCGGGAGCGGCGACTGTGCATTCCGGCGCGCATCCTGCTGCGCTCGGCGCGAACTCCTGTGGCGGTCTGCCCGGCGTGGACCTGGGCCGAGTCCGCACGTTCGGCGGACGCGGCGTCGGCGACGCCCGGGGTCAGGGTGAGCGCGACGCCGACGGCGCCGCACGCGGCGGCTCTCAAGGGGATGGACATGCCTGTCGTACCTCCTCATCAAGATCATCCGCATGGGGATCTACCCGACGCTCCCGGCGGGCACGCCGAAATTCTCCGTAAACCCCGGCCGGAGCTGTGTCTATGTGGTCGGATGTCGCTTGTGGGTGCTATCGCGACGGCGGTGGCGGCACTAAGCTGTATTCGGATCAAAGGCGGCGCTTCCGCAGGATCGCGCCCTAAGTTCGCGCGACCGGGTGAACTTCCCCCGGGTTCGGGACGTCCTACCAACACAGGTCCGGTCTGCGCCGATCCGGTCCGGTGAACTTGTCCGGTCTGCACGACTCGAAGAAGAGGGACGGTTCCACGCATGGAGGTTGGGGCGCTGCGCTCCTCCGACCCGGAGAGACTCGGCTCCTACGCGCTCATCGGCCGGATCGGGGAGGGCGGCCAGGGCGCGGTCTTCCTCGGCGCCGCCGAGGACGGGCGGCGGGTGGCCCTCAAGCTCCTGCACGCCGAGCTGACCGCCGACGACAAGGCCCGCGCCCGGTTCCTGCGGGAGCTGGAGGTCGCCAAGCGCGTCGCCCCGTTCTGCACGGCGCAGGTGATCGACGCCGACGTGGAGGGCGATCTGCCCTACATCGTCAGCGAGTACGTGCCCGGCCCGTCGCTCAACCAGCAGGTGCTCGCCGACGGCCCGCTGTCGGGCGCGGCGCTGGAGCGGCTCGCGATCGGCACCGCCACCGCGCTGGCCGCCATCCACCAGGGCCGGATCATCCACCGCGACTTCAAGCCGCACAACGTGCTGATCGGTCCGGACGGCCCGCGCGTGATCGACTTCGGGGTGGCCCGCGCGATCAGCGGTTCCACCACGCTGACCAGCAAGGTCATCGGCACCCCTTCCTACATGGCGCCCGAGCAGATCCGCGCCGCCAAGGTCGGCCCCCCGGCCGACGTGTTCTGCTGGGCCGCGACGATGACCTTCGCCGCGACCGGCCGCCCGCCGTTCGGCCAGGACTCCATCCCCGCGGTGATCAACCGGATCCTGCACGAGGAGCCCGACCTCGGCGACCTGGACGGCCCGCTGGCCGATCTGGTCGCCGCCTGCCTGGACAAGGAGCCCGAGCGCCGCCCCGACGCCCGCCAGGTGCTGATGCGCCTGCTCGGGCACGGCGAGCAGCCCGCCCCCGTCCAGGACGACGAGCACGCGCTGCTGACCGTCGGCACCGAGGTCGTCGCCGAGCTGGGCGGGGAGGAGCAGGCCGCCGCGACCTCCGCCGACCCCGGCGCGCGCCGCGCCCGTCCGGCCCGTCCCGCCCGGAACCGCAAGCCCGCCGCCGTCGCCGCGGTGCCCCTCGCCGAACCCGCCCCGACCGCGACGCAGGCCATCGGCGGCTTCCCCGACAGGGCGGGCGGTCCCGAGCGGCTGCCCACCCCGGCCGAGTGGGCGGCGCAGAACACCCTGGCGCCCAGCGCCGACCAGCCCCGCCGGAACCCGCTGGCCCACGTCCTGGAGCTGTCGGGACGCCGGGCCGCCGCGGTGGCGGGCCTGGCGGCCGCGCTGATCGCCGTGGTGATCGTCTCGGCGGCGATGGCGTTCGGCGGCGGCTCCGACAAGCCCGCCCAGCCCGCCAGCGACCCGGGCCGCAACGCCGTGGTGCCCAGCGACGACACGCCGACCACCTCGGCGCCCACCCGTCGCAACAACGCCCCGATGCAGCCAGCGAACACCTACACGCCGACCGCCACGCCGTCCGCCACCGGCAGCCCCACGCCCACCGCGCCGACGGCTCCGACGCCGACCGACACGGGCCGCCCGACGCCCACGCGCCCGACCGCCCCGACGACCACGCCCCCCACCACCCCGCCGACCACGCCGCCGACGACGCCGACGACGCCCACCGGCGAGCCGTCCGAACCGGCCACCGGGAACGAGGGAAACCAGGGCGCCGGTCAGAACACCTCCGACTGAGCGTCCCCCCGCCTCAAGGACGCCCCGTTCCGTCCTTGAGGCGCCTTTCCGTGCCCGAAGCGAACTTCCCCGCGCCCCCGACGTTCCGCAGGTTGAGACAGGTCCCCCGAACACCGTGAGCCGCCCCTCCCGGCCTGGCAGGGTGGGCAAAGCCATGGCCGCCTGCCCGCTGCGCGAGTCGGCTTTGGGGGAATTCCTGGCTACGCTGACGCAGTGAGCGGCGCCACAACGAGGTGGCGGAAGTTCTTAGGGGAGTGTTGATGGGCGGCAAGCTCGATCAGGCGAAGGACGATCTGCTACGGCGGGCGGCTGAGACATGCGTCCAGCGCCCGGGAGCGCGTGGCGACGACCTGGAGGAGGCGGTCGAGTACCTGCGCCTCTACTACCGCCACGTCGCCCCCGAAGACCTGCTGACGCGCGACCCCGCCGACATCTGCGGCCCCGCGATGGCCCACCGCCTGCTGGGCGAGGAGCGGCCCCAGGGGCGCGCCAAGGTGCGGGTGTTCACCCCCACCCTTGAGGAGTGCGGCTGGGACCCCGGGCACACCGTCGTGCAGGTGGTCACCGACGACATGCCGTTCCTGGTCGACTCGGTCTCGATGGAGCTGAACCGGCACCACTTCACCAGCCACCTGATCGTGCACCCGCTGCTGGGCGTGGACCGCGACGTGGCGGGCAAGCTCAAGGCGTTCCGCGGCAAGCTCGACAGCGACACCGACCTCGACGAGTCGTGGATCCACATCGAGGTGGACCGCACCAGCGACCGGGCCCGCCTGGAGGCGCTGGAGAAGGACCTGCTGCGGGTGCTGGGCGACGTGCGCGTCGCCGTCGAGGACGAGCCCAAGATGCGCGCCCGCGCCGGGCAGATCGCCGTCGAGATCAGCGAGAACCGCCCGCCGCTGCCCGACAAGGAGCTCGCCGAGGGCGTCGAGCTACTGGACTGGCTGGCCAACGGGCACTTCACCTTCCTCGGCTACCGCGACTACACGCTGACCGACGACGGCACCGCGCTGCGCCCCGAGCCCGGCACCGGCCTCGGCATCCTGCGCACCGACAAGCGCGAGTCCGACAGCTTCGCCGCGCTGCCGCCCGAGGTCCGCGAGAAGGCCACCGAGAAGCACCTGCTGGTGCTGACGAAGGCCAACTCGCGCTCCACCGTGCACCGGCCGCACTACCTGGACTACATCGGCGTCAAGAAGTTCGACGCGAGCGGGCAGGTCATCGGCGAGCGCCGCTTCCTCGGCCTGTTCACGCACGTCGCCTACAGCGAGTCGATCTCGCACATCCCCGTCCTCAAGCGCAAGCTGGACGAGGTCCTGGAACGTGCCGGGTTCACCGCCGACAGCTACGACGGCCAGGACCTGATCGAGATCCTGGAGACCTACCCGCGCGACGAGCTGTTCCAGCTCTCGGTGGACGACCTGCTGCCGACCGCGCTCGGCGTGCTGCGGCTGCGCGAGCGCCGCCAGCTCAAGCTGTTCCTGCGCAAGGACGCCTACGGCCGGTTCATGTCGTGCATGGTCTACCTGCCGCGCGACCGCTACACCACCAAGATCCGGCTGCGCATCCAGGAGATCCTGCGCAGCGCCTTCGACGGCGTCAGCGTGGACTACAGCGCCAACGTCACCGAGTCGGTGCTGGCCCGCCTGCACGTGGTGGTGCGCACCGAGCGCGGCCGCCCGATCCCCGACGTCGACGTCGACGAGCTGGAGGCCCGGCTGGCCGCCGCGACCCGCGACTGGGCCGACGACCTCGCCGACGCCATCACCGAGCAGTGCGGCGAGGAGCGCTCGGGCGAGCTGGCGCGCCGCTTCGGCGACGCGTTCCCCGAGGGCTACAAGGCCGACTTCCCGGCCCGCACCGCCGTCGCCGACCTGCGCCGCCTGGACGCGCTCACCGCGACCGACGACACCTCGATCAACCTGTACGAGCCCTACGGCGCCGAGCCCGGCGAGCGCCGCCTGAAGATCTACCGGCTGGGCGAGCCGATCTCGTTGTCGCGGGTGTTGCCGCTGCTGCAGAACATGGGCGTCGAGGTCATCGACGAGCGCCCCTACGAGATCGCCCCGGCCGACCGGCCGCGCGCCTGGATCTACGACCTGGGGCTGCGCTACGTGCCGCCCGCCGACGTCCCCGAGGAGGCGATCAAGGACCTGTTCCAGGACGCCTTCGACGCCCTGTGGCGCGGCGAGATCGAGAACGACGGCTTCAACGCGCTGGTGCTGCACGTCGGCCTGAACTGGCGGCAGGCCATGGTGCTGCGCGCGTACGCGCTGTACCTGCGGCAGACCGGCACCTCCTTCTCCAAGCGCTACATCGAGCAGGTGCTGCTGGGCAACGCCGCGATCACCCGGCTGCTGATCCGGCTGTGGGAGTCGCGGATGGACCCGGCGCTGGCCGGCGGCGAGTCCGAGCGCAGCGACGGCATCACCGAGGAACTGTCGGGCAAGCTGGACGAGGTCGCCTCGCTCGACGAGGACCGCATCCTGCGCGCCTACCTGTCGATGATCACCGCGACCCTGCGCACCAACCACTACCAGCGCAAGCCCTACCTGGCGCTGAAGTTCGACCCCGAGCGCATCCCGGACCTGCCGCTGCCGCGCCCCAAGTTCGAGATCTTCGTGTACTCGCCGAACGTCGAGGGCGTGCACCTGCGCTTCGGCTCGGTCGCGCGCGGCGGCCTGCGCTGGTCCGACCGGCGCGAGGACTTCCGCACCGAGATCCTCGGCCTGGTCAAGGCGCAGGCGGTCAAGAACACCGTGATCGTCCCGGCCGGGGCCAAGGGCGGCTTCGTCGGCAAGAAGCTGCCCGACGCCGCCGACCGCGAGGCGTTCATGCGGGCCGGGATCGCCTGCTACCGCGAGTTCATCTCCGGCCTGCTGGACGTCACCGACAACCTGGTGGACGGCAAGGTCGTGCCGCCGCCGGACGTGGTGCGCCACGACGGCGACGACACCTACCTGGTCGTCGCGGCCGACAAGGGCACCGCGACGTTCTCCGACATCGCCAACGAGGTCGCCGCCTCCTACGGCTTCTGGCTGGGCGACGCGTTCGCCTCCGGCGGCTCGGTCGGCTACGACCACAAGGCGATGGGGATCACCGCGCGCGGCGCGTGGGAGTCGGTCAAGTACCACTTCCGGTCGCTGGGCAAGGACGTGCAGAACGAGGACTTCACCGTCGTCGGGATCGGCGACATGTCCGGCGACGTGTTCGGCAACGGCATGCTGCTGTCGGAGCACACCAAGCTGGTGGCGGCGTTCGACCACCGGCACGTCTTCATCGACCCCGACCCCGACCCGGCCGCGTCCTTCCGGGAGCGCCAGCGCCTGTTCGCGCTGCCGCGCAGCTCGTGGGCCGACTACGACGCCAAGCTGATCAGCAAGGGCGGCGGCGTGTTCCCGCGCACCGCCAAGTCGATCAAGCTGACGCCGCAGATCCGGACCGCGCTCGGCATCGACGCCGAGGTGAAGGCGCTGACCCCGTTCGAGCTGATCCGGGCCGCCCTGAAGGCCCCGGTCGACCTGCTGTGGAACGGCGGCATCGGCACCTACGTCAAGGCCGCGACCGAGAACAACGCCGACGTGGGCGACAAGGCCAACGACCCGGTCCGCGTGGACGGCGCCGAGCTGCGCTGCAAGGTCGTCGGCGAGGGCGGCAACCTCGGCCTGACCCAGCTCGGCCGCATCGAGTTCGCCCGCGCCGGGGGCCTGGTCAACACCGACTTCATCGACAACTCCGCCGGGGTGGACACCTCCGATCACGAGGTCAACATCAAGATCCTGCTCGACCAGGTCGTCCGCGACGGCGAGCTGACCCGCAAGCAGCGCGACACCCTGCTGTACGGGATGACCGACGAGGTGGGCTCGCTGGTCCTGCGCGACAACTACGCGCAGAACGTCGTGCTGGCCGCGACGCGCGCCCAGGCGTCCGCGATGCTGCACGTCCACGCGCGCTTCATGCGGAAGCTGGAGCGCGACGGCAGCCTGAAGCGGCGGCTGGAGTTCCTGCCCGACGACAAGGCCCTGGCCGAACGCCGCCAGGCGGGCCTGGGCCTGACCGGCCCGGAGTTCTCGGTGCTGCTGGCGTACGCGAAGATGACGCTGGACCACGACCTGGTGGCCTCCGACCTGGCCGACGACCCGTACCTGGAGTCGTGGCTGGTGGACTACTTCCCGACACCGCTGCGCGACCGGTTCCGCGCCTACATGGACCGGCACCCGCTGCGCCGGGAGATCATCACCACCGCCGTCGTCAACGACATGGTCAACAACTCGGGCCTGTCGTTCGCGTTCCGGATGAACGAGGAGACCGGCGCGTCCCCGTCCGACATCGCGCAGGCGTACCTGGTGGCGCGCCAGGTGTTCGACATGCCGGAGTTCTGGGCGTCGGTGGAGGCGCTGTCGCACCAGGTGGACGAGTCGACGCAGATCGCGATGTTGCTGGAGGCGCGGAAGCTGACCGAGCGGGCGGCCCGGTGGCTGCTGCACAACCGGCGCCCCCCGTTCGACATCCAGGAGACGATCGACTTCTTCGCCGAGGGCGCCCGCACGCTGGTCCCGCAACTGCCGAAGCTGCTGGCGGGCATGGACGAGGCGGCGTTCGAGCAGCGCCGCGACGGCTTCGCGGAGCGGGGCGTGCCGGACGAGCTGGCGGAGCAGACGGCGATGCTGGTGCCCGCGTACTGCACGTTCGACCTGGTGGGGATCGCCCACGACACGGGCCGCCCGGTGGAGGAGGTGGCCGAGGTGTACTTCGACCTGGCCGACCGCCTGCAACTGGCCCGCCTGCGCGAACGGATCATCGCGCTGCCGCGCGACGACCGCTGGCGCTCGATGGCCCGCTCGGCACTGCGAGACGACCTGTACGCGGCGCACGCGGCGCTGACGCGGGACGTGCTGGTGACGAGCGCGCCGGGGGCGAAGCCGGAGGCGCGGCTGCTGAAGTGGACCGAGAAGAACGTGACGGCGGTGTCGCGGGCCCAGCAGACGTTGAGCGAGATCTGGGAGAGCGACAGCTTCGACCTGGCGACGTTGTCGGTGGCGTTGGGGTCGATCCGGACGCTGGTGACGGCTAGTTCGTTGCCTTCTACGGAGGCGTAGGGGAGACGCGGGGGAGTAGGAGATGTAGGGCGAGGGTGGGGCTGTCGTGGCTTGTGGCTAGGGCGGCTCCGCACTGTGTTCCTCATTCATGCTCGTCGCGCCCCTCTTACCGATGCCGCCGGGCCCTCCAGGGCCCGGCGGCATCGCCGTCTGAGCCCCAGGGCCCCAGGCTGCGCGTTGTGCACGTGACTGACGACCTTGGCTTTGCGCTCTGCGCTCTGTGCTCTGCGCCAAGCCCGTGTTCTGCGCCAAGCCTGCGCTCCGCGCTAAAGGCACGCTCCGCGCCAAGGCACGCTCCGCGTTTTGCGCTCCGCGCCACTACCTCACCCCGCGCTCCGCGCGTGACCGACAACCCCAACCCCGCACCCCGCGCCCGACCAACTACCCCAGCCCGTGCCCGACACCATCACA
>NZ_BCRO01000089.1 GCF_001552635.1 Actinomadura hibisca NBRC 15177 | reverse complement strand
CCCCGGGGGCCAGGGTCGCTGTGATGGGTTCGGGCACGGGGCTGAGGTTCTTGGTCACGCGCGGGGCGCGGGCTGGGGTTGTTGGTCGGGTGCAGGGCACGGGGCTGGCGTCTTTGGACACGCGCGCAGCGCGGGTTCAGGTAGTGGCGCGGAGCGTGCCTTTAACGCGGAGCGTGAGCTTGGTGCGGAGCGTGCCTTTAGCGCGGAGCGCTGGCTTTGGCGCGGAGCGCACGGCACCGGCAAAAGGGCGCAGGGCTGGAGTCGTGGGTCGAGCACAGAACCCAAAGTTCTCCCATTAACCAATCCTCCCCACCTGACTCCGCACAATGCCCAAAAAGTAACCAACCTCCGCAATTCTCAACACCTTCGCCACCCCCAAATACAACAATCCACCCCCCACTCCACCCACCACAATCGCCCCCACCACCGACCACCAACCCTCGCCCGCCTGCCCAAACCCCCACACAGCCCCCACCGCGAAAACCACCCCCGGCACCGCCGCCAAATGCAGCAACCCCAACGACCGCAAAATCCGGCGTCCGTCCATCCCCCGCAACCTCCGCCGCAGCACCCACGTCGCCCCAGCCGTCCCCACCAAATAGAACAACCCATAAGCGACCGGCAGCCACAACACCACATCCTCCGGCGGTGCCAGTTTCAACGCCGCCAGCGCCACCGCCACCTGCACCAGGCCCGCTGGAATCGCCAGCAAGCCCGGTGTCCGTGTGTCGCCCAGCGCGTAGAACACCCTCATCTGCAGCTGGAACAGCACGAACGGCATCAGCAGCACCGCGAACACCATCAAGATGTGCCCGACCCGCTCGGCCCCTGCCACCGGCATCCGCCCATGCGCGAACAGCAGCACGCACACCGGCACCGCCAGCACCAACAACCCCAGTCCCGCCGGAACCAGCAACGCCGCCGACAAGCGCACGCCCCGCGAGAAGTCCGTCCGCACCAGGTCGCGGCGGCCGTCCGCCACGTGCGCGCTCATCCGGGGCAGCAGCGCCGTGATCACCGACACCGCGATGATCGCGTACGGCAGCTGGAAGACCACCATCGCGAACTTGTAGACGGCCGGCCCCGCGAACTGGTGGCCCTCCAGCGCCGCCCGCTTGCCCGCTCGCGTCGCCACGTTCACCGTCACCAGCAGCGCCGTCTGCGACACCCCGATGTAGACCAGCATCCAGGCCGCGTTCCGCACCGCCTCCCCGAAGCCTGAACCCCGCAGATCCAACCTCGGCCGCCACCGGAACCCCGCCCGCCACAACGCCCACGCCAGCACCAGCCCCTGGAGCACGGTCCCGAGGGTGGACCCGGCCGCCAGCAGGCTCAGTTCGCCGTCGGTCACCGTGTTCAGGTCACGGCCCGGTCCCGCGACGGCCAGGAACACCAGCCCCGCGCCCATGGTGATCAGGTTGTTGACGACCGGCGCCCACATCGGGCTGCCGAACCGGTTGCGCGCGTTCAGCATCGCGCTCGCGATGCCGCTGATCCCGATGAACAGGACCTGAAGCAGCAACCAGCGCGTCAGCAGCACCGTCACCTCGCGCTGGCGGCCCGTGTAGCCGTCGGCGTAGGCGGCCACCAGCGGCCCGGCCAGCGCCACCGCCAGCGCCGTCAGCACGGTCAGGCCCAGCAGCGCGGCCGTGAGCAGCCGCTGCTCGGCCGCCTCGCCGTCCGCCGCGCCGAGCTTGCGGCGCTTCACCAGGAACGGCACGAACACGCTGGCCAGCAAGCCGCCGAGTAGCAGCTCGTACACCTGGTAGGGGATCATCTCGGCGACCTGGTAGGAGTCGGCGAGCAGGTCACCGCCCAGCGCGGCGGCGATCACGGTGGTGCGCAGGAAGCCGGTGAGCCGGGAGAAGACCGTGCCGACCGCCATCACGGCGCTGGAGTGCGCGACGCCGGGCGGCGCGGCCTGCGCGGCGCTGCCGATCTCGTCGTCGTCCCAGCCGGGGCGGTCGGCGGTGCCGGGCGCGGCGACCTCGGACGGGTCGCGGACCGGTTCCAGGCCGCGCTGCGCCTTCTTCGTGGGCTCGGCCCGCTCGGCGGCCTCGAAGACCGCCGGCATCACGATCCGGCCCCGTTCCCTCAGCCGCTCCTGCTCTCCCGGCCTCTCCCGCTGCGTCTCCCCCGACCCCTCCGGCTCTCCCGGTCTCGCCCGCTCCCCTGCCATCGCGCACCCACCCCCACGTCGGTGAGTGCGCAGTATGCCGCACTCAGGCCGTGACGAAGGCGACCAGCGACCAGGCCGTCACCACCACCGCGACGGCCGCGTAAAGCCCCGTCGTGAGCGCGACCGCGCGGACGCGGCGCGCCTCCGGCAGGCGGGTGAAGGTCAGCAACCACGCCAGTGCGGGCAGCACCAGCACGGCGTGCATCGTGACCGCGTGCGCTGGCTTCAGCGCCCCCGCCACGTGGTAGGCGGTCTCCTGGTGGCCGGTCGTCACCTGGACGACCCCGCGCGCGATCATCGCCGCGCCGGTGGCCAGCGCCACCATCAGCGCCGCCAGACCCGCGCGGACCGCCAGCCGCATGCTGGGCGCGCCCCAACCGTCCCGGCCGTCCCGGCCATCCCTGCCGTCCCGGCGGAAGGCGGCGGTGGTGAGCCAGACCAGCGTCACGATCAGCACGGCCCCGCCCGCCGCCAGCACCCGCGACACGGCCGTGTCGAAGCCGGTCTCCATGTTGAAGTGGGACGGCACGCGCCGCCAGCCCTGCAACGTGATCAGCGCGACCTCGACGACGCACGCACCCGCGAACACCCCCAGCAGCACGCGGCGCGCCCGCTCCCCCAGCGGCACGAACGACGCCACCCACGCGATCGTGATCAGCGTCAGGCCGAACGACAGCCCGAACGTGACGGGCTTCCGCCACGACACCGGCCCCTCCCACGGCCCGCCGTCCACCGCGAACACGCCCAGATGCAGCAGCCCGGAGAGCAGGAGCAGCCCGCCGACCACGTAGCAGACACGCTCGACGCGCCGACCGTGCGTCCAGAAGCCCAGCACGCCCGAGACCAGCCGTGCCCCCGGACCCGGACGCATGCCGTGCGCGGCCTCGACGGTGTCGGTCATGGCCCGCTCCCCTCACTGAGTGAGTACTCACCCAGTATGCGAGCGAGACAAGAAGAGCACAAGGGAAACGGCTGCGCCCGCCCCTCACCTGGCGGCGAGAGACGGGCGCGAAAGCAACATCAGGACGCCGCCACCGCCACCACCGCCGGAGTCCGCAACGCCCGCCGCGTCGCTCCCAGCGCCGTCCCCAGCGTCAGCGCGAACGCCACCGCCGCCATGCCCAGATAGATCCACGGACCGCCCTCCGGCACCACGCTCCCACCCCGGACCGACCCGAACGGCATGATCGTGAACAGCGACGCGACCGTCCCGCACGCCAGCCCCACCAGGGCCAGCACCGTCCCCTCCACCGCCGCCGCGCCCAGCACCTGGCCCGGCGTCGCCCCCGCCAGCCGCTGCTGCCCGAACTCGCGGCGGCGGTGCGCGGTCGCGGCGATCAGCGTGTTGACCACCATCAGCGCGGTGAACGCCACGATCATCCCGATGACCACCAGGTTCAGGGTCTGCACGTTCTCCTGCTCGGCGGCGGCCGCCGTCCCGGCCGCCTTCGCCGCCGCGTTCTCGGTCGCCTGCATGTACAACGTCCCGATCCCGATGCCTGTGAACAGCACGATCGGCGTCACCACGGCCGCGGCCTGCCCCGTCCGGCGGCGCAGCCCCGCCGCCGCCAGCTCGCCTGCGACCCCGGCCAGGCGCAGCGGCCCCGCCAGCAGCCCCACCGCCCGCCGCACCAGCACCGGGGCCAGCAGCGCCAGCCCGATCGACGCGAGGATGTCGGCCTGCCCGGCCGTCGCTATGGCGGCCTCCGCCTCGTCGCGCATGACGGTCGCGGTGACGACCGCCAGGTCCACGCCCAGGGCCAGGAACAGCCCCGCCGCCACCATGCGCTTCTTGCTCATCCGCGTGCGGCCGGTCTCGGCGTCGTTGATCGACTCCACGACCGGGCCGCGCGTGGTGCGGCGCGCGGTGACCAGCGCCGCCAGCACCGCCGCGACCAGCACGATCCCGATCCCCATGACGGGCGCGAGCGGCCCGAACGTGTAGCCGATGTCCTCCGGCACCTGGTCGGTGGAGTGCAGCAGCGCCAGCAGGCCGCGTCCCGCCAGCACGCCCGGCACGACGGCCAGCGCCCCGGCGAGCAGCGCCAGCACGGCGGCCTCCCCAACGATCGCCCGCGCGAGCCGCGCCGGGGTCGCGCCGAGGCTCTTCAGCAGCGCGGTCTCGGCGGCGCGCTGCCGCACCGCCAGCGTCAGCGTCGACACCACGGCCAGCACCACCAGCATCAGTCCCCAGCCGCCGACGACGGTGGCCATCAGCACCAGCGTCTCGCGGGCCGAGCCGCGCGCGTCGCCCGCGATCGCCACGTCCAGCATCGAGGCGAACGCCATCAGCACGGTCGCGCCGAACAGCAGCGCCAGGAAGCTCGCGGCCGAACCTCCGGCGCGGTGCCGCAGGGTGCGCAGGGCCAGCGCGACCATCGTCATGCCTCCGTCGCGAACGCGGACCGCTCGGCGGCCTCGGCCAGGTGGGTCATCCGCTCCGCGATCTGCTCGGCGGTGGGACGCGCCACGTGCCCGACGATCCGGCCGTCGGTCAGGAACAGCACCGCGTCGGCGTAGGAGGCGGCGACCGGGTCGTGGGTGACCATGACGACGGTCCGCCCGTGCACCCGCACCGCCTCCTGGAGCAGCCCGAGCACCTGGCGGGCGCTGCGGGTGTCCAGCGCGCCGGTCGGCTCGTCGCCGAAGACCACCTTCGGCTCGGTGACCAGCGCGCGGGCGATGGCGACGCGCTGCTGCTGGCCGCCCGACAGCTCGGCGGGCAGGTGGTGCAGCCGGTCGCCGAGGCCGACCCGCTCCAGGACGGCGCGGGCCCGGGTGCGGTCGGCGCGGCGGCCCGCGAGCCGCAGCGGCAGCGTCACGTTCTGGAGCACGTCCAGCGTCGGCAGCAGGTTGAAGTGCTGGAACACGAACCCGACCCGGCCGCGCCGGAACCTGGTCAGCGCGGCCTCCGAGCCGCCGGGCAGCTCCGCGCCGTCCACGAACACCCGGCCGCCGTCGGGCCGGTCGAGCCCGGCGGCGCAGTGCAGCAGCGTGCTCTTGCCGGAGCCGGACGGCCCCATCACCGCCGTGAACGACCCGGCGGGCAGCGCCAGCGAGACGCCGTCCAGCGCGGTCACCCGGTTGGCGTCGTCGCCGTAGACCTTGCGCACCGCCTCCAGGCGGAGCGCCTCACCTGTTCCCTCGTACATCGCCGTTCCTTCCCTGTGGGCTGGTGGGAACGACGCTATGGACGGCGCGGGCGCGGGCCGATGGGCTCAACCCTCCTGGTGAGGTAGGGGAAAGTCCCCTATTTCTCGACGCGGGCCTTCTCGATCGCCTTCTCGAACTCCTTGAGGGGTTGCGCGCCGAAGAACGGCGAGCCGTTGATGAGGAAGGCGGGCGTGCCGGGGACGCCGAGCCGCTGCCCGAACCCGAAGTCGTCCTCCACGGCCTTGCGGACGGCCGCGGACCGGCGGTCGGTGTCGAAGCGCGCCACGTCCAGCCCGGCGGTACGGGCGATGTCGCGCAGGAACCCGTCGTCGATCTTTCCGCTGTTCATGCGCTTGGACTGGCGCGCGTACAGCGCGTCGTGGAACTGCCAGAATTTCCCCTGCCGCGCCGCCGCGCGCGAGGCGCGGGCGGCGCGTTCGGACTCCTTGCCGAAGGTCGGGAAGTCCCGCCAGATGAACCGCACCACGCCGGTGTCCACGTAGCGGCGCTTCAGCTCGGGCTTGATCGTGCGGGCGAACGTGCCGCACTTGGGGCACTGGAAGTCGCCGAACTCGACGATCGTGACCGGCGCGGAGTCGCTGCCGCTGAACAGGGCCCGGTCGTCGGGCGGGGGCGTCGGGCCTGCCCAGGTGGGGGTGGCCTGCGGCGACGAGGGCGCCTCGACCTCCTCGATCGCGGCTCCCCCGTCGTCCTCGGCGCTGTCGTCACCACCCCGGGTGAGCGTGGCGGCGAGCATCACCGCCAGCACGGCGAACGGCACCACCAGCGCCAGCACGAGTCGCTTACGGCTTCTCCTCGTCTCCCCCATGCCATCAGTCTGCTCCATTCACTGGGAAGCGCCGGTCGAGGGCGATGTTGAGGGTGAGGACGTTGACGGCGGGCTCGCCCATGAAGCCGAGCGCCCGACCCGTCCGGTTGTTCCTGACGAGCGCGGCCACCTGCGCCGGAGCGACTCTTCGGGCCTGCGCGACCCGCTTGATCTGGAGGGCGGCGTACTCCGGCGAGATGTGCGGATCGAGGCCGCTGCCGCTGGCGGTGACCGCGTCGGCGGGCACAGCAGGCCGCGCGGGAGCGTCGCCCTTGATCGGAACGACCAGGCCCTTCGCGTAGTCCTCACCAACCCTGGCCAGCTCGACGCGCACGCCCCGGTAGGTCGCGGCGAAGGGAGCCTTCGCCACACCTTCCTGCTCGTTCACGCTGACCACGCGCGTCGGGCGCGGAACGGTGCCGTCCTTGGCGCGGTCGCCGAACACCGCCAGCACCGCGCCGACGCCGCCCGGCGTACAGAACGGCCGCGCGCCGCTCACCCCCTCCAGTTCACCGACGGCCTTGCTGCGCGCGCAGACCTGGGTGAGCAGGCTCGGGGCCTCTGTGGAGTCGACGACGCTTTCCGGCCCGAGGTTGCCCGCCGAGGACGCGGTGGGGTCGTAGCCGTCACCGGCGTTGGACGGACGACTCTGGAAGTACTGCCTGAGCGGCTTCCCATCAGCGTCGGTGAACGACTGGCCGAGGCTTGAGCTGCCAACCACCCTCCCCTCCACCGTGACGACCGAGCCGTCGGCCTTCGCCGCCAGCCCCGGCACCCGCCCGACGGCGAACACCGCCAGCGGATAGACGACGCCAAGCAGCACGGTGAACAGCAGCAGCGCGCGCAGCGCGGCGAGATGGTGGCGAATCCACGTGGGCAACATGTCAGGACATCCCCGGAAGGAACTGGACGACGAGGTCGATGAGCTTGATGCCGGCGAACGGGACGACGACGCCGCCCAGCCCGTAGACCGACAGGTTGCGGCTGAGCAGCCCGGCCGCGCCCCCGGGCCGGTAGCGGACGCCGCGCAGCGCCAGCGGGATCAGCGCGACGATGACCAGCGCGTTGAACACGACCGCCGACAGGATCGCCGACTGCGGGCTGTGCAGCCGCATGACGTTGAGGGCGGCGAGCCCCGGGTACACGGCCGTGAACAGCGCCGGGACGATCGCGAAGTACTTGGCGACGTCGTTGGCGATGGAGAAGGTGGTCAGCGCGCCGCGGGTGATGAGGAGCTGTTTGCCGATCTCCACGATCTCGATGAGCTTGGTGGGGTCGGAGTCCAGGTCGACCATGTTCCCGGCCTCCTTGGCGGCCGAGGTGCCGGTGTTCATCGCCACCCCGACGTCGGCCTTGGCCAGCGCGGGCGCGTCGTTGGTGCCGTCGCCGGTCATCGCGACCAGCCGCCCGCCCTCCTGCTCCTTCCTGATCAGCGCGAGCTTGTCCTCGGGCCGCGCCTCGGCGAGGAAGTCGTCCACCCCGGCCTCGGCGGCGATGGCCTGGGCCGTCACCGGGTTGTCGCCGGTGATCATGACGGTGCGGATGCCCATCCGGCGCATCCGGTCGAAGCGCTCGCGCATCCCGTCCTTGACGACGTCCTTGAGGTGGACGACGCCGAGCACGCGCGCGGCGCCGTCCGCGGCCTCGCCGACGACCAGCGGGGTGCCGCCGGAGGCCGAGACGCCGTCCACCAGCGCGGCCAGCTCGGCGGGGACGTCGCCGCCGGACGCGCGGACCCAGTCGGCGACGGCGGCGGCCGCGCCCTTGCGGAGCGTCCGGCCGTCCACGTCCACGCCCGACATGCGGGTCTGCGCGGAGAAGGGGACCCAGACGGCGCCGGCCAGCTCGTCCGGCGAACGTTCGGGCAGGCCGTGGTGCTCCCGGGCGAACGCGACGACCGAGCGGCCCTCGGGCGTCTCGTCGGCCAGGCTGGAAAGGTGTGCCGCGTCGGCCAGTTCCTTGTCACCGACGCCGCCGACCGGGACGAACGCCGACGCCCGCCGGTCGCCCAGCGTGATGGTGCCGGTCTTGTCGAGCAGCAGGGTGTCGACGTCCCCGGCGGCCTCGACGGCGCGGCCGCTCATCGCCAGCACGTTGCGCTGGACCAGGCGGTCCATGCCCGCGATGCCGATCGCCGACAGCAGCGCCCCGATCGTGGTGGGGATGAGGCAGACGACCAGCGACACCAGGACCACGCCGGTGATGCCGTCGCCGTCCAGGGCCACGGTGTCGGGGACGCCGGGGTTGCCGCCCTTGGCGTAGATCGCCATCGGCTGGAGGGTGGCGACCGCCAGCAGGAAGATGACGGTCAGCGCGGCGAGCAGGATGTTGAGCGCGATCTCGTTGGGCGTCTTCTGCCGGCTCGCCCCCTCCACCAGCGCGATCATCCGGTCGACGAAGCTCTCGCCGGGCCGCTGGGTGATCTCCACGACGACGCGGTCCGACAACACCCGGGTGCCGCCGGTCACCGCCGAGCGGTCGCCGCCCGACTCGCGGATCACCGGCGCGGACTCGCCGGTGATGGCCGACTCGTCCACGCTGGCGATGCCCTCGACCACGTCGCCGTCGCCGGGGACGACCTCCCCGGCCTCGACGACGACCCGGTCGCCCTGGCGCAGCTCGGACGCGGCGACCGTCTCCTCGCCGTCGCCGGTCAGCCGCCGGGCCATGGTGTCGCGCCGGGCCCGGCGCAACGAGTCGGCCTGGGCCTTGCCGCGCCCCTCGGCGACGGCCTCGGCGAGGTTCGCGAAGAGCACCGTGAGCCAGAGCCAGGCCACGATCAGCCAGGCGAACACGCTCGGGTCGGTCACGGCGAGGACGGTGGTCCACGCCGCGCCGATCTCGACGATCAGCATGACGGGGTTGCGCCACAGGGTGCGCGGGTCGAGCTTGCGCAGCGCGTCGGGCAGCGCCCGGAGCAGCAGGGCCGGGCTCAGCGTCGGCGTCGTCATGAGTGGATCCCTTCGGCCAGCGGCCCGAGCGCGAGCGCGGGGAGGAAGGTGAGCGCGACCAGCACGACGGTCACGCCGACGACCATGCCGACGAACTGCGGCCGGTGCGTGGGGAGCGTGCCCTCGGAGGCGGGGGCGTGCCCCTGCCGGGCGAGCGAACCGGCGAGCGCCAGCACGAAGACGATCGGCAGGAATCGGCCCAGCGCCATGCAGAGGCCGAGCGCGGTGTCGTACCAGACGGTGTTGACGGTGAGCCCGGCGAACGCGGACCCGTTGTTGTTGGAGGCCGAGGTGAAGGCGTAGAGGACCTCGCTGAAGCCGTGCGCGCCGTCGTTGAGCATCCCGGCGCGTCCGCTCTCGGTGGCCATGGCGGCGGCGGTGCCGGTCAGCACCAGCAGCGGCGTGACGAGGAAGCAGGCGGCGGCGAGCTTGACCTCCCGGGCGCCGATCTTCTTGCCCAGGTACTCGGGCGTGCGGCCGACCATGAGCCCGGCGACGAAGACGGTGAGGACGGCGAGCACGAGCATCCCGTACAGGCCGGAGCCGGTGCCGCCGGGCGCGACCTCGCCCAGCATCATGTTGATCATCGTCATCATGCCGCCGAGGCTGGTGTAGGAGTCGTGGAAGGAGTCCACGGCACCGGTCGAGGTCAACGTTGTCGCGGCCGCGAAGACGGCCGAATCAACGACCCCGAACCGGGCTTCGACGCCCTCCGTGGCGGCCCCCACCGCCACCGGCACGGTCCCGTGGTGCAGCGCTTGGAAAACCGCCGTCAACCCCACGCTGACCAGGGCGATGACACCCATCACGGCGGCGATGGCGTACCCCTGCCGGTTCTGCCCGACCATGCGCCCGAAGGTGCGGCAGAGCGAGAAGGGGATCAGCAGGATGAGGAAGATCTGCAACCAGTTGGTCCAGGCGGTCCCGTTCTCGAAGGGGTGGGCGGAGTTGGCGTTGTAGAAGCCGCCCCCGTTCGTCCCCAAGACCTTGATGACCTCCTGCGAAGCCACCGGCCCACCAGGAATGACCTGCTGCCCGCCCCCAAGCCCCCGGACAACGTCGCCACCCCCGAAGTTCTGGACGACGCCCCCGGCGATGAGCAGCACGGCCCCCACGAACGCGATGGGCAGCAAGATCCTCAACGTCCCCCGCACGAGATCGACCCAGAAGTTGCCGAGCTGCGCGCTCTTCCTGCGCGCGAACCCGCGCACCAGGGCGATGGCGACGCACATGCCGACGGCCGCCGACACGAAGTTCTGCACGGCGAGCCCGGCCATCTGCACCAGATGCCCCATCGTGGACTCGCCGGAGTAGGACTGCCAGTTGGTGTTGGTGACGAAGCTGACGGCGGTGTTCCACGCCTGGTCGGGCTTGACGGCGTCGAACCCCAGCGACAACAACAACCACTGCTGCACCCGCTGGAACAGGTACAGAAAGAGAATCCCCACAGCCGAGAAGGCGAGCACGCTGCGGGCGTACGCGGCCCACCCCTGCTCGGCATCGGGCCGGACCCCGATCAGGCGGTAGAGCACCCGCTCCACCCGCGCGTGCCGGGTGCCTGCGTAGACGCGGTACATATGGTCGCCCAGCGGCCGGTAGACCACGGCCAGGGCGAGCACGAGGGACCCGACGAACACGATCCCCGCGACATCGTTGCTCATGATGAGAAGCGCTCCGGGAACAGCAGGGCGACGATCAGAAAGACGATCAGCCCGGCGGCCAGCACCAGCCCGACCAGGTTCGCGGCGCTCACAGCCTCTCCACGCCCTTCACCACGAGGCCGAGCAGGGCGAAGACCGCCACCGTCAGCAGGACGAAGGCAACGTCGTGCATGGTCGTTTTCCTCTCCGGACATCCACCGGCCCCGGATCGCCGGAGCCACCAGGAGTAAAACGCCCCCTGCCTGCGCTTTCGCCCCTCTTAACGCCCCCTTAGCGCCCCTGCCCCGCCCCTTAACGCGTCCCTAACACGTGTCGCGCGGACAAGATCGGCCAGAATGGCGGCATGGAACCGGTACCTGAGGACTGGGAGCGGGCGCTCGCGATCGTCGCGCATCCCGACGACCTGGAGTACGGCGGCTCGACGGCCGTCGCCAAGTGGACCTCGCAGGGCAAGTCCGTCGTCGAGGTCCTCGCCACCCGCGGAGAGGCCGGGATCGACTCGATGGAGCCCGAGGAGGTCGCGCGCGTCCGCAGTGCCGAGCAGGTGCAGGCCGCGCGGGCCGTCGGCGTCGAGACCGTCGAATTCCTGGATCTTCCCGACGGCACGCTGGAGTACGGGCTCCCGCTGCGCCGCGTGCTCGCCGAGGCCATCCGGCGGCACCGGCCCGACGTCGTTATCTCGCTCAACTACCGCGAGACCTGGCCCGGCGGGCAGGGCTTCAACATGGCCGATCATCGTGTGCTGGGGCTCGCCGTCGCCGACGCTATCCGCGACGCCGCCAACCGTTGGGTCTTCCGCGATCTCGGGCTGGAGCCGTGGCAGGGCACCCGGTTCGCGCTGTTCGCCTCGTCCCCGAACCCCACTCACTACGTGGACGTGACCGGGCATCTCGCGGCGGGCGTCGCTTCACTGAAGGCGCACAAGGTCTACTTCGACAATCTCGGACAGGACTTCGACCCCGAGGCGTTCCTGGGCGGCATCGTGGCGGAGGCCGGGCGGCAGGTCGGGGTCACCCACGCCATGCCCTTCGAGATGATCTCCGGCTAGCGGCGGGCGCAGGGCCGCTTGCCCTTGTTCGCCTTGTTGCGCTTGCGGGAACGGCGTTTGCGGGTCTTCTTCGACATGTCTCGATTGACCTCCCGCGAGCGGCGTCCGGCAATCCCCCGCCGAAGATTTCTCCGGGCGAGGTGTCGAGAACGGCCCGGCGGCTCCGTCCTCTGCACCAGGGCGCCCATCCGGGGCGTCTGTGAGAGGAGCATGGTCATGGGACATCCCGTGGTGCACTTCGAGATCGCCGGTGCCGACGCCGCCAGGCTGCGCGGTTACTACGGCGAGTTGTTCGGCTGGGAGTTCCAGATGGGCGACGCCGTCTCCGATGCCGTGTCCGCGCCCGGCGAGTACGGCGGCGTCGGGCGGCTCACCACCGAGGACGGCGTCGGGATCTACGGTGGTGTCTGCGGGGGCGGGGACGTCACGCCGCGCGCGATGTTCTACGTCGCCGTCCCCGACGTCGAGGAGGCCCTCCGCAAGGCCGAGAGCCTCGGCGGCAAGCGGGCGCTGGGGCCCGAGCGCGGGCCGGACGGCGGCCTGGTCGTCGGCTGGTTCACCGACCCCGAGGGCAACCTCGTCGGGGTCGCCGGGATGGGGTGAGGATGAAGTACCTCCTGCTGATCTACAGCAATCCCGAGAGCTGGGAGCATCCCATGTTCGAGCGGGACCCGGAGTTCCTGGCGCTGGCACAGGCCGAGCGCGAGGAGATCATTCAGGGGGCCGAGGACGTCTTCGCGGAGATCTCCGAGTCCGGTGAGCTGGTCGGCGGCGTCGCGCTGGCCGATCCCGCCGGCACCGTCACGGTGCGGGCGACGGTTGTCACCGACGGCCCCTATCTGGAGGCCAAGGAGCAGCTCGCCGGGTACTTCGTGCTGGACTGCGCGTCTCCCGAGCGCGCCGCCGAGATCGCCGCGCGCTTCCCCGACGCGCGGTTCGGCGCGGTGGAGATCCGCCCGATCGTGGACGCGGGATGACCGAGGACCTGCTGCGCCGCCTCGCGCCGCAGGTCCTCGCCGCCCTCGTGCGGCGGTACGGGGAGTTCGAGACCGCCGAGGACGCGGTGCAGGAGGCGCTGCTGGCCGCCGCCCTGCACTGGCCGACGGAGGGGACGCCGGACGACCCGCTCGCTTGGCTGATCAGGGCCGCCTCCCGCCGGATGATCGACCGGCTGCGCAGCGAGCGCGCCTCCCGCGACCGCGAGCGCGCCCTGGCCGCCCGCACCCCGGCCGACGAGCTGCTGGCCCCGCCTGCTGATCAGGAACTCCCGGCGGACGACACGTTGACCCTGCTCATGTTGTGCTGCCACCCGGCGCTGACCGTCCCGTCGCAGATCGCGCTGACGCTCCGCGCCGTCGGTGGCCTCACCACCGCCGAGATCGCCCGTGCCTTCCTGGTGCCCGAGGCGACGATGGCGCAGCGCGTCAGCCGCGCCAAGCAGCGCGTCCGCGCGGCCGGCGCGCGGTTCCGGCCGCCGCCCGAGCACGAGCGGGCGGAACGGCTGGCCGCCGTCCTGCACGTCCTCTACCTGATCTTCAACGAGGGCTACACCGCCTCGTCCGGCCCCGACCTGCACCGCGCCGACCTCACCCGGGAGGCGATCCGGCTCGTCCGGGACCTGCGGAAACTGCTGCCCGGTGACGGCGAGGTCGCCGGGCTGCTGGCCCTGATGCTGCTCACCGACGCTCGCCGTCCGGCCCGCACCACCCCCGGC
The DNA here is from genome assembly GCF_001552635.1 of Actinomadura hibisca NBRC 15177. Taxonomy (GTDB): domain Bacteria; phylum Actinomycetota; class Actinomycetes; order Streptosporangiales; family Streptosporangiaceae; genus Spirillospora; species Spirillospora hibisca. The sequence continues at coordinate 40,868 of NZ_BCRO01000089.1, read as the reverse complement.
GGCGACCTGATCCCCCTCGCCGAGCAGGACCGCACCCGCTGGAACCGGGACGCCCTGGATGAGGGCATTACCTTGATCAGCGAGACGCTGGCGCACGGGCCGCTCGGCCCCTACCAGCTCCAGGCCGCCATCGCCGCCGTGCACGCCGACGCCCCGGACGCCGCCGCCACCGACTGGCCCCAGATCGTCCGTCTGTACCGGCTGCTGGAGCGCATGGCCCCCAACCCCGTCGTCACCCTCAACCACGCCGTGGCCGTCGCCATGGCGGAGGGCCCGCGCGCCGGGCTGGCCCTGCTGGAGCCCCTGGCCGCCGACGAGCGTCTCGCCGCCCACCACCGGCTGCACGCCGTGCGGGCCCACCTGCTGGAACTCGCCGGTGATCACCAGGCGGCCCGGACCGCCTACCGGACGGCCGCGCGCCTCACCACCAGCATCCCCGAGCAGCGCTACCTCCGGGCCCGCGCCCTGGAAAAGCCGACGCCCGCCCCGGCCGAACGGCCGGGACGGGCGGAAGGCGACACGCTCAGCGGACCTCGGTGATCTCCGGGCCGCGCTCGAACGGGTTGAAGGTCTCCTCGTTCTCCTCGCCCTCCTCGGCGGCCTCGGAGAACTCCTTGGGGATCTGGAGCTCCAGCAGCTCGCGCGGCGGCATCGGCGCGTCGCCGCGCACCACCACGATGCCCCGGAACACGTCCTCCAGGACCTGCCACTGCTCCTCGTCCTCGATCGCGGCGCCCTGCACCACGGCCTGGAGGAACCAGCGCGGGCCGTCCACGCCCAGGAAGCGGATGATCTGCGGCGCCCAACCCTGCTCGACGAACTCGGCCGGGATCTGCTCCTTGACCTCGTCCGGCATCTCGGCCAGGACCTCTTCGGTCAGCGCGGCGGGGACCATCGCCAGCAGCTCGGGACCGAACGGGCCCTCGCCCTCCTGGGTCTGGCCGCCGGCCTCCTCCTGGATGTCGGTGGCCGTCTCGCGCCGCACGTCCGCCCAGATACCGCTGCGCTTGGGCGCGGCGAACACCTGGAGCTGCATCGCGCTCTCCTCGTACTGCACCAGCACCGCGACCGGGCGGCCGTCGAGGGGGTTGCCCTCCTCGTCCACCTGGGTGGCCTCGAAGTTGACCTGGAAGCCCAGCCCCGGCGCGATCGGCACCTGCATGGAACCGAAGTCCAGGCGCTGCAACTCGGGGTGCTCCTCCTCGGAGTCCCAGGGGCCGCCCTCGGCAGGAGCCGCCTTGGCGGGGGCCTCGTCCTCCACGACGGTCTCCTCGTCGGTCAGCTCGGGCTCCTTGGCGGGCTCATCGGCCTGCCGGCGACGTCCAAAAGCCACGACTCACGCTCCTTCTCGACTGTGCTCATCATCCCGGGAGAATCCCCCGGTGGAGCCGAACCCAGCGGCGCCCCGAGACGATCCGGGAAGTTCGGTGACCTCGTGGAAGACCGCATGCTCCACCCGCTGCACGACCAGCTGCGCGATGCGGTCGCCGCGGCGCAGCCGGACGGTCTCGCGAGGGTCGGTGTTCAGCAGGGTCACCCTGATCTCACCCCGATAACCGGCATCGACCGTACCGGGTGCGTTGACGATGGTCACCCCCAACCTAGCGCCCAAACCGGACCGCGGGTGCACGAAGGCGGCGTACCCGTCGGGCAGCGCGATCCCCATGCCGGTGGGGACGACGGCGCGCTCGCCGGGGGGCAGCTCGACGTCCACGGCCGCGACCAGGTCGGCGCCCGCGTCGCCGGGGTGGGCGTAGGCGGGCAGCGGCAGGTCGGGGTCGAAGCGGCGGATCAGCACGTCCACCTTGCTCACGGGTTCACCTCACGCTCGGGGTCCATTCCGCCGCTGCCGTCGCCGTGCTCGCTGAAGTGCGAGACCGGCACCTCGACGAACAACGCCGCGCCCCGGACGGCCACCGGGCCGTCGGGCGCGCCCATCCGGGCCTCGGCCTCCAGGTAGGCCTTGCGGCCGACGACCCCGGTGCAGCGGGTCCGGATGTGCAGCGTGGTGCCCACCGGCACCGGCAGCAGGTAGTCGGTCTCCAGCCGCCCGGTGACATAGGGCTTGCGCAGCAGCCAGACGACCATACCGAGCGCCTCGTCCATGGCCGTCGCCAAAACGCCGCCGTGGGCGAGTCCGGGCGCGCCCTGGTGCTCCGCGCCGACGGTGAACTCCGCGGAAACGCTGAGCCCGTCGTCGCTGACGGCCTCCAGGTGCAGCCCGGTGGGGTGGTCGGGGCCGCAGCCGAAGCAGCGGGCGTAGTGCGGGCCGAGCTTCTCCCCGATCAGCGCTTCGGGGTGCGGCTGGGGCGCGGGCGTGCCGGCCGGGGGAACGGTGAGGTTGGAACGATTCACGGCGTGACTTTACCTGCTCAACGCGCTGTGGCCACTTCCGGCAGGTTTGGCCCGCGGGCCTCCCGGGGCGCGTACCGTCAGCCGCGTCACACCAATTCATCCCGATTTGGGAGGGCCTGGCAGTGCGGCGACAGGTCACACACCGCTCCCTGGACGGCACCCGCGTCCGGCTGGCCGGGACCCACGATCTCGGCCGCCCCTGGACCTCGGTGGCGCAGGTCGCCGACGGGCAGCGGCTGCACGAGATCTCCAGCGGGACGCGCGCCGACGCCGAGGCGTGGGCCGACGACGTCGGCGTGGACCGGTTCCGGCAGGAGTTCCGCGTGCAGGGCGGGCGGCTGCGGGTCGGCCACACCGCCGCCCGCGACCCCGACACCGGCGTCAACGACCCGGTGCTCGCCGCCGTCTGGGAAGGCCGCCGCCACGCGGTGTTCACGCACCTTTACCACGGCCGCCCGGCCGACGCCGTGGCGTTCTTCGGCAAGCTGCGCCTGACCGAGCACGACGACGGGATCACCGCTGTCCCGCGCGGCCGGGCCGTGGTGCCCGAGCCCGCCGAGCTGGTCAAGGAGGTCCCGGGCCTCGGCCTGCTGGAGATCAGCGCGCTGACGGCGCGGTCCCGGCGGCGGCTGCCGGGCTGGCGGGGCGCGTCGGTGGCGGGCGGCGAGCTGTTCCAGGACACCGTGGAGGGCCAGGGACCCTACTTCCTGCTGGCGCTGCGGTCGCTGCTGGTGACGGTGCTGCCGGAGGAGGACCGGGTGCGGGAGGCCCCACGGCGGCTGGCGGAGCTGACGATCGAGGCGGTCCGGGGTTGAGCGGGCTGCTGACCGGGGTCGCCGCGGTGGCGGTCCCGCTGGTGCTGCTGGCGTCGCTGGCCGGGCAGCTGCGGCGGCCGGGGTCGCTGGCGGCGGCGCTGCGGGCCCAGCGCACGGTGCCGGACACGTTGATCGTCCCGGTGGCGGCCGTCGTGATCGTGGCGGAGGCCGTGGCGGGTGGCGCGGGCGCGGCCGGGGCTCTGCTCGGCGAGACCGTCCTGCTGCGCGCGGGCTTGATCGCGAGCGCGGCGCTGCTGGTCGCCTACGCCGCCTACAGCGGGCACGTGGCGCGCACGCGCCGGGGCGTCCCCTGCGGCTGCGCCGGGGCCAGGACGCCGATGACGGTGTGGGTGGCGGTGCGGGCCGCCGCGCTGGCCGTCCTCGCCGCCGCCGGGACGGCCGGGACGCTCCCGTCCCGCGCCGGTGAGCTGGCCGTGGTCGCCGTCGCGGGCGCGACCCTGGCGGTGCTGCTGTGGACGCTCCCGCAAGCGTTGACCGTCAAGGAGAGGAGCGCGGCCGGATGAGTTTCCAGACCAGCGCGCTGCTGCTGTCGTGGCTGGCGATCGGGCTGCTGGCCCTGGTGGTCGCCGGTCTCGTCCGGCAGGTGCACGCCCTGTCGCAGGGCGCGCCGCGCCCGTCGGAGCTGGGGCCGCCGCCGGGCACGCGCGCCCCGGCGTTCGAGCGGCTCGGCCCCGGGCTGCTGCTGTTCCTGGACCGCGACTGCGGGGTGTGCGCCGAGGTGCTGGCGGCGGCCGACGGGCTGGGCCGCCCGCTGCACGCGATCTTCGCCGGGGCCGCGCCGGAGGGCCTCGCCCCCGAGGTCACGGTGCTGGCGGGCGAGCAGGCGGGATTGTTCGAGGACTACCGGGTGCCCGCCACGCCGTTCGCGGTGCTGGTGGACGCGGCCGGGCGGGTGCGCGCGGCCGAGCCGGTGGGCTCGCCCGAGGCGCTGCGCGAGCTGACGGAGCTGGAGGTGGCGAGATGATCGAGCTGGAGGACGTGCCCCCGCTGAGCGGGCCGCGTCCGGCCGGGGCCGAGCGGGTGCGGCGGCGCGCGCTGCACGAGGACGCGCCCCGGTTCCGTCCGGCGCGGCGCGGCGTGCTGGCCGGGCTGGCGGCGGCGGGCGCGACGGTGGGGCTGAACGCGCTGGGGGTGTTCCCGCCCGCGCGGCAGGCGATCGCCGCCGGGTACAGCGCGCGCGGCTACTACGACATCTACCCGCGCTGCCCGTCGTACGCGAGCAACCACAACTGCTCCCCCGGCTGCGGGCCCAGCCTGGTGTGCTCGGTGTGCTGCCGGACCAGCGGCAAGTACAAGGGTTTCCACAAGTCCGGGGTGTCGGACCCGGGCCGCTACAAGCTGCGTCCCAGCCAGTGCTACGGCAGCGGATGGGACGGCTGGTTGTGGTCGTACTCCAGCCGCTGCGGGAGCTGCCGCCGGGGCGTGACCTGGCGCTGCCACGACGGCTGGAAGAAGTCCAAGCGCGGCAACTGGTACAAGACGATCTGCCGCAAGGCGACCTCGTGCCGCAACTGACCGCCGGGCGGTTGCGCCGGGGCCTGACCGAGCCGCTGCTGCCGGTGGCGGTCCTGGCGCTGCTGGCGGTGGCGGCGGCCGCGCTGGACGCGACGGTCCTGTGCTGGGCGGCGGTCGGGGCGCTGGCGGGGTTCGCGCTGTCGGGCAGCGTTTGAACGCGTAACAGCGAATCAGTGCTGTTCTCGCCAGGTTGGCGGGCTCCGGTACGGCAGGGCGAGGTCCTGGCCGTTTTCACCCTCGGTCTGCTGGCCGGGGGCGCACTCAGCGCGACGGTGATCTGGTTGTTGTCCGGGCTGGCGGAACCGCTGCCCGAACGGGTCAGGACGGCGGCGATCGTGCTGGTCGCGGCGTTGGGCGTGGCGCGCGAGCTGGGCTGGCTGGCGATCCCGCTGCCGCAGAACGCGCGGCAGATCCCGCAGGAGGTGTTGCAGTTCCGGCTGCGGCGGGGGTCGTTGCAGTTCGGCTTCGAGATGGGCACGGGCGTCCGCACGTACGTGTCGGCGAGCAGCCCCTACGTGCTGGCGCTGGGCCTGCTGCTCAGCCATCAGGGGCCGGTGGCCTGCGTGCTGGCGGGCGTGGCGTTCGGCGGCGGCCGGGCGCTCAGCTCGGCCTTGACGTTCTGGGCCCGCGATCCCGACCGGGACGCGGCGATCGGCGCGCGGATGCCGTGGATCACCGGCACGACCGCCGTCACCGTCCTGGCGGCCCTCTCGTCGCTGCTACTACTGTGAGGAACCATCGGCCGCCCCGGCGCGTCGATAGGACGAACCCGCCTCCGGGAAAGGGCCCGCCATGCCGCTGATCCTCGCCGCGCTGCTGCGGCTGATCGGCGTGGGCGACTTCCTGATGGGCCAGAGCGTGCTGACCGCGCTGGCCACGCTGACGGTCGCGGGCCTGCTGCTGCTCGCGGCCCGGCACCTGGCCGCCGCAGGGCGCGAGCCGCGCTCGGCGCTGGCGCGGCTGCGCACGACACTGCGGGAACGCACGTTGCGCACGGCGTTCCTGCCGCAGCGCGACCCGGACGCGGCGGGGCGGCCACGGCCGAGGGCACCGGGACTGGAGAGCACGGCCGCCTGAGCGGCACGCGCCCTGTTCTTCCTTTCCCGAAAGGCCCTCGATGTTCTTGCTCGACGCCCCCGTGTCCGCTGCGTACTCCCTGGTCAACGGCCTGTCCGACGCGCTGACGCCCGTCGCGGGAGAGCTGGCCGCCACCGCCGCGATCATCATCTGCACGCTGGCGGTGCGGTCCCTGCTGATCCCCCTCGCGATCCGGGCCGCCAAGGGCGAGCGCGCCCGGACCCTGCTCATGCCCAAGATCCAGAAGTTGCAGAAGAGGTACGCCAAGAACCCGCAGCGGCTCCAGCAGGAGACGCTGGCCCTCTACCGCGCCGAAGGGGTGTCGATGTTCGCGGGGATGGGCCCCGCGTTCGCGCAGGCGCCGTTCTTCATGGTGCTGTACCGGGTGTTCATGTCGGCGACGATCGCCGGGCACCAGAACCTGCTGCTGGGGCACACGCTGCTGGCCGCGCCGCTGGGCCAGAACTGGATGGGCGTGCTGGGCATGGGTGTGTTCTCCGCGCCGTCGCTGACGTTCCTGGCGCTGCTCGTGCTGCTGGCGGCCGTCGCGTGGTGGACGTCCAGCCGCGTGACCGCCGAGGGCCCGATGGGGCGGGTGGCGCGCGCCATGCCGTTCGGCACGGTGGTCTTCGCGGCGTTCGTGCCGCTGGCGGCGGGCGTCTACCTGCTGACCAGCACCACGTGGACCGCCGTGGAGCGCGCGGTGCTGCACCGCCGGATCATCGCCCCCGCCTGATCCCTTGACGCCGCCCCGGGGCCTGGGTTGCATGGAAACCGAACCAGGTTCTGGCTTCCCGGCCCCGAGGACGGTGCGGCGTGACGACGCTGGCGCACGACGAGATCAACCTGTCGGATCTGGGCTTCTGGTCGTTGCCCCGCCGCGAGCGCCAGGCGGCGTTCGCGGCGCTGCGCGCCCGCGAGCACCCGGCGTTCTTCCCGGAGCTGAAGCTGCCGTTCATCAAGAACGGCGCGGGCTACTACGCCCTGGTGAGGCACGCCGACGTGGTGGGGGCGAGCCGCAACCCCGAGGTGTTCAGCAGCGAACCGTGCTCCAACAGCATCGCCGACCTGCCGCCCTACCTGGCGAAGTACTTCGGCTCAATGATCAACATGGACGACCCGCGGCACGCCAAGATCCGCCGCATCGTCTCCCGCGCCTTCACCCCGCGCGTGCTGGCCAAACTGGAGACCGACCTCCAGACAACGGCGACACAGATCGTGGACGACCTGCGACAAACCGGCCCCGGCGACTTCGTGACGCAGGTGGCCGCCCGCCTTCCCGTGCAGGTCATCTGCGACATGATGGGCATCCCGGCCGCCGTGCGCCCCATGGTCTACAACCGGACCAACATCATCCTGGGGATCGGCGACCCCGAGTACAGCGGCGGCCACCGCTTCGCCGAGCACGGCATCACCCGCAGCAGCGTGCTGTACGGCCTGGCGCAGGGCCTGTCGGCGGGCTACGAGCTGAACCACCTGGCGATGAAGCTGGCCCGCCGCCGACGTCGCGACCCGGGCGACGACCTGGTGTCGGCGCTGGTGACGGCCAACATCGACGGCGAGTCCCTGACCGACCAGGAGATCGGCTCGTTCTTCATCCTGCTGGTGGCGGCGGGCAACGAGACGACCCGGAACGCGATGGCGCACGGCCTGCACCTGCTGACCCGCAACCCGGACCAGCGCGCGTTGCTGCTGGACGACTTCGAGGCCCGCATCCCGGGCACGGTCGAGGAGATCGTGCGGATGGCGACCCCGGTGATCCAGTTCCGCCGCACGCTGACCCGGGACCACGAGATGAACGGCCACGAATACAAGGCGGGCGACAAGGTCCTGCTGTTCTATAACTCGGCCAACCGCGACGAGGCCGTCTTCGACAACCCCGACACCTTCGACATCACCCGCTCCCCCAACCCCCACGTGGGCTTCGGCGGCCCCGGCCCCCACTTCTGCCTGGGCGCGAACCTGGCCCGCCGCGAGATCACGGTGATGTTCCGCGAACTGTTCACCCGAGTCCCCGACCTACGCTCCACAGGTCGTCCTGATCGCCTCTACTCCAACTTCATCAACGGCATCAAACACCTCCCCTGCACCTTCTGACGGTTCCGAAAGCCAGAGCAGCGTCCCATCACGCACGGTATTTTTGTTTTCCCAGTGAGTTATCACGAGGAATAGCCGTGAGTGAGAATGCACCCTGCTACGCGCCGTCCCGCTGTGCCCCCTTGGATCGGCTGATCCGGACGAAACGCGATCATCCGCTGCAGTCGGTCGAAGAACTGGTGGCCGACACCTTTGAGGACGATGAGGAACTGGACGAGTTCCTGGCTTTCACTCACTCCGAACGTCACAACATCCCCTCCTGAAAGCGGATGTCAGTGCGTCTGGCCCGTCCTCGGAAGGTGCTGCGCGCGACGGGCGGAAGGGTCAGACTGAGAGCCATGACCATCACCGCTCCGGCTCCCGCCCGAACGCGCAGAGACCTCGGCGCCCGGTTGCGCGCGTTGCGGCTGCGCGCCGGGTTGACGGGAGCGCAGCTGGCGGACGCCCTGGGGTGCTCTCCGTCGAAGGTCAGCCGCATCGAGAGCGGGACGGTGGCGGTCGCCGCCGACGATCTGCGGCGCTGGGCCGTCCTCTGCTCGGCGGAGGAGCAGGCCGAGGACCTGGTCGCCGAGGCCGCTGAAGCGGAGCGCGCCTACACGCAGTGGCGTGTGGAAGGGCTGCGCCGCACTCAGCACGAGACGACGGCGCTGTTCGAGCGCACGAGCCGCTTCCGCATCTACGAGTCCCGCGTGGTCCCGGGCATCTTGCAGACGGCCGAGTACGCCGCCCGCATCCTGGCCACGATCGCCGAGTTCCGGGGCGCGCCCACCGACGACGTCAACGCGTTGGTGCAGGTCAGGCAGGAGCACCAGAGCATCCTGGACGTCCCGGCGAAGACGTTCGCGTTCGTGGTCGAGGAGTCGGTCTTCCGCGCGCCGTTCTGCTCCGCCGACGTGCTGCGTCCCCAACTCGAACGCCTGCTGGAGGAGACGGCCCGCCCCAACACCGCGCTCGGCATCATCCCCCTGGACCGGCCGCGCAAGTGGTGGCCCATGGAGGCGTTCTACCTCTACGACGACGGCCCGGCGCGCGTGCAACTCATCCCCGGCCGCTGGATCGCCGCCGCCCCCGGGGACGTCGAGGAGTACAGCCGCACCTTCGAGGACCTCGCCGGGTCCGCCGTCTACGGCGACGACGCCCGCGCCATCATCGGCGGCTACCTGTAGCCGCAATAACCTGCAAGCCCTCTTACCTGCTCGAACGCGCCGCCCTCATGCTCTGGCCATGGACGTGGCGAAGCAAGAGACCCGGCGGACCAAGCCGCCTTCTGACGCCGACTACCGGCGAGGACGGCTGGCCGCCCTCGGCCGGGCCGTAGAGGAACTGACGCCCCTGCGGGCCGTCGTTCAGGAGCCCGCCGACCAAGGGCTCATCCTGTATGTGACCCCTGCCTACAGCAGCGACGCGCGCGAGACCGTGGCGTGTGAGCGGCGGCGCGACGGCACGTGGTGCTTCCTCTATGAGTGGGGCGACCCCATCTGCCCTGCCGACGACATCATGCGGGCGGCGCGGGCTGTGGCGAGCATCATGGGCATCCGGCTGTAAGACCCGGACGGGGCGGCAGGGTGCGAACCGCCGCCCCGTCCGGGGGTCTTGGTCAGGCCAACAGGCCCAGGTGCTCTGCCAGGCGTGCCCTGTGGTGGCGTGGAGCGCCCAGCAGTAGTTCGTCGGTCTTCGCGCGCTTGTAGTACAGGTGCGCGTCGTGTTCCCACGTGAAGCCGATGCCGCCGTGCAGCAGCAGGTGGTCCTTCGCCACTTGGAAGTAGGCGCGGCCCAGGTAGGACTGCGCCAGCGCGGCGGCCACCGGGAGTTCGGCCGGGTCCTCGTCGGCCGCCCACGCGGCGTAGCGGACGATCGACTCCGCCTGCTCCAGCGTGCAGTGCATGTCGGCCAGCTTGTGCTTGACGCCCTGGAACGAGCCCACGAAGCGGCCGAACTGCACGCGCAGCTTCGCGTACTCCACGATCACGTCCAGGCAGCGGCGCAGGCCACCGAGCTGTTCGGCTGCCAGGGCCACCGAGCACAGGGCCAGGGCGCGGGCGATTGCTTCGGACGCGTCTTCCGGGCCGATCCGGCGGGCGGGGACGTTGTCTAGCTCCACACGTGCTTGGGGACGGGTCAGGTCCAGCGTGGTCAGCGGGGTGCGGGTGCCTGCGGTGCCTTCTATCGCATAGAGGGAGGGCGGGGAATCGTCGCTTGCGATCGCTGTGCACAGGATCAGGTCTGCGTCTGCGCCGTTCAGTACGCGGGGCAGGGTTCCTGTCAGTTTGTCAGCGGCGGCGTGGATTGTTGGGTCGCCGGGGACTGGTGTCGAGAACGTCGCGATCGTCGTGCCTGCTGCTATGCCTGGTAGGAGGTCTTTTGCTGCCTCGTCGTCGTTGGATGCGATGAGGGCGTTCGTTGCGAAGATCGACGCCAGGAGGGGTGACGGGGTCAGGGCCGCGCCTAGTTCTTCTAGGGCCGCCGCCAGGTCTGCGTGGCCTGCGCCTGAGCCGCCGTGCTCTTCCGGGATCAGCAAGCCCGGTAGGCCCAGTTCGCCGGACAGGCGTTCCCAGAGGGGGCGGTCGTAGGAAGTCGGGGATTCTGCTGTTTCCCGCACCTTCGCCATGGGCGCGTTGGACGCCAGGAAGGAGCGGACCGTCGTTGCCAGGTCCTTCTGTTCGTCGGTCGGGATCAGCCTCACGCGCCCGCCTCCTTCGCCTGCGTCCCGACCTTCAGGTCCTTGAACGGGACGGCCCGGTCCACCTGCGGTTCGCGGGGCAGGCCCAGGACGCGGTCGCCGATGATGTTCTTCATGATCTCGTTGGTGCCGCCGCCCAGGGCCATGCCCGGCCCCCAGGACAGCGCGCGGGCGATCTTCCCCTCGTCGGAGAAGGCCACCGCGTCCGGGCCGAGGATCTCGCTCGCGGCGTCGGCGCTGTCCAGCGTCAGGTCCGCCAGCAGCAGCTTGGACACCGAGCCCCGCGCCCCCGGCATGATCCCCGCCTTCACCTCCTGCGACATCCGCGCGTTCAGCAGGTCGAAGGCCCGTTCTTGCAGGTAGAGGTCGATCAGGCGGTCACGGACGGCCGGGTCCGCCAGCAGGCCCCGCGCCGCCGCGGCCGTCTTCAGCGCCGCGAACGACGCGGGACGCTCGGTGCGCGCCGCGCCCATCCCGATCGACACCCGCTCGTGCAGCAGCGTCGTCACCGCCGCCGACCAGCCGCCGTTCACCTCGCCGACGACCTGGTCCGGCGCGACCCGCACGTCGTCGAAGAAGATCTCGTTGAAGTGCGACTCCCCCGTCATGTCGCGCAGCGGCCGCACCGTCACGCCCGGGTCGTGCATGTCCACCACGAACATCGTGATGCCCTGGTGTTTGGGCACTTCGGCGTCGGTGCGGGCGATCAGCAGCCCGAAGTCGGCCTGCCGGGCGACCGAGGTCCACACCTTCTGGCCGTTGATCACCCAGGTGTCGCCGTCGAGCACCGCGCGGGTCTGGAGGGACGCCACGTCCGAGCCCGCGCCGGGCTCGGAGAACATCTGGCACCAGATCTCCTCGCCGCGCAGCAGCGGCCGGACGTAGCGGCGCTTCTGCTCCTCGGTGCCGATCGACAGCAGCGTCGGCCCGCACATGCCGAGGCCGATGCCGAACACCCCGACCGGCAGCACCACGTCCCGGCTGGCCTGCTGGAAGGCGCGCTCCTCGGCGGCCGACAGGCCCTGCCCGCCGTACTCGGCCGGCCAGGTGATGCCCGAGTACCCGGCGTCGTACAGCTCGGCCATGAACGCGCGGGCCTCGGCGAGGCCGGGGTCGGGCCGCAGGCCGGCGGCGCGCTCCTCCAGCCAGGACCGCGCCCGGTCCCGGTAGGTGTCCAGATCCGTCACGGGGCGGCTCCTCGCGGGCAGACGCTTGTCAGTGACCACTTACGTTAACGGCTGCCCGCGAGGAACGTAAGGACTACTCCGGTTTGTGCCCCACGGCGCGGGCGGCCGGAGATGTGGCCAGGTAGTCCAGCGCCTTCCGCGTCGAGCACTCCTTCGATGGGTGGTAGTCGCGCCGCAGGTAGGCCCGCGCCGCCGCCACCATGAAGCGGTTGCCGGGGAAGATCCCGCGCCGCACCGCCCGCCGGTAGTCGCGCACGCGCGGCCGCACGCCCTTCAACGTGGGGTCGGCGCGGCACAGGTAGGCCGCGCCCGCGTAGACCATCAGCGGCATCGCCAGCACCCCGACGAAGAACGTGACGAACCGCCTCCAGTACGCCCCCGACACGTACTGGTACACGTCGAACGCCACCGACCGGTGCTCGACCTCCTCCGCGCCGTGCCAGCGCAGCAGGTCCATCATCGTGGGGTCGGCGCCCGCCTCGTCCAGCTCGCGGGCGTCCAGGATCCACTGCCCGAGCACGGCGGTGTAGTGCTCGATCCCCGCGATCACCCCGACCCGGAAGTTCAGCCACTGCCGCCGGGTCAGGACCGGCAGCGGCGGCCGGTCGCCCAGCATGTGCCGGAACATCCACTCGACGCGGCGGGTGAGCGGGCGCGGGTCCAGCCCCTGGGCGAGCATCTGCCGGTCCAGCACGCCCTGGTGGGAGTAGGCGTGCACGGCCTCCTGCCCCATGAACCCCTTGATCTCCTTGCGCAGCCGCTCGTCCTCCACCAGCGGCAACGTCTGCTTGTAGACGTGCACGAACCAGCGTTCCCCGGCGGGCAGCAGCAGGTGCAGGACGTTGATGAAGTGCGTGGCCACCGGCTCGCCCGGGATCCAGTGCAGCGGGGTGTCCGCCCAGTCGAACTTCACTCGCCTCGGGGTGATGGCCGGGTGCCGTTCGTCGATCTCGCTCACGTCGCGCTCCCCGCCAGGATCTCGCCGACGGCGGGCACCTGCGCGGCCCGCAACTCCGCCGTCTCCGGCGCGCCCTCCACGTGCTCGACGAACTCGGCGATCATGGACGCGACCGTCGCCGGGTCCTTGCGCACCGCGCCCCAGTGCCCGGCGGGGATCTCGCGCCGCCAGTACCGGTCCACGTAGGCGGTCAGGTCACGCGACTGGTGCGGCGACACGAACGCGTCCCGCGTCGGCGCGATCGCCTGCACCGGCACCTGCGTGCGGCACAGGTGGCCCGGCCGCAAAAAGCGCAGCGCGTTGGCCCGGTACAGCTTCGTCCCGTACAGCGCGTCCTTCAGGAACGCCGGGTCGGGCCTGCGCTCGACGCCCTCCATCCGCTCGATCAGGACGGGGAACAGCCGCGCCCCGCCCAGCCGCCACACCAGCCACGGAACACCCGGGACCGCGCCGAACACCAGGTACCACGACCGCGCGAACTGCCCCGCCAGCTCCCGGACGTGCCGGGGCGTCGGCCGCCGCAGCCGGTCGCGCACCCACTGCCCGAAGTGCTCGACGCACGGTCCGAAGATCGAGGTGAACGACGCGACGCGCCCTTCCAGCGCGTCGCCGGTGACCGCGCCCCACCCCTGCACCGAGCCCCAGTCGTGCCCGACCAGGTGCACCGGCCGGTCGGGCGACACCGCGTCGACCACCGCGCGCAGGTCGGCGTTCAGGTGCTCCATGGCGTAGGCCCGGGTCCGGCGCGGCCGGGTCGAGCCGCCCGCGCCGCGCACGTCGTAGGTGACCACGTGGAAGCGCCCGGCCAGGCGCTCGGCGACCGGCTCCCACACCGCCTGGTTGTCGGGATAGCCGTGGACCAGCACGATGGTCGGAGCCGCCCGCCCCGCCGCCCCGTGCTCACGCACCGACAATCGCACCCCGCTGGATTTGACCTTGCGTGACTTCACGACCGCGACCACCACCCAATTAGACTCGGATCTAATATGGAGAGCCGTTTGAACGAAAGTCAAGAGGGCCCCGGGCCCGTCCCGCGCGGCGAGGCGCGCCGCGCGGCGATCCTGGAGGCCGCCGGGCGGTTGTTCGCCGACCGCCCCTACGACGCGTTGTCCATCGACGAGATCGCCACCGCCGCGGGGGTGGCCAAGGGGCTGATCTACTACTACTTCGCCAGCAAGCGCGGCCTGTTCCTGGCCGTCATCCAGCAGGCCGCCGAGGCGCTGAACACCCTGGCCGAGGAGTTCGGGGACCTGTCGCCCACCGAGCGGCTGACCCGCACCCTGGACGGCTTCCTGTGGTGGGCCGACGCGCACCGCTCGGCGTTCCAGACCATCACCAGCGGCGGCGTCGGCGTGGACGCCGAGGTGATCGACTTCTACCACCGGGTGCGGCACCGCCTCCAGGCCGCGCTCTCGCTCGGCCTGACCGGCGAGCGCGTCCCGCCGCCGACGTTGCGCGTCGCGCTGGACGGCTGGTTGTCGTTCGTGGAGGGCGCGACGGTGTCGTGGCTCGCGGGCGGCGACCTGGACCGCGACGAGGTGCGCGACATGGCCGTCCGCGTGCTGGGCGGGGTGCTGCAGGCGGTCGGCGCCGCCGCGCACGACGACGCCGACCGCTCCCCGTGAGAGGAACGGCCGGCGTCAGCGGCGGATCAGTCCTGCGGCTGCTCGGCGAACGTCACCGACACCGCCAGCGGCACGCTCGGCTCCGACCCGTCCAGCACCAGGTCGGCGATGCGCCCGGCGGCCTCCAGGTCGTCGGCGACCTCCGCCAGGTCACCGGCGCGGGCCCCGGTGACCTCCACCCGCGACAACTCGGCCCGCATCGACAACCTCGCCTCCGACTTGGCCTTGCGGATCTGCCGCAGCGCCTCGGCGGCCACCGGCAGCAGCGTGGCGTCGCCGCCGTCGGGCAGCTCGGCCGCCGCGGGCCACGCCGCGCGGTGCACCGAGCCCTCCCGCCACCACGACCAGACCTCCTCGGTCACGAACGGCAGCACCGGCGCGAACAGCCGCAGCAGCACCGACAGCGCGGTGTTCAACGCCGCGCGCGCCGACTCGGCCTCCGGGCCCTCCCCGTAGGCGCGCTGCTTGACCAGCTCCAGGTAGTCGTCGCAGAACTCCCAGAAGAACCGCTCGGTCCGCTCCAGCGCCCGCGTGTAGTCGTAGTCGTCGAACGCCTCGGTCGCCTCGGCGACGACCGTGCGCAGCGCCGCCAGCATGCTGAGGTCCAGCGGATGCCAGACGCGCGCGTCCGCTCCGACCTCCCCGAAGCCCAGCACGAACTTCGACGCGTTCAGGATCTTGATGGCCAGCCGCCGGCCGACCTTGATCTGCCCGGTGTCGAAGGCGGTGTCGGTGCCCGGCCGCCCGCTGGCCGCCCAGTAGCGCACCGCGTCCGAGCCGTACTCCTCCAGCAGCGCGATCGGGGTGACGACGTTGCCCTTGGACTTGGACATCTTCTTGCGGTCGGGATCCAGGATCCAGCCCGACAGCGCCACGTCGCTCCACGGCAGCGAGCCGTTCTCCAGGTGCGCGCGCACGACCGTCGAGAACAGCCAGGTGCGGATGATGTCGTGCGCCTGCGGCCGCAGGCTGAACGGGAACACCCGGCCGAACAGGTCGGCGTCGCGCTCCCAGCCCCCGGCGATCTGCGGCGTCAGCGACGAGGTCGCCCAGGTGTCCATGATGTCGGGGTCGGCCAGGAACCCGTCCGGCTTGCCGCGCTGCTCCTCGGTGTAGCCCGGCGGCACCTCGGCGGCCGGGTCCACCGGCAGCGCCGCCTCGGCCGGGACGATCGGCGCGGAGTAGTCCGGCTCGCCCGCCCCGTCCAGCGGGTACCAGACCGGGATCGGCACGCCGAAGAACCGCTGCCGCGAGATCAGCCAGTCGCCGTTCAGGCCCTCGACCCAGTTCTCGTAGCGGGCCCGCATGTAGGCCGGGTGCCAGCGCAGCTCGCGACCCCGCTCCAGCAGCGCCGCCCGGACGTCCTGGTCGCGCCCGCCGTTGCGGATGTACCACTGCCGGGTGGTGACGATCTCCAGGGGCTTGGCGCCCTTCTCGTAGAACTTCACCGGCCGGGTGACCTTGCGCGGCTCCCCGTCCAGATCACCCGACGCGCGCAACATCTCGACCACGCGCTCCTTGGCCGAGAAGACCGTCTTGCCCGCCAGCTCGGCGTACGGCCCGGCCGGGACCCCGGCGGGCGGGTCGGCGACCAGCCGCCCGTCCCAGCCGACGACCGCGCGGGTCGGCAGGTCCAGCTCGCGCCACCACACCACGTCGGTGACGTCGCCGAACGTGCAGATCATCGCGATGCCCGAGCCCTTGCCGGGGTCGGCCAGCCGGTGCGCCAGGACCGGGACCTCGACGCCGAACAGCGGCGTGCGGACCGTCGTGCCGAACAACTCCCGGTAGCGCTCGTCGTCGGGGTGGGCGACCAGCGCCACGCACGCCGGGAGCAGCTCGGGCCGGGTCGTCTCGATGTAGACGGGCCGCTCCCCGCCGTCGAACCGCACCCGGTAGAACGCGCCGGGCTGCTCGCGGTCCTCCAGCTCGGCCTGCGCGACGGCGGTGCGGAAGGTGACGTCCCACAGCGTCGGCGCCTCGGCCATGTACGCCTCGCCGCGCGCCAGGTTGCGCAGGAAGGCGCGCTGCGACGCGGCGCGCGCGGTGTCGCCGATCGTGGTGTAGAGGTGGTCCCAGTCGACCGACAGGCCGATGCGGCGCCACATCTCCTCGAACGCCTTCTCGTCGACCTCGGTGAGCTGCTCGCACAGCTCGATGAAGTTGCGGCGCGAGATCGGGATCTGTTTCTTGGGGTCGGGCTTCTCCGGCGGCTCGAACGAGGAGTCGTAGGGCAGCGACGGGTCGCACCGCACCCCGAAGTAGTTCTGGACGCGGCGCTCGGTCGGCAGGCCGTTGTCGTCCCAGCCCATCGGGTAGAACACCGCGCGCCCGCGCATCCGCTGGTACCGGGCGACGGTGTCGGTATGTGTGTAGGAGAAGGCGTGCCCGACGTGCAGGGACCCGCTGACCGTCGGCGGCGGGGTGTCGATGGAGTAGACGTCGGCACGCGGGCGGGTACGGTCGAAGCGGTAGGTGCCGTCCTCGTCCCAGCGGCGTACCCACTTGCCTTCCAGGCCGTCCAGCGAGGGCTTGGGAGGAACGTTCGGCGTACGCGGCTGTGCTGTCATGCCCCAATCGTATTGACTCCGGCACGGCGCGCACGCGATTAACCCCCGCGCCCGGAGTGATCATCGCCGCTCGGTGGGCACGGTGGTCCGGTAGCGTCGGGGACGACGCTGGACGACGGGAGGACGATGATGGCGGACAAGAACGACATCGGCTGGCGGGTCCTGGCCGGCGGCGCCGCCTTCGCGGGCGGTTTCGCGGCCAAGAAGGCGATCGCGCTCGCCTGGAAGAAGACCACCGGCAAGGAGCCGCCGACCAACCCCGAATCCCCCGAGGTCGCGCTGAGCGAGGCCATCGGCTGGGTCGTGGTGATGGGCATCGGCATGGAGGTCGCGCGGCTGCTGGCCACCCGCGTGGCGGCCCGGCAGTGGGCCAAGGGCACCGGCGAGCTGCCGGCGCACCTGAAGGCCGAGGTCTGACGGGCGGGTCCGGCGACCGCACGGCCATTGGACCGGGGGTCAATTAAGTACCCCCGGCGGTGCCTGCGTATCGTGGTCGTTCCCCCGTGAGAAAGGGACCGACCACGATGCGCCTGCCCTACGAGGACGCGCTGCGCGCCGAACGGCACCGTCTCATCGACACCCTCGACGGGCTGTCGGACGACGACTTCGACGCCGGCACCACCCTGTGCGCCGAGTGGGCGCCCCGCGACGTGCTGGGCCACGTCATCGGGCTGGACTACATCACCTCGTACCTGCCCTACGGGCCGCGCATCAACGCCGCCAACCAGGCGCACGCCGACCGCGCCCGGCAGGTCTCCCGCGAGCGCCTGATGGAGTGGGCCCGTCACTGGGCCGACCGCCCCAGCACCACCAGCCGCCTTGCCGCGGGCCTGCTGCTGGGCGATCTGGGCGTGCACCACCAGGACGTCGTGCGCGGGCTGGGCCTGCACCGCCAGGTCCCCGACGAGGTCGCCACCGCCGTCTTCCGCGAAGGGCTCCAGCTCAGCCTGTGGCTGAACCGGCGGGTGTTGCGGCACCGCCTGGTGCCGACCGACGGCCACCGCCCCGTGGGACGCGGCCCGCAGGTGCGGGGCACGCGGGAGGCGCTGGGCATGTGGCTCACCGGCCGGGACTCGGTCGCGGGCGAGCTGGAGTTCGGCTGAACACCGGCCCCTCCGGGATCGGGACCGTGGAGCGGGTCCCCGATCTCGGAGCGGAACCGTGGTCAGTCCGCGGACCCCAGCGAAGGAGGGCCGCCCGGAAGGGGCTTCGGGCCCCCGGTGCTCTTGCGGAGGTCGTTGCGGACGGTCGCGGCCACGCGCTTGGTCGCGGTGCGGTTGAGGGTCGCCCCGGCGGCGGCGCCGGTGAGGAACGGCCCCATGGTGGTCATGCTGCGGCCCATGGTGCGCAGCAGGCGTTTGCGGAGGGCGGTCTTCGCGGCCGAGCCGAGCGCGTTGGTGAACGAGTCGTTCTCCAGGGGGTTGATGCCGCGCCGCTTGGCCCAGGAGGTCAGGAACGCGGCGGCCCGGGCGGCGCCCGAGCCCTGCACCCGCACGCCGTAGACCTCGTGCAGCTCGGCGATCAGCTTGACCTCGATCGCCGCCACCACCAGGGTCTCGGCGGCGATCTGGGCGGGCGCGGTGAGCAGCAGGGGCGGCGCGGTGAACTGCACCGCCGCCAGCGCCCCGCCGGCCGCGCCCACGGTGGTGGTGCCGTTGGCCGCCACCCGCACCAGGTTGTCGGCCAGCTCCTCGCCGGTCAGGCCGTGGTGGTGGGCGCTCAGGGTCTCCAGGTCGCGGATCGGGATGTGCGGCGCGGCCGCGATGAGCAGGTCGGCCAGCCAGCGGCCGCGCGCGACGCCCGAGGCGCCCGCCCGGCGCGCGCTGTCGCCCAGCAGCCGGGCCAGCCGGCCGAGCAGGCGGCCGCGGGTCTCGCGGTCCATGGACTCCTCGGCGGTGAGCCGGCCGACCAGCTCACCGATCTCCGCGGAGCCGTCGCCCTGCGGCGCCCGCTCCACGGCCGAGGAGTCCCTCTCGTCCCGTGCCTCGTCGTCTCGTGCGTCGTTCGGGTACTCGTCGTTGCGGTACTCCGGGTCGCGGTCGAACTCGCCCGTCACATCGCCTCCCTCGTCAGGCGGCGCACTCGCGGCAGATCGGCTGGCCGTTCTTCTCGCCGGCCAGCTGGCTGCGGTGGTGCACCAGGAAGCAACGCGTGCAGGTGAACTCGTCGGCCTGCCGCGGCACCACCCGGAAGGTCAGTTCCTCGTTGGACAGGTCGGCGCCCGGCAGCTCGGCGACCTCCCCGGCGTCCAGGTCCTCGTCGATGATGCTGGCGGCCTTGTCGGCGCGCCGGGCCTGGAGCTCCTGGAGGCTGTCCTCACTGAGGTCGTCGTCTGTCTTGCGCGGGCTGTCGTAGTCGGTCGCCATCTTCTGTCTCCATCCCCCTCGATGCTTTATGCGCCCCGTCGCGCGGATCTAACGCACGAGGGGCCGAACTTGTGCCCGATCCGGGCGGGAAATTCTGTCACGGGCGGTGACCTGCGACACACGAGGCGCGACCGGTCCCACGAGTGACACCGATCACCCGGACCTGACCCGCATAATGTGGCTTACGTCACAAGACCGGCGGAAAGTCACGATATGAAGCGGGTCGCGACGCCCGCCGGGGCTTCCCACGGCGGCGGGATCATATCGGTCCCCGGAGCGTTGTGCGCGCCGACCGGGCCGGGCGGTGGGCGGCGGTCCGCGACCGGTCGCGCGGGGCCGCCGGCGGCGGTCGCGGGACGGCGGTCCCGCGGCGTCCCTGACCGGTCGCCGAAGGGGCGAACCAGATCCTTCGGTGAAACGTCTGAACTAACGCGATATCGTGCCCGTCCTGAGGTTGGGGGCGGGCCCCAGTCAACTGCGGGTCACCACTGGAGGGTCAGATGCCGGAAGCCGCTCCCCTGGAGCCAGGCGATCCCCGGGAGCTGGGGCGGTACAGGGTCGTCGGGCGCCTCGGCGCGGGCGGCCAGGGCGCGGTCTTCCTCGGCCAGGACGAGGGCGGCCGGTACGTGGCCGTCAAGCTGCTGCACGCGCAGATGGCCGCCGACCCCGCCGCGCGCGCCCGCTTCATCCGCGAGGTCTCGGCGGCGCGCCGGGTCGAGGCGTTCTGCACCGCCCAGGTGCTGGAGGCCGACGTCCAGGGCGACCAGCCCTACGTGGTCAGCGAGTTCATCGACGGCCCGTCGCTGCACGACGTCATCGCCCACAACGGCCCGTTCGGCGCGGCCGAGCTGGAGCGCCTCGCGATCGGCACGGTGACGGCGCTGACGGCCATCCACGAGGCCGGCATCGTGCACCGCGACTTCAAGCCCAACAACGTCATGCTGGCCGCCGACGGCCCGCGCGTGGTGGACTTCGGCATCGCGCGCACCGTCAACTCCCAGGAGAGCGCGGTCACCGCCACCGGCATGGTGGTGGGCACCCCCGGCTACCTGGCGCCCGAGCAGCTCACCGGCGCGCCGCTCACCCCCGCGGTCGACATCTTCGCCTGGGGCGCGACGATGGTGTTCGCCGCGACCGGCCAGTCGCCGTTCGAGGCCGACACGCTGCCGGTCATCATCAACAAGATCCTGAACGAGGAGCCGGACCTGTCCCGGCTCCCGGCCGGGCCGCTGCGCGACCTCATCGGCCGCTGCCTGTCCAAGGACGCGGGCCTGCGCCCGCCGGCCGCCCAGCTGCTGCTGCACCTGCTCGGCGCGGCCGGGGTGGAGCCGGGCCACGGCGGCGACTCCGAGGACCTGCTGAACCAGGGCACCCGCGTCGCCGCGCAGCTGCCGGTGCCGACCTCGCTGCCGTCCCGCCCGCAACCCCGGTCGCAGCAGCCGATCACGCCGCCGCCGATGCCGATGGCCGGGCACCACACCCCGCCGCCGCCCCAGCAGCAGATCACCCCGCCCCCGATGGCGATGTACCAGGGCGGGATGCCCCCGCAGGGCCCGCCGCAGGGGCAGCCCACGCACGGCATGCCGCCCGGCCCGCCGCCCCAGCAGCAGCCGATGGGGATGCAGGGGCGCCCCCCGCAGTACGGCCCGCCGCCGCAGCGCTCGGGGAGCAACCCCGGCCTCGCGATCGGCATCGGCTGCGGCGTGCTGGTGCTGGTGGCCGTCCTGGTGATCGTGGTGCTGGCCGTGATCGGCGCCAACACCGACGACGAGCCCGACTACACGCCGCCCACCCTCCGGACGCCGACCCTCGGCACCGGCCGCATCGACGTCGGGTTCATCGGCGTGTGGGACGGCACCGGCAGCCAGCCGGACGCGGGCACCGGCCGCACGTCCTTCCGGGTGAAGTTCGCGATCGTCGGCAGCAGCGGCACCGCGACCTACACCTACCCCAGCGGCACCGCGACCTGCATCACCCGGCTGAGCCTGTCCAGCGGCAGCTACAGCTCCGGCAGCACCAAGGTCGAGTACCGCGAGCAGCCGCTGACCACCGCCAACGCGGACGAGTGCGCGGCGGGCTACCTCACCTTCACGCGCGTCTCCACCAGCAGCCGCGTCGCCCGGTGGGAGTGGCGCTCGTTGTCCAGCAGCACCACGCAGGCGTCCGGGCTGGTGTCCAAGCCCTGACGCGACGCCGTCCGGCGGCCCCGCGCCCGTGACGGGCCAGGGGCCGCCGCCACGTCCCGCCGTCCTTCACCCCCGCCCCGGAAGGAGCCGTCCCATGCCCGAGGTCGCCCCACTCCGCGAGGGTGATCCGCGGCGGCTCGGGGACTACACCCTGACCGGCCTGCTCGGCGAGGGCGGCCAGGGCGCGGTCTACCTGGCCGAGGACGAGCCGGGGCACCGGGTGGCGGTCAAGCTGCTGCACGCGCGCTTCAGCGGCGACCCCAAGGCCCGGCAGCGCTTCGCCGCCGAGGTCGCGGTCGCCCAGCGCGTCGCGCCGTTCTGCACCGCCCGCATCCTGGACTCCGACGTGGCGGGCGACCGGCCCTACATCGTCAGCGAGTACATCGACGGGCCCGCGCTGTCGCAGGTGCTGGCCGAGCAGGGCCCGCGCCGGGGCACCGCGCTGGACCGGCTGGCGATCGGCACGATGACGGCGCTGGCGGCCATCCACGAGGCCGGGGTGGCGCACCGCGACTTCAAGCCCGCCAACGTGCTGATGGCCGCCGACGGCCCGCGCGTGATCGACTTCGGGATCGCCCGCGCGCTGGACGCGACCGGCACGTTGTCCAGCACCGCCGTCGGCACCCCCGCCTACATGGCCCCCGAGCAGATCTCCGGCGCGCCGGTCGGGCCCGCCGCCGACGTGTTCGCCTGGGGCGCGACGATGGTCTACGCCGCGACCGGGCGGCCCGCCTTCGGGCAGGACACCATCCCGGCGGTGATGCACCGCATCCTCAACCTGCCGCCCGACCTCGGCGACCTCGCCGATCCGCTGCGCTCGGTCGTGGCCGACGCGCTGGCCAAGGACCCGGCGTGGCGGCCGACCGCGCAGCAGGTGCTGATCCGGCTGCTGAGCCTGGCCGGGAGCCTGCCGCAGCAGGGCGCGCAGGCGTCCGCCGTCCTGGGGCAGGGCGCCGAGGCGGCCGTCACCGGCACGTTCCGCGCGCAGGCCGTCCCGGTGGACACTCCCCCGGCGCCGCCCTGGGGCGGGCCCCGGCCGGGGTTCGCGCCGCCGTCCCCGCCTCCGCAGCAGCAGGCGCCCCGGCCGCCGGGCTTCGCCTACCCGATGCCCGGCGCGCCCACCGTCCCCGGCGGACCCCACGGGCCCAAGGGCGGGGGCAGGTCGCGGCGCGGCATCGGCGTGCTGGCCGGGGCGGGCACGGCCGGGCTGGTCGCGCTGGTGCTGGCCGGCAGCGTCCTGGTCGCGAACTTGGGCGGCGACGAGAAGCCCAAGATCGATCCGCAGACCGGGCGCACCGGCGGCGAGCTGCGCACGATGTTGTTCACGCCGTCCTCCACCAACGGCTCGCTGGCCCCCTCGCACGCCGACTTCGGCACCCAGCGGGGCATCGCCAAGCAGCTGTTCACCGGCCTGACCGAGACCACCCCGGCCGGCGCGCTGCGCAACCGCCTGGCCACCGCGCTCACCCCCGACAGCACCTGCCTGAACTGGACCATCACCGTCAAGGGCGGCACCCGCTTCAGCAACGGCGAGCCCGTGGACGCCGAGGCGTTCGCGCGCGGCTGGGCCCGCGCCGCCCAGAACCCCACGGGCACGGCGGGCGTGCTGATGGGCGACGTCAGGGGCCACGCCGAGGTCCGCGACGGCAAGGCCGAGACGCTGTCGGGCGTGTCCGCCACCGGCGACAGGTTGCAGGTGGCGCTGACCAGCCCCGACTGCGAGTTCCCGCGCCGGCTGGCCGACCCGGTCTACTACCCCGCCCCGCGCGACGCCGGAAAGTACGACAACGCCGCCTACAACGAAAAGCCCGTCGGGAACGGCCCGTTCAAGGTGCGCAGCTACACCAAGGAGCGGTCGCTCGTCCTGGAGCGCAACCTCGACTGGGCGTTCGGGCGGACCAAACTCGACACCGTCGACATCAGGCTGGACTCCGGCGCCGCCGCGCGCCCCGGCTTCGCGTCGGGCGAGTTCGGCTTCGTCCAGACCACCTCCGAGGAGAGCGGGTCGGTGCCCTCCGAGCCCGGCCTGCTGAAGTACCAGCGGGCCAGCCTCCGGATGCTGGTCCCGCTCACCCAGCGCGGCCCGATGTCCTCCAAGGAGGGCCGCCTCGCCGTCTCCTACGCGCTGGACCGCGCGGCCCTGAGCACCAAGCTGTACGGCGGCGTTCACACGCCCGCTCACGGCCTGGTGCCGCCGCCGGTGGAAGGCGCCACCAAGGGCGGTCTCTGCCCCTCCTGCGACGCCCACAGCCCGGAGAAGGCCAAGCAGGCCGCCACCCAGGCCAAGCTGGGCACCGGCACGACCGTCCGGCTCTACACCCAGCAGCAGCCCACCCAGCTCCGGGTGGCGCAGGCGGTGAAGGAGCAGCTGGAGCGGACGCTGGGCTGGAAGGTCGAGCTGAAGGCGGGCAAGTCCTACGACTACGGCGAGTACCGCAAGATGCTGACCGCCAAGGACGCGTCCGGCCTGGCGATCTTCCAGTGGCAGCCGGACTACCCGACGGGCTCGGCGATGATGTGGCCGCTGCTGGGCGGCAACCAGATCGCCGCCTCCAACAACGCGCTGAACAACTACTCGGGCTGGAAGAGCGCCCGGTTCGACGAGCTGATGGGGCTGATCCGCCGCGAGCCCGGCCAGGACCGCCGCGTCCAGATGGCCCAGGAGGCGGAGAAGCTGGCCCTGGACGACATGGCGATCGTGCCGCTGCTGAACTACGGCGGCACGGCGCTGCGGTCGGACAAGTACGTGGGCCTCGGGACCGACTTCGACGGCGACCCGACGTTCGCGGACGCCGCGCTGAAGTGACGCGTTCCTGACGCGCGGCGTCCCGGCGTGCCGCGTCCTGACGTGCCGGGCCGGGGTCAGCCGCCGCTCGGCAGCCGCACCGTGACGATCAGGCCGCCGCCGGGGCGCGGCGTGGCGTACACGGTGCCCCGGTGCGCCAGCACCACCGACCGCACGATCGACAACCCCAGCCCCGCGCCCTTGGCCGACTCCACGCGGTCGGAGTTCAGCCGCCGGAACGGCTCGAACAGCCGCTCCACCTCGTACCCCGGCACCACCGGCCCGGTGTTCTCGACCTGGACGGTGGTGAAGCCGTCCAGCACGCCGGTGCGGATCCAGACCTCGCCGCCGTCGTCGTTGTGCTTGATCGCGTTGTCCACCAGGTTGGAGACCAGGTGCTCCAGCAGCACCGGGTCGCCCTGGGTGGCGCCGGAGGTCAGCTCCTGGTGGACGGTGATGCCGCGGTCGTCGTCGGCCTCGCGGCGGCGGGTGTTGTCCAGCACCGTGGTCGCCACGTCGGCCATGTCGACCGGGGTGCGGGTGGTCAGCTCGCGCTCGCTGCGCGCCAGCAGCAGCAGGCCCTCGATCAGGCGCTCGTGCCGGGCGTTGGTGGCCAGCAACGTCTTGCCCACGGTCTTCAGGTCGTCCGACACCTCCGGGTCGCCGAGCGCGACCTCCAGCAGCGTCCGGTTGATCGCCAGCGGGGTGCGCAGCTCGTGCGAGGCGTTGGCGACGAAGCGGCGCTGGGAGTCGAACGCCTGGCCCAGCCGCTCCAGCATCGCGTCGAAGGTGTCGGCCAGCTCCTTGATCTCGTCGTCGGGGCCCTGGAGCGCGATGCGCTCGTGCAGGGTGCTCTCCGACAACCGGCGCGCGGTGACGGTGACGCGCTGGATCGGGCTGAGCGCGCGGTCGGCCACGAAGTAGCCCAGCACCAGCGCGATGATGCCGACCCCGGCGAGGGCCAGCAGCGAGCGGCCGATGAGCTGCTTCATCGCCAGGTGCTTGATGGGCTCGGGGTCGATGAACGTGCCGTCGGGGGTGCGGAAGCCCCAGCCGGGCGGGAACACCGAGTCCAGGATCGAGTCGACCAGGATGTAGGTGACCAGCAGCAGCAGCGCCCCGGCCATGAAGAACAGCAGGCCGTACAGGACGGTCAGGCGGAGCCGGACGCTGACCCGGCTCGGCAGCGCCTTCACGTCGGCCAGGAAGGGCGCGGCGGGACGCTCGGGCAGCGGGTAGGGGCCGGTGCCCATGCGGGTGCCCAGCCGGCCGAAGTGCGCGCCCTGCGGGGCGGCCTGCGGAGCCTGGGGAGCCGTCTGCTGGGCGCTGGTCGGCGAGGTGGCCTGCGGTGCCGCCTGCGGAGCGGCCTGCGGCTCGGCCCCGTCGGGCTGCGCCGCGCTCACAGCCGGTACCCCACGCCGGGCACCGTCTCGATCACCGGCGGGTCGCCCAGCTTCTTGCGCAGCGTCATCATCGTCACGCGCACCACGTTGGTGAACGGGTCGATGTGCTCGTCCCACGCCTTCTCCAGCAGCTGCTCGGAGCTGACCACCGCGCCGTCGGCGCTGAGCAGCACCTCCAGCACCGCGAACTCCTTGCGGGTCAGCTCGACCGGGCGGCCGTCGCGCTGCACCTCGCGGCGCGAGGGGTCCAGCGTCACGCCGTTGCGCTCCAGGACCGGCGGCAGCGGCGCGGCCGCGCGGCGGCCCAGCGCGCGCACCCGGGCGATCAGCTCGGCGAACGCGAACGGCTTGGGCAGGTAGTCGTCGGCGCCGATGGACAGCCCCTCGACCTTGTCGTCCAGCTCGCCGGCCGCGGTCAGCATGATGATCCGCGCCGGGTAGCGGCGGCCCACCAGCTCGCGGCACACGTCGTCGCCGTGCACCCGGGGCAGGTCGCGGTCCAGCACGATCACGTCGTAGTCGTTGACGCCGGCCCGCTCCAGCGCGCCGGCGCCGTCGTAGGCCACGTCCACGGCCAGGGACTGGCGGCGCAGCCCGGTGGCGATGGCGTCGGCCATCACCCGCTCGTCCTCGACGACTAGAACCCGCACAGGGCACCCCTCAATCTGTCTTCCCCAGCTATGCCACGGCCGCCGTAAGACGCCTGTAAGTCCCGGTCCGGACACGCCCCGAATTCCCCACCAGGAACAGGTTTACCGCAACGACGACCCTGGGTAGGGAGGGCCTGATCCGGGAGGAGGCCCCTTGGGCGAGTTGTCACGCACGATCCAGCAGCGGCTCGATGACGCTTACGCATCGCTCCGCACCGCCCACGCGGACGGCGACATCTACCTGGTGGACGCGCGCCAGGAGGAGATCAAGGAACTGCGCCGGATCGCGGCGAATCACGACATCGGCATCGAGAACCCCCGCTGCGACGACGTTCCAGCCTGACTGCCGACAGGTGAGGCCGGGATCCCCTCCGGATCCCGGCCTCGTGTCATTCCCGGACCACGACCGGTCAGTCGTGGGCGGGGTCCAGCGGGGCCAGCAGGTCGTGCAGGGCCGCGAAGACGCCGGGCCCGGCGGCGATCGCCAGCTCCGGGCTGACCGGCGCGCCGTCCAGCCCCTCGACGCGGCCGCCCGCCTCCTGGACGATCAGCGCTCCGGCCGCCACGTCCCACGCCTGCACGCCGCGCTCGTAGTAGGCGTCCACCCGGCCCGCCGCCAGCGAGCACAGGTCCACGCAGCACGAGCCACCGCGCCGGATGTCGCGCACGGCTGGCAGCACGTGGGTCAGCACCTGCGCCTGGTGAGCGCGCCGTTCAGTGAAGTACCCGAACCCGGTGGCGACCAGCGCCCGCTCCAGCGGCACCTCCGCGTTGACGCGCAGCTCTCGCGTGCCCGCGGCGGTGTGCAGCAGCGCACCGCCGCCGCGCACGGCGGTGTAGGTCTCGCCGCGGCGCGGCATGTCGATCGCCCCGGCCACCGTGACGCCGTCCACCTCGGCGGCGATGCTGACGGCCCAGTCGGGCAGGTCGTACAGGTAGTTGACGGTGCCGTCGATGGGGTCGATCACCCACCGCACCGCGCCGTCACCGGTGGCGTCGCCGCCCTCCTGAACGCCGCCCTCCTCGCCGAGGAAGGCGTCGCCGGGCCGGACCGCCCGGATCCGCTCGATGATCAGCGCCTCGGCGGCGCGGTCCATCTGGGTGACCACGTCGGTGGGGCTGGACTTGGTCTGCACGACCTCCGGTCCCGTGACCGGCCGCTTGTCGACCAGCATGCGGCCCGCCTCGCGGGCGGTGGCGACGGCCAGGTCGCGGAGCTGCTCGGGCAAGCTCATCGGGTCTCCTCCACTCGGGTCCGCTCCCGCGCCTTGTCCTCTGCCGTGTCCTGCGCCTCGGCGAGCAGTTCGCGGACCATCGCCACGAAGCGCGGGTGGGTACTGGGGGTGGCGGCGCGCTCGAACGTCATGCCGAGTTCGGCGGCCAGGTTCGCGGCCTCGGTGTCGAGGTCGTACATGACCTCCATGTGGTCCGACACGAACCCGACCGGCACGTTCACCACGGCGGGCACGCCCTCGGCGTGCAGTTTCCGCAGGTGGTCGCCGATGTCGGGCTCCAGCCAGGGCTGGCTGGGCGGGCCGCTGCGGCTCTGGTAGACCAGCTCCCAGCGCTGCTCGGGCGCGGCGCGTCCGGCGACCTTCGCGGAGATCTCTTCGAGTTCGGCGGTGTACTGCTCGCGGCCGGGCTGGTCCAGCGGGACGCTGTGGGCGCTGAACGCGATGTGCGCGGCGTCGCGGACGTCGTCCGGGAGGCGGTCCAGCGCGGCGCGGGTGGCCTCCACGAACGGCTCCACGAAACCGGGCCGGTCGTAGTACACCGGAAGCTTGTCGATCTCGGGAGCGCCGGGGACCTCCTCGCGTGCGCGCGCGATGTCCTCCAGGTACTGGCGGGCGGTGGAGTAGCCGCTGTAGGCGGAGGTCACGAACGCGGCGGCGCGGCGGACGCCGTCGGCGGTCATCTGGCGGACGGTGTCGGCCAGGTAGGGGTCCCAGTTGCGGTTCCCCCAGTAGACCGGCAGGTCCACGCCGTGCGCGGCGAAATCCGCTTCGATGGCCGCCTTGAGGTCGCGGCACTGCTGGTTGATGGGGCTGACCCCGCCGAACAGGTAGTAGTGCTCGCCGACCTCGGCGAGGCGCTCCCGAGGGATGTTGCGGCCGCGCGTCACGTTCTCCAGGAACGGGATCACGTCCTCGGGCCCCTCGGGCCCCCCGAAGGACAGCAGGAGCAGCGCGTCGTAGGACGTCATGCTTCCATCCAACCAGGCGGTCTCCAGTGGGCCGTGTCACCCCGCCGCGTCGCCGTCCACGGCGTCGCTCAGGTGTAGCGGGCCGCGTATGCCCTAGCCAGCGCGAGCACCTTCTGCACATACCAGTCGGCGTGGTTGTAGTGCCAGACCGCGCGGTAGAGCTGCTTGCCGCCGCGCCCGGCGCCGTTGGCGCACAGGTACTTGGCCGCGCCGGGGATGGCGTCGTAGGGGTTCATGATGTCGGCCTTGCCGTCCCCGTCGCCGTCCACCCCGTACGCCTTCCACGTCGCGGGCATGAACTGCATCGGGCCGAGCGCGCCCGCGCTGGAGCGGCCGGGGTTGCGGTTGTGGTCGCTCTCGACCTGCCCGATCGCCGCCAGGACCGTCCAGGACAGGCCGGGGCAGGAGGTGGCGGCCTGTTTGTAGAGGTCGAGGTAGCTGCCGGGACGGCCGCCGCCGTCGGCGGGCGTCTGGTACTTGCCCTCGTGCAGGTTGACGACGTTGCCGCCGCTCAGGACCTTCTTGACGGCCCGGACGAGCTTGGCGGGGTCGACGCCGGGCGCGTTCACCAGGACCGCCACGTTCGGCACCAGGCCGATGTCGGCCCCGGCCTTGCGGCCGACCAGCAGGTCGATGCCGGGCAGGCCGAGCGCGCCCGAGCCGCCCATCACCAGCGTGGGCATCGTGCGGCCGACCACCGGGTACCGGAGGCCGCGGGCGAGCTGGAGCTGCTCGGCGGCGGTGCTGGAGGCCACGAACTGGCCGCCCGCCAGCGCCGACCACAGCTCGGTCTTCTTGGCGGTGCCCGGCGGGGTCCAGGAGCGGAAGGCGGAGGGGTCCACCGCGAAGGTGTTGATCGAGCGGCCCTGCAACTGCACCGCGCCGCCCGACACCGCGATCACGTCGCGCACCTTGCCCAGCTTGCGGATCTTCGCGATCTGCGCGGCGGTGATCGGCCTGCCGCCCGAGACGGCCAGGACGTCCGGCGGGACGACGCGCTTCAGCGGCGCGAGGCCGCCGCCGTCGGTGAGATTGGTCACCGGACCGCCGGGGCCGGTCGTGGGCGCGCCCGCCTGCGGGGTGACGGTCTCCTCGCCGGACCGCTTCTCGCTGGTGAGGGCGGTGTAGACGCCGCCGCCCAGGGTGCCCGCCGCCAGCACGGCGATCCCGGCGGCCAGGACCGGCAGGCCCCGGCGACGTCCACCCCTGGCGGATTTAGCCGACTTGTCGGGCGGGGGCTTCTTCTTCCCGGGGACGCCGGAGGAGGGCGGCACGTCCGGCTGCCGGCCGGTGCGCGGTGGAGAAGAAGGAGCCACAACCATTCCCAACGAGTGTCGCTACGGGCGTTACACGGCTTCGCAGGTGATTCGCCCAGGTAACGTGATCATGTTTTGACGTCGAGGTCCGCGGACCGGGGACCGCCGGTCGCCCGCCCCCGGGGGCCGGGTGAAGGAGACGCCGGTGCCCAGTCCGTACCGGGAGTTGTTGTCGGTTCCCGGGGCCCGGCTCTTCGTCGCCGCGGGGTTCGTCGGGCGCCTGTCGATGGCCATGACGGGCATCGGCGTGGTCCTCCTGGTGTCCGCGGTCACCGGATCGTACGGTATCGCCGGGGCGGTGGCGGCGACGCTGTCGCTGTCCTACGCGGCCGGGTCGCCGCTGAGCGCCCGGTTCGCCGACCGGTACGGGCAGCGGCGGGTGCTGGTGCCGGTGGTGCTGGCCAACTCCGCGAGCATCGCGGCCCTGATCACCTGCGTGCAACTGGACCTGCCGAGCTGGACGTTCTTTCCGGCCGCGGTGCTGGCCGGGCTGACGCAGGTGTCGCTCGGCGCGTGGGTGCGGGCGCGCTGGTCCTACGCGCTGCGCGAGACCCCGGCGCGGCTCCATTCGGCGTTCGCGTTCGAGAGCGTGGTGGACGAGAGCATCTTCGTCACCGGTCCCATGGTCGTCACCGCGCTGTCCACCGGCGTGCACCCGGCGGCGGGCCTGGTGGCGTCGGCGGCGTGCACGCTGACCGGCTGCCTGGCGCTGGCCGCCCAGCGCGGCACCGAACCTCCCCCGCGCCCGCGCGAGCCGGGGGTGCGGACCGGCAGCGTGCTGCGCAACCGGGCGGTGCGGGTGCTGACGCCGGTGTTCCTGATGCTGGGCGTGGTGTTCGGCGCGATCGACGTCAGCGGCGTCGCCTTCGCCGAGGAGACCGGGCACAAGGCGCTGGCCGGGGTGCTGCTGGGCTGCTACGCCCTGGGCAGCGGCTCGGCGGCGCTCTGGTACGGGGCGCGGCGCTGGAGCGCTCCACTCGCCCACCGCTTCCGGGTCGGCCTGCTGGTGCTGCCGGTGGCGCTGGTGCCGCCGGTGCTGGTGGGGGACCTGTGGCTGATGATGTTCGTGGTGTTCTTCTCCGGCCTGGCGATCTCGCCGTCGGTCATCCCCGGCTACAGCCTGGTCGAGCAGCGGGTGCCGCCCCGGCAGCTCACCGAGGGGCTGGCGCTGGTCTCCACCTCCGTCGGGGTCGGGGTGGCGCTGGGGGCGTCGTTGTCGGGGCGGCTGGTGGACGCGTTCGGGTCGGGGGCGGCGTTCCTGGTGCCGCTGACGGCGGCGGCGGTGGCGGCGCTGCTGGGCGTGCTCGGTACCCGTAAGTAAACGTGAACTTTCCTCACGAACGATTGCCGGATAGAGTCACCGCATGTCCCCCGTGAGCACTGAAAAGTGGCAGAACTGGGCTGGAAACCAGCAGGTCACGCCACGTCGCGTCCAGGTTCCGCGCTCCACGGCCGAGGTGGCCGAGGCCGTCCGCACGGCCGCCGCCGACGGGCTGACCGTCCGGATGACCGGCACCGGTCACTCCTTCACCGGCGCGGCCATCGCCGAGGATCTGCTGCTGCGGCCCACCGGGCTCACGGCCGTCCGCTCGGTGGACACCGCCTCGGGCCTGGTCACCGTCGAGGCGGGGCTGCCGCTGCACCGGATGAACAAGCTGCTGGACGAGCACGGCCTGGCGCTGGCCAACATGGGCGACATCCAGGAGCAGACCGTCGCCGGGGCCCTCCAGACCGCCACCCACGGCACCGGCCGCGACGCCGCCGGGCTCGCCTCCCAGGTCGCGGCGCTGGAACTGGTGCTGGCCGACGGCAGCGTGGTCACCTGCTCGCCGGACGAGCGCCCCGAGCTGTTCGACGCCGCCCGCGCGGGCCTCGGCGCGCTCGGCGTCGTGACCGCGATCACCTGGAAGACCGTCCCGTCCTTCCTGCTGCGCGCCCAGGAGGCGCCGATGAAGTGGGACGAGGTGCTGGCGCGGGTGGACGAGTTCGACGCGGCCAACGAGCACTTCGAGTTCTACTGGTTCCCGCACACCGAGGGTTGCCTGACCAAGCGCAACAACCGCGTGGCGGGCCCGGCGCAACCGCTGTCGAAGTTCAAGGGCTGGCTGGACGACGAGTTCCTGTCCAACACCCTGTTCGGCGGGATCAACAAGCTCACCCACCGCGTCCCGGGCGCGGCGCCGTTCGTCAACGGCATCTCGGCCAAGGCCCTGGGCGCGCGCACCTACAGCGACACCTCCTACAAGGTGTTCACCAGCCCGCGCACGGTGCGCTTCAAGGAGCAGGAGTACGCGATCCCGCGCGAGCAGCTCGTGCCCGCGCTGCGGGACCTGCGCGCGCTGTTCGAGAAGCGGGACTGGCGGATCAGCTTCCCCATCGAGGTGCGGCTGCTGCCGGAGGAGGACGCCTGGTTGTCGATGGCGTACGGCCGCCGCTCGGCGTTCATCGCGGTGCACGTCTACCACCGCGACCCGCACGAGGAGTACTTCCGGGGCGTGGAGGACCTGATGACCTCGATCGGCGGGCGGCCGCACTGGGGGAAGATGCACACCCGCGACGCCGCCTACCTGGAGACGGTCTACCCGCGCTTCGGCGACTTCCGGGCACTGCGCGACGAACTGGACCCCGAGCGCCGCTTCGCCAACCCGTACACGCGGCAGGTCTTCGGCGCCTGAGCCGACACCGGCACCGCCGAACGCCGCCGTTCCCGCGAGGGGCGGCGGCGTTCGCCGTTCATCCCGCGCCGCAGGGGCTGCCGTTCGTCGTCGAGATGTCGGCGCCGGGATAGTCGTGGTAGTCGATGGCCTCCACCCCGCCGAAGAACCCCGCCAGCACGTTCACGCACAACAGCAGCCCGAGCACGACCTTGGCCCATGCCGGGACCTGCGGCAACGCCAGGCACACCACCGCGACGACGACCGCCGCCACCAGCACGGCCAGCACCACGATGACCACGGCGTAGGGGTAGCCCTTGGTCCACTCGGCGGCCTCGGGGTTCCGCGCGCACATCCGCTGGGTCGCGTCGTCGGCGTGCTGCTGGAGCGTTCCCATCAGCCACAACCCGGCGGGGCCCAGGAGACCGAGCAGGATCGCCCCCAGCGCCACGCCCGTCCACGTGCGCTTCGCCACATCGATCCTCGCCATACCGTCCTCTGCCATATCCGCCCGATCCCGACAGCGCCACCTTTCCGCCAGGGACGGCCCGGCGTCCAGACGCGACGAGGCCCCCGCCGGATCGGCGGGGGCCTCGTCACACGGGGATCGTCAGGACGGCCGGACGTTCTGGCGGCTCTGCGTGTCCGCGCCCGCGCCCGCACCGCCCTCCTGGTCGTCCTGCCCGTCGTCGGGGCGGGGCTGCCCGCCGTCGGGCGTCTTGGGCGGAGTGACCGGCGCGCTCGTGGGCGGCGTGGTCGGCCGGTCGCTGGGCCGCGTGCTCGGCTCCCCGGTGGAAGGGGTCGAGGGCGTGCCGGTCGGCTGCCGCGAGGGCTCGCCGGTCGGCTCGGACGAGCGGCCGGGGGCCGGGGCGTCGCCGTCCTCGGAGGGCGTGCCGTCGGGGCTCTTCGACGGCGCCGGGTCCCGGTCGGTCGTGTCGCCCTGCGAGCGGCCGAGGTTGTTCCAGGTGGTGCCGGTGCCCTGGGTGACGCCGACCCAGCCCGAGGCCGGCTTGTTGGTGATCTTCTCGGCGACGGTGATGCCGCCCATCACCACCCCGAAGATCACCAGCGACGACACCGCCAGCACCTTCCAGCGCTGCCGCGCCCACACCAGGGTCGCGGCCAGCGCCGCCTGCCACGCCGCGCGCCGGACGGCCCCGTCGTCGGCCCCGGACGCCACCTCCCCGGCCACGGCCTCGGCGGGCCCGCCGCCGTCCAGCCGGGTGGCGTTCGGGTCGCCGCCGACCGGCAGGTCCAGGCGGGTGGCGCCGGGGTCCATGCGGGTGGCGTTGGGATCGCCTCCGGCGGCCGCCTCGGCGGGCCAGGCGACGGTCCGGGTCGGGTCGGCGCTGGTGGCGCGCCCGGCGGCGGCGTGCGCCGTCTCGCGCCCGTGCAGCGCCGCCTGGAGATGCGTGCGCTCCTTGATCTGCTCCTTGCCCTGGTCCAGGTAGTGCTTGGCGACCGCGGCCCCCGCCGTGGACACCACGCTCATGAACGCGGCCCCGAGGATCGTCCCGTACACC
The DNA here is from genome assembly GCF_001552635.1 of Actinomadura hibisca NBRC 15177. Lineage (GTDB taxonomy): Bacteria > Actinomycetota > Actinomycetes > Streptosporangiales > Streptosporangiaceae > Spirillospora > Spirillospora hibisca. The sequence goes on along the minus strand of NZ_BCRO01000089.1, from coordinate 6,882 downwards.
CCCAGGAAGGACGCGCCCACGGCGGCGGCGAGCGTGGCCAGGCCGCTGGCGATCAGTTGGGTCGTGCTCAGATCGGGCAGCTTGCGCTGCATCGACGAATCCCCCTATTCGGTTCGACCATAATTACCCCCACAACCGGAACTAACGGGGCGGCGAAGGTGTTCCAGTACCCCGGCGTGAGGATGACAACCCGAAAACACTGGAGCGGCGGGGGCCCGTCAGGCACAGTGTGGAAAAGGATGCACAAGAATCGGGTAGGGCGCCTCCCGCCGGACCTCGGCACGGGCAAGCTTGGTCAGGTGCCCTCTTCCAGCACGTGGAGAGGGCTTCGAGAGCGGCGATGTTCGGACATGCCGGGTACGGTGCTGGCAGCAGGTGTGTCCGAAAGAGAGACTCGGGAACCCGGGGGAAGGGCACGCATGCGCCCTCGGTGGGAACCGGGCGACCGGACGGCGCGAGCGGGCTCGTGACCGGGCGGAGGCCCGGCGCCCTCCGTGCCGTCAGGACAGGGCAGGAAGGACACGCATGCAGGAGCTGCGCCTCGTCGCGGTCAGCGAGGACGGTACGTACCTCGTCCTGGCCACCGCGGGCCGAGGCACCCGGTTCACGCTGCCCGTCGACGACCGGCTGCGCGCCGCGGTCCGTGGGCACTTCTCCCGCCTCGGCCAGTTCGAGATCGAAGTGGAGAGTCCCTTGCGCCCCAAGGAGATCCAGGCTCGCATCCGGTCCGGCGAGACGGCGGAGGAGATCGCCGAGTCGGCGGGCATCCCGGTCGAGCGCGTCCGCTGGTTCGAGGGACCGGTCCTGCAGGAGCGCGAGTACATGGCCCAGCAGGCGCAGCGCGTGGCGGTCCGCCGCCCCGGCGAGAACGCGCCCGGCCCGCCGCTCGGCGAGACCGTCGAGGAGCGCCTGGGCCGCGGCGGCATCGACCTGGAAGAGGTCGAGTGGGACTCCTGGAAGTGCGAGAACAGCACCTGGCGGGTCCGGCTGTCGTTCTTCGAGGGCGGCCGCCCGCACGCCGCCGAGTGGGTCTTCGACCCGCGCCGCCGCATGGTGTCCCCGCTGGACGAGGTCGCCGCGCGGCTGACCGCGGTGGAGTGGGACGAGGAGGCGCTGTCGGACACCGTCACGCCGCTGGTGCCGCGCCGCCCCGCGATGAAGGTCGTGCCGAGCGAGCCGTCCCCGCCGCCCCGCGACCTGGCGCCCGCGCGCGGCATCCCGAGCGAGAGCGAGCATCCGGACGAGCTGCAGAACGGCTACATCGTGGAGCGCGGGCGGATGGTGGACCCGCGCCCGGCGTTCAGCGGCCGCGAGGTGCCGCCGCCGGCCCCGGCGTCGGCGCTGCCGCCGGCGGAGCCGCCGCGCCCGGTCGAGGCGCCGCGTTCCGTGGAAGCACCGCGCGCGGCCGAGCCGCCGCGCGCGGTGGAGTCCCCGCGCTCGGTGGAGTCTTCGCGCCCGGCCGAGCAGCCACGCTCGATGGAGTCCCGGCGCTCGCCGGAGTCTTCGCGCCCGGCTGAGCCGTCGCGCCCGGTGGAGCCCTCGCGTCCGTCGGAGCCGTCGCGTCCGGTCGAGCAGCCGCGCCCGGTCGAGTCCCCGCGTTCGTCGGAGCCCTCGCCTTCCCCGGAGCCCTCGCGTCCGGCGGAGCAGCCGCGTCCGGTCGAGCCGCCGCGCCTGGCCGAGTACGCGCCCGAGCGGCACGAGGAAGAGGCGGAGGAGCCGGTCAAGGCCCCCGAGCCCAAGCCCGAGCCCGCCGCGAAGGCCGACGCTCCGCGCCCGGAGCCGGAGCCCGCCGCCGTCGAGGCCGAGGAGCCCGCCGAGCCGGAAGCCGCGCACGAGCAGGAGCGCCCCGCCGCGCCCGAGGAGCAGGAGACGGCCGCGGCCGCCGAGCCCGAGCCCGTCGAGGCCGAAGCCGAGCCGGAGCAGCCCGAAGCGGTCGAGGAGCCGGAGGAGCCCGCCGCGGAGAAGGCGGAGGACGAGGCCACCGAGACGGCCGAGGCCGAGCAGCCCGAGGACGCGGAGCGTCCAGAGGAGCCCGACCAGCCGGACGAGCCCGAGCAGCCTCAGCAGCAGCCCGAGCGTCCCGCCGCGAAGGAGGCGCCCAAGCCGGGCCCGCCGCCGCAGCGCCCGCCGCACCGGGAGAACACGCGTCCCCCGGCCAAGAAGAAGAGCACGGCCCGCCCGTCGATGCCGGCCGCGCAGTCCGCGCAGCAGGAGAAGCCGGCGGCCGCCGCCGCGGCCGACAGCACGCCCGCCGCCGCCGCTGCGGCGCAGCGTGCCGCCCGGGGCCGCCGCAAGGCCAAGGGCAAGCGCGCCTCGGTGCCGTCCTGGGACGAGATCATGTTCGGCGCCCGCCGCCCGGACTAGCCGGCCCGGACCCGCCGCCCGCGCGAGCAGGGCGGCGGGTCAGCCCTCCTCGCGGCCCTCGACGAAGGGCAGCACCCACTCGGGCGTGATCCGCGCCGCCAGCGCCACCGCGTCCCGCTCGGCCATGTCGATGGCGGGATAGGCGCCCTCCCCCGCGCCGACCGCGACGATGAGCGTGGCCAGGCCCAGCCGCCGCTGGAAGAGCGTCCGCCGGACCCGCCAGCCGATGACCGCGCCGTGCTCGACGACGACCTGGTGGCGGCGCAACGACCCCGACCGCACGGTCAGCCGCTCGGCGTCGGTGGCGTGCCCGAGCTGCCGGTAGCGGTCCAGGCCCAGCGGCACGGCGAGCACCGCCAGCACCAGGCACCCGTAGACGACCCAGGGCTGCCCGGCCAGCAGCGCGATCAGGGCGACGCCCAGCGGCGGGCCGACGGCGCGCAGCACCCGACGTCCCCGCGCCGCCTTGGGATGCGGGATGAGCGCGCTGGGCAGCGGGCCCAGGACGGAGACGGCGAGCGAGTCGGCGAACCCGCGCGGCGCGGCGGGCAGGAGCCGTCCCCGGTGGGCGGCGTCGCCGAGGCCGGTGACCAGCGCGGTGAGGCGCACGACGCCGGCCACGCGCTCGAAGGGGTTGTCGGCCAGCTCGACGCCGCGGATGCGGCGGCGCTCCAGCGAGACGCTGCGCCGGGAGAGCCGCCCGCGCTCGGCGACGACCGAGCCGTCCCGGGCCAGCACGGTGAAGTCCCAGTTGACGACGGCGAACACGATCACCGACATGACCGGCATGGCGAGCACGAACAGGACGACCAGCACGATCACCCCGAGCGTCGGCAGCCCCACGACCTCGTGGCCGACATCGGCCAGGCGCTCGCGGGTGACCAGCCCCAGGTCGTCGCTGAGGTTGTAGAGGGTGCCGAGGGCGCTGCCTGCCAGGGCGAACGGTGTCAGCAGGTAGGCGCCGCTCAGCGGCGCGTACAGGTACCAGCGCGGCCGCATCCGGGCGAGCGTGCGGCGGGGCGGCGGCGTCCCGGCGGGGGGCGCGGCGGCCGACCGGGTCAGCAGCACCTTCCGGAGCCGCTCGGCCTCCTGCCGGGAGACGGCGTTCAGCTCCCCCTCGCCGCCGTCGGCCCCGGCGTCGATGTGGACGATCGCGAGGCCCAGCAGGCGGTGCGGGAAAGTCGCGTTGATATCCACGCCCCGAATACGGTCCAGCGGAATTGTCTTTACCGAACGTCCGATAAGTGAGCGCCGCAGTTCGATCCGGTCCGGGTACAACGTGTAGGTGAAGGTCGCCCACGTCGTCACGTGGAACAGGAATCCGAACGCCAGCCCGACCAGCGTGAAATAGAAGGCGGTGGACAGCCCGCCCACCACCAGGCCGGTCGCGCCGGCGGCCAGCAGGGCGATCAGCTCGCGGGTGGCGCCGACCACGAAGGTGAGCGGGTGCAGCCGCCGGGCCCGCGCCGCCCCGTCGGTCACGTCGCGTCGTCCCGCAGGTCGTGGGCCCGGTGCGCGAGCCGCTCGGCCAGCCGGGTGGCGACGTCGACGGGCAGCCCCTCGACCCTGGAGGAGCCGGCGTGCGAGGCGGTGTTGATCTCGATGCTGGCCAGCCCCAGCATGCGTTCGATGAGGCCCTGCCGGGTGTCGACGGTCTGGATGCGGCCGACCGGGACCAGCAGCCACTCGCGGCTGAACCAGCCGGTACGGGTGTAGACGACGTCGGCGCTGACCTCCCACCGGTGCACGCGGTAGCGCCACACCGGGGCGACGGTGACCATCAGCAGCCCCTCGGCGCCCACCAGGATCGGCAACCACCAGACCCGCTCGGACAGCCACCCGGGAACCGCCGACCAGTCCGCGCCCTCGACCCAGGCCGCCACGCCCCAGGCGAGCCCGAAGCCCAGCCCCCAGACCAGCCCGTACTCGATGATCCAGTGCGCGACGGCGCGCGGCGAGACCCGGTGTGCGGGCGGCCGCAAGCGCGGCGGGCGCGGCGTCCCGCCGTCGGTCTCCTGGGTGCGCCGCACCGACGTCACACCAGGAGTCTAGATCCCCAGGCGGCGCGGGCGGCGGACCGCCTCCGGCAAGCCCCGCATCCGCCGCCCGGCAAAAATGCGAAGAAAATTCACCGCCGCGCTGACCTGCACAGATAACGGGCGACGCATTTTGTCAGACCCGCGTGCGAGATTGGGAACGGTCTTCAGCACATTGCCAGCACCCTTCAAAAACAGGATGCGTTCTCCGCCGGGCACTGCCTACGTTGACATGCCGTCGCGTCAATCCGGTGGAGTGTCCGATACCGGAGTCTCAGGGAGATCACATGACTTACGCCATCCAGGCCGAGGGCCTGGTGAAGCGGTTCGGCGACACACGGGCATTGGCCGGCGTCTCGCTCACCGCACGTCCGGGCACGGTCCTCGGCGTCCTCGGCCCCAACGGCGCGGGCAAGACGACCGCGACCCGGATCCTCGCCACGCTCATCGAGCCGACCGAGGGCCACGCCACCATCAACGGCCACGACGTCGTGAAGCAGGCCCACCAGGTGCGCCAGCTCATCGGCCTGACCGGCCAGTACGCCGGCGTCGACGAGATGCTCACCGGCACCGAGAACCTCATCCTCATCGGCCGCCTGCTGGGCCTGTCGCGCCGCGAGTCGCGCAGCCGCGCGGCCGCCCTGCTCGACCGCTTCGACCTCGCCGAGGCCGCCGAGCGCGCCGCCAAGACCTACTCCGGCGGCATGCGCCGCCGCCTCGACCTCGCCGCCAGCCTGGTCGGCCGCCCGCAGATCCTGTTCCTGGACGAGCCGACCACCGGCCTGGACCCGCGCAGCCGCAACGGCCTGTGGGACATCGTGCGCGGCCTGACCGGCGACGGCGTCACCGTCATGCTCACCACCCAGTACCTGGAGGAGGCCGACCAGCTCGCCGACGACATCGTCGTCATCGACCGCGGCCAGGTGATCGCGCAGGGCACCTCCGACCAGCTGAAGGCCCAGGTCGGCGACCAGGTGCTGGAGGTGACCCCGGTGGACGCCGCCGACACGGCGTCGGTGGCGCGCATCGTGGGCGACCTCGCCGGGGCGACCCCCGAGGTCCGCGAGGGCCTGGTGTCGGTGCCGATCGCCGACCCGGCCCTGATGCCGGCCGCCGTCCGCCGCCTGGACGAGGCGGGCGTCACGGTCGGCGCCCTGTCGCTGCGCAAGTCGAGCCTGGACGAGGTCTTCTTCGCGCTGACCGGCCACCACACCGAAGACCTCGACGCCGAAGCCGGCGAACTCGCCGACGAAGCCAAGGAAGGAGCCTCGGCATGACGACCACGGCCCTGACCCCGCCCCTGACCAAACGCGTCTCCCCCGCCACCGCGGCCCGCCACATCGGCACCCTGTCGTGGCGGAACCTGGTGCAGATCAAGCACAACCCGATGGAACTGCTGGACCTGTCGATCCAGCCCATCATGTTCGTGCTGCTGTTCGCGTACGTGTTCGGCCCCGCGATGGAGGGCAGCGTGGAGCGCTACCTGCCGATCGTGATCCCGGGCATCATCGCGCAGAACGCCCTGTTCGCGGGCATGAGCACGGGCTTCGGCCTGAACACCGACATCACCAAGGGCGTCTTCGACCGCTTCCGGAGCCTGCCGATCGCCCGCAGCGCGCCCCTGCTCGGCCGGATCATCGCCGACACCGCCAAGCAGGCGTGGTCGATGACGATCCTGCTGGTGGTGGGCTACCTGATCGGCTTCCGGGTGGAGACGAGCCCGCTGGCCCTGATCGCGGCGTTCCTCCTGCTGCTGACGTTCGCGGTCCTGTTCTCGTGGACGTCGGTCTACATCGCGATGAAGGTGAACGAACCCGAGAAGGTGCAGATCTTCGGCTTCGTGGTCATCTTCCCGCTGAGCTTCCTGAGCACGGCGTTCATCAAGTCGACGCAGGGCATCCCGGGCCCGGTGGCGTGGGTGATGGACAACAGCCCGGTGACGCACCTGGTGGAGGCGATGCGGGGCCTGCTGGTAGGCGGCCCGGTACTGGAACACGCGTGGATCTCGCTGGCGTGGGGCGTGGGGATCACACTGGTGTTCGCGCCACTGTCACTGAGAGCGTTCAAGGCACGGGCGTAGGCGGGGCTGCTGTGTGCTGGGTGCCGGGTGCTGATGGGCCCGACTTCATGGTCTAACAGCTACCCGGTCCCGGTCCTGGTCTTGGCCTTGGTCCCGCGCCCAGGCCCCACGCTCTGCGCTAAAGCTCTGCGCTCTGCGTTAAGGCTCTGCGCTTCGCGCCAAGGCTCTGCGCTTCGCGTTAAAGCTCTGCGCTTCGCGTTAAAGCCACGCTCCGCGCTAAGGGCACGCTCCGCGCCAAGCCCGCGCTCCGCGCAACTACCCCGGCCCCGCGCCCCGCGCGTGACCGCCAACCGCAACCCCGCGCCCCGCACCATCCCACCAACCCCGGCCACCGGGGACGGGGGTGCAGGGGGCAGAGCCCCTTGCCTCTTGAATCCAGCACAGCAGGGCGAAGCCCTTCGG